>NZ_JAESDJ010000001.1:0-811615 GCF_019249255.1 Alteromonas lipotrueae | reverse complement strand
TGGTGGGTCGTGCTGGATTCGAACCAGCGACCAATTGATTAAAAGTCAACTGCTCTACCAGCTGAGCTAACGACCCAATCTTTCCTGATGTTGCCTGTGTCTTGGCAACGGCGGCATATAATACTCAGATTTTTTTCTGACGCAACCCAAAAGGCATTTTTATTTTGATTTTTGTAGTAAAAAGCTTTCAACCGCTCAAAATCAACACAAATCGCGCATAATTCCTACCACAAAACCAGTACAAAACTTTTTTAAACCGACAAAATGCCACCGAGTTAAGTCTAAAAAAATGCGTGTTTTTTGGATTTTCCTTGAAAAATATACTCATAAGTATTGTTGATGGTTCAGTACAACAGAGGTATAAAATTTCAAAGGGGCGAAAAAAAACCTCTCATTAGGAGAGGTTTTTCATTATAGATTATTTAATCTAGATTCCGCTAACCGCTTTGCGGAAGAATTAGGGTATTCGCTTATAACTTGCTGAAAGAAATTTCGTGCCCCACTATTGTCGCCCGTGCGTTCGGCAATGACACCTAACTTTAATAATGCATCTGGACGCTTCACTGAATCAGAGAAGCGGTTTGATACGATATTAAATTGCTCAATAGCGTCATTCCATTGCTGTTTATTAAACAACAGCTGACCGAGCCAGTAGTGCGCATTCGGTGCATACTCGCTATTCGGAAACCGCTGTATGAATGACTGAAAAGCAGGAATTGCTTTATCGTACTCACGAGATTTCAGGATAAGATTAACAGCACTGTCGTACGCTTCGTCCTCCCCCTCTTGTGGGGATGATGAGCCTGTGGAGGGGGTAACCCCTGCAGAATTACCTAACGGGGCGCCAGCGCCACCAGCGTTAGCTAAACCGCCTTGTTTAAGTGCCTCAACACGCTTATCTATCTCAAGGTACAATTCACGCTGACGTTCAAGCACCTTTTCCAGCTCGTTGGTGTTAACTTCGACAGACCCTCGCAATTGGTCAACTTCGCTTTGCATGTTGTCCAATTGGGTTTGTAAGCGATGCTGCATTTCAGTTCTGCTTTTAACAATACGCTCTAAAACAGCAATACGCTGTTCTAGATTGCTGCCGCCATTGGCATCTACCACTGGCGCCTGTGCGAAGGCAGAACTTGAAATAGCAAAGGCGGCACACAAGGTAACGCCTGCTTTAATAGTGTTAATTGCTGTAAAAGCCATTATCGGTAAACAACCACTCCGCGGCGATTTTGCGCGAATGCATATTCAGTTGAACCCATTACCGCAGACTTCTCTTCACCGTATGAAACAACCGTAATTTGGCTGCTGCTTACACCCGCGTTCATTAGGTAAGTTTCAACAGACTGGGCACGACGCTCACCTAGTGCAATGTTGTACTCTGGTGTACCACGGCTATCAGTATGACCTTCGATGGTCACCTTCATGTTAGGGTTTTTCACCAAGAACGCTGCGTGTTTATCAAGTAAACGTTGAAATTCAGGCTTGATGCTAGCGCGGTCGAAATCGAAGTAAACCGTTTGTTCGTTTTTCAACGCTTCCATTTCTTGCTGAACCATTTCTTCTGAACGCTTCATGCGTTGAGCAGCTTCTGCTTCTACGCGTTGTGCTTCAGCTTGACGAGCATCTTGCTCTGCTTGTGCTTGTTCTTGTGCAAGACGGTTACGCTCAGCAGCTAGCTCTTCTTCGCTAGGGCCAGACGAACAGGCCATCATGGTCACCACTGGCAAGGCGATAATGAAGCTCTTCATTAATTTATTCATTTGCATCCTACTAATCCTTAAATGTTATTGTTTGATATTTCAATTGTTAGAACAAAAATGGTGACCAACTTGGCGATTTCACTTGCCCATCGGCTGCCGGTAATCTGGCTTTAAAGCGTCCATCAAGTGAAACAAGTGAAAGTACTTGTGTCCCTTCATGAAGGGTACTATAAATAATCATACTACCGTTAGGCGCTACACTGGGTGACTCATCCAAAAAGGTTCTTGTCAGTACCTGAGGAGAGCCGCCGTCTAATGCCTGCTTAGCAATATGGTAGTTTCCATTGGTTTGATTAACCACTACCATTTGCTTACCGTCGGGCGTTAATGTAGCACCCAAGTTCTGTTCGCCTACAAAAGTAACGCGTCTTACCTTTCTAGAATTTAAATTTACGCTATATATCTGGGGTTTACCACCCCGTTCAGAGCTAAAAATTAAACCACTACCGTCAGGTAGCCATGAAGGCTCTGTATCGATGGCACGGTTGCGCGTTACTCTGGTTAAATTTTTCGTCGCAAGATCCATAACATAGATCTCTGGGTTCCCATCTTTCGACAAAACCATTGCAAGTTGCTTGCCATCTGGTGAAAACGCTGGGCTTCCGTTAATTCCAGGGAAATCAGTAACCGTTGTACGTTTGCTAGTATATATATCCTGTATGAATATTTGAGGTCTACGGTTTTCAAAGCTTACATAAGCTAACTTTTCACCGTCTGGTGACCAAACCGGAGACATCAATGGTTCAGGTGACGACAACAGGCGCGTCTCGTTCTCGCCATCATAGTCTGAAATCACTAGCTGATATGGTTTCTCGTACGTATCTCTGTCACGTACAATAACATAAGCTATACGGGTTAAGAATGCACCGCGTACACCTGTCAATTTCTCATACACTACATCACTAATGCGGTGTGCGTATTGCCTAAAGTCTCTAGGGCTAATAATAGATTGGCGCGCCGCTATAACGTGTTCGTTACTTACGACTAACTCACCGTTTTTCAATACCTGAGACTGGCCACCGTCTAACTGCCCTTTTAGTACATCAACCAGTTGGTAAGAGACTAAATATCTATCGGTACCTTCAGGTTCAATACTTCCGACCAAAACCGTATCAACCCCAAGAGACGCCCACGCAGAGTAGTTAACCTCATCAGCGGTTTCAGGCATTTGGGGCATTTTACTTGTCGCAACGGGGCTAAATTTACCGCTACGCATCAGGTCAGCCATAATGACTTCAGAAATATCGCTAGGCAATGTGCCAGCACCTTTCCACTTAAACGGCACTACACCAATAGGTCGAGCACTGTTTATACCTTCGGTGATCACAATCTCTAACGTCGCGAATACCTTGGCACTAAATACCATCGCGATGGCGGCTATCCATAAACCTGTTTTTTTCATTGCACTACAGTTCC
This sequence comes from Alteromonas lipotrueae, assembly GCF_019249255.1. Lineage (NCBI taxonomy): Bacteria > Pseudomonadati > Pseudomonadota > Gammaproteobacteria > Alteromonadales > Alteromonadaceae > Alteromonas > Alteromonas lipotrueae. The sequence goes on along the minus strand of NZ_JAESDJ010000001.1, from coordinate 808,439 downwards.
ACTTTTAAGTTAATATCTTTTAATTGCTCATAGACGTCGGCCGCATCCGATACCGGCAGTTCTTCTGCACGGCGTACGGCACTTTCTGCTGCTCTGCACAAGGCGTCATGCCCGCCTAAGATACGTATGCTAGTCACATAACCTGTGGTAGCCAATTTGATATTCAATCTACATACCTTACCTTTAAAGCTGTCATCGTCGTACAAGTTACGTTTTATCGTTTGCTGAATTAATGCGGTATAGCGCTCTACTTCAGTCAGAACTTGTGCACGTCTTCGTTGTTGCTGAGCCGCTTGCTCTTGCGCAAGTTGCTCTTGCATAATTCTCTCCATCTCAGCATTTTCAGCAGCTTCTTTTTTCTTACGCTCTGCATCGGCTTTCGCTTTAGCTTCACGTTCTTTGCGCTGTTGCTCCTTTTGCGCAGCCAACTGTTCTAACTCTTTTTGACGTTTGAACTCGGCTTCTTCAGCTTGCTTCTTCTCTCTAGCTTGCTTAGCCTCTGCCGCCCTCTTACGCTTAGCTGCAGCAGCTTGCGCTTCTTTCTTCTTTCTTTGCGCTTCTGCCTCTCTTGCCTGCGCTTGTGCCTGCGCTTGTTCTCTCTTGGTATCAGCGATGGCTTGAGCATCAATGAAGGTAGCTTCAATAACCGGCGCATTAGTGGCCATTGTAGGCAAGGGAGAAGGTGAAAAGCTGACGCTAATTAGCAACACTGCAGCCACAACAAGGTGCAGTGCGATAGATTTATAAATGCCAACAGAACTTGCAGTCATCAATAAACCTACTCTGGCTCAACGGGGTCTGTCATTAAACCTACAGAAGGCACACCCGCGCCTTGCAATAACACCATAAGTTGAATGACCTCATTATAAGCAACTTGCCCATCTCCTTTTACTACCACGGGAGTATTAGGATCTTTTTGTAGCTGAGCTTGTACCAAGGCTGCTAAGTCTTCTTGTGCCAGTGGCGACTCTTGGTCGTCTCCCACGTTAAGAAAGTAGCGGCCTTTAACGTCTACTGACGCAATAATAGGTGGATTATCTTCTTGCTCAATTGGGTTCGCACTTGCTTTAGGTAAATCAACTTTAACCCCTTGCGAAATAAGCGGAGCCGTTACCATAAAGATAATCAGTAGTACCAACATCACATCGATGTAAGGTACTACATTAATTTCAGAAACCGGCCTACGGCGCTTTCTTACATACATAATAATTCCTCTCTCACCAGTGAGTTAAGCTCGCATCAATGTTCGCATTTACGCTTGCGGCTGCTGAGCTTGACCAGATACTGCCTGACGGTGAAGAATGGCAGAAAACTCTTCCATAAAGTTACCGTAGCTGTTTTCCAATTTCTCAACTTGGTGACTGAAACGGTTATACGCAATAACCGCAGGAATGGCCGCAAATAAGCCGATAGCCGTTGCAATAAGGGCTTCCGCAATACCTGGCGCTACCATGGCAAGGGTGGCTTGCTGTACTTCACCTAAAGCGATAAAGGCGTTCATGATCCCCCACACCGTACCAAATAGGCCTATATACGGACTAATAGAACCGGCCGTTGCTAGAAACGGAAGACGACTTTCTAATTCTTCCACTTGGCGAGACATAGTTACCCGCATTGAGCGGTAAGTACCATCAACAATAGCATTGGTGCCTGAATTCGATTTGCGCAAGCGGACGAACTCTTTAAAGCCAGCACAAAAGATAGTGCCAATACCCGATAAGTTAGGGCGAGCAGATAGCTCTTGATAGAGTCGATTTAAATCAGCACCCGACCAAAACTTGTCTTCAAACTGACGCATCTCTTCTCGTGCACTTGAAAGCGCCTTACTACGCTGAAAGATAAATGTCCAAGACGCAACTGAAACGCCTAATAAAAGCAACATAACAAGTTGAACAATAAAGCTGGCCTGCAAAAATAGGCCGATAAAAGTAAGATCAGATGACACGCGTTATTTCCCCTAACAATGTACGTGGTAGTCGTCTGGGCTTCATCGTCTCCAGACTGACACAAGCAACTTGAATATCGGCAGATACTAAAGTTACATCTTGTTTATTTCTAATGGTTTGTTGAAACGTCATACTCGCTCCTTTCAATTCTACAACCTGCGTTTCAATACTCAACAGGTCATTAAACCGAGCAGGCGCATAGTTATGCATTTCAACGCGTTTGACGACAAAAGCCACTGATTGTTCCATTAATCTATCTTGTTCGAAGCCAAGGGCTCTAAGCCACTCGGTTCTTGCCCTCTCCATAAACTTGAGGTAGTTGGCATAATATACAATGCCCCCCGCATCAGTATCTTCGTAATACACTCTTACTTGGTGTAAATGCATAAATATTCTTTCACCGTCAATAAAATTAATCGTTAACCTTGGTTATTTATCGTATTACAGACTTACAAAAACGATAATATTCACCCTACACACCCCATTTCCAGGAGAATTTAATGATAAAATGATAAACCATTAACACCACTGCAACACATTAGTTTTTCTAAGGCTAAAAAACAATTTTACTCAATTGTAAGAATTCAAACTAAGCCTATAATACGCAGCATCAGTTCTACAGAGCGTAATGGTGTACCACACGGTTATGCAAGAGTTTTTCTCCTGTTAGATATGAGTTCCCTGGATTTATTTCCTTTAACACTTGTTGTTTTGGCCCGTTCATTGAGCGGGCTTTTTTTTATCTGAAGAAAAGTGAAAGGGTGTGCTAAATAACAGAAACTAAGCATGAGCAAACATAGGGCTTGCTCATACAAATACACAAAGGGTAAGCCGCTAAACAGAAGGTGTAAAACCGAAGTGAAGATAGGCGCGTTGCGAGACTATACGCCCACGCGGGGTACGCTGTAAGAAACCTTGCTGAATTAGAAAGGGTTCAATAACATCTTCAATAGTCTCTTTCTCTTCACCAATCGCCGCAGCTAAATTATCTAGCCCTACTGGGCCGCCATCAAATTTCTCTATAATGGCACAAAGCAATTTCCGATCCATGTAATCGAAACCTTCTTTATCTACATCAAGCATATCCAATGCCTTTGCTGCGGTTTCAACGCCTACCGTACCATCAGATTTAATTTCTGCGTAATCTCGAACCCGTCGTAATAGCCTGTTGGCAATACGCGGTGTACCTCTAGAGCGACGTGCAATTTCCTGTGCGCCTTCTGGGCTCATATCCAAATTCAAGTAACTCGCACTACGAGCCACAATGGTGGTGAGATCTTTAACCGAATAAAACTCGAGTCGTTGAACTATGCCGAATCGGTCTCGCAATGGCGATGTAAGCGAACCTGCCCGCGTTGTAGCTCCCACTAAGGTGAAAGGTGGTAAGTCAAGTTTGATAGAGCGGGCTGCTGGCCCCTCGCCTATCATAATATCCAGCTGGTAATCTTCCATGGCGGGATACAGAATTTCTTCCACTACAGGGCTTAATCGATGAATTTCATCAATAAAAAGCACATCGTTGCGTTCAAGGTTAGTCAGCAATGCCGCTAGGTCACCTGCTTTTTCAAGTACGGGACCAGAGGTGGTTTTAATGCTGACATCCATCTCGTTCGCCACAATATTTGCTAGGGTAGTTTTACCTAACCCTGGCGGGCCAAATATTAATAAGTGATCAAGGGCATCGTCACGCTTTCTAGCTGCCTGAATGAAGATTTCCATCTGCTCACACACGTGAGGCTGGCCTGTGTAATCATCAAGCATTTTAGGGCGAATAGCACGGTCGATAACTTCATCTTCGGTACTCGCGTCGGGCGTAATTAATCTGTCAGCTTCTATCATTAGGGCTCTGCTTTAATGTAAATCGGCTACGTAGGCCTATCGCGCTAGCTTGTTTTAGTCTTGGCTTCTGTTTAAAAAGGTTTAAATAGCGGCTTTTAACGCTTCACGAATTAGCGATTCGCTTTCCATGCCTTCTTTATAAACACTGTCGATAAGTTTACTGGCCTGCGCAGGCTTATAGCCTAGTGCCACTAGCGCGCTCTGGGCATCTTCTCTCGTGTCGTTTACTTCTACTAGCGTATTGGTGTTAAGTAAATCCCCACTGGGCGGTGGAATGGCAATACTTTGTACTTTGCCAAACTTCGCTAACCTATCTTTTAACTCAACCACTAACCTTTCAGCCGTTTTCTTACCAATGCCCGGCAAGCTCACTAGCGCAGAAACGTCTGCATTTTGAACCGCTGATAAAAATTGGCCTGCGGACATACCCGATAATATGGTTAAGCCTAATTTAGGGCCCACCCCATTCGCTTTAATTAGCTCTCGGAATAATCCTCGCTCCATTTTATCGGCAAAACCGAACAGCAATTGCGCGTCTTCTCGCACGACGAAATGGGTATAAACTACCACTTCCTCACCTACGGCTGGCAATTGATAGAAGCTGGTCATTGGCATATGAATTTCATAACCTACCCCATTTGCATCTACCAATATTTCTGGGGGCTGCTTTTCGGCCAATGTACCGCGAATACGTCCAATCATGACTGCTCTCTTACCTGGTATTTTCCCAATGTAGGGAAATAAAACGAATAGGAAGGTTCTATTAGTTACAAAAAAGTGGTTACCGCTATGCGAGTTTTTAACAACGCTAGAGCAAACAAAACAATTAACGCAAACGGCCTCGCACGGTTTTGCGTGCTTGCCCTGCCATATTAATCAAGCTTTGCTCGGTATGAGCATGACATAGCGCTACCGCAAGAGCATCAGCTGCATCAGCTTGAGGTGTACCACTTAAACTCAACAAATGCTTCACCATGTGCTGCACTTGGGTTTTATCTGCACTACCCTTACCTACTACTGCTTGTTTAATTTGCCTAGCCGAATATTCTGCTACTGGCAAATCACCTTGAGTGGCTGCCACAATAGCGGCACCGCGGGCTTGCCCTAACTTTAAAGCAGAGTCGGGATTTTTTGCCATAAACACTTGCTCGATAGCAAATTGTGCAGGGTTGTACTGGCGAATAATATCGCTAATGCCGGTATAAATATTGGCAAGCCTGGACGGTAAGTCTGCCGTTCCAACGCGAATACAACCGCTCGCCACATACACAAGTTTACCCTGCTTACGCTCAATAACGCCGTAGCCTGTAACCCTAGAACCTGGATCTATACCCAGTATAACCATTAAGGTACGTTTGGTACAAACATTGATACCGCCTCTTTGTTTGAAGGCGACCAAAGTCGCGCTAATGCTTGTGCTTTATCTACCCACTCATACTGCAAATGTTCAGTAAGCACCAACGGCAAGGTACTGTCTACTTGAAGAGAAAAAACGTGTTCGGTGTTAAACCGTGTTCCGGGGGGATATCGATGCAACCAGCGGCTGCGAATTTCGTATTGGTTTTGTCTATTGTGGTTAAACATTTCTATAGACAGTTGTTTGGCGTCAATCCCTGTTTCTTCCGCTACTTCTCGGTATGCGGTTTCAATAGGGAGCTCGCCATCTTCCATTGCGCCGGTAACCGACTGCCAAAATTCAGGGTCGTCATTGCGCTGTAGCAAAAGTACCTTATGGTGCTGATCGTACAACACCACAAGGACCGACTCGGGCTTTTTATAAGCCATCGTTTACGACGGCTTTTTTACCGTTGCAATCGCCAACTCTTCCAACTGCTGTGGATTCGCTGGACTTGGCGCAGATGTTAATGGGCAAGCCGCTGTCGTGGTTTTAGGGAATGCCATTACATCACGAATAGAGCTAGCACCTGTCATAAGCATAACAAGGCGATCTAAACCGAACGCTAGACCTGCGTGAGGCGGCGCACCAAAGCGTAAAGCATCAAGTAAGAAGCCAAATTTATTCTTCGCTTCTTCTTCTTCAATACCCAAAATCTCAAACACGGCAGATTGCATTTCTTCGTTGTGAATACGTACTGAACCACCACCAAGCTCGCAACCATTTAATACCATATCGTAGGCATCAGACAATGCGCCAACCGGGTTGGCTTTTAGCTCTTCTGCGGTTAAGCCGCGAGGTGCAGTAAACGGATGGTGTATAGCATGAAGCTGTCCATCGAATTCTTCGAACATAGGGAAGTCGACAACCCACAACGGCTTCCACTCACCTTCCAATAGTTCAAAATCTTCACCTAGCTTAAGGCGAAGTGCGCCCATGGCTTCGGTAACTACCGTGTTAGTGTCGGCACCAAACAACAGGATATCGCCAGCTTGAGCACCAGTACGCTGTAAAATACCGTCGGTAATATCTTCGCTTAAGAATTTAAGAATAGGTGATTGTAAACCTTCTTGGCCTGGTGCCATTTCGTTCACTTTCATCCAGGCTAAGCCTTTCGCGCCGTAAATGCCCACAAACTTGGTGTACTCGTCAATTTGCTTACGAGACATGCTGGCACCGCCAGGTACGCGAATAGCAGCAATACGACCTTTAGGATCGTTAGCTGGGCCACTGAATACTTTAAACTCAACAGTTTCAAGTAGGTCAGCAATATCGGTAAGCTCTAGTGGATTACGTAAATCAGGCTTATCGCTACCAAAACGCTTCATTGCTTCGGCGTAGGTCATGCGTGGGAAGTCACCTAAATCTACGTTCAACATAGTGCTGAACAAATCGCGGATCATGCTTTCAGTGATCGCCATTACGCCATCGGCATCTAAAAACGTAGTTTCGATATCGATTTGAGTAAATTCTGGTTGGCGGTCGGCACGCAAATCTTCGTCACGGAAGCATTTTACGATTTGATAGTATCTGTCCATGCCAGACATCATCAGCAATTGCTTAAACAGTTGTGGCGATTGCGGCAGTGCAAAGAACTCGCCTTTATGCGTACGACTAGGTACTAAATAATCACGAGCACCTTCAGGTGTCGCTTTGGTCAAAATAGGGGTTTCAATATCTAGAAAGCCTTCGCCTTCTAAGAAACGACGTACTGCACCAGTTACCTTAGCGCGGAACTGCAAGCGCTGGCTCATAACAGGGCGACGTAAATCAAGGTAACGGTAGCGTAAACGCTGCTCTTCAGAGTTCTCTTGGTTCCAATCAAGTGGCAGCGCATCAGAGCGATTGATGATTTCTAGGCCTGTGCCCAAAATTTCAATTTCGCCGGTACGCATATCTTTATTCATTTGACCTTCAGGACGAGCACGTACTTTACCGGTAAGCTTCACGCAGAATTCACCGCGAAGTTTATTCGCTACGCTTAATACCTCTGGTAAATCAGGGTCGAATACCACTTGAACGATACCTTCGCGGTCTCGTAAGTCGATGAAGATAACGCCACCTAAATCACGGCGTTTGTTTACCCAACCACATAGGGTGATTTCTTGCCCAATGTATGATGAATCGATGTTCCCACAGTAATCTGTGCGCATGGTCGTTGACCCCTGATATTCTTATCTTGCGTTACACGATGGTTGGCAAACCCTTGAACCTGCTTGCCATTACTCTACAATGAGGCGATCGCGCCCCTTGCCATCATGCACTATGTGTTAAATTAAGGTCGCATAGTATAAACAAATGCGCACTAAAGCCCAATGACAAATACAAACAATCCTGCAGTAACTAAATTATCAACTTCTTCGGCGCTACCCGAGGTATTTATTGGCCTGCCGCAGTGGCAGCATAGTCATTGGCCAAAAACCTGGTTTGCTAATTACCCAAAAAGTGACAATCAACTGGTTCATTACGCTAATGAGTGTAATACGGTTGAGGGAAATACAACCTTTTATTCTCTCCCCCATTCAGATGCGGTAGCACGCTGGGAACAATCTGTAGGTAGCGACTTTTCGTTTACCTTTAAATTTAACCAGCAAATCACGCATGTTCACCAATTATTGCATTGCGAAGATGAAGTGAACGAACAATTACAAATTCTTGCGCAACTTGAGCACAAACTCGGTGTGATGCTGTTGCAACTTCCTGCAAGCTTTGGCCCTGAAAAACTCGAGCGACTGGCTTCGTTTTTAAGTCATTTACCACGCCATATTAAGGTGGCCGTTGAGGTTAGGAATTTGGCTTTTTTTAAAAAAGGTGATGAAGAGAAACAGTTAAACCAATTATTAATTGAGCACAACGCCAACCGCATTATTATGGACACCCGCGCCTTGTTTACCGGCCCTGTTTCAAGGCTAGATACAGGGGCTAATACAAGGGCTAGCAACAGTGCGCTATTAAGTGAGGTACGACATAAAAAACCTAGAGTCCCGGTGAATGTGATTGCCACCGCGAATAACCCTGTCGTTCGTTTTGTAGGAAATGATACGGACGAAGATAATATTGCGTGCTTAACGCCTTGGGTGAATAAAATTCATCAATGGCGGCTAGAAGGAAAAAGCCCGTATTTCTTTTGTCATCGACCCGATAACAAAGACGCCCCGTGGTTGGCGCAGCAGTTTATTGATTTGTACAACCAAAAGCATGGTGATGCGGCAATTCCTAACCTTGCCATTAAACAACAGCCGAGCCAAAACGCCTTGTTTTAGCGTGCATTTGCTGCGCATAAATTTCGCTAAAAGTGCTGCTGTTTTAACTATTTTAAATAGCAAAGCCATGCACCATACATTAAGAATATTAACTAGTGCTTATGCTTACCTTCCTATAAACTGAAAGCTATTGAGACAGTCTCAATAGTAACTTTTTATTTAAGTGAAATAATTAATGGAATTACCAACGCTTGATCGCGAAACCTTGCGATTAAAAGCCCTAGAAAATTTAAACATTCTAGACACCAAACCCGACGCACAGCTAGATGCCGTTACCAAAGCAACCCAAGAATATTTTAAATGCAAAATTTGCTTGGTGAGCTTAATTGCCGAAGACAGACAATGGTTTAAGTCTCGCCAGTGTTTAGATGTGTCAGAAACACCGCGCAATATTTCATTTTGCACTTACGCAATAGCGGAAGAAGAATATTTAATTGTAACCGACGCAACAAAAGACAGCCGTTTTGCAGGCGGCCCCTTGGTTAAAGGTGAGCCTTACATTCGCTCTTATGCTGGCGCTATTCTTCGTTCTAACGATGGGTACGAGCTTGGTACATTATGTGTTATTCATGATGAACCGAGAGAGTTCTCTGCTGAAGAAATTCTTATGTTAAAAGAGATGGCCAAGAAAGCGGAAACCATCATTAATGAGAATCAATGGTAGATTAACAATCGCTAACAAGGCTATTAAAGCCCACTAATCTAAAAGAAAAAAGCTGCCACATTAGGTGGCAGCTTTTACGCTTTACGCTTTACGCTTCAAAGATACTTCCAGTAGGGGTCGTACTAACGAAAGTCTCCCGCATCTAAGTCATGCTTCTTCATTAACTTATGCATATCGGTTCGGTTACGACCGGCTAACTCAGCCGCGCGGGTTACGTTTCCATCCGTCATTTTCAAAAGCTTGTTCAAATACTGTTGCTCGAAGGCATCACGGGCTTCGGTCAGCGTTGGCCAACTTTGTTTGGTAGCTGATAGCGCTTGTTCTACAAGATGCAGAGGCACTACCGGGGTTTGTGTTAAGGCAACACATTGCTCTACCACATTCACTAATTGACGCACGTTTCCTGGCCAAGATGATTTCACTAACAGCTGCATAGCATCGTCTGAAAACTGACTAACATTCACGCCATGACGCTGAGCACTTTGCTGTAACAATGAACGAGCAAGTAATGGAATATCTTCGCTACGCGCTTTCAACGACGGAAGCTTTAAGTTCACCACATTTAAGCGGTAATATAAGTCTTCCCTGAAAGTGCCCTCTTCCATTTCTTTGAGCAAATCTTTGTGAGTAGCCGAAATGATACGAACATCAATATCTACATGCTTGCTGCTGCCTACAGGCCTGATTTGACGCTCTTGTAACGCACGTAATAGTTTAACTTGTAGTGTCATTGGCATATCGCCAATTTCATCTAAAAATAGAGTACCGCCATCGGCTTCTCGAAATAAACCTGGGTGAGCGGCTACCGCTCCAGTGAAAGCACCTTTTGCATGCCCGAATAACTCTGATTCAAGTAAGTTTTCTGGCAGTGCGCCACAGTTAATAGCAACAAATGGCTTGTTACGTCGATCGCTTGCCTGATGCATTGCATTCGCTAGTAACTCTTTACCTGTTCCACTTGCTCCGCTAATGAGTACGCTAACTTCTCGCTGTGCAATTCGGTACGCTTGATCAAGTACATTAAGCATATCTTGAGAGCGGGTAACGATACTTTTCGCCCACTCACCGGGCTGGGCTGCTTGTGACTGACTTAATGCTTTTTGTAATAAGGTACGCAGTTCATCATGATCGACTGGCTTTGGAAGAAAGCCAAAAACACCTCGTTGGGTGGCCGCAACCGCATCAGAAATGGTTCCGTGAGCGGTCATCAAAATAACGGGAATATCTTTTCGAATGCCCATGATTTCTTCAAATAAACTTAACCCGTCAAGGCCAGGCATACGCAAATCACTGAGGACTACGTCAAAAGCATCATTTTGAAGTTTTCTTAACGCCGCATTACCATCTTCAACGGCAGTAACTTGATAACCCTCACCTTCTAACCGAATGGTCAAAAGACGAAGTAAACTTTTATCATCATCAACCAACAATAAATGGGGTTTGTTCTTACTACTTTCACTCATTGTTAGTTGTTCCTGTTTTTATCCATAAGTGTTGCTTCAATTTGGAGGAGTTCTTCTAGTTTTTTCTGCTGAGCTTTAAGCTCAGCATACAGCTTTTGTAATTCTTGACCTCGAAGGGTATTTTCTTTGCTTAATACACTCAACGCAGACTCAAGTTCCATTAACTGTTTGTTTGGGTTACTTACCACAACTTGAATGACCAACGCGGCGGCGTCGGTAAATTCAGGCATTAAATCATCTATAGAGAGTTGGGCTCGTAGCCTATCTTGATACGGGGTGTCACTGGATAAGGATAAAAGGTAAGCGTGAATTTTGTCTTTTTTCGATTGACCAAGCGCTGTCAACTGCGCTTTACGCTCTATCCAAGGCGTGGCATCAGCTTCAAGCCAAACTTCCAACCAGTAAGTCATGTTGCAATTGTAATCAAAATTTTCTGGTTCTGAAGTGAACAGGCAAATATCGTCGTCTACAGCCACTTCAATGAGCTGGGGTAGTGGAACATCAATTTTCTGTTCGATTGGCTGCTTAGACAACACACTGCAACCCGACATCATCGTCAGGGCCAGTATCATACAACTTATTCTCATTTTATTTTTCCTGTTGAGGAATCGTCACCCTAAAGCACACATCAGCATAATCAACATCGACAACTTGCACGTCGCCATGCATCAGTCGCGCACAATCCGCAACAATTGATAAGCCTAATCCTGTACCTATAACATTGTCATTTCTCGGCTCAGCGCCACGGGTGAAAGGTTCAAACAGTGTTGCAACCGACTCTTTGGCAATCCGCTTGCCTCGATTTGCAACGTCCAATATAGCAAAGTTATTATTTAAATATATATGTACATTAATGGGTCGTCCTACTGCACCATGTGCTACCGCGTTAGACACCAAATTGTCGAGTATTCGTCGAAATAACTCTTCGTCAGCCCAAATATGGCTATTTTCTACCGATACGGTAACTTCTCGCTCTTGCAGCGCGAGGGCGTAATCCCCCAGACATGCATCAACCAACTTCTTCGCATCAGTATTGACGATGTTGGGCTGAGCTTGCTGTAACAACAAGTTATAGTCGAGTAATTTTTCAATTAATGTGTTCAATCTCTGAGTACTTGCGCTAAGTAGCGACAACACTTCACGTTGAGCATCATTTAAATCGCCCACAACATTTTCCGATAATAAACTACATCCTTCCTTAATACTGGCCAACGGTGTTTTCAATTCGTGAGCAGCATGCCGCAATAGTGCTGTGCGTATATGCTCTAACTGACCAAGCCGATCGTACAGCCAATGTAGATCTTTCTCCACATCTATTAGCTCTCGCGGCGCTTGGCGAGATAAAGGAGGAAGATCACCTTGCTGATGAGCCACTATCCGTATTATCTGCTTTAGTTTATTGACTGGATTAACAATCAGTTGGCTTCCCAAAAGGATAAGCAGCAAGGAAACACTTACCAACATCGCCGTAGACCATGCCTGCTTTGCTTGCATCGCGTTTAAGTCATCTTGCTGAACTTTGACCCGCTCGGAAATCGCGAGTTCCACGTCGTCACGAAGTTGTGAAACACTTCGTGATACGTTAGCAAGGTAGGCATTGAGTAGGAGTTGATCTTCAATTAAGCGGTAATCAGAAAGATCGCCTAATTGTTCAGACAACCTTTCACAGGTTCCCTGAACAGATAAGGCTTGGCAAAGGTTATCTGCGGCCACCGCGAACTGGTCGAGTGCATTGTCGGATAACGTGGCAACTTTCTCGGTTCGAATAACGGCGTATTGGCGAATACTTCGCTCTAAGTCCACGACGGCACCGTCTAGGCGTTGCATATCCCCCACGACATCAACCACGTAGCGGGTTTCCAGCGTGGTCATTTGCCCTACTTTGGCTAAATCACTTTGACTTTGCCACAACAGCGCAATTAATGGGATTAACGCCAGCACGAAGCTACCTAGCGTGAGTTGACGTAAAGAGCCTAGCTGAACCAGCCGTTCACCAAATGAAAATTTCTCAATCAGAGTGGTATTCCTTCAAACAAGCACCGGCAGGCGCATCTGCTAGGCTATTATTTATTTCATACGCTAACGGCAGCTATTTACTGACGGCAGATTTTGCATTTCCTGGTGTTAGTTTACTTTTTGCTAATTCGGCTTCAGTTAATTTGCCATCTTCATTGTCGTCAATTAACCCAAAGTTACGCAATAGTTCGGTATGTCGAACCGCTTCCTTTAGTGATATTAGGCCGTCTTTATTAGTATCTAACTGCTGCATCAACGTTTTCGCAGGTGACGCGTGCGCTTCAACTACCGAAATAGCTTGTATCGCCGCGATAGTAAGTAAAATCAGAAAAACCTTCTCTAGTCGTTTCATCATGAATCCTCCGCATTACTGCTTGTTTATAAATCCCTTAAACTAACTTCGATAACTCTGTTAACTCTGATTTGGTAAGCTAAAATTGAGCCAAAAATACAATACAACTATATATCAAGTACTTACAATACGTAAATCAACTAACCTCCTGCTCATTGTATCTATAAACAGACACAGTTACACGAACAGTTGTAAATGTATCCAATAACCTGATAATGCTTCAAAATAGGTTGCTGAAACAGTCTTTTAGAACAGTTGGTTAACATAACCTAATAAAAAGCGCAATGCATTGGCATTGGGTGTCTACCTACGCTTCACTATTATCAGTATTACCTATGTAAAACTGTTTAGGTGACTGAACGAGCTCATCCATAGGAATGGGTTTGCTAAACATAAACCCTTGAATGTAGTCACAACCGTGATCAATCAAATAATGCCACTGGGTTTCATTCTCAATACCTTCAGCACATACAGACAGTGAAAGACGTTTGGCCAAATCGATAATAGCGCCCGTTACTAACCGGCTGCGTTCGGACGTTTCTAACTCGTGTACGAATTGCTTATCAATTTTTAAGGTATCGATACTAATTTGGGTTAAATAGCTTAGCGAAGAATAACCCGTGCCAAAATCGTCAAGGGCAATGGCGCACCCCATGTTGCTCATGCGTTTAAAGAATTTATTTGAAGACGCAAAATTCTCTAAATAAGCAGACTCAGTTACCTCGAATTCTACGTATTCCGGGTTTACATTGTGGCGCGTAAAAATCTCATAGATATTGTCAAATAGATTACTATCACGAAGGTCGTGACCTGATAAATTTACTGACACACGAAAACGATGGGGAAGCCATTCTCTTAATTTGGGTAGGTCAATACAGACCTTTTCAATTACCCACCGGGTAATGGCAGATATTTTGCCGCCTTGTTCCGCAATGGGAATAAACTCATTCGGCATGACTAAACCATATTCAGGATGTTGCCACCTAAGCAGTGCCTCTAAGCCGATAACTTTCCCTTTATGATCGACTTTAATTTGGAAGTACACCATAAACTCATTGTTCTTTAATCCTTGCTCTATGGCATTGGCTAAATGGAATTTACGCTTATGTGACTCCACCATATCGGGCGTAAATATGGTAAAGCTACCACGCCCTTTGGCTTTAGAGCGGTACATGGCAAGATCTGCGTTGCTCATGAGTTCACTTAAATCATAGTCGGCGTCTATGGCTCGCGCTACGCCCACACTAACGCCAACAGACAGCGACAGCCCACGCAGTTCAAAAGGACTGGTAAAGGCATTAATCAATCTACCCGCCATATTTTCGAGACTGGTATCTCGCGTTTCCCTGTCTGGTAATACTAAAAACTCATCGCCCCCTAAACGGGCGACCAAATCCCCTTCTCGCAACAGGGCGCTAACCCTATCTGCTACTTCTATCAATATTAAATCGCCGGTCTCATGACCTAGTGAATCGTTTATTCCTTTAAACCCATCTAAATCGAAAAACAGAAGCGCAAGATCATCATCATTTCTTCGCGCTCGGGCTAATTCTAACCGCAAGTTATCAAGCACAAATTGTCTATTGGGCAACCCCGTTAGGCTGTCATAGTTAGCCAGGCGAATCATAGTTTCCTGTTGATCGACCAACGTTTGATTTTGTTCATGATTGATGAGTAACTCAACCTCAATCATTTCTAAAAGGCGATTGATGTTTTCTCCTAATTCTCCTATTTCATCTCTCGACGTTAGGTTTTGTCGCAGCGCATAATCTTTTGTATCTGTGACTTGTTTGGTGAAAAAACTCAACTCACTCAAAGGGCGAAATACACGATGAATGAAAAACAATGTGCCTATTATACTTATTACCCACAGCACGAAGATAAGGGGTAACACATTCAACAATAAGCCCTTAATACTTCCCGAAAGCGGTGCCTTGGCATCAACGAACAGTACCAAGAAACCATCAGGCTTTTGCGAAGAGCCTATTACCCGTCGTGCAATAATCACGTCATTTTCTGAGGATACCCCTTCGGGTAATCCTAATGGGTCAAGCATATTGAAAAAGGGCTCGTTCAACCTAATAGCAGATGGGCCCTCTTCTTCTAGTAAAAGAGTAAAGTTACTATCATAAATTCTTGCTGCGATAACATGTTCATGCTCCTTTAATAGGAGCAGAACATTTGAAATAGAGGAGGACTTTTCGGTATTCAATAACATGGATGGCGCTATGTTCTTCACCACGCCATTGCCAAGAGAAATCGTATGAGAATGGGCCAAATTGAGATAAAGCGCTTTGTGCTCTATTACCGCAAACCACAACACAGCTGCAGCCATAACTGACATAGACAAAGTTACGACAATACTAATTGGGGCCTTTATAGACTTAAATACACCCACTTCCTTAAACACCACCCGCGTTATACATTGCAATCATGTTTTAAATAAATCTTACGTTATTATCACAATCTCGACGATGTCTGAGACCACAGAAAATCATGATTTATTTATAGCATTATTTTTCACTAATTACCTGTGTAACAAGCACTTTTTACATTATTAATAGCGAGCAAGTGTTTCAAGTACTGTATTAATTTTCTGGTGAAACATGCAGTTTGGCTTTAATAAAATGGGAATGCGGCACATGTAGTAAATCTGATATACGCCGTATTGTATGCTCTTCAATAGGAGCAAGTTGATTATCTGCATAAGCAATAACCCATAAGCCTTCGAGAATATCCCGCTTTTGGTCTGGATCACACGTTTGATTAATTATCTTAGTAAATTGTACTAAATCGACAGCTTCTTCTGCTGACATACGACCTTCTTCCATTAGCAATTTTAGCTCATCATCAGAGAGCTCAAACTGCTTATATAAGTGCGTTTTGTAAGCTTTAAGCTCACTGTCTGTTACATTATCGTCAGCCCGCATAATTTCACTTAACAATGCAGCAGTGGCAAGTTCGACAGTATGTTTCTGTTGCTCTTCTGACTCTTTCGTTTCGAAAAGCTGTAACAAAGATTTAAGCATTAGGCGCTCCAATTAAACAACGACGCTATTGCATAACATATCCACCGTTCTGAAGTGGGAATATACGGCAAATCGTTGGCATTTTTAGTTTAGTGGTAGTTATTCAACGGCTGTATTGAGCAAACAGTTTATTTTTCGCCCGCCTTTTTCAAACCACACTTTACTACTTAGCGCTCTAATAAGGCCCAGCCCTCTTCCGAATGAGTCATTACTTTCGGGGCTGGCTTTACGCTCCCAATCAAAACCATTGCCGCTGTCTTCTATTGAAAGAAAGACAACCTTTTTCACAGGATCAGACTCAATACTAATAATAATCGTCCCTTCATCTAGGGCGCTCAGCAGCTTTTCTCGCTGCTCATAATATAGTTGAAAGCCTTCTGGTGAGTGCTTTAAACGTGAGTCCATGTTCAAAATACCGTGCTCTAAGGCGTTGCTAAACATTTCGGAAACCACGGTAAAAAGCACCGAACGAACATGTTCAATACCGCTACACTGAGAGGTTTGGTGGAGCATACGGGTTTGAATATCGGGCTGCTTCAAATGCTTGGCACTCAAGGTAATAACTATATTCAATGGAATATCGTCGGTAGCTCTATAGGGCTGCACGCCTTCTAACGACTGACTTTTAAAGATAACCACAGAAACATCGTCGTCAAAACTAGGCGTAGCCGAAAATGCTTTAGCGTGATTAAAAATCCCGTCGGCAGTAATATCACTAGCATCAGCACACCATTGTTTTACCCCCTCTTCGGTTAGCATATTTCCGTCAGCATCAACCGCTTCTGTTAGTCCATCGGAATAGATAATTAACTTGTCATTTGCCAGCATTTCAAAAATTTCGCATTCACTGTCAAACTCATGTTGCTCAAGAATACCCAGTGCCATATGAGGTGAAGAAATCGTTTTGATAAATCGCCGTTTGCCTGACACCACCATCATCTGTGGCATACCACCTTGCCACAAGGTGATACGTGAACCATCAGAGCCAACCTCGCCGACAACCGCAGCCATAAACATATCGCTGGGTAAAAATCGCAATAGTATTTTATTAAACTCTGTCGCCATTTCATTGACCGACAGCCCTTTTGCTGACATCTCTTGAAATGCCCGGGTTACCGGCAGTGCACCAATGGCTGATGCAAGCCCATGCCCTGTAAAATCTCCCACTAAAAAGTACAGGCCGCCACTTGGGCTAGCTTCACACACAAACACATCGCCATTAAATGTTTCCGCAGGCGTTAATGCATGATCGAAATATTTAAGAACGTGGCCTTTGTTAACAATGGCATGACTAAAAATATGCTCAACAATCGCATGTTCCCTTGCTACCCGCTGTTGATAAAATCTAAGCTCTTCATTTTGTTGTTCAATATGAGCGCTTAGGTTACGAATTTTTTCGTGAGCGCGAATTTTAGCGGTGAGAATATGTTTGTCGAAAGGTTTCGTCGCAAAGTCATTCCCCCCTACCTCTAAACATTTAACCAGACTTTCTTTGTCATCCAGCGCGGTGATGAATAAAATAGGTAAGTATCGGCCACCGGCTAAGGTTCTAATTTGTGGTGCAACCTCGAAACCACTCATACCGGGCATGATTACATCAAGTAATACTAAATCGGGTATCGCTTGTTCAACTATCGTTAACGCGTCCTCACCGCATGCAGCTTCAACACAATCAGTGAACCCCGCCTCGCTTAACATGCTAACTAACATGGTGCGATTTATTGGTTCGTCATCAACGATAAGAATTTTCATGTAATGTTAGCGCCCTGTGGCTGACTTACCGCTGCGTCTCAACGAATAATAAATTTTTTGTCAAAACGCGATATTTTTAGTATTCGCTCCACGGGTGGTCGGCTATTCTCAATACTAAATGTCAGTGACCTTTGTGATAATACCTTTTGCATATTAAGCAACATACCTAAGGCTGAACTGTCCATGTATTCTGTCTTAGCTAAGTCAACGGTGATGTGCTTAACATCAGAGTCTAAATCTTGATAGGCTGAGCGAAATGCTTCCACTTTGCTGAAATCGAACTTTTCGCCCATCTCTATGATTAAAGTCTCTTGCTCATTGACCTTATCCTTTAATACATTCATTTAATCACTCCTTCTTCCGTTAACTACACTGCTTCCCCATTTCCTTTTATCCCGTATTATTCTAGGAATGAACTCAGCGTATATTTAGGCTTTACTAGAATTTATTCTAGCGCAGATATTTCAGCATGCCATGCTACAATTGTAGATAAGCCTAAATATGGCTCGTTTAACGCACAGGAAAAAATCAGAGGGTAAAATGCAAGATTGGCAAGATGCACTGCTGGTATACAGTACCGATACAGGTAAAGTTAAACCTTCGCCTAAAGAAGCAAAGCGTTCCACTTCCGACGATGGTATTGTTCGTATACACAGAGAAACAAAAGGCCGCAAAGGAAAAGGCGTGTCTATAATTAAAGGGCTTGATTTAGCCCCCGATGCGTTAAAAAAACTGGGCACTGAATTAAAAAAGAAGTGTGGCTGTGGTGGCGCGGTTAAAGATGGACACATTGAAGTTCAAACGGATGACCGCGAGAAGTTAAAAGCTTTACTGCAGGATAAGGGCTTTAGCGCTAAAATTGCTGGGGGTTAATTCACCCCCCTTACTTTCCTTGAAAATACCAAAAAGAGAACGGAATGGAAAAGCTGTCAATTTCTGATTTACACATCATATTAGTTGAACCCTCTGATACACAGAGGAAGATTATTACTACCCTATTGTTGAAAGAAAAGGTAAGGGAAATTGATCCTGTTAGTACCCTTTCTGAGGCTATGTCAGCGGTTAAAGCGCACGGTGCAGACCTGATTGTTAGCGCGATGTATTTCGAAGACGGCACAGCATTAGATTTACTCAAGTTCATTAAAGAAAGTGACGAATTTAAATCTATTCCATTCATGCTGGTATCAAGTGAGAACAGATTAAGTAAACTGGAAGAGTTTAAACAAGCAGGTGTTGCAGCCATTCTTCCTAAACCTTTCGAGCCCCTTCATTTGTCTCGTGCTCTAAACGCTAGCCTTGATTTAATCAATCACGACGAACTTGAACTAGAGCTATTCGATATTCACGATGTTAGGGTGCTGCTTGTTGACGACAGTAAATTAGCGCGCAACCACATTCGCCGTGTACTTGAAGGTATGGGCCTACAGCGCATAAAAGAAGCTGAAAACGGTGCAATGGCACTCACGTTTATTAAAGATGAAGCCTTCGATTTAGTGGTTACCGATTACAATATGCCAGAAATGGATGGCCGAGAACTCTCTGAGTTCATCCGTTTCAACCCTGAAACCACGCATATTCCTATCATCATGGTAACGTCTGAAGCAGCCGATAGTGCCCATATGTCCAATATTCAACAGACCGGTGTGAATGCGCTATGTGATAAGCCATTCGAACCTACGGAAGTTCGTCAAATGCTAGCGGCCTTATTGGGTAACTAACATTACGAATTGCAAATAATCTCCCCATATTGATTAAAGCAGAAAACCGACACCATAGCGTCGGTTTACTGCTTTAAGGCAAATTCGTTATTCGCCCTACCCCTTCTACTAGTATCTATCAAGCCCTCCCCCCAATAAAAATCAAAACCAATGTAAAAACAGGTTGACACTGAAACGCTGTACGCATAAAGTCAATCGTATGAAACAGAATAATATACATGCAGTGGCTATCTTTTTTGCGTTTATGCTCTTTAAATAGGGAGGCGCAGCTACATGCATAAAAACCTCCCTCAAGGGAGGTTTTTTTTTAGCTAATACGATAAGTGGAAAACTATGTCTGACAACGCCTTAGATGCTGTAAGAGAGCGCATAACATCATTAGATAGTGAACTTCTAACCTTATTGGCTGAGCGCCGTGTGCTCACCAACGAGGTTGCTGAAACTAAAATTAAGCACCATATTCCAGTTCGAGATCAGAAACGTGAAGAGCAACTGCTTGTTCGCCTTATTAAAGAAGGTAAAGATGTAGGTCTTGACCCACACTACGTTACTCAGATTTTTCACGTCATCATTGAAGACTCAGTGTTAAACCAGCAGGCAATGCTTGCTGAACGCGCGAACCCTGGCAGTACGCTTCCACTAAATCGCGTGGCTTTCTTGGGCGACAAAGGCTCTTACTCGTACCTTGCTACCCAGAAATATTTCTCTCGACGTCCGGGTGAATTGCTGGAAATAGGTTGTCAGAGTTTCAGTGAAATTATTCAAAAAGTAGAGAATGTAGAGGCCGACTATGCGGTTCTGCCTATTGAAAATACAACCTCAGGCAGTATTAATGAAGTTTATGACCAACTTCAACATACTCACTTAAGCATTATTGGCGAACTTACTCACCCTATTCGTCACACCTTGCTTGTTGGCGCAGATACGACCGTAGATAAAATTAAAACCGTGTACGCTCATCCACAAGTATTCACACAATGTAGCCACTTCTTGGCTGAGCTTGGCAACATTGAAGTGAAAACCATGGACAGTACATCATCGGCTATGTTGACAGTGAGTGAGCTACAGCGAGATGATATTGCAGCTATTGGCAGTGAGGCTGGCGGAAACCTATATGGACTTACAGCAATAAAAAGTAACTTGGCCAACCAAAAAGAAAACCACAGTCGCTTCATCGTAGTTGCTCGAAAAGCCGTAGTAGTTCCACTTCAAGTACCCGCTAAAACCACACTGGTTATGTCAACGGTCCAAAAGCCCGGCGCATTAGTTGAAGCGCTGTTGGTGCTAAGTGAAAACAACATTAATATGACGAAGCTAGAGTCTCGTCCTATTCCAGGTAATCCTTGGGAAGAAATGTTTTACATTGATGTGAAAGGCAATGTGGAAGATGGCCCTGTACAAAATGCCATTGAAGCCCTTAGAAACATTACCCGTTACATTAAAATACTGGGCTGCTACCCTAGCGAAGAAATCAGCCCCACAAAAGTAGCGGCAGCTAGTGCGCTAGCGGAATAATATAAGCCAGCTTTAAGAACGGTACTACGGGGTTTATGACCATCGAAGTACCGTTTTTATTAATCGCTAGTTCGCAGAAAACATACCCTATTACTTCTTACGCAATAGCTGGCCGTCATCGGCTTTTAATAACAATTGTTTACTATCCATCAGACAGTTTTTCGCGTAGCTGCCAAACCAGTTTCCTATGGTTAAAAACTGCTTGATAAACGCTTTTTTATCGCCCTTTTCCAGCAAGGTTAAGGCTAAACCGAAACGGTCATAGAAACGGCGGAGTAAAGCGAAGTTTTCAGGGTTGTTGAAAATAATATCGGCGTACAACTCGGGGGCTTGCGCGAATAATCGGCCAACCATAGCTAACTCTAATCGATAGATAGGCGAGCTAAACATAGTGAGGGATTCAAGATCGGGATCTTCTCCACGTAAATGCTCACCATACACGAAAGTATTGAAATGGCGCATTACCTGAATATAAGCCATAGATTTATCATGCTCTTCGGCGGTGCTATTGTGAATAGTTGCCCCCCAAATTCGCATTTGATCGATAAGCCAACCATAAGCGCTCTCGTCGCGTCCCTCACACACCACCACAACCTGTTTAATCATACCTGGAGCATCAGGCCCAAACATAGGGTGCAAGCCAACCACGGGGCCCTTATGCACTGCCATCATAGCTTCTATGGGCTTAACCTTGATACTCGTGATATCAGCTAAAACACAGCTTTCAGGTAACATAGAGAGCTGACCTATCACCTGTTCAGTGAGGTTAATTGGTACAGCCACCACCGCTAATGCGGCGGTTGAAAGCACGTTAGCAGCATGGCCACTTTCCCAATCTTCCCTTTCGACGACAGAAACAGAGTAACCGCTTCGCTCGAACAAGCTGACGAATATTTTACCCAGTGCACCTGCTCCACCAATAACCACAATGGTACCGACATCAGCATTTACCCCAAGGTATCGATTATTTTGCGTATGATAAGACTCGCGCATGATGCGGCGTAATAAGTCTTCGGTAAGATCAGGGGAAACGCCTAACGATTCAGCTTGCGCTCGCCGCGAAGCGATAAGTTCTTTTTCTCTGGAAGGTACATAAACAGGCATACCAGCTTCGGCTTTTACCTGACCCACTTGTGTAGTAAGTGCATTGCGTTTTGCGAGAAGTTCAACGAGCTGGGTATCCAGCTCGTCTATTCCTTCACGCAGCGTATTTAATTGCTGCGAAAATTCGGCCATTCAGTATGTCCCTCAAATCAAATGGCACTGACTACCTCACCTATTAGGCAACATCGGTGCGCTTATTTTGGCGTAAGGGTAGCACAGTTATTAATTTATCTCTGGTTTGGGCAATAAGCGATTCTGTGGTTTCCCAATCAATACAGCCGTCGGTGATAGACACACCGTATTCCATTTCGCTTAGCTTTTTCCCATCAGATTTTTGGTTACCCGCTTTTAAGTGGCTTTCTAACATTACGCCAATAATAGACTGATTACCTTCTAGTATTTGATTCACTACGTTTTGTGCAACCAGAGGCTGACGTCGATAGTCTTTTGAAGAGTTCGCATGACTACAGTCGACCACTAAGCCAGCTGTTAGGCCCGCTTCCTGCATTTCAACTTCACACTCAGATACACACACTGAATCGTAGTTAGGCTGTTTACCACCGCGTAAAATAATATGACCATCTGGGTTGCCACTTGTCGCAATAACGCTAACTTGGCCTTGTTTGTTAATGCCCATGAAGCGGTGACCTGAAGCTGCTGATTTAAGGGCATTCAACGCGATATCTAAACTGCCGTCAGTACCATTTTTAAAACCAACTGGCATCGAAAGACCACTCGCCATTTCACGGTGAGTTTGTGACTCAGAGGTGCGAGCACCAATTGCAGACCAGCTGAATAATTCGGCTAAGTACTGAGGGCTAATTGGATCTAGCGCTTCGGTCGCGACCGGAAGTTCGAGTTCAGCCAACCAAATCAATAGTTCTCGGGCTTTACGCAGGCCAGCTTCAATATCGAATGTGTCGTTAATATGAGGGTCGTTAATTAACCCCTTCCAACCCGTTGTGGTACGGGGCTTTTCAAAATAAACGCGCATCACAATGAATAAGGTGTCTTTGCATGATTCATGCAGTTCCTTTAACTTAAGCGCGTATTCTTTAGCTGCTTCAACATCGTGAATAGAACATGGCCCACATACGACCAACATACGATGGTCACGGCGGTGAATGATATCAGAAACAATCTTGCGAGATTCTGAAATAGCTGCAAGCGCTTTCTCTGAGGCAGGCAACTCAGCGCTTAAAGCTTCTGGGGTAATAAGCACATCTTCAGCGCTTACGTGGATATTATTTACTGTGTCCTTGATCATGGGGCTCTCTTAACTACTAAAAACGGAAAAAATGAAACGTCAAAAGAGTATATTTTCGCATGTAAACTTATTTGTACAACAGGCATTTTCTAATTTTCTTTAACGTCATTGACTTTTTAACAACAAACGAATAAGCAAGCAAGCTTTAACGTATAATACTTTGCTTTAAGTCCAACAAATATGTTTTTCACCTGACGATCAGTTAAGTTCACGCCTATTTAGTTTACTTTTCAACCAAAGGTGAGTGTTAGCTCTTCGGCGTGTATCCTTTCTTAAATATGTTAGGTTTCCAACCCCAATGTAGCGAACCTAGACGAATAAATACGGTTGTTATTAGTGAGCCAAAAATACACCACGCGTAGGGTGCATCTAATGCAAACAATGCCGCATACGCTAAGCCACCAGAAAGGCACGCGGTTGCATAAAGGTCGCCGCGCATGACTAAAGGAACCTCTCTGCAAATTACATCCCTTAATAACCCGCCAAATATCCCTGTAGTCATTCCCATGGTTAGCGCCACTATCATTCCTGTACCTTCTATCAGTGCTTTTTCTATGCCCATGATGTTAAAGATGGCAAGCCCTGCCGCATCCATCAAAATAAAATAATAGTTAGATAATGGCGGTAGATAGCGAATGGATAATACTGTGAGTACCACTGCACCATAGGCAGAGTATAAATAAGAAGGCGTTTCTACCCAAAAAATAGGTTGGGTAAGCAATAAGTCTCTGATGGTTCCCCCGCCTAATGCAGTGACCGACGCCACCACTACCACCCCAAAACCATTAATGCTTTTTTCGTGCCCCATCAGTGCGCCAGAAACCGCGAAGAACGCCACCCCAAATAGCCCTAAAAAAAGAAAGTAATCTGCCGTCATTCCTGTCTCACTTGCGTTTTTGTTATAGGTTTATTCTGAAAATAGTTGAGTACAGATCGTTAATTTACGAATTTCGTGTCAGTATTATTGTTTTAAGTATGCAAACCTATCTTGTAGATGAAATTTATACTCATTTTATTCTTTGTTGTTACTACAGTTAACGCTCAGGCAGCGTCCAGTGAATATGCGTTCCCAAATAGTATAGACCCTGCCAGACGCTACGTTTTCTATTCACATGGCTTTATTGTAGAAGGGGATGATCTAACGCCCATACATCCTAGGTGGGGTGTATACAATTTTCCTAGCGTTCAAAAAGCACTTGATGACGATAGCTATGTTTTAATAGCACACCACAGACCAGAAGGTGTAAGTCCTATCGATTACGCTAAACGCCTTGCTGGAGAAGTTAAACAACTTATCACCGCAGGTGTGCCCCCACAGAACATTACCCTTACCGGGTTTTCACGCGGCGGCGCGATTACAATACTCGCGTCAAACGAGTTAAAAAACGCTCGGGTTAACGTTGTGATTTTAGCGGGCTGCGCAGGATTGATTAATCGTAAGCGGGATATTCAGCTATACGGTCGTGTGCTTTCTATTTATGAAACTTCTGACGACGTAGGCTCATGCAACCTCTTAGAAGCTCGAAGCCGTAAACTAAGGGAATTTAAAGAGATAGCCATCTCAACAGGAAAAGAACATGGTGCGTTTTATCGTCCTATGGATGAATGGGTGATTCCGCTAAAACGTTGGATTAGTGAATCAGGCCCCCAAAACGCACAATAGCACTCATGCTTACTGCTGCGCTTTCACGTGTGGTTTGCTTGCGTAAAGCCAATCTACCCCCTGAATTGTTGTGGTGGGAAACGCCGTAGCGTGAGTGGCCTCACCAATGAGTGTGAACTTCAGATTTACCTGATTATCATTCTGCTGCGTTATTTTTTGAGCTAGTTTTTGTGCTCCTTCCACCATATTTTGCCTTTCACCATATTCGGGACGTTCTAATTCGCCTACAGCAAGGAAGACCTTAACTGGCGTTTTAGGTTTAACAACCGGTTCAGACAAAATGGCATTGTCGCGAAACCATACCGATGGGCTGCCAATAATGTAACTACTAAACATATTTGGACGGGTAAAAAGCACATAGGCACTAAACAACCCACCTAAAGAATTTCCCACTAACGTTCTATGCATTCCCTTCACGCGATAGTTATTCTCTATGTAGGTAAATACCGTGTCATTGATAAAGTCAGCATGTTGCCCCGCTTTGCCAGTTTCAAGCTTCCAGTCTTCAGCAAGATAAGGGGTATAGTCGCGAACGCGACTAGAGGCGCCTTTAGACCCTTTAGAGTAGGATATGGCCACGATGATAACCTGTTCCATTACACCGCTATTCATGGGAAATCGTGTTCCCCCTGACACAACCTGAAATGCATACGAACCATCCAACAAATAAATGACCGGGTAAGACGCTTTCGTATTAGCTCGATAGCTTTTCGGTAACTTAATAAAAATGGGGTAAGTTCGGTTAGATTTATTGTCTTGAAGTTCCACAACAGTACTTCTAGGTATTTTGAATTCAACGTCAGCATTTGCCACGGTACTAGCCATAGCACTAAAGACAAACACCGTTATTACCCAGAAAAAACGCAATCGCATGGGGCCACTCATTGTTTTAATTATCTATTTTCAACATCTTATCTCGCAAACGTGCATTGAGCAATTGTGCCAACACCAAGGAATACATTCCGGAATGCTATGTAGTTGGCAGTGACCTTCCAGCGCATGGATGCGCTGACATAGCGCCCATGGATGGGTTTATGACGCACTACTTCATGGTACGGGTCAGCGTTTATAGGAGCGGGAGTCGCCCTCATCAGAAGCCTTCCACAACATGGAGCTATTGCGAAAACTCCATAGATGGATTCGCGCCTCGTTTCACGTGGGCTTCTACTGGCGACTAATATTAATATTCAACGGTGAGCCTTAACCGGCTGTTCAGAAGGAAGGGCTTTGTGCGCCTCGGAAACTCTCTACAGCATGGATGCTGTAGCGAAGGCCCCATGGATGGGTTTACGCCGGGTTTCAGAGGCGCACAAAGCCCTTCCCCTAACCAACTCATGCTACAAAGTGCGACCGGAGGGATGCGGTGTAGGTGCCGATGACCTTCCAGCGCAGGACGCGCTGGCAGAGCCCCCATGGATGGGTTTACGGCGAGTCATTGGCACCTACACCGCTTCTCTCCCGCTTTTTTGCAGACACAAAAAAGCCCGCTAATAAGCGGGCTCTTTCGAAGTTAACAATAACGCAAGGATTAGTAATCTTAGTTAAGCTTTTCTTTGATACGTGCAGATTTACCTGAACGTTCACGAAGATAGTAAAGCTTAGCACGACGAACCGCACCGCGGCGTTTAACTTCAATTGAAGAGATAGCCGGGCTGTGTGTTTGGAACACACGCTCAACGCCTTCGCCGCTAGAAATCTTACGTACGGTAAAAGACGAGTGCAGACCACGGTTACGCTTAGCGATAACAACACCTTCATAAGCCTGAAGACGTTCTTTGTCACCTTCGGTAACGCGAACTTTAACAACTACTGTGTCACCCGGGCCGAACCCTGGAACATCAGATTTAAGCTGTGCTTGCTCAATTTTCTTGATGATATCTTGACTGACTTTGCTCATCATATCCTCTCGTCCTAGTTAACTGTCATCTCGCTGCAACTGCGTTTGGAATATTTCCAATAACCGCTGCTGCTCCTCAGTCAGAGCTAGGTGATTTAACAAATCAGGGCGACGCAGTAAGGTTCTACCCAAAGACTGCATTAATCGCCACTGCCTAATTTTTTCATGATCACCACTTAACAACACATCAGGTACCGATTGACCATCTAGTACTTCTGGCCGCGTATAATGCGGACAATCCAGAAGACCATCGGTAAAGGAATCTTCAACTGCTGAAGCTTTATGCCCCAACACGCCGGGAACTAATCTGGCAACTGCGTCCATTAAGACCATTGCCGGCAGTTCACCGCCACTTAGAACGTAATCACCAATGGAGACTTCATCATCTACATGGCTTTCGATTACGCGCTCATCAATTCCTTCATATCGACCACAGATTAAAATCGTACGGTCAATGCCAGCAAGACGTTGAACGCCTGCTTGGTCAAGGGGTTTCCCTTGGGGTGATAAGTAGATCACGCTACTGTTTTCGCCACCAACTTTCTTGGCAGCTTGTATAGCATCGGTAAGCGGTTTAACCATCATCAGCATGCCGGGTCCGCCACCATAGGGGCGATCGTCAACTGTGCGATGGCGGTCATGAGTAAAGTCGCGGGGGTTAAAGGTATCAACCGATAATTTACCAGACTTAACTGCCCTGCCGATTACACCCTGCTGGGTGAATGGCGCGAACATATCTGGAAACAGGCTAACTACCCCGAACCATTTTTCCGGTGTCACTTAAAACCCCGGATCCCAGTCAACTTTAATGACCTTCGCTTCCCGATCTACCTCTTGTACAACGTCGTCGAACACAAAAGGTATTAATCTTTCTTTTTGACCAAAAGCATCGCCTACATTCGCTTTAACGTGAACCACGTCATTGGCACCTGTATTAAATACTTCTTTCACCACACCTAAGTCGTAACCTTGCGTAGTTACCACTTTCATGCCAGTGAGCTCGCGCCAATAAATACCATCGTCCCCTAAATCGGGAAGTTGCGAAGCGCTAATGTTTATATCCAAGTTTTTGATGCGTTCTGCATCATCTCGGCTATCTACACCAACAATCTTTGCTACCAGGCCTTTACCATGCGTTCGCCATTGGTCAATTTGGTATTCGTTTTCTTCGCCAAGGAACCAAGGCAAGTACTCAAAAATACCTTCTGGTGTTTGTGTATAGCTGTTGATTTTGACCCAACCTTTCACACCGTAAGGTGCACCGATTTTGCCAACAACCACAATGTCAGACGCTAAACTCATCTATACTCACCAGTTAATTGCAACTTACGCTGCAGATTTTTTAGCTTCTTTTACCAAGCTAGTTACGCGCTCAGATAAGCTCGCGCCAACACCAACCCAGTAATCAACACGTTCTAGGTCAACGCGTAAACGCTCTGCTTGACCTTGTGCAGTTGGGTTGAAGAAACCAACGTTTTCAATAAAACGACCGTTTCTTGCACGACGGCTATCAGCCACCACTAGTTGATAAAATGGACGCTTTTTCGCGCCACCACGCTGTAAACGAATAGTAACCATAAATGCCTCAAACTCGTTGTAGCGTTACCGTTAACTTAAGCCTTCTTTCAACGCCTATAAATTAAGCGCCTAAGAGAAGGCCGCCGAATTATACGGATATGGGGTGTGAATGCAAGTATAAATGCGGGTTAAATAGGGATTATGCATCCCTATTTGCCAATAAGATGATATTAGTGCAGATAAAGCACATTGTGCGTAGTGTTATTGGGTATAACTCTCACCTAAGCGATAAATTAAAATAGCGGCTTTATGCATGTTTTGCGCAAAAGTAGACATATCGGCCACTTCATCTTTGGTGTGCCCACCGTCCCCCATTAACCCTAAGCCATCAATTGCCATGTCTACATGATCTGCAGCGAATGAAATATCAGCTGCGCCTGCGTTTCGCGGATTTACTGGCGCAACAGGGCCATAACCTAAAGATTCACTCACATCGCTATACATTTTCAACAACGCATAGTTTTGATCGGTCGGTGACATTGGTGGGTAACCATCGGCAAACGTTAAGGTTGCCGATGTATGTAAAAGGTTGTCTGCTACAATGTCTTGCATCACCTTTTTAGCTTGTGCTAGCTCATTAGAGGTTAAGGTACGAATGCCCCCTTTCACGGTCACTTCTTTGGCCACCACATTAGTTTTACCAAAGCCTTGAACAATGGAGTTTTCGGGCTGTATTTGCACTTCCGTACCACCCGCGATAAGGCCAGGGTTAAAGGTAATATTGCCTACGCCCGCTAATTGCTCACGAAAGCTATTTAAAATACGAGCAGTTTCAAAAATAGCGCCATAGCCCACATTGTCGGTAAATATTTGTGATGAGTGCGCAGGCTTACCTACCACATCTAGCTGCCAGCCTATAGAGCCACGACGAGCAACCACAGCGGTTTTAATATCGCCATCGGCATCTTCAAACCCCAGCGCGATATCTGCCCATATTGCCGCATCAACCAAAGCTTTCTTAGATAACGAAAGTGGGCGGCCACTACTTTCTTCATCACCCGTCATCACTACCTTAATACTCACATTATCTAGCAAATTTAAGGCTTTCAGCGCTTGCAGTGCAGCTATAATAATTACGTCACCGCCCTTCATATCAGTAATACCGGGGCCTGCAATATGGCTGTCATCTACAACGCTGTAATTTTGAAATGCATCGTCTTTAGCAAATACTGTATCTAAATGCCCTATCATTAAAATTTTCGGCCCCGAATTTCCATAACTTGCCACTAAATGACCCGCGCGATTAAATTTACTTCCATCAACCCATTGGGTATCAAAACCCATTGCATCGAATTCAGCTTGATAAATAGCCCCCACCTTTTTAACACCGTCGAAATTCATGGTGCCACTGTTAATATTTACCGTTTTTTCCAACATCGCTTTCGACTTAGCCAGATTTTTATCGATGTACTGTGCGATTTCTTTCTCGATAGTGGTATTCGCCAAAGTGGTATGACTGAATAAAAATAAAAGGCTAATAAGTAGGGTAGATTTTATTATGTGTTGCATCACTGATGTCATCCTTTGCAAGTCGATGGAAAATGGAAGAGTAACGAGAGTAATTCGACAGCGATATAATGTCCATATTGCTTTCTTTAAGGAAATGAACCCCAGTGACCTACCTTCCCCTTTAGCTATGCGTTTACTCAACTTATTGACACGCCTAAAATTATACATATGATAATTCACATGTAACTTAACACAATGAAATACCATGCAATTAAGAAACGCCACGTTAGAAGACGTTAATGCGATATGCGCTATTTACAATAAGGGAATACAGTCAGGTAGTGCGACATTTGACACTTCTATGCGCACGCCAACGGATATAGAGAATTGGTTAGCAGAACAAAGTAGATACCCTGTAATTGTTGGTATAGAAAAAGACAACGTTATCGGGTTTGCCCGACTGTCTAAATACAGCGATCGCGATTGCTATAAAACGATTGCCGAATTTTCTATTTACCTTGCTGACGAAGCCAAGGGTAAAGGTTTAGGAACAAAATTACTTTCAGCGTTATTAAGCGCGGCGAAAAGTGGGGGGTTTAATAAAGTGCTTTCACGAATATTTACCTTTAACCACGCCAGTTTGTCTCTATGCGAGAAATTGGGGTTTAGAGAAGTCGGTATTTATCAGCGCCATGGTAAAATAGATGGTAAATGGCTTGACGTCGTTATAGTCGAGAAGCTTTTGTGATATTCAAAATCAAGCAAACTAATAGCTTGCCCCATGTAACTTTCTTCCAATAATTCATTTTTGAGTCTGTCGGCTCTTAGGGCCCATTCCAAACTGAAAAGGGCATTTAATACTGTCAATATGCATGCTTGATAGAAGCCTATGTGGTGATCTGCGTATTGAGTGATAACTTTTTATTTACAACTTACACGTTAATGCTTCTCAAGGAACGATTTTTGAACTACTTTAGGTAGACGTCTAAACGTCTAAAATCCAAATTAACTTTTAAGGTATGTTCAATGAAACCAGAAACCATTGCATTACACGCAGGCTATACTAGCGAAGAAACCACCAAAGCGGCAACCACACCTATCTATCAAACCACCTCATTTACCTTTGATAATACACAGCATGGCGCTGATTTGTTCGACCTTAAAGTACCAGGTTATATCTACAGCCGAATAATGAACCCGACAAACGCGGTGTTAGAGCAGCGTTTAACTGAATTGGAAGGTGGTGTGGGCGCCCTAGCTGTAGCCTCTGGCATGGCCGCTATTCGCTACGCCATTGAAGCTATCGCAGAAGTGGGAAGTAATATTGTTAGTGTTGGGCAGTTATACGGTGGCACCTACAACCTATTTGCGCATACTTTTCCTCGCCAAGGTATTCAAACGACCTTTGTACAAGCCAATGACTTCGAAGGCCTTGCCGCCGCCATTGATGAAAATACGAAAGCGGTATTTTGCGAATCTATTGGCAACCCTGCAGGAAACGTAGTTGATATTAAACGATGGGCCGATATTGCACATGCCGCAGGCGTGCCTTTAATTGTTGATAACACGGTAGCCACGCCTATTCTCTGCAAGGTGTTCGACCATGGGGCTGATATCGCCATACATTCGCTAACCAAATATATTGGCGGTCACGGTACGACTGTTGGCGGTATTATTGTTGATTCAGGTAACTTTGACTGGGCTTCTCAGCCAGAGCGATTCAGTATGCTGACCACTCCCGATCCAAGCTACCATGGTGTTACCTACACCGAAGCCCTTGGCCCTGCCGCGTATATTGGCCGTTGTCGTGTCGTTCCTCTTCGAAACACGGGGGCAGCGCTTTCAGCACAAAGTGCGTTCAATATTATGCAAGGTTTAGAAACCTTATCGTTGCGCATGGAGCGTCACTGCGAAAACGCAGAAAAAGTAGCTGCGTTCCTGCAAAAACACCCTTCAGTGAACTGGGTTAACTATGCGGCCCTGCCTGATAGTGAACACTTTGAAACCTGCCAACGCATTTGTGGCGGTAAAGCGGCCGGTATTATTAGCTTTGGTATTCAAGGTGGGTTGCCAGCAGGCGCTCAGTTTATCGATGCCCTACAACTAATTTTACGCTTGGTTAATATTGGTGATGCAAAGTCTTTAGCATGTCATCCTGCCAGTACAACACACCGTCAATTGAATGCTGAAGAACTCGCGTCGGCCGGTGTTAGTGAAGATATGGTGCGTATTTCGGTAGGTATCGAACATATCGACGATATTGTGGCTGACATCGAGCAAGCGCTTATCGCTAGCCAAAGCTAAACACTTGAAGCAGTTACGCTTTGTATTTTAAAGCGCTTAATTGCACTTAGGTATGTCGGGGTTCTGGATTTCAAATGGAGCCCCGGCGTCTTGCCTATTCTCTTTATTCCGCCGTTTGTTCCTTGACTCGTGTCTTTTCCTCACTTTCGGATTGTCTAACAAATTTTTAATTTAGTCTGTGTCAGTAAGGTACAAGCAAGGCTCCACCCACCTGATTTACTGCAACTGTAGTCGCATGAATAAATCAACTTTTCCTTATTCAGCGTATAGTCTTATCGGTTAATCGTTCTCGACCAATGGTCGAACACATCGATAGCGCAAATTAGATACGGTTTTCCGTAATGTCGCTTTACCCGGTTAAAAATTTAAAAGAGGTTATTTTGGCAACACCGTTAAATGAAGTGTCAACAAAACAAGTACTGCAGTGGATAGGTTCACACTTAAGCCAATACAAAACACGTGTCGCTGGGGCCATTATCGCCTTGTTTACTGCCGCTATAGCATGGTTAATGCTAGGACAAGGCATTAAATACGCCATCGATAGTGGCTTTGTTGAAAGCGCCTCTGAAACCTTAAACCAGGCCACGGTTATTGTACTGGTGATAACGTTGATTGCCTGCATTGCTACCTATGCCCGCTTTTACTTGATGACATGGTTGGGCGAGAGAGTCAGTGCCGATATTAGGAATCAGGTTTACTCTCATTTGCTCTCACTTCCCCCATCGTTTTTCGCAGAGCTTAGAACCGGTGAGGTTATTTCACGCTTCACCAGCGACACGACGGTCATTCAAACTGTGGTGGGCATGAGCTTATCAATGACGCTTCGCTCGGTAGTAACATTTGTTGGCGCGTTGGTGCTAATGGGAATATCGAGTCCCCTACTTACCTTTTGCGTCATCATTGCAGTACCCGCGGTACTTGTCCCCATCAAAGTGTTGGCACCGCAAGTGCGCAAGTTCGCTAAAATTAGTCAAGATAAGGTGGCAGATTTAGGCTCGCACATAGATGAAAGCCTGCATGAAATTATGACGGTTCAAGCGTATACCGCAGAAGACAAAGAACGTGCCCACTTTTCATCTCGCGTAGAGTATGCCATGGATGCGGCCAAGCATCGTATCCATTACCGCTCTTTATTAATTGGCTGCATTATGTGCTTGAGCATGACAGCCATTATATTTATTGCTTGGGTAGGCGCACGCCAAGTATTAGAAGGCAAAATGACCGTCGGGGAATTGTCTGCTTTTCTATTTTACGCGGTGATGGCAGGTGGCAGTATCGCCACTGTGAGTGAAGTAATTGGTGAAGTGCAACGAGGCGTAGGCGCAAGCGAACGCCTTTATCAGCTACTGAATGCAACATCAGAAGTGACCTCGCTGTCTGAACATTCGGCTTCATCGCAAGTACCTCAGGTAGCGCCTGCTATTGCGTTTAAAGACATGAGCTTTGGTTATCCCGGTACTAAGCCTTTATTTAACAACCTAAACGTAAATATTAAAGCCGGTGAGAATCTTGCTTTAGTGGGAGCGAGTGGCGCTGGAAAGTCGTCTCTATTCCAATTGCTGATGCGTTTTTACGACCCCTCTAGCGGTGAAATCACTTTTGATGACACTCCCATTATCGGCATGCCGCTAAGCTGCTTGCGCCAACATATTGCCATTGTTACCCAAGAGCCTGTGGTATTCGCCAATAGCGTAATGGAAAACATTCGCTATGGCAGCCCCAAAGCAACGGATGACGAAGTAATGAGTGCGGCCAAAAAAGCTTTTGCCCATGAGTTTATCGATAATCTGGAAAATCGCTATCACACTCAATTGGGGGAGCGTGGCATCAAGCTTTCTGGCGGGCAGAAACAGCGCATCGCCATAGCCCGTGCAATATTAGCCAATCGCCCTATCCTTCTTTTAGATGAAGCAACAAGTGCGCTAGATGCCATGAGTGAGCGTATGGTTCAACAGGCAATGAACCGTTTAATGGAAGGCAAAACCAGTATTGTTATCGCACATCGACTTGCCACCGTTCAACATGCTGATCGTATAGTTGTGATGGATAAAGGCAACATTGTCAGTATCGGTACACACACACAGTTAATGAAAAGCGATACCCTGTACAGAGAATACGCTGAACTGCAATTGCTTAGCTAAGCCTCCTATGGTGCTATAGCACTAGAATTTTGCTTGTGTTAAGTGGCGAAAAAAGAACGCAAAAACAGCCACTAATTATCATCACTAAAAAAATAAAAACTAAAAGATTTCGGAAAAAAAATGACAAATATGATCTCCCGATACGCGAGGGTATCGGCGTGCTGTGTAGTATTGGCGCTGACAAGTGTACCGGCTTACAGCCAATTTATGGGTGACAAACAAGCTAAGTTAGTCGTGACTGAACCGGTCTCTTTCATGTATGAAACCCGAAAAGTGGAAGCGGTGGGCAGTGCCGAGGCGCTCCGCTCTATTGCACTTTACCCTGCCGTTGCCGACGAGGTCATAGAAGTCAATTTTGTTCCTGGCCAACTGGTTGAAGCTGGGAAAGTATTAATAAAGCTAGACAACCGTAGGCAGAAAGTTGCAGTAAAACGAGCCGAACTAACCCTTAAAGATGCACAACGCACGCTTGATAGGCTTGTTACTAGCCATGCCCAAGGCGCGGTGCCCATCAGTGAGCTTGATCTTGCACGCACCCAGCGTGACCTAGCCGAGGTTGCTTTAGAAGAAGCCATTGTCGACTTAGATGACCGTTTTATAAAAGCACCTTTTGATGGCGTTGTTGGCATTACTGACATTGAAGTAGGCGATAGAATAAATGAACAAACGTTAATCACCACGCTTGACCATAGAAGTAAGCTTTACATTAACTTCAAAGCCCCAGAAGCGGCTTTACCTGTGCTGATGAACGCGCCGGATGTGACGTTAGAACCTTGGAGCGATCGCGAAGTGGCTATTAAGGCCGAAATTGCACAAATTGACTCACGCATTAACGAAGCTGATCGTACCTTACGTGCCCGCGCGCTGTTAGACAACTCTGCAGACAAATTCCGCCCTGGTATGAGCTTTCGGGTAAATTTAAGCATTAAAGGCGACCGCTATGCTGCTATTCCAGAAGCCGCGTTATTGTGGGGTGCCACTGGCGCGTACATTTGGCTTGCAGAATCTGGAAAGGCGAAGCGTGTCGATGTAAACGTTCATCAACGTTTACGCGGTGCAATTTTAGTGTCTGGCGCCATTAGCGAAGGAGACACGCTAATTGCTGAGGGCGTGCAGCGTCTTCGAAATGGACAAGACATTACGACGGAATTGGTTGGGGGCCCCTCCAATGAGTAACACGCCTGTAACCAACGATCTCCCCTCGTTATCAATTCGACGGCCAGTACTCATTGTTGTTCTTAACTTACTTATTGCGATTGCCGGTTTATCGGCATTAAGTGCACTAGAAGTTCGAGAACTCCCCGATGTAGATACACCAAGAATTACGGTGACCGCCACCTACCCAGGTGCGTCACCGGAAACCGTTGATGCAGAGGTCACCAGTCGCTTAGAAGGCGCAGTAGCCCGCGTTAGCGGCGTAAAGAATATTTCCGCACAAAGTGAAGAAAACTCAGCAAGAATAAGGGTAGAGTTTCGCGCTGGCGTCAACTTAGAAGATGCCGCCAACGAAACCCGAGAGTCAGTGAGTCGCGTTCAACGACAACTACCGGATGACGTTGAAGAGCTTGCTATTATTCGTGCAGACAGTGACGCGCAAGCGGTGGTAAGCCTTGCGATTTCAAGTGAAACCCTAGACATGGAAACCCTAACTGAGCGTGTTGATACCGATGTCGCTCCGCTTTTTTTAAGCATTCCTGGGGTGGCGGATGTCAGCATGAGTGGCGACAGAGAACGTGTACTTAGGGTATCCGTTGACCCCCTTCGTTTAACCAGCTTTGGGCTATCGATGGCCGAAATTGCCAGCGCATTAGAACTCGCGCCTTTTGATGTGCCAGCAGGCAGTATTCAATCTTCCGATCAAGCCTTAATTGTGCGAGCAGACGCTACATCAGTCAGTGCTGAAGATGTAGGTAACATTGTCGTTTCAGGTGATATACGAATCAGCGACGTCGCTAGTGTGTATTTTGGCCCTGCCGATTCCAGCAGTATGGTTCGACTTGATGGCCGGCCTGTTATTGGCTTAGGCGTTATACGCCAAGCCAGTTCGAACACCATTGAAATTTCAGATGAAGTGCTTTCTATGGTGAAAGACATAGACAAACGCTTTACGGATATGAAGATTGTAGTGACGTCTGACGACGCCGAATTTATTCGAGATTCGGTAAAAGAAGTAGTAGTGTCGTTGAGTCTTACCGTAGCCTTGGTTGTTCTTACTTTATTAGTGTTTATTGGCTCTTGGCGCGCCACTATTGTGCCAGCACTGAGTATCCCGGTCTCACTTGCAGGTGCGTTAGGTATTATTTGGGCCATGGGCTTTTCGGTTAACATCCTAACCTTATTGGCGCTAGTCCTTGCCACAGGCATGATTGTTGATGACGCCATTGTGGTATCTGAAAACATTCAGCGCAGAAGAGCTATGGGGCTTGGTCCTCGGGCAGCCGCGGTTATTGGTACC
This sequence comes from Alteromonas lipotrueae, assembly GCF_019249255.1. Lineage (NCBI taxonomy): Bacteria > Pseudomonadati > Pseudomonadota > Gammaproteobacteria > Alteromonadales > Alteromonadaceae > Alteromonas > Alteromonas lipotrueae. Next base: position 771,628 of record NZ_JAESDJ010000001.1, on the reverse strand, counting down.
CGTGAAGTATTTTTTGCGGTTATTGCTACCACGGCAGTACTAGCCTCGGTGTTTATACCTATCGCATTTTTGCCATCTACCGCAGGGCGCTTATTCAGAGAATTCGGCGGCGTGCTAGCGGGAGCAGTCATTATTTCATCGTTTGTTGCTTTGTCGTTAGTACCCGCGCTTACCGCTCGGCTCTCGAAAAAGCAATCGACGAAGTCGGGCTTTTTCGATGCCACCTTTGGCCGCTTCGGTCACGCCTGTTTACGGATGTATCAAAAGTCATTAGTGGTCGCGCTAAAATATGCGTGGGCGGTAGGCATACTAAGCTTATTGGCTGGCGGTGGTGCGTATTTACTGGCAAAAAATATCGATAATGAATTAATGCCAAGTGAAGATAGAGGCACTATTCGTATATTTGCTCGTGGGCCCGATGGTGCAGGCTTGAACTTCATGGACCGACAGGCCGAGAAGATGGAAGAAATGCTATTCCCTTATGTGGAAAACGGCACCATAGACTCTATTTACACAGTAGTGGGACAGTGGGATCCTAACATTGTATTTATTACTGTTCCGCTTAAACATTGGGATGACCGCGACAAGTCGCTACAAGACATCGTGGGTGAAATTCGCCCTGGCTTGCAAGCCATTCCAGGTGCGCCGGGCAATGCCTTTGGTGGAAACAGCCTTAATTTACGTGGCCAAGGTGGTGGACTAGAACTGGCACTCACTGGCGATACTTATGAAAATATTCATAAAGCGGCATTGGCTTTTGCTAACGAGATAGAGAATGCGTTACCTGAAGTAGGTAGGCCGCAAATAAGCTACGACCCTACGCAGCCTCAAATGCGAGTTAATATAGATAGGCGACGAGCAGAGGAATTAGGTGTGCCACTACCTGATATTGCCAGCGCCCTTCGCGCTGCGGTTAACGGTGATGATATTGCTGATTTAAACGTGGGTGACCAAGCCATTCCTATTATGCTGCAAACTAATAATAGAAATTCTATTAACCCATCAGATCTGACTAACCTATATGTGAAAAGCAGTACCGGCAACCTAGTGCCATTATCCAGTGTCGCATTTATTACAGAAGAAGGTGTGGCGGCAGAACTTGAACGCCAAGCGCAGCGCCGTGCCATCAATATCGAAATGGATTTACCAGAAGACTTAGCCTTAAGCGATGTGGTAGACAGTATTCGTGAACTTGGCAACGAAACGTTACCAGATGGCATGGGGTTGGTATTCTTAGGTGAAGCACAAACCTATGAAGAAACATCTAAGCAAGTCGCCCTCACCTATGTACTCGCGTTTATTATTGTACTGCTAGTATTGGCAGCGCAATTTGAAAGTGTGAATTCAGCCGTTGTGGTTATGTTGACGGTCCCCTTCGGTATTGCTGCGGCTATTTATGCCCTATACCTAACCAGTACAAGCATTAACATTTACTCGCAAATTGGCTTGGTGATGCTAATAGGTCTGCTGGCGAAAAATGCCATCTTACTTATTGAGTTTGCTGATCAGTTACGCGACAAAGGCTACAGCGTTTACGATGCCATTATAGAAGCGGGTCGCGTTCGCCTTCGCCCCATTATGATGACATTAGTGTCTACAATATTAGGTGGCTTGCCCCTTATACTTTCAACCGGTGCTGGTGCTGAAGCGCGAAATGCTATTGGCTGGGTTGTGTTTGGTGGGCTAGGCATTGCGGTAGTCTTTACCTTATACCTAACCCCAGTGCTATATCTTGCATTAGCCCGATTTACTAAACCTCGCGCCGATGAAAGCCAGCGGTTAGAAGGGGAAATGCGAGAGGCTGAACTGCGCGAAGAAGCCAGTGTAAGTTAAGGCCAATACAGACGGCGTGAATATTCGCTTACTCCTCTGTACCTAAAGTATCTTTTAAAAACCTCGTTTTTAACGGGGCTTTTTTATAACTCAGCGGCTTATAAACGCTGCACTATTTAAGCTTCATCATGCTTATAATTGTCGCCGATTATGTGATGGGTAATTCACTTTTTCACTTTTCCATAGGTGATAGCAAAAAGTTATCACACTGATAGTTAAAACATCCCAAAAAATGGGGCTTTCATGCCTATCTCACTGTTTATTTTACTCTCTAACTCTTACAATCCGCGCGAATAAAAATTGCTGCTAGGAATCGACACCATGTTAGACGTGGCACTCATTGTCATCGCCATTCTTGCACTACTGTGCGTTATCTTTGAAGACCTCATTCATATAGACAAAGCCAAAACTACCTTATTACTAGGCACTATTTCTTGGTTACTTCTGTTTATATTTTCTTCGTCTATTTCTCAGACTAAGCACATCAATGACGCGTTAATGAGTAACTTCACCGAAATTTCCACATTATGGTTATTTTTGGTGGCAGCGATGACATTCGTGGCGTATTTAAACCGAAAAGGCTTAATTGAAAATGTGATGAATATTGTGATGCCAGAGAAAATCAGCCTAAAAGCATTACTGTTCTTTACTGCTATTTTCAGTTTTTGCTTCTCCTCGTTAGCCGATAACATTACAGCAACGCTGGTATCAATTGCGTTAGTGCTGTCTTTGGGCTTGCCATTAAAACAGACCATCCGCTTTTCCGTTTTGGTGGTATTCGCCGTTAATTCAGGTGGGGTATCATTGATTACCGGCGATGTCACAACGCTGATGATTTTTCTGCAACACAAAGTGTCTATTACCGAACTGCTCATGCTGATAGTCCCATCCTTTATCACCGTGATGTTGCTAGCAGCATTGCTTAGTATTGGCATTACTGGCGAAGTAAGAATTAAGAAACAGCGAAATGATATCGCAACGGTTGATTACATGATTGCCGCCATATTTCTTGCGACCATAATATTTACCCTGGCCGCTAATGTCATGTTTTCCATTCCGCCTGTACTTAGCTTTTTAACCGGTATGGCGGTTATGTTTATGGTGGCAACGCTCTACGGAAAACACAACGACAACGACCCCATACTCAACTACATTCGTTATATTGAATTCGACACCCTGTTGTTTTTCTTAGGTGTGCTATTGCTTGTAGGCATGTTGGAACATATTCACGCACTTAACGGCTTTATGTATTTATACGATTCACTGCCTGTGAGCGTAGCTAATTATCTGATGGGGATAGTATCGTCTATGATAGATAACGTACCTTTAACCGCAGCGTTGTTAAAAGCGGAAATAGCCATGACGACACCTGAGTGGTTATCGTTCACTTATGCGGTGGGTGTGGGTGGCTCTTTATTAGTCATAGGATCGGCAGCAGGTATTGTGGCCATGAGTAAAGTGGAAGGGCTAACTTTCGCTACCTTCCTACGTTACTCTGCCCTATTACTTCTTGCTTATAGTGTTGGCTACACTATGGTATTGCTGTTAGCTAATGCGTTGTACTAGCAAGGCCAAGTAGTGAAAACACTATTCAGTGATCCCACGCTTTGCTACCGACGGTTAGTAACTTGTGTATATTGCATCTCGCTGAGCACTTGGCGTCTAGCTAAGCTCTAAGTGTTTAACCAGCTCTAGGCAGTTAGTGCGGAGCTTGGCTATTAACCTGATTGGGCAGTGCACTGCTGCCTGCTATCAATGCTTTTGCCAATAGTTTATGGGTAAGTACCGATAATAGCTCTGTTTCTGCTTCACTTCGCTCTCCATCAACGCCTGTGATTGCCATGGCGACCTCCAAGGTTTTTTCCGCGTCAAAAGATAGGTCATCTTTTAGCGCTCGCATGAACTTAAGCTCATCGCCAGTATCAATAGCTTGTCTAGTTTGATAAATCGTATCGTTCAAGAAAGCTTCCCGGCAAATTGGGCTTTGCCAGTCTAATTCTTCAACCATTGAATTGAGATAGTCTTGTTCGGATAACGTCACCATACCGTCTACTTGGTAAAGTAGTACTGACAATTTGATAAGTGCTTGATTAAAGGTTTGTTGCTGTGAAAGTTGCATAGTTTCATCCTCTTCGTGCCATACGCATTGGCACCACTACTTGCCCGCATCCTGCTAGGCAGTTTATTGTTTCTCACGAGAGTTTTAATGTTGCTCCTACTCGTTGACAGCTATATTACGCCACCATGAACAATTAAGTTCAACATGTGAAATTAGTGTAAAACAACTGTTATTATTATAGTCCTTTTTCTACGGGTTCCAAGTAAACTTGCGTATAAGAAGCCCAAAATAAGTGTAAAGATGATTGTAAAGAATAGAGCTGCTAACGCAGCCCTAGCGTGATATCGTTAATGTAGAAATTGCCAGTAAACGTTTTGTCATTTTCACCATGGGGATCGAGTGCAAAAAATTGCTTTTCCTGATCGGCAAGCGCTTGATAGCCACCAATCACTTGATACATCCATACCTCTTGATCAAAGCCTAATGCTTTTTCTTCATAGTAGGTTAACGCTGTTTTCGGTTGGCCTGAATCAATGACTTCGCAGAAGAAGTCTTCTATGGCCAACTGCAATTCATCCTTTTCAAGAGATACCGTAGATTGTGCGGTTACATCGATATCTTGTTGTGCTTCAGCATCATCTTGTTTAGAAGCACGTTGATGAATATGCGTAAGCGAGGACACAATCTCTTGATAATCGTTCTCGTGCTCAACGTTATTCACGTCTGGCGCAGCTGCACTAATCACGCTGTTCGATTGATTAAACAACACTGGCACTTGGGTCAAGTTAGTGTAGTTACCCGGCGCAAAGTCAGGGTGTTGCTCCATGTGTAGCAAGTAGCCTTTAAGTAAGCGAGTACGACCTTGGAATTCCCGAAACCGGCCAAGCAAATCTATCAACCGCGCTTGTACTACCGAGAGTTCTTGCGCGGCTTTTGAAAAGCGCTGTTGCAAAGAAACCACCAGCAAATGGCGAAGCTCTCGGTTTGAGCCAGCTATTTCACTTAATTCGTCAAAGCGGAAACATTCCAGCTGTGACAACAGATCAGTAACTTGCCCTTGCGCCAGTTCGTTTTCGCGAATTTTCGCATCTACCGAAGACACATAACCAAACTCATTGGTAATACGCCCGAATAATACACGTACGCTATTCGATAATGACTCAGACAGTTGATACACATGCTCGGTTAAATCGCTCATGTGAGCAGCAGACTCATTGTACTTATTGTAATGCAGCGCTTCTTTATAATGCTCAGCCAAGGTTTTTAAGCTCGCTAGCGACGCACCGATATTCGCATTAATCGTGCGGTTTCTTTCATCTTGTAAGCTACCTTCTAGTAACGTACGCACCGCACTTTTAAGCCGCAACTCACTTTGCGACTCGGGACGCCAAAGCACTCCCAGCTGCACCAATTGCTCTAAAACCTTAGGGCTGTGTTTTTGCTCATCAACGGTGCCGTTTATATACACCTGCATAATAAGGTCACTGTGCTTACCCAATGCATTCAGTAAGCGAGTGCCTGTTTGAATAAGCGCTTGGCTCATAACAAGCTACCTTGGGTTATAGCTGCATCAGCTTGCTCAGATAAACTTAGCGCTTCGGTTTCATCAATAAAACGCAGCATTTCATAGAGGTGCTCTACTTTACCGGTAGCAAGGTAAATCTGCTTTTCTGGGTTTGGCCTAGTTAAGTACCCCATTTCAGTTAAGCGTTTAAATACCTGCTTTAACTGACCATCTAAATTTACGCTGGTAGAACCAAACATGCGGTAACGAGAAATTTTCTCTAGTTGCTCGGCATAGGCAGGGGTATCTTCAATAGTAGTTTGCAGTTCGTTCAAGCGAATAGCATTGCCCATGGTAACCGGCATATCAGATTCATTGGCCTGTTGTACTAACAACAACCATTCCACCAGCGGGACTAAGTTCGACGCGGTATCTTGAAACTGTTGAGTTAGCATTTTGCGCTCTGTCTCACCAATGGTGAGGTAACTGGCAAAAAACACATCGCCTTCAGCTGTGCTTGAAAGCGTGCGATTTAGCATGGCTAAATGTGGCTCTAGTTGCTGGGCTTTTTCACGGTTTTTCAAGAAACGCCATGCTTCTTCGTCAGTAACCTGACAAATAAACGTCCCTTGCAATAGTGCGCTTAACACGCGGCCTTGTTCAGTCATCATGATAATGTCTCCTGGCTAGCGGCGTTCCCTTTATCTTTTGCTTTTTTAGCTTGTAGGCGAGCAGCAATGCCACTGGTTCTAGGCTGAACCACCTGCAACTGGCGGGTTACTTTGTCAATTAAGTAGCGGTTTTCAAACAAAGTAAGTACTTCCGATTCTGGGTTAGGAAACGCCCCGACTACGCTAATGTTATTATTCTGACAGGCATCAAATATTTTCTTCACATTGCTTTGATGCAGCGTACCTAGTTCATCAATTGGCCAGTGTACGGTTGCTTCTGCGTCGCCTCGCAGTAAACGGGTAAAGGCCAGTAAGAACTTACACAAAATAAGGTAAGCCATACCATGACTTGACGATTCATTAAGCTGACGATCGGTTCGGATAACCAAGTCGCTTTTGCCTTCACGTAAATGAAGTTCGATATCAAGCAACTTGCTGATGCCGCCAGTTAGTGCTGCGCGGCCTAAAATATCTAGCACACGGCGCATACTTAGCCCGTATTCTTCTTCAGGTAAGGTATTGGCGCCCTCTTCCATCCAATGCTCGTAAAGCTTTCTAAACTGCTCTAGCTCTGGCCAGAATTCTAGCTCACTTATGCGAGAGCGAATTTTAACAGCTGAATCAGACACACCATCTAGGAACAGCTCACCGTCGACTTCTTGGGTAATTCGGCGGCTTTGCGACACAATGCGCTTATCTATATCGGCAAGTACAAAGTAGTACTGAGACAAGTCAGCCCCGAATATTCTGCCCTGCTCACGTAAGCCTTGCAGTTTCTGAGGCACTATCACATTAAGAAGCTGAGATAAGTGAGATACCATGCGGCGATGGTCGAAGCTCTTTACACCGTGGGCGTTAATAGTGGCGCATTCTTCACGTGCGCGCTCCCATGTATCAGAAAGCCCAGTTCCAGCTTGCGCTGCAATCAACTGATCGAACCTTTCTACATAAGCTCGAATATCACTATAAAGTGTATCTCGTTCTTGTAAGTGCCCTTGAACTTCAGAAATACGCTGGTTCACACTGACATCGTCATGCTTAATTTCAGTAAACTCTTTCGCTGCTTGCAGGGTAAGCTTACTGAGTGATTTACTTAATGTTCGAACTTGTTCTAGTTGATCCGTTGCTGTCTTCAGCCTAGTTTCAAGTGAAGCTTGCTGTTCTTGTAGTTGTTCGCGCGTCGCTTTGTACTCGCTTTGCTTTTGAGCTAAACCGCGTTCAGATTCCCCTAAAGATTTCCGTGCTTTAGCTAGTTCGTCCTGCCATACCACTTTTTGTTTAGTGAAAATGGTGGCATACCAACGTTCATAGTCAGCCACTTTATGGCGGTGGGCTTCGGTGCGGTTTATGTCCTCTTTCAGCTTATTAATTTGCTTTTTAAGCTGGCCTATTTCGTCTATATCTACACCGCGATTATTTAGCTCATTTTCAAGCCACTTTTGCATGTCTTCACGGTCGCAAGCAGCATTCGCTTTTGCCTGCTGCATGTCTTTATCAATTTGTGCAATACGGCCTGTACTGTCGGCGATAAGTTGTTGCCAGTGGAAGCTATGTTCTGTTTCCGACTCTCGCTGCTGATCTTTTATTTCATCGCGGCTAAGCTCATATTGGGCTTTGGCTTGTTTTTGGGCTTGAAGGTTAGCTTCAAGCTTGGTTTTCGCCTTTTGCTTACGCGCTGAAAGCGCCTGCTGGTATTCGCTTAATAAGCTATCTCGGTCTTGTTGCGCACGCTTACGGCTAGCCTCAGCACTTTTCACTGCATTGTCTTTTTGCGTCATCGACAATTCAGCATTACGCACATCTTCATTGGCTTTAGCTAAACGCGTTTCGCATTCATTTTGCGCAGCAAGCGATGCCGCTTGACGAGTTTCGGCTAATTGAAGTTGTTGCTTTAAGGCTTGTTCGGTTTGTGCGTATTCAGGTATTTCAAGTTCTGATAGGGCTAGACTAACGCCCATCAGCGACGTATTTGCTTCGTCAGTGTCCGACTTTTGGTCCAATTTGGCTTCACCAGCGGCTTTAACCACGCTGGGGTTCAAGTCGTTTCTGTCTAACAATTCAGGGCGAAGCACCTTACCTAACGATAATTCCCAATCATCGACATTGGCTCGCAAGAATTCTAGCAGTGAGCCCTCTCCGGGGTACAACAAACCATTGATTTTTGAAACTGCACTCTCTTCTTTTTGAAACGCAACGCGCGCTTTATCAAGGGCGTTTGAGGCATCTTGCCTAAACTGCACCGCTTTACTGTGGGCTTGCTGAGTTTGTCGGTAAGCCGCTCGAGCTGCATCTTCGTTAACCGACGCTTCTTTTGTGGCGCCATCAAGCAAATCTAATTGCGACTGTTCAAATTCGTTGTAACCCGCGTTAGATAGCGAGGACTTAAGTTCAGCTTCAGCGACTTTAAGCTCACCAGACGCGGTTTGATAATTTGCTTGTAAGGTGCTGAGCTGGCCTGCGTAGTCGTCTCGAATGCGAGCAATGGCTTCATGTTCTTGTTGTGTTTGCTCTGCTTTGGTTTCCGCTGCCTCTTGCCTTGCCGCTGACAGTGACTCTAACGAGAGTGACAACTTATCGCCTAGTTCAGCCAATCGTTTGTTGTAGGCTGATTCAATATCTTGGTGCTTTTCGGTAAGCAATAGATAGCGGCTGTCGGCCAGCTCGCGCGCGTTTTGCCACTGCGCTAGATTGGCCACGTCTTCTTTTAGTTTATCGATATTCTGGTCTTGCCATTTATCGAATTCACGCTCAACGGTATCGAGTTCACTGGTGTATTTTTCAACATCAGCACGGGCAGACGAAATAACTTGGTTAAGGTGATCACGGGTATCGTGCCACTGACTATCCGTTTGTTTACGCTGAAATGTGTTCTCATCTAATTCGTTTTTAGTGGTATCAACGCGAGTAGATAGATACACTTTATCCAACTCAAAGCTGTGCTTTAAGTTAGCTAATAGTTGCTCAGTGCTGCTTAACGCCATATCGGCTTGTTCAAGTTTACTGAACTCAGGACGAATATTGTCGAACTGTTTGATTAACTGGCATTCTTTAATCCAGTCATCAACACGGTGACGGCTTAAACCTGAAGTAGGCGGTGTTACCCCGTCTTCTTCCAAAATAGCGGCAATCATGGCTTTGATGGTTTCCATCTTGCCTTCTTTTGAATGCACCGCTTTTGCAAGTTTTTCGATATGACGCATGTGCTTGCTTGGCTCGCACAGGCTAAATATTTTAGCGTAACCTAACAGCTCACGCCCGTTACCGCTTTGGTTTAATACACCATGGTCGTTTTGCACAATCGCGCGGAAGTCTTTGGTATTAAGTAAGCTGGTTACCATCACGTTATTGCGTTTCATGGCGCGGGCAAGTTCGGCGCTACTTACGCTAACGTGCTTACCACTTTTTTGTTTAATTAAGTAATCGTCGATATCGAACGGCTTGCCCACTAAACGATAGTTAACACCCGAACCGTTGGAGCTTAAAACCGCTTGGCATAAATCACCATCGGCGCGCGCATACTCATAAATAATAAAACTGGATAAACGAGGTAAGTACCAACGCTCAAAACTATCGCGAGTGGCAGGTACAACACGACTAGGATATTCACCGTAAAAAACCGGAATGAGCCGCTGCAAGGTAGTTTTACCCGATGCGTTCGTACCACAGATGTTGGTATGCCCATCAAGCTTTAATTCAACCACACCCGGCAAATGGGTATCGATGAGAACAATACGTTTTAAGCCTGCCATTCAGTATCCTATTATTTGAGTATCAGCACATTGCCCTTTTGGGGCTTCAAGCACGTCTATCTATATTAAACGTTTTATTTTTTGCAATTAACAAGCCGCACTCAGGCACTGCTTGTAAACCGATTAATGAGCCGTTCAGTGTATTATGAAATGAATGATTTGCACAGACAGTATGAGGGGACAAACACAGCAGAATGAGTGACTGCTGCTTTTTTGCGCTAAGGTGATAGGTGTTGTAGTGAAAAGAGAAAAATTAAGCAACTACCTTAGCAAGGTTAACGTGAAAACCATGCTTTGAAAGCCATTCAAAACCTTCGCTTGAATGTTCGACATGGCATATATTGTCCTTTTGTTTCTCTGCATCTAACATGCGATTAAGCTGGTACGTTTTAAGCGCGTGATCTTTATAGACCCTCGCGGTGTGCGTCATATTATTAATTTTTGCCCAAACAAGCATTTCGTTAATGACAGGTTCTACGTCTGGGGTAGACAACGCCCACTCGTCGAAATACACAAGGTGTGCCCAAGGGCTGGTGTTAAGCTGACGGCCTAAGCTTTTAAATTCCTTACTAAATCTCTCAGCAATAGAAAGATCCCAAGCGCCTTTGACATGTACAATGACAACATTATTGTCTGCTCTAATGACGTAGTTCGCTCTTATCATTATTGCCTCGCATCAAAAATTAACAGCGTTGGACACTATTATAGCTCAGGATTGTCAAAACCATAATATTCTCGCAAGATTGTACCTCCTCGTTTCTACATCTAAGAATAGAAACTCACACACAAAACTGCCCACAATTAACGACTTTCGCTTACTTACCACAATTAATTTTGCACGCTCTCAGATTAGGTAGACCCGTGTAACTGCTTACGTCCTGTTACTTAAACCAAACAACTCGCCTATAGAATGAGACGCGAGAAAATAAAAAAAAGCCCCATCTTGATGGGGCTTTTTAAATTCATTTCTATTTAACGGTTAGCGTGGAGGGAACATTCCGCCACCGCCGCCGAAACCACCTGGGCCTCCGCCACCAAATCCACCTGGACCGCCCGGTCCACCTGGAGGCATCATACCTTTCATCTGACGCATCATTTTCTTCATGCCGCCGCCAGACATTTTTTTCATCATCTTCTGCATTTGAGTAAACTGTTTAAGTAAACGGTTCACATCTTGAATCTGGGTACCAGAACCTGCGGCAATACGTCGCTTACGAGACCCCTTGATGATATCAGGGCGAGAACGTTCAGCGGGTGTCATCGAGTTAATAATGGCTTCCATCTGATTAAACTGCTTGTCGTTGGCCTGTTCTTTGATTTTTTCAGACATACCGCCCATACCCGGCAGTTTGTCCATCATTCCCATCATGCCGCCCATGTTCTTCATTTGCTCAAGCTGATCTTTAAAATCTTGCAGATCGAAGCCTTTGCCTTTTTGAACTTTCTTAGCCAGTTGTTCTGCTTTATTGCGGTCAACCTTACGTTCCACTTCTTCAATTAAGCTGAGTACATCACCCATGCCTAAAATCCGTGAAGCGATACGCTCTGGGTGGAATGGCTCTAGCGCATCTACTTTCTCGCCCATACCGATAAACTTAATAGGTTTACCCGTAATATGACGAACTGAAAGCGCTGCACCGCCTCGTGCATCACCATCGGCTTTCGTTAAGATTACACCGGTTAATGGTAGTGCATCGTTGAACGCCTTTGCTGTATTGGCAGCGTCTTGACCTGTCATGGCATCAACCACGAACAAGGTTTCAATTGGCTTCACGGCAGCATGTAAATCTTTAATCTCGTCCATCATGTCATTGTCGACATGTAAACGACCTGCAGTATCAACTAGCAGTACATCAAAGAAGTTTTTCTTCGCTTCGTCAATGGCGCCTTCAACAATGTGAATTGGCGTTTGCAAAATAGTTGATGGATGAAAAGCAACGTTAACTTCGCTAGCAAGGGTTTCCAACTGTTTGATCGCCGCTGGGCGATAAACATCGGCACTCACTACCATAACCTTTTTCTTTTCACGCTCGGTTAGGTATTTAGCAAGCTTACCTACAGAGGTGGTTTTCCCCGCCCCTTGAAGGCCAGCCATCAAAATAACCGCAGGAGGCTGAGTGGCAAGGTTTAGCTTTTCATTTGCTTCCCCCATCACCGCTTCTAGCTCAGACTGAACAATCTTGATAAAGATCTGTCCTGGCTTCAGGCTCTTGGTAACTTCAGTCCCTACCGCACGCTCTTTGACTTGTGCAACGAAGGATTTGATAACCGGTAATGCAACATCCGCTTCAAGTAACGCCATGCGCACTTCGCGAAGCGTTTCTTTAATGTTGTCTTCTGTAAGACGCCCCTTACCACTGACATTTCGTAATGTCTGGCCTAAGCGTTCTGATAAATTTTCAAACATAGTATGAAACTTCTATTTATTTCAGACGTAATGCGCCTATTGTAACGTAAAAGGGCGACTTAACGTACCGTCTAGTGAAGGAAATTTCTTTCCTCTGTCTACTGCTCACGCATACAAGCCTGCTATGAGCCACCATTAAACTAATTCAGGTCGTTATTGTCTCATCTCAAAGACTAGCTTGCGAGAAAATTAAACGAACGCTATTGCCCCAATACATGGTACTTGCATAAAGAAAAACAAGGAGATGGTTGAATTTAAGCCCAACTTCCAGTATCAATACCGCCAGTATTGGTGATAAACACCATTTTTTACAGGAAACATCATGAACACCGCTTTCGCCATTGCCGCCGCTGCGCTTTACGCTATGGCCGCCATTGTTTTACTTGGCAAGTTTGTACATCAAGAAGGCCCAAACAAACGCTTAGGCCTAGGCATTGCTAGCTTAGGTGTTGTTGCGCACATTGCGTTTTTGCTTAACGTTATTATGGTGGCGCCTGGGCAAGACATGAGTATTACCAATGTACTTTCACTAGTGGCGTGGATAATCACCACCGCCATGCTGATATTTGCTCGCGCTATTCCAAACCTTATTTTGCTTCCGGTGGTATTTGGGTTTGCTAGCCTATCAGTGCTGGCCTCGCTATTTATTCCCGTGTCTTACATCATGCATATAGAGCTGCAACCAGGGCTAGTTGTGCATATCAGCTTGTCTCTGTTTGCTTATTGCACATTGGTTATTGCCTTTCTTTATGCCTTGCAGATGTCATACATCACCTATCGATTGAAACAAAAAGGCGCAGCGCTACTACATTCATCTTTGCCACCTCTGATGTTGGTAGAAGGCATATTGTTTAAGCTTTTGCTGGTGGGTACATGCTTGTTATCTGTGTCGCTTCTTAGCGGGTTTGTGTTCTTAGATGACATGTTTAATAAAACGTATGCGCATAAAACGGTACTATCGAGTGCCGCTTTAGTCGTGTACTTAATATTATTGGTTGGTCAAAAGCTGAGAGGATGGCGAGGAAGACAAGTGATATTTATGACAGTACTCGGCGTTATTTTACTGTCACTTGCGTACTTCGGTAGTAAATTGGTTCGCGAAATATTGCTATAAATCACCTATTATCTAAATGAATTAATCAAATTTACGTGCACACCTTGCGTATGCTGCGTATATTGCACATGTAGACCCAATTTCAAATTATATTATTTGAACATCAATAAATGATAGGAACCCAATAGTTGGACGACATATCTACGAGTACGCTGTTTATCGCGCTCGGCGTACTCATATTACTTTCTGCGTATTTCTCTAGTTCTGAAACAGGCATGATGTCGATAAACCGTTATCGCCTGAAGCACCTGCAAAACGAAGGCAATAAATCTGCCCAACGGGTTCAAAAACTGCTCGACCGCCCTGATAGACTTATAGGTCTTATCTTAATAGGGAACAACCTTGTTAATATCGCCGCGTCATCGTTAGCGACAATTATTTGTATTCGCTTGTTTGGCGATTATTGGGGCTTATTTGCAGCCACCTTTGGTCTAACCTTAATTCTACTTATTTTTGCGGAAGTCACCCCGAAAACATTAGCCGCCCTTTACCCAGAAAAAGTGGCCTTCCCAAGCTCGGTAATACTATTGCCCTTGCTAACGATACTTTATCCATTTGTGGCTTTTATCAATGGCATCACCAATGGCATTTTAGCTCTGCTTAAAATTAGTCCAGCAGATGGCAATGATGACTCTTTAAGTCGTGAAGAATTACGTACTGTGGTATACGAAGCGGGGAGCCTTATCCCGAAAAAACACCAAGATATGCTGGTAAGTATTCTTGATTTAGAAAGTGTCACAGCTGAAGATATTATGGTGCCAAGAGCTGAAATTGTCGCCATAGATATTAACGACGAATGGAAGCGGATTCAGAAACACCTTACTCACGCCCAACATACCCGCGTATTACTTTACCGCGATAGTATCGATGATGCAGTAGGGTTTGTTCATGTGCGAGATGCACTGCGTTTATTATCAAAAGATCAGTTTACCAAGTCGAGCCTACTGCGTGCAGTAAGAGAAATTTACTACACGCCAGAATCAACGCCATTGCATACGCTAATGTACAAGTTCCAAGCTGAGAAAGAGCGCATTGCACTGGTTGTCGATGAGTATGGCGACATTATGGGCTTGGTCACATTAGAAGATATTCTTGAAGAAATCATCGGGGACTTCACGACCAGCATGGTGCCCGATCACAGCAAAGAAGCGCACGTTCAGCAAGATGGTTCTGTGCTGGTGGACGGAAGTGCTAACATTCGCGATCTAAACAAAGAAATGGATTGGAACTTGCCTACTGAAGGGCCAAAAACGTTGAATGGGTTATTGCTAGAGTATTTAGAAGAAATTCCTGAGAACAAAGTGAGTGTTCGCTTGGCAGGTTACCCGTTAGAGATTGTGGATATTACAGAAAACATGATCAAAACGGTTCGTATTATGCCGGAGTACTTCAACGCCCCCCAATCTGGCGCTTCAGACTAGATTTTATCTACTGCTTTTTGAGCACGTTTGGCAAGCACTTGCGCTTTTGCAGCCGCAACCTTGTCAGACAATGTAGATAGTTTTGTAATAATGTCCTGCATCTCCTCGTCTTCGCGCAAATCTGCTTCCGCCATATGCGACTGCAATGAACGCTTGAGGAGTTCAGGAATAGATTTGCTGGTCATTCCCCACCCTGCTTTCGAATAAACGTTGACACTCTCAATATTAATTATCGGTCAAAAACAAAACTTCTGAAGCAAAATCCGCGAATAAATCTTTAGTCTAATATAATCATAAGCTTTCAAACCAGACACACCGTGTACCCCAGCCTATTTTAGCCATTAAACCTTCAGCCTTGGTAATGCGTTACCAAGGTACCTTTTTGTGTTCTAGGCGAGTATCGGATGACAGCAATGGAAGCGGTAGCGAATAAACTGGTTGTGTAAGACTGACACAATGCGTCAACCAAATAGCTGACTAATGGCATATGACTGACCACCAATATTCGCTTGAGGGGCTGTTTTGAATTAACAGCGCTGTGTATCCGCGCCGACAAATAATCGCTAACCAATTCTGCCGAACCGTCGGGAATAATATCTTCATTGACTTCGATTTTATCAGCGACGATATCAAGGGAGACCATATCAAGGGTTTGGCGAGTTCTACGATAAGGACTGATTAGCGCCAAATCCACGGCGTTATCAGGACAATAATTCGCACACAACCACTGCGTGGCGGCCGACGATTGCTGTCTACCAACTTGGGTGAGCTGCCGACTTTTGTCATCCAAACGCGGCGCTTCTGCCTCTCCATGGCGCATGATAAATAAAAAAATGTCGTCGTTGCTACTTTGACCTGACATAACATTACGCATACTATGTTTTATGTGCAGTTACGATAACAGAGTGCTTTAATTACGCATAGCACAAAACCTAAATAGTGGTTATTTAACTGTATTATTTCATTTCAGGGATTGTGAGCAGTTCGTGGTTTTCCTGACAATTTTGTCTTGAGTTTTTACAATGAGATCATGTGACTAACGTTCAAAAATTTGATAATGCATATCATTTTACCTTGCCCAACGGTCTTAGGGTTATGTTATGCTATGAACCACAATCCAGCACTTCCTATGTTTCTATGGCGGTTCGTGCGGGTCATTTTTACGATCCAAACGATTGTCAGGGGCTAGCCCACTTGCTAGAACACATGCTCTTTATGGGAAGTCGACATTTCCCAAACCCTAATAGTATCAACGGGTTCATCGAGCAATATGGTGGTAATATAAACGCGTGGACAGGCACTGAATATGCGAATTACCATTATCAGTGTGACGGCTCTGCCATTGCGCAAACTCTTCCAGCCTTTGCCGATATGCTGCGCCAACCCATCTTAAATGAAACTGCGCTGACAAACGAAATAAAGTCTATTGATGCAGAGTTTCAGTTTAAAATTAAAGACGACTTACGCCGGCTTTATCAGATTCACAAAGAAACGTGTAATCCGGCTCATCCCTTCTCAAAATTTTCTGTTGGCAATGCCGATATATTTTCAAAACACGAGGTTGGCAGTCTTCGAGAGGCATTAAGAGCCCTACATAAACAGTATTATTGCGGTCGTAACATGTGTTTATGTATATCAAGCCCAGTTCCCATTGCTCAGTTAGAAGCGTTAATAACACAAAGCTTTTCAAGTTTTGAGGCCGGAGCGTTAGCCAATGATTCATGGCCTGCGCTGTATTCCTCTTCTCAGCTTGGTATTCAAATTAATATTAAACCGCTGCAAACTGCGCGGCGAATGATTGTAACCTTTGCATTGCCTGGTATTCACAACGATATCGATACCAAACCGCTAAATTATATTAGCCATTTACTTGGCGATGAGGGCGAAGGCAGTTTACTTGCGTATTTGAAGAGCCAAAACTGGGCGGTAAATCTGATCGCTGGCTCGGGTATTGAAGGCGATAAATTTAAAGACTTCAATATAAGCTTCCAGCTAACAGAACTAGGATTAGCAAAACAACAAGATGTTGTGATGGCATTATTCAGTTACCTAGAATTGGTTAAACAATCTATTAATGACTCGTGGCGATTCGAAGAGAAAGCGCAACTTACTGCGCTAGCACTAGAGTACGAAGAAAACGTCAAGCCGCTAACGATGGTGAGCGAATTTGCCCAGCATCAATTTTTGTTCACGCCAGAGCAGCTTAGAAAACTTCGAACAAGTATCGGCAGCTACGACGGCACTGTCATGAAAGAGGCCTTGTCGTTCTTTACGCCGTGTAACATTCGATTAAAAGTAATCTCTCCGGATGTAGAAACCGATAGAAGTTGCGCGTATTACAACGCAAGATACCGTGTTCAACCTATTGCTGACGATCAATTGAATGCCTTTGCGTCACCAATAACGATAGATGCATTATCGCTTCCCCCTCCGAACCCCTATTTAGGGGAAAGCTACGCGCTAGTATTACCAGAAACGGGAGTTGATAACCCGACCAGATTGGTTGAGAAAGACGGTGTGCGTTTTTGGTTTGCACAAGACCAACAGTTTTTTAGCCCAAAAGGCGACATTTATGTCTCGTTTGATATGGTGCATTTCTCTGATTCGTTAACCGCGGTTGCTGCTAAACGAATCTGGTTAAGTGCATTAAATGACTACCTTCAGGCCAAGTATTACCGCGCCGAAATTGCAGGGTTACATTATCGAATTTATGGTCATCAAGCTGGCTTTACGCTGCATACCCGAGGCTTTACCAATCAGCAAATGTTGTTAGCAGAGCAGTTATTAGAAGCCGTCTTATCATTCAAACCTTCTGAGTTTAATTTTCAGCATTACAAACAAATGCAGCTTCAGAATTTACAGAACTCACTGCTGAACAAACCGACTAACCGCTTGTTCTCTAGGTTAAGCGTGTTGATACAGCGTAATACACAAGCCCCTGTGGAATTACTGGAAGCGGTAGCAAACACTTCCTATGAAGACATGATTAACGTGCGTGACAATGCATTTGATGACTATTTCATAGAAAGCTTTGTGCATGGCAATTGGGCCAGTGAACAAGCAAAGGACTTCGCGAAAAATATTGATAGTAAATGTGTTAATACCAGCGGCTCACCTTTGTCGCGCGCGGTGTCGAAACTTCCTGTTGGTGAAGCTTTTTATCATCAAGTCACCTGTGAACACGACGATGCTGCTGTAGTGCTGTATTTGCAGGCACCGACTGCAGACCTGCACGACACTGCACTTTGTATGGTGTTGGAACAAATGCTAGCGGCACCATTTTTCAATGCACTTAGAACAGAACAACAATTGGGCTACATTGTGGGAACCGGTTATGTTCCCCATAATCAACACCCGGGGATGGCATTTTATGTACAAAGCCCTAATAATAGTGCCAAAACGTTACTTGATGCGATGACGGTATTTTTGTTTCAGCAGTTAGAAGAAATCGAGTTCTATCGTTTTTATTGGTCTACCATCAAACAGAACTTATTGAAGCAACTAGAAGAACGCGATCTTAATTTATCGATGAAGTCGCAAAGACTATGGATAAGCTTAGGGACGCAGGATTTAAGCTTTAATAGAAATACCCAACTTGCTGAATGTATTAGCGCATTGAGTTTTGAGGATATACAAAGCTACGCGCACCAACTTGCCAAGCGAGAACGGTGCGGAGAGTTAATTCTTTTTGCACAAGGCAAGTACGAAAAACTAGAAACACCAAAGCAAAGAACCATCAATGGAATTTCCGAGTTTAAATCCCAAATTCCCTATTACTAGCAAAAGGTGGTTAACAATTGAACCATCACCCTCCGATAACTAAAAATCGCTTGTAGAGCCCGCGTTATTTCGGCATATTTATTACTCTGGCTGTTAGGGATGCGGCCAGCCTAACTATAAATTATAATGATAAGGCGTAATGCCAAAGGTGTGTAGGTGCGCTCAACCCTAGCTTACTCAGTTATAGTCATATGGCTTCAACTGCTCGGAGTAATTTTCTCCGATGCGGCAGCCATAGAAGTTGCTGATTTACAATTTACTGAGTTAGACAACCGAGATGGGTTGTCAAGTACAGTTGTTCTCGACATTGCCGAAGACGACAAGGGGTACATATGGCTTGCGACACCAAACGGGCTCAACCGTTACTCTGGTTATGAAATTAATCAGTATCACCCGTCAGACAACGACCCCCACGCCCTCCCAAGTGGATTTATTCAAAAATTGTTTGTTGACTCTGACGGCATCCTTTGGATTGCGACTCATTCAGGATTAGCCCGCTACCGACCAGAAAGCGATGATTTTGAAACATTTTCAAAACAAAACTCTGTCATCAAACTCGATGTAATCACGACCATCAGTGAAGGTATTGACGGCAGCATTCTGTTTTCAGACCATAAATTTGCTTACTCCCTCTCTAAGAATGAAAATAACCAAATAAAAATACTCGCTCAAGTCTACAAGACAGATAGCACCATTAAACTAATTTTCGATGAACCGTCTAGAATCTGGTTTGGCTCTAATGAACTAGGTGCAAAAATTTTAGATAAAAATACCAAAGAAGTTTTTGACTTAGGCAGGGTTAATCCCTGGGGAATAAGTATAGAAACGGGTGCCTTGCATGATGTTACGGTAATTGAAGGCAATTATTGGTTAGCAACGAATGAAGGCGTATACGTTATTAGTGCGAACGGTGGTCAGCTCAAACACATTAGTAGAGAGCTATTGAACCTTGATAGCAACGTGAATGTCACTTCCATTATAGAGTTCAATGGGAATGTTTGGTTCAGTTCAGACAATGGGCTTTTTATTGTTAACAGTAATATTGAATCTCCAAAAAATATATCTTCAGCAGACATTGCCCATTTAAGTTCAGACAAAAAAAATATAACCAAGCTCAGCCAAAAGATTATTTTCGGTATCACCAAAGATAGATCTGGCGCACTATGGCTTGGCACTATGCAAAATGCCTTTAAGTTCCACTCGGAGTTTTCAGAAATACGCTTTCATTCTAGCGCGCTTAAAGCCACAGATAGAGATGAAAACTCAACGATATGGGGTCTAGCCCAAGACTCATCTAATGATATTTATTTTGCATCTCAACAAGACGGGATTGGAAGGCTCGATCGAGTCACAGGTGATTTCGACTATCTATCTTTAGATGAGGAAATCTCGCCTGGCACCAGTTATTGGGACGTTGAAATTGATAAAGAAGGTTACTTTTGGGTCGCCAGTTCAGGTGGTTTAAGTGTCTATAAACGAGTAGATAATAAGCTTGAGCTATTAGAGCGTTATTTCCCAGGGCAGTTTGTTGACTATATTTATAAAGGGAACAACAGAGTTTGGGTTTGGTTGGAAGATAATGGCCTGTATTCAATAGACACCTCGATGAACTCGGCATCACCTTTACCGGTCCATCACGAAGTAGATGACACCTCTACTATCCTACTCCCTATATTTACCGATAATAACAATCGTCTATGGCTTCGGCAAGAAAGTGGCATTCTTCTTTACTCCCTAAGTAGTAACAGAGTAATAGACCGGATTGGAAAAGAAAAAGGTCTTTCATCACCTGTTTATGGTGTGTATGAAACGCCTGATGCGTACTGGTTAACTACCCGCTCAGATGGCGTGCTCAAAGTTAGCAAAAAAACACTGCAAGTTGTACAGCGGCAAACTCGTGATGATGGAAATGGATTTATTTTCTCATCTATTGGTACCCACGACAGCATTTGGTATGCCGACAGTGCGGGCGTGCATCAAATCGAACTCTCGACACTTACTGAAATGTCGAGTGTTTCAAACGATCAACTCGAATTTAATTCGTTAGGGGAAAGTGCAGTTTTAGCGACCTCTAATGGAGATATCTATTTTGGCGGTAACAAAGGCTTCAACATAATATCTAAGGCACATCAAACATCGACGATTGAAAGTGAGAATCGAACAAGAATGCCTGAATTATTTGAATTTAGAGTATTTGGTGAGTCAAACCAAGCGAATACGGGGTTGCTTGGTACAGATAGAGTAGTTGAAGAAGATAGTTTACTTGCAAACATCACCTATAAAAGTGAAAAAACGCTAGAGTACTTTGAATCTAGGTTCAGCATTTCATTTGGTTTAATAAACGCGGTATACCCTAAAGAGGTTTCATACCGATATCGTCTTAAAGGTATGGATAATTTATGGGTTTACAATGAAAATGTTAGGACGGCTCAATTTAACAATATTTCTTTTGGAAATTATATTTTTGAAGTCCAAGCTATCGAACCTGGGAAGCATTGGTCTCAAAGTCGCGAGTTAAAAATTTATATTGCACGCCCCCCTTGGTTACATTCCGTCGCATTAGTTTTTTATGCACTTATTCTAACCATTGTTCTGGCCTTTATTATTCGACAGTACCAATTGCGTAAATCGAATCAACTTTCCATACGTGAATCAGAGGAACGCCTTAAACTTACCTTATGGAGCTCTGGCGACGAACTATGGGATTGGGACGTGTATCGCGGGCAAGTATATCGAGCAAACACATGGGGGACTTTAGACTTCCCACAAGACGATATAAGAACCACTGGCGCCTATGATGCGAATATCCACCCCAATGATATAGGTCGCGTTAGGGATACATTACGCAACCATTTAGAAGGTAAGAGTGACTTCTACGAGCTTGCCTATCGCGCTAAAACCTTTAAAAACCAATGGATATGGCTACTAGATCGTGGAAAAGTGGTTGAGCGCGATCATAATCAGCAGCCGGTTCGTATGACCGGAACGTTGAAGAATATCAACCACCTAAAGGAAGCAGAAGAACAGCTAAACCTCTTTAAGCGTTCAATCGAAAATATCTCTGAGGGTGTATTCATTACCACCACACAGTTTAAATTTATTTCAGTGAATAACGCTTACTGTAGCTATACAGGTGAAACTAGAGAACAAGCACTTGCCAGCTACCTACATTTCCATTTGTATCCCGATGCGTTTACAGAAGAGATTAAAAAGACCCTGAAAACCAAAGGTAACTGGTCGGGTGAAGTAGAATCAGTTCGCGTTAATGGCGAACGCTATGAAATGGAATTAAACATAGATGCGGTACACGACGACGATGGCAAAATAAGTCATTTCGTTGGTGTATTCAGCGATATCACCTCTCGTAAGAGTACCGAAAAAGAATTACTTAAACTGGCCAATGTCGACCCTTTAACTGAACTGCCTAATCGCTCGTTTTACCAAGCTAGTCATCAAAATTTAGTCCGTAAGGGCTCGCCACACACCTTGTTGTGTTTGGACATGGACAACTTCAAGAAAATAAATGACTCGCTAGGCCACCAAACTGGTGACATATTAATTAAACAAATTGCCAAACGCTTACAACGTATTACAGGTAAAAATGCCACTTGTTATCGCCTTGGTGGCGATGAGTTCAGTGTCTTAATGGAAGATAGCGCAGATATTCATACGGTCACCCATTACGCACAAAACTTACTTGATACACTCGCTCGCCCTTTCATCATCAATAAGCAAGAGTTTGTATTGGGCGCAAGCTTAGGCATAGCCTTTTTCCCTGACGACGGTAATACGCCACAAGAAATGCTAAAAAATGCCGACACCGCCATGTACTTTGCGAAAAATAATGGTGGCAACAGCTATCAATTCTTCAGCGGTGAAATGAATCAAAATGCGGTTCGTCAGTTGCAAATTGAAAACTTAATTCGCCACGGAATTAAAGACGACCTATTTACGGTTTACTACCAACCAAAAGTTGATATCGCCTCTGGTAAACTGGTCAGTATGGAAGCGTTAGTGCGTTTTGAACACCCGCAGAAAGGCATTGTAAGCCCAGGGCAATTTATTCCCCTTGCTGAGCAAACAGGCCAGATTATTGAAATTGGTGAGCAGGTATTACGTAAAGCCTGTATCGATACCAAACGCTGGGTATCTCAAGGCTTGTTTACCGGCCGGGTAGCCGTGAATATCTCTGTTAAACAATTCGAACTTCCAGATTTAGACGACAGAATTAATCGAATTTTAAGCGAAGTAGGCCTATCCCCACTGCACCTAGAGTGTGAAATTACCGAAGGGACGTTAATGGAAGACCCTGAAAATGGCCTTCGTATGATGAGTAGATTAAGAGAACGAGGCATACACCTTGCCCTTGATGACTTTGGTACTGGGTACTCTTCCTTAGCCTATTTGAAGCGATTCCCGCTCAATACCCTTAAAATAGATAAAGCGTTTATTGACGATATCGCGAAAAGTAGCGTTGACCGTCATATGGCAGCAGCAATAATTAACATTGCCCATAACCTAGGCCTAAAGGTAGTGGCTGAAGGGGTTGAAGAAGAAGAGCAGCTTAATATCTTGCGTCGCTATGATTGCGAGATGCTACAGGGCTTTTTATACAGCCGCCCGCTTAATGCCGAGCGATTTGAAAAACTACTTACTGAAAACCAAAAGCTTCATAACCTGCTTGGCCATTCAAACATCTGACTTTTTTTTGGCGCTTACTACTTTTGACTAACCCAAGTGTCAAAAAACGCACCAAATACAACTTTAACCACTTAAAATCAATGACTTAAAAAGTTGGCACATCTCTCGCAATATCTTCTGTAACCGGTAAACATCCTTTCTATCGGTTTTGTTTGTTCGTTCTTAAAATAAAAAGTCAGAGGAATATTAATATGTTAAAAGAGTATGCTGTTGCATTAGTACTATCTACCGCTACCCCTGTTGCTGCTGATAACCAAGAAGGCGCTAAACAAGCCCCTGAACAGCAAAAAGAGTCTGTTACTCAGCCCCAAAACTACCGCCCAAAAACGGGCAATGGCTACGGTGTAGGCTTATAAGAGCTTGAAAGAATTCCAAAAAAGAGAGCATAGACTCTCTTTTTTTATACCTGTAATTCAGCTGTGCGCTTAATGTATAGATTTACTGGGAATTAGAGAGGGCTGACCCGCTTTAAACTCGCCAGGGCTTAGCTCTAGACATTGTCTAGTCGTTCTGTTGTCGTTTACGCTTCTACCATTAGATTATTAAAGCCTGCTGCCCTTCGCCAATGTATGTGTCTGGCAATACCAAATATAGGGAATACAAAAGGCCCTATCACTAAAGCAAGCACTGCCCAATACTTAGCATTCATTCCCCACTTCACAGCCTCTACATAAAAGAAAACACTACTTAATAGGCTTATCGATATTAAAACAAACAAGAAGCACTCCTACTTAGCTCACTATTTAAGGGGATTGAAAAACTCTATTAAATACAACGCCAAAATTTTGACTTGTATTTTTTCGAAACTGCCGGATTGTACTGAAAATTGGCTAGCAAACCAGCCAAATTACTCATTACACACAAAAAAAGCCGGGAACCTTTACGTTTCAGGCTCCCGGCTTTTTATATGTCGCTTACATACTAGTAAAAGGTGCAGTTCTCTTCAGCCATTTTCACCAATACATCTGCAGGTGCGAATTTATCACCTACGGAGCTAGCGTAATGATTCAAACGCTCAACAACATGTTTGATTCCTAACGTGTCCATATAACGGAAAGGACCGCCTAGGAAAGGTGGAAATCCGATACCAAAGATAGCACCAATGTCGCCATCACGGGCATTGCGAATAACACTCTCATCTAAACAACGAGCAGCTTCATTAAGCATCATAAGAACGCAGCGTTCAGCCACTTCTTTTTCACTTAATTTCGTTGACGGTGTTAAACCCAGGAGTGAGTAAATACTTTCATCTACTTCTTTACCTGGCTTCTTACCTTCATAGCTGTAAAAACCTTTTTGGTTCTTTTTACCTTTACGACCATCAGCCAGTACTTTATCGAAAGCTGAAGGCGCCGTAAAACGCTCTCCAAAGCTTTCTACTAGGAAAGGAATGATCTTAGTACCAACATCAATGCCTACTTCATCAAGTAACTTCACAGGCCCAACGGGGAAGCCAAACTTAACGAGGGACTTGTCGATGTGCTCTATAGGCTCACCAGCAAGAATTAAGCTAGCCGCTTCATTCATGTAAGGGGCTAAAATACGGTTAACATAAAAGCCTGCGCCGTCTTTAACAACGACGGGGGTTTTGCCCTGCTTTTTCGCAAATTCAACGGTAGATGAAATAACCTGATCCGACGTAGTTTCATGAGCGATAACTTCGGCTAATGGCATTTTATCTACAGGTGAAAAGTAATGAAGACCAATCACGTTTTCAGGGCGAGCTGCTTTAGCAGCAATTTGGGTAATTGGAATAGAAGAAGTGTTAGAGGCAAAGATGGTGTTCTCTTTGCAGTTTTCTTCAATATCCGCAACCATTTTTTGCTTAAGATCTAAATCTTCAAATACCGCTTCAACCACAATATCGGTATCTTGGTAGCCGCTATAATCTAAGGTGCCAGTGATAAGCGACAGTTGCTTTTGCATTTCGCTACTACGCATGAAGCGCTTCTTCACTTTCTTATTCAAAATGTCGTAGCTGTACTTCATCGCGTTAGCAATGCCTTCAGGGCGAACATCTTTAATACGAACAGGTACGCCGGCTTTAGTAGAGGTTACAAACGCAATACCCCCGCCCATTAATCCGCCGCCTAGTACGCCAACTTTTTTCATCTTCTCTGGCGCTACGCCTTCAATACCGTTTTCTTTCTTCATGTCGGTAGTCGCGAAGAAAATCTGACGCAATTGAAAAGATTCAGGTGTCATCACTAACTTACCGAATGCTTCCGCTTCAGCTTTAAGGCCAGCTTCAACGCCATCACGCATGCCAGTTTCGATGACATCAATAATGTAACCTGGCGCAGGATAGTTACCTTTAGTTTTAGCAAACGTTGCTTCGCGCGCTTTTTTGAACATCATGCCGCGGCCTGGGCCGGTATTTTCAAGCATTTTGTCCATCACGCTTTTTTGCGGCGCTTCGCGCTCAGGCTTACGTTTAAGGGCGAACTGCTCAGCCACTTTTAGCAACACGCTTTGCGGTACTACATCATCAACAATGCCGTACTTTTTCGCTTGCTTTGCCCGTGCTGGTGCACCAGTAAGCATCATTTTCATGGCTTGCTGAATACCAATTAAACGAGGTAGTCGCTGTGTTCCACCACTTCCAGGCAATAAGCCAAGTTGAACTTCAGGAAGCCCTACCTGAGTGCTGGGAGAGTCGGTACAAATTCGATAATGACACGCTAGGGCTAGTTCTAAACCACCGCCAAGTGCTGGGCCATTTATGGCTGCAACAAAGGTTGCTTTCATGCGTTCGATACGCTCAAAAATAGCTTGGCCGCCAGCCGCGATGGTGGTGGCATCTTCTGCAGTATTACAAGCAGCTAGCATGCTAATATCGGCACCGGCTACAAACGAATTTGCTTTACCACTTACCAGCACAACACCTTTAATACTGGTATCAGTATCAATGTCATCCAGCATGGCAGATATTTCATCGCCAAAAGCGGCTTTTAGCGTATTCATAGACTCACCAGGTACATCCATGGTGAGTATGGCAACGCCATTGTCTTGCTTGGTTAACGTAAATGCACCAGATGTTGCTTGAACGTCATTTGTCATTGTTGTGTCCTGACTCATATTATTCTGTCTCCACAATCATAGCTGCACCTAAACCACCCGCTGCACAAGCGGTTAGTAGACCAGTACCACCACCGCGACGGTTAAGTTCGTTAAGCATTTGGGTAATCATTCGCGTGCCTGTTGCCGCAAACGGGTGACCGTAAGCAATAGAACTTCCCATAACGTTAAATTTGTCCATGTCGATTTCACCGGTAGCTTTTGCACGACCAAGTTTTTCTTGGGCAAATTTATCGCTGGCGAACATTTTTACGTTCGAAAGTGTCTGCGCGGCAAAAGCTTCATGCATTTCGATAAGCGTAATATCGTTTAATGTCATGCCTGCGCGATCTAGCGCAATTGGCGTGGCGTAAGATGGCCCCATCAACATGTCTTCCCATACATCAATGGCAGAGAAAGCATAACTCTTAAGATAACCTAATGGCTTATAGCCCAATTCTTTAGCACGGCTTTCCGTCATCATAATAACAGCTGAAGCACCATCAGTTAGCGGGGTAGCGTTAGCCGCAGTTACTGTACCGTATTTTTTATCAAAAACAGGGCGAAGCTTGGCATAGCCTTCAAGCTTAGAATCGAAACGTACGTTGTTGTCGCGAGATAACGCACCTTTGTACGGTTCTGCGTAAGCGGTCATTACTTCACTGTCTAATTTACCCTCTTCCCAGCTTTGCGCGGCAAAACTGTGTGAACGATGCGCAAGTGCGTCTTGTTCTTCACGTGAGATATGGTGGGATTTCGCCATTTGCTCAGCAGTTTGTCCCATAGACAAACCTGTTGAGTATTCTGCAACCGCTGGCGGCACAGGCGCTAAATCTTTAAGGCCTAAACGCTTAAAGATATTAAACTTCTGACCCAAAGTTTTGGTTTTTTGAAGATCGACCAATGCGCGCGCTAGGTTTTTAGATACACCAATTGGCGATACAGACGTAGAGTCAGCACCACCAGCAATACCTACCTGAACGTGGCCAGCCATCATACTTTCGGCAATATTAACGGTAGACTGGAAGCTGGTTGCACATGCACGAGAGACGCTGTAAGCATCAGTATGCACATTCATGCCAGTACCCAATACGATTTCACGGGCGATATTCGGCGCTTCAGGCATTTGAACAACCTGACCATAGACAACCTGATCAACCCATTCTTTTTGAATGCCATGGCGAACGAGCAGTTCGTTTACGACCATTTTACCTAAATCGACAGCGGGAACACCGTGGAAGTATGTCGCCATTTTTGCAAACGGAGTACGTAACCCCGCCACAATGGCGATACGATCACCCTCGCGGGTAGTAACAGATTGTCTTGTTGACATAATGCACCTAAATTAAGGACCACGGGAAATAAGTGGTCTGACCTGTAATAAACCCAATTTTTACAAACAATGAACAAAATAGCAAATTATCAACGTTCACGGACAGTTTTCAGCCTATTTGTGTCGAATAATCGTCGCCTATCTGAAAATTAGATGTTTTTAACGACTTGAACTAGACGACAAGGGAACCATATAAGAAAAACATAGTCTGTTTTATGCCAATTTATCTACTCGTAACATACATTTGGGCGAGTTAATTGGTTTACTTTTCCTGATAACTAGAATTTCAACGGAATAATTGCATTATGGCAGCGGAACAATTTCAGCAACTGCAGAAGTATTTAGATCAGCAAATCATTGGTCAAAGTGCACTTACCAAAAGCCTCCTTATTGCGCTTTTAGCTGATGGGCACCTTTTAGTAGAAGGGCCTCCAGGTCTAGCAAAAACCAGAGCAATTAACGCGCTTGCTAATGGTATCGACGGTGATTTTCATCGCGTTCAGTTTACCCCTGATTTACTGCCTGCTGATTTAACCGGCACTGATATTTATCGCCCTGAAACCGGTGAATTTGTTTTTCAAAAAGGCCCACTATTTCACAACTTAGTATTGGCTGATGAAATAAACCGTGCTCCAGCTAAAGTACAGTCGGCGCTGCTAGAAGCTATGGCTGAGCGCCAAATAACGGTAGGCAGCAAGACCTACCCGCTTCCCCCTTTATTCTTGGTAATGGCGACACAGAACCCTCTAGAACAAGAAGGGACTTACCCATTACCAGAAGCTCAGCTCGATCGCTTTTTAATGCACGTCGATATTGATTATCCAGATGCCGAAACAGAGTTAGAGATTTTGCGTTTGACCCGCGGAGAAGCATTATCAGTTCCGCCGGTAACGCCGCCTAAATTAACCCAGCAAGATATCTTCTCTTCACGTAATGAAGCGCTAGCACTACATATGGCGCCCGAACTTGAGCAGTATTTAGTGCAATTGGTGATGGCTACCAGACAGCCAGCTAAGTTTGATGCAAATCTTGCCGAATGGATTGCGATGGGCACTAGCCCTCGTGCCACCATCAGTTTAGACAGATGCGCACGTGCACACGCTTGGTTGAGTGGCAGAGATTTTGTTGGCCCTGATGATATTCAAGCGGTGGTACATAATGTACTTCGCCATCGCATTATTTTGTCTTATCACGCAGAAGCACAAGGCATTACTATGAATGATGTGCTTAACCAAATTGTTACTACCGTAGCTGTTCCATAAACGATGAGTGATGTTCATTCGCAGTTAGCGTTACTGCAAACCAACGGGGTTAATTTGTCTACTGCTGAACTATTGCGGTATCAGCAGTTGGCAAAACTATTTAGTCTTTCTCCTAAGCGATCGCCACAAGCTCGTCTTGCAGGCAGCTATTTGACCAAGCACAAAGGTCGAGGCATGGAGTTTGACGAGGCTAGACATTACCAACCAGGTGACGACATTCGTGCAATCGACTGGCGTGTTACCGCCCGCACCGGTAAAACCCACACCAAAATATATCGTGAAGAGCGAGAACGCCCTGTATTTTTGTTTTGCGACTTCTCCCCTTCAATGATGTTTGGCACACGGTTACTGACTAAGTCTATGCAGGTTGCCCATATCTGTTCGTTAATAAGTTGGTCTGCAGCTGCTCACGGCGACAAAGTAGGCGCATTACTATTTAACCAAAGCCAGCACAAAGAAGTGAAGCCCCTTGCTCGTAAACGGGCTGTTTTGCATATTTGTCACGAATTGATGGACTTGCACGCCACCAGCCATGAACAGTTGGCGAATAAAGAAGCCGATACCCAATCCTTTGCCGATGCCTGTGCTCGACTTCGTCGTTTGGCTCGCCCAGGTAGCTTAGTGTATCTACTGTCTGATTTTCAGCATTTAGGCAGTGCGGCTCAGCAACATTTAAGTCAGCTTTCACGCCATTGCGAAGTGAGAGCCATTATAGTTGACGATCCTATTGAGCATACACTGCCTCAAACTCGCTCCATTCAACGGGTAAGTGTTTCCGATGGCATTAACCAACAGCGATGGTTATTAGGTGACAGAAAAGAAGAAGATACCTATCAACGTTGGCGTGAACAACAAAACAGTGTAATGGAACAATCACTTAAACAAGCTAATATTTCTCGTTACCATATTTCTGCGGGTCTGCCTATTGATACCCAAATTCAAGGCATGCAACAGGAGCGCTTTTGATGCAATCAGCCCAAGGTATGCCGCAAACCGATCCTCTTGCACAGCTTAAAGATATACATGTTCCTGACAATGTAGACGTCTGGCCTCTGGACTGGGGCTGGTGGTGCTTAATTGCGTTATTTTTAGCGGGGGCAATAAGCCTCATTGTTTATCTCGTCAAAAAGCATAAATTTAACAAGCCCCGTCGCGATGCACTAAAACTGCTTGGAAGTATCTCATCTTCAGATGAAAACTGGCCTATGCAAATCAACAATGTATTAAAACGTACCGCCGTGACGTATTTTACGCCCCAACAAGTTGCAGGGCTTTATGGTAACAGTTGGCATGAGTTTCTATTGAAAACGCTGCCAGACAGACGCAAAAATACGATGAGCGATTCACTATCAACGCTGCATTCGCAGCAGTACGTGCCCAAATGCGATAACAAACATTTTAACGAATGTAGTAAAGCTGCAAATGCGTGGGTGAAACACTTTAAAGTCACCTCGCCTTCGAATAATAAGAGATTGCGCGCTTCACAACAGCCATCATCGTTTGAACAGCAAAAAGGTAAGGAGGCAACCCATGCTTGAGTTCGCATGGTGGTGGGCTTTGTTCCTACTCCCCCTTCCTTTACTTGTTCGATACCTAGTGCCGGCAAAACCCCAGCACGTAATGGCTGCCCTACAAGTGCCTGCTTTAAGGCCGGGTATTCAAGAAACGCCATCACCGCTTAAAAGTAGCAAAATCCCGGTCGTTATTGCATCGCTAATTTGGCTCTGCGTGGTTATCGCAGCAGCACGTCCTCAATGGCTAGGTGAGCCAATTAGCATTCCAAGTGAAGGCCGAGAGATGATGTTGGCGGTAGATTTATCCGGCAGTATGAAAATTGACGACATGGAATTAAATGGCAGGCAAGTGAATCGTCTGACCATGACAAAGTCTGTGCTGTACGATTTTATCCAGCGCCGCGTGGGTGACCGTTTAGGCTTAATATTGTTTGCTGATACCGCTTATCTTCAAGCGCCACTTACTTATGACAGAGACACTGTTTCTACTTTACTGAGCGAATCCGTGATTGGTTTGGTGGGAGAACAAACCGCTATTGGCGATGCTATCGGTTTGGCTGTTAAACGGTTTGATGCAAAAGACGAATCGAACAATGTGCTTATTTTGCTTACCGATGGGCAAAATACCGCAGGTTTCATTACCCCTGAGCAAGCAAAAGAGTTGGCAGTAAATAAAAAAGTGAAGGTTTACACCATTGGCGTAGGCGCAGATAAAATGCTTATTCAAAGTTTCTTTGGTAGCCGACAGGTGAATCCCTCTCAAGAGTTAGATGAAGACATGTTAAGTGACCTTGCTACCTCAACTGGTGGTCAATACTTCCGTGCTAGAGACGTAAAAGAGCTAGAAGCCATTTATGCAAAATTAGACGCGCTAGAACCTATCCAAGGTGAAGCGAGGAAAATGCGACCGCTAACAGCCCTCTTCTACTTTCCATTGGCGGTAGCCTTTGCTTTATCTGCCTTATGGGCATTAATAATGATTGGAAGTACATTGATTAAATCACTGTCACGCACACCTATTACATCTAGCGATAAAAAGGAAAGTGTGTAATGGAAGACTTTACTAACAATGTCCATTTTTTGCGACCCGAGTGGTTTATAGCGCTTATTCCCGCGCTTATTCTCTATATAGCCCTTAAGCGAAATACGTCGAAAAAGTCGGGCTGGCAGTCGGTTATTCCGTCACATCTCTATCAGCATATGGTGGTAGGGAAATTTACGAAAGGACAGAAGCCCCCATTCTGGCTGCTTGCATTAGGATGGTTGCTTGCCGTTGTTGCCTTAGCAGGCCCTACATGGGAACGGCTACCGCAACCGGTTTACCAACTGAAAATGGGGCATGTCATCGTAATGGATATGTCGTTGTCGATGCGCGCTACCGACATTACCCCAGATAGACTTACCCGCGCTAAATATAAAGCCATTGATCTTGTAAACCAGATTGGTGAGGGTGAAATGGGATTAGTGGCCTATGCAGGCGACGCGTTTGTAGTGAGCCCACTCACTCAAGATGCAGCTAACATCACCACCCTACTTCCGAGCTTGTCACCGGAAATCATGCCCGTTCCTGGCAGCGACCCTTTGTTAGGCGTTGAAACCGCTGCTGAGTTATTGACGAACGCGGGCTACAGCAAGGGTATGATTTACTGGATAACCGATGGTATTGATTTACGCCAGCAACAGGAGCTTCAAGAATACGTTGCCGACTTATCTTTCACCTTAAATGCACTTGCTGTAGGTACAGATGACGGTGCCCCTATAAGGCAGATAACAGGTGAGTTACTTAAAGATAGAAGTGGCGCTATTGTGATCCCTAAACTTAATAGCAGTGCAGTCAATGCTATTGTCCGTGCTAGCGGCGGTAAATTTAGTGAAATCACCACTAATGATGACGATATTACTTCACTCGCTTCCTTGTCGTTACTCAATAGAGACAGCGAATCTGAGGAAGATGCGAGTGATACTGAAGGCGACCAATGGCGCGAGTTTGGCCCCTATCTATTATTGGGTTTACTTCCCTTAATAGCCCTTGGGTTTAGGCGCGGATTAGTGTTTGCAGTCATAGCAGCCATCTACATGCCGATGAGCAGTGAATCAGTAATGGCGCAATCTGTCGCCCAAGAACCACCGTCAGAGAATTCGACTTCCCCTTCTGTGTCGTGGTGGAAAAAACCTTTTTTAAATGCCAATCAAGAAGGGTTAGCAAACTACGCTGATAACGCATTTAATGAAGCAGCATCTACTTTTGAAGACCCTGCTTGGCAAGGCGCGGCACATTACAAGGCCGGCGACTACGAACAGGCACTTGTCGCTTATCAACAACAAGGCGGTATTGAAGGTTTATACAACCAAGGCAATGCATTGGCTCGGTTAGGCAAGCTAGATGAGGCCATCGCCAAATATGATGAAGTGTTATCACTAGATGCTAATTATCAAGACGCTGCAGAAAATAAAGCATTATTGGAACAGTTGAAGCAGCAACAAGAAGAACAAGAACAGCAAAATCAAGAAAATCAGCAATCGAATGAGGGTGACAACCAACAAAATTCTGGTGAAGGTGAAAATCAAGAAGGTAGCGACGATAGTAGCCAAGATAGCCAAAGTAATGATGGTTCAAACAGTGAAGACTCATCTGACGAAAATAGCGAGCAGAACGCGGCTGATAATCAGAATGCTAACGATGAAAATGATAGCCCAAATGATCCCCAATCTTCACAAAATGAAGGGGGTGAACAAGATGATACCCAGAACCCAAATGAGTCGGACGCGCAAAATGGTGCCAACGGTGAAGAAAACGACAAAGAAGACTCAGGCGCCCCTCAAAATACTGGAAATGAAGAAGGTACCGATGAAACCCAGCAAGAAACCGATGCAGCTATGGCTCAAGCTGGTGAGATGACAGATGCTGAAAAAGAACAACAGCAACGTCTTGAAAATTTAATGCGCAGAGTACCAGATGACCCCGCGTTCTTATTAAAACGAAAAATGCAATTAGAAGCGCAGAAGCGCCAAAGACAACGCATGCCTTCAAATCGGAGTGATTGGTAGATGAAAGCAATTTTATTCACTACAACCCTTTTCTTACTTTTACGCAGCATGGTTGTGCTGGCAGATGTGACTTCGGTTGAAGCCACCATCGATAAAAATCCGGTTATGCTTGATGAGGCTATTCGGTTAACCGTTGTGGCAAATGGCGGCGCAGATCGGGAGTCTTTTGATAGCTCAATATTACTAAAAGACTTCGTTGTTGGTAGAACATCCGTGAGCAGTCAAACATCTATTGTGAACTTTGATACCAAGAAAACAACGACCTGGACTACCACCCTCTTTCCGCGTAAAGAAGGTACGTTCACCATACCGCCTATAAGCATAGAAGGTAAAAAAACAGCGCCTATGTCGGTGAATGTTATTCCGGTTCAACAGTCTGATAATGTCGCGCGCGATTACTTTGTAACTACCGATATTGATTTAAAAGAAGCCTTTTTAAACCAACAGCTTTTCTATACCATAAAACTGCATTTGGCGACGAATATTGAGCGCGGTAGTCTGCAATCACCCACCATGCAAAACGCCGAAATAAAGCAGTTAGGTGATGACAAACAATATACCGACATTGTAAATGGTAGACGTTACCAAATTATTGAACGCCAGTTTGCCATTGTGCCCCAAGCATCAGGTGAATTTACCATTAGAGGGCCAGTTTTCACTGCAGAAGTGGCTGCCGCTAATACCAATCAACGTTTCGGTCTATTCAATCGAACTCAGCAAGTTAACCGTGTTGGACCCGACATTACGGTAAATATTAAACCGATCCCCGCGGGTATTGATTACCCCTGGTTACCCTCTGAAATGGCGCGGGTTGATGAAGAGTGGCCTCAAGGCGATGCCTTTGTAGTTGGCGAGCCTATTACTCGCGTGGTCACGCTTACGGCCCTAGGCGTGGTGGAAGAACAGTTACCAGAAATACCGGAGTTTTACCCTCCCCACTTTAAGTTGTATCCAGATCAATCCTCCACTACCACGGTAGAAAAAGACAGTACACTGATTGCACAGCGCAAAAGCTCACTGGCGGTGATCCCAACTCAAGCAGGCAGTTTTGTATTACCGGAAGTGACTATTCCTTGGTTTAATACCTTAACCGAGCAAACAGAGTATGCGACCATCCCTGCCCGCACAGTCACTGTTCAAGCAGCCAACGTTCAACCAGATGCTGGGGCAACGTCACCTACTATGCCTACACAGTCAGGTTTTGATAATCAACCGGCTAGTAACGCGACTTCAATTACCGCTAATCGAGCCGGAGCAACTGAAAGTGATAGCGGGCTAAATAGTGAATCACAACATTCAGTAGCCAATAATGGCGAAGCGCAAACTCCCCATTACTTAACTTGGCTATTTGCAGCCCTCTGGGTGATCACGGCTATCGCTTGGATAGTGACTTATCTAATGCAAAGAAGACAAAAAACAAATTATACGGCCGCTTCCGCTAATACTTTTTCAGTAGCGAATTCAGGTGATGAAGCGGCGGCATTTAAGTCGTTAATGGCGTCAGTAAAAGCGAGTAATACATCGGCAATTACACCAGCATTGCAAGCCTGGTTGAAGTGTTTATACCCCAATCAAAGAGGATTTATAAATCCATCCGACCACGGCGCAACTAGCGAGATTCAGTCTCATTTGAATGCATTGCAGCAAACACGGTTTAGTCAGTCGAAAAGCGATTGGAAACCCGAATCAATGCAAAGCGCAATTAAAAACGCCAGAGATTCTTGGTTAAAAAACAAGAAATCTGGTAAAAATACCTTAATTAATTTGTACCCCTCTACCTAGATACTGCGCAAAGGAAAGGCGCTTTACTTGGACTGCTAGGCACGAGTGGCTTAATAATAGGCATTAACTCGTGCCAAGGGTTACGAATTTTAAGATAAAGCTAAAAAATAGACGGTAGCAATACTACCGCGACCACCTAACCAGGAGAACTCATGAAAGCACCACTGTTATCGCTATCCCCCATTGCTATTGCAATGCTTGGGCTAATGGCATGTTCACCCGCGCCTGAAACAAACCAAACCACCAAGCAACCGGCCCCAGCAATAGAAACTGAAACTCAAACTGACTCCGCACGGGTTAATGCTTTTTTTGAGCGTACTTTCGAAGAAGACCTTAAAAGCTCGCCAATGTTTCAAAGCTACCTAGGCATTAAGTGGGACTACGACAAGTGGAATGATGTTTCGGAGGAGCAAAAAGAAAAGAACATAGCGAAAGCAAAAAATCGCCTAGAAACCATTGAAAGTTTTGATACTAGTACGCTGAGCGAGCAAGAGAAGTTGAGCCTACGATTATACAAGTTAGGTATCGAACGCGATTTAGCCAACGATGAGTTCCGCCATCATACCTATGTAGTACATCAATTTCGTGCCGCACATACGCAGGTGCCTAGTTTCTTAATTAATATACACGGCGTAAAAAGCAAAGAAGACGCCCAAGCTTATATAAGCCGTTTAGACAATGTGAGCGAGTATTTCAAGCAAGTCATTAGTCAGATGAAGCTACGTGAGCAAGCTGGCGTATTCCCCCCTGCTTGGGCTTATGATCAGATGATTGCTGCATCACAAAACGTGGTTACAGGCGCCCCTTTTGATACCAGCGATACGCCTTCCACTATTTGGGAAGACTTTAATGCCAAGGTTAATAACCTTGAGCTTGATGATGTAGAGAAAACAACCTTGTTGGGTGAAGCAAAAGCTGCGCTAGTTACTTCTGTTATGCCGGCTTACAAAGACTTTATTCAAGAATTAGAACATCAAAAAACCATTACCCCTGAAGGTGATGGTGTATGGCGCTTGCCTGATGGCGATAAATGGTATCAGAACCGCTTAAACTGGTTTACTACCACTGATTTAACCGCCGATGAAGTGCATCAAATAGGCCTTGATAATGTTGAGCGTATCCATACAGCTATGCGCGATATTATGAAAAAGGTGGAATTTGAAGGCACGTTGCAAGAGTTCTTCGTATTTATGCGTGAAGATGAACAATTTTATCTTCCTGCCACTGAAGCCGGACGTCAACAATATTTAGATGACGCAACAAAAGCCATTGACGATATGCGCGACGCACTACCAGATTACTTTGGCATTCTTCCTAAAGCGCCAATGGTGGTTAAACGTGTTGAAGCGTTCCGTGAGCAATCAGCCGGTAAGGCGTTTTACCAAAGCCCTGCGCAAGATGGCAGCCGCCCAGGCACTTATTACGCAAACCTTTACGACATGAGCGCAATGCCAACCTATCAACTAGAAGCATTGGCGTACCATGAAGGTATTCCAGGTCACCATATGCAACGCGCAATTGCACAAGAGCTGGAGGGTGTGCCTCAGTTCCAAAAATTCTTAAGCTTTACGGCCTACACCGAAGGTTGGGGGCTTTATTCCGAAGAGCTTGCTAGAGATATGGGCTTCTACCAAGACCCTTACTCTGACTTTGGCCGCCTTGCGATGGAATTATGGCGTGCATGCCGACTGGTTGTTGATACCGGTATTCATGCTAAAAAGTGGAGTCGCGAAGAAGCGGTAACCTACTTAGTTGAAAATACGCCTAACCCAGAATACGATGCACAAAAAGCGATTGAGCGCTATATCGCCATGCCAGGTCAAGCAACAGCCTACATGATTGGCAAGCTTAAAATTATGGAACTTAGAGAAAAAGCGATGGCTGAGCTAGGTGATAATTTCGACTGGGCCGGATTCCATGATGAAGTACTTAAGCATGGGCCTGTTCCGCTTTCAATCTTAGAAGAAAACATCGATGCTTGGATAGCCAGTAAGAAAGTAGGCTAAATCTGTAATATATTTTTAAACGCCTTTGTATTAAATCGGTGCGCTAGGCGATTTAATAACTAGGATTAGTGAGAATTAAAGCAGCCTTTAGGATAAGCCTTATGGCTGCTTTTTTTATGCCATAATAAAAAAAATAAAAAATAGCGGATTTTTTATGTTTGCACGAAATAGATCTGGAAGTAGTCGGGTCTTATCCAACATGAAAGCAAAACACAAACGATACGAAGCGCTCGTCAATGCGTTTCATGCAGATATATTTCGCTACGCGTACTGGCTGGTTAAAGACCGCTCGGTGGCGGAAGATATTGTGCAAGAAACCTTTTTAAGAGCATGGCGCTCACTCGACTCACTCAATGATGAAAAAGCGGCCAAGTCATGGTTAATTACCATATTGCGCCGCGAGAATGCGCGACGCTTTGAGCGCAAACAATTCGATACTGTCGATATCGATGATGTGTCGGTGCATGATGAAACTCAAGATGCAGAAGGCGATGTTCAAGACCGAGAGCTACACCGTTTATTGGGTGGGCTAAGTGACGAATACCGCGAGCCTCTGGTCTTGCAGCTTATATTTGGTTTTAGCGGTGATGAAATATCACAGCAACTGAATTTGAATAAAAATACCGTGATGACACGATTATTCCGTGCAAGAAACCAATTGAGAGAGGCATTAGAAAGGCAAAATGAACAGAGAGGTCAGGCAAATGGATGAATTAGAATTTAGGCGTCGAATTTACGCCGATCCAGAAACCACTGACAGTGATGTTATCGCCGCAGCGAAAGCTGATGAAAGCAAACGTAAATTCTGGAACGAACAAAAGCAATTCGATAAGCAGTTAAAACAAGCGGTAAAAGTAGATGTACCTGAAGACTTGAAGCATAAGCTCATCTGGCAGCAGTCGGCAAATGAATTTGCAAGCTATCAGAAAAGAAGTCGCTGGTATGTGGCCATGGCCGCCAGTATTGCCTTTACGGTGGGAATAGGTTTTACCATGTGGTATCACCAGCCGGTTAGTATTGGCGGGCAAGCACTTGCGCATATGCAATACGCAGAAACTGAGCGGGCGCATTCATTATTGCCAGTAGATTTAGAGCAAGTAAATGCAAAACTCGCCAGCTTTGGTGGCAGCTTTACAGACATGATTGGTGATGTTGAAGTGGTAAACTACTGTCACTTAAGCACAGTAAGAAGTTTGCACCTTATTGTTGATACCCCGCAAGGTAAAATGTCAGTGTTTATCGTGCCCGAGCGCGGTGATGTGAGAGTACCGGCTGAGTTTGAAGACAAGCAATACCATGGCGAAAGCATAAAAATGCATCACGCTAATATTATGGTGGTTGGTAATAAAGGTGCTGACTTAACTGAAATGAAAAAAGCCGTTACCGACAAGATTCACTTTTCTGCCTAGCCTATTCTGTATTAGCTTTGGCTGTTTTAGCTAAGATTGAATAGTTTAACGGTATTCAGTAAACCCATTTTTTATCGGCCCTAGCGGCCGATTTTTTATACCTGTGTATATGATTAGCTATATTTACATGACGTCGGATATTTCAACACTGAGCAGCTTACTTTATACTATCGACTAATAAGAATAACATCTGGTTTCGTTTTCGCTGCTATAGAGCTAATCCTAGCGGTAGTAAGAAAACGAGTATTACCCTATGAATATACGCTTTAGCCGTGCGGCTTCACCTCTATTTCACTTCTTTTTTCAGAAGACCCGCTTCTGTCTTTTCGTAGTAATAGTCTCTCTTACCTCCGTTAATGCTGTTGCAAACAACTTTCTTAGCGAAGAAGAGAAATTTCGCAAATTAGGCAATCTTGTTAACACCGTCATGTATATGTGGAATAGCCCTCCTGGGCTGAATAATGATGAGATTACTCAATTAATCATAGCGAGCGAAATTCAACAGGACTCATCAGCGATTGGAAAGGTAATCAAAACCGTTCTTTACCACTTAGACGCTTCTTTATCTACATCAGGCTCGAAGCTTCCCTTAGATTTGGTTGACGAAGCATCGCCAGATGATTGGACGTATCTCAAGAACATTAATGCAAGTCGGTATTTTGCTTTAAAAGCAGTCTTTATTATGTATAAAACTGCGAATGCGCATTTAGAAACTAGTGAACGTTTAGAATATAGTATTCCCCTACTCTATTCGCTCAAACAAGAAGCCTTAAAAACCACAGATCATCATGCGGTCGCCATTACTAGCATCTGGCTTGCTATGGAATACTCCGAAATAAACCAAATGAAAGCGGTCGTGGAAATTGAATATGCACTGCCCTTTTTGAAACATTTCGATAAAGAGTACAACCTAGAGACTGCACTTAATAAAAGAATGGCGCATTCATGGCTCGCCGATGCTTACACCAATCTAAATATTTATAGTCGCGCTGTCGCTCACCAGAAATTCGTCATAGAAGATAGCAAGGAACATGATATTGCGACGTCATACGTTTATGTCGGATTAATCAATAGTCTAAACCACTTACAAAGATTTGACGATGCTTTCACAATGGTGGACGAATCAGAGCTAGTTTCTATCGAAAATCGAAGTGTTCAACAAACGCTATTCAGTTTATGGTTAAGAGTCAGTGTTTACCTTCACCGAGATAAACAGGGCGATCGTGAGAAAATAGCGGCGCTAACTGAAAACTTATCTCATTTTGAGGGTGTTACACTTCCCACAGACATAAATCTATTGCCCGTGTTATCTTCTCTTCAAGCAACGCACTTGGCACTTAAAGGCAGTGGCACTGAATTTGAAATGGCTATGGATGCGTTAACGTCGGATTTTGATTTACAAGCCAAGAATTCTTCTTACAGTTCGTCAATTTTGCTAACCAAGCACGCCCATCTTAGGGATCTACATAGATTAAGGGGAAATTTCAAAAAAGCGCTTTTCCATCAACATCGATACGATTTTCTTAGAAACCAGCCAAATAGATCAGTTAAACACTTGGATGAAATAAACATCGATTCACCGTTGCAACGAGACATTACCATTAACAAGTTGCAAGAAATGGCACGATTAAAAGACAAACAAACCTTAAAGTTAAAAGCGGAGCGATTCCAAGCTCTCACTTTTGCGTTAGTTGCCGTGATGTCGACGTTTTTACTATTCTGGTTTTGGCGTAGACAGCGCTCCCGTGCTCAAGCTAGTGAAATTGATGATTTGACTGGTGCTCTTGTCAGGAGGGCCATGTTTAAGGCAATTGCGAAACCTATGTCTAGCAAGGTGACATCTTGTTTAGTGCTTCTCGACTTAGACCATTTCAAAAAAGTAAATGACAGGTACGGTCATGTGGTAGGTGATGAAGTACTAACAAAATTTGGGAAAGTTGTCCGCCAACGAATTAGAAAGACAGATAAGTTCTGCCGCTATGGCGGGGAAGAATTCTTATTGTATCTACACGATACAACAGAAGAAAACGCGAAAGCCTTGCTAGAAGACGTAAAAATTTCGATAGAGAGCCATCAAGATTGGTCAACAACTGAGGCGACTTTCAGTGCCAGCTTCTCGGCCGGTGTCATTCAGGTAAAAAGTGAGCGAAATATCAATAAGATTATAAAGGCATGCGATAACTTGCTCTACCGCGCCAAAAGTGCCGGTAGAGGTAAGATAGAAACCATGTCGTTCCCCGCTTATTTGAACGAGAATTTATAACATTCACTCCCATTTTGAATCTGTCAGCTTTCTGAATTTAGCAAACTTTATTGGGGTTTATACGTACTCAAGATATTCAAGGTTAATGACTTACGTAGAGAGTCTTTGCTATTGATGGTAGCATTGCATGAAAAAACATAGGGAATTTATATGGCTACGGGTACGATCATTTCATTGGGACTCTATTTTGCTGTCATGCTGGGTATCGGTCTTTTCGCTTACCGGCAAACAGATACGAATGTAGAAGGCTACATGTTAGGTGGCCGGCAACTCGGCCCTGCGGTTACTGCGCTATCAGCTGGTGCATCAGACATGAGCGGATGGATGCTCATGGGTCTTCCCGGTGCGATGTACGTTTCAGGTCTTTCCGCTGCGTGGATAGCCGTTGGCCTTGTACTTGGTGCATTAGCCAATTACATTTTAGTTGCGCCTCGTTTGAGGGTTTACACCGAGGTTGCTAATAATTCGATTACCCTTCCTGATTATTTTGAAAACCGTTTTGCTGACAACTC
Organism: Alteromonas lipotrueae; assembly: GCF_019249255.1. NCBI lineage: Bacteria > Pseudomonadati > Pseudomonadota > Gammaproteobacteria > Alteromonadales > Alteromonadaceae > Alteromonas > Alteromonas lipotrueae. The sequence goes on along the minus strand of NZ_JAESDJ010000001.1, from coordinate 730,203 downwards.
TCGATTACTTCGTGTTATTGCCTCTGTGGTTATTGTTATTTTCTTTACCCTTTATACTTCGTCGGGCGTAGTCGCTGGCGGAAAGCTATTTGAGACCTCATTCGGTCTTTCCTACGAAGTTGGCTTATATGTAACTGCAGGCGTAGTAGTTGCTTACACACTAGTAGGCGGCTTTATGGCGGTGAGCATGACCGATTTCGTGCAAGGCTGTATCATGTTCATATCATTGATACTCGTGCCTGCAGTGGTCATCACTGAACTTGGTGGTATAGGCGCTTCTATTAACGCCCTGGATAGTATCAGTCCAGCCCTCTTCAATGCCTTTATGGATGCGTCTACTAATGAGGCCATCTCGGTTATTGGTATCATATCCCTGATGTCTTGGGGTTTTGGTTATTTCGGACAACCACACATTATTGTACGTTTTATGGCAATCCGTTCTGTTGAAGACATTCCCACCGCACGTAGAATCGGCATGAGTTGGATGATAGTTTCTATTATTGGTGCGCTCATGACAGGCTTGTTTGGGCTGGCCTACGTTACTGGTAATGGAAATAGTATCGACCCTGAAACCATTTTTATCTACCTTTCACAAATCCTGTTCCACCCACTTATTGGTGGATTCCTACTTGCGGCTATTTTAGCGGCCATTATGAGTACTATTTCTTCACAGTTATTAGTGACATCAAGTTCTCTGACGAGTGACTTTTACCAAGCGTTTATCAGACGTGATGCGTCCGATAAAGAGTTAGTAATTGCTGGGCGCGGCAGTGTGGTAGCTGTTGCCTTGGTCGCTATATTTCTCGCTTATGACAGAGACAGCAGTATTCTAGATTTGGTGAGTAATGCATGGGCAGGCTTTGGTGCTGCATTTGGCCCGCTAGTATTATTCAGCTTGTTTAAACGTGAAATGACCCGTCGTGCAGCCCTTGGCGGTATGGTTGTAGGTGCAGTGACCGTATTATTATGGATTTACCTACCAGTGACAATTAATGGAGAATCGTTAGGAAGCTGGATGTACGAAATTGTACCTGGGTTCATTCTATCTAGTCTGACCATTTTAATATTGAGCAAATCAGGGACGCCTCGAGAAGGGGTACTTGAAACCTTCGATGCTTTTCAGAAGAAACTTGAATCTCATCGGTAACTCGCTTAAACCTTTTAATTAGCTAGTCAATAACATCGCCAAAAGCCCCGTACAACGGGGCTTTTTTATACATTCCTCAAACTGTATTAAGCGCCCTTTTCTCACTGCAGTAGCTACTGATTATGCGTCTTGGCCGACAGATAAGACCGCGCTTATGCCCAATTTATATGACACTTTTATTTCTTGGTATAAGCCAGCTATTTTAAATAGCAAAATCGCATACTACATTGAGAATTAAATGTGTTATTGTTCTATGCATAAAAATAACTCGCATATAACTTAATCTTATATAACATAAATCGGACTCGAAAATGACTGCAAGTATCCCGTCTGTTACGCATCTGAAACAACTCGAAGCCGAGAGTATTCAAATTTTCCGTGAAGTTGCTGCGGAGTTTGATAATCCGGTAATGCTTTATTCTGTTGGAAAAGACTCTTCGGTGTTGTTGCATTTAGCGCGCAAAGCTTTTGCTCCTGGTAAAATTCCATTTCCATTGCTTCACGTTGACACTACGTGGAAATTCCAAGAAATGATTGAGTTTCGTGACCAGCAAGCCAAGAAACATGGTTTCGATTTGCTAGTACACATTAATGAAGAAGGCGTTGAACAAGGCGTAGGCCCGTTCTCACATGGTTCAGCAAAGCACACTGATATCATGAAAACTGCTGCGCTTAAGCAAGCCTTAAACAAATATAAGTTTGATGCTGCCTTTGGTGGGGCGCGTCGTGACGAAGAAAAATCTCGCGCGAAAGAGCGTGTTTACTCATTCCGTGATAGCAACCACCGTTGGGATCCTAAAAACCAACGTCCTGAGCTTTGGAACATCTACAACTCGCAAGTTAACCCAGGTGAAAGCATCCGTGTATTCCCTATGTCTAACTGGACTGAGCTTGATATCTGGCAATACATTTACTTAGAAAACATCGACATTCCTCAGCTTTACTTGTCGAAACCTCGCCCTGTTGTAGAGCGTGATGGTGTATTGATTATGGTTGATGACGAACGTATGCCAATGAACGAAGGCGAAACGCCTGAAATGCGTTCAGTACGCTTCCGTACACTGGGTTGTTACCCATTAACTGGTGCGGTTGAATCTACTGCGGCTACCTTGCCAGAAGTAATTCAAGAAATGCTACTTACTAAGACTTCCGAGCGTCAAGGCCGCGTGATCGATCACGATAGTTCTGGCTCTATGGAGAAGAAGAAAATGGAAGGGTATTTCTAATGGCCACCGACAACGTTGTTTGGCACAAGCATGAGGTGAATAAAACCACCCGCGCTGCAAAGCTGAATCAATCGCCTCGCGTGTTCTGGCTTACCGGCCTAAGTGGTTCTGGCAAGTCGACGTTGGCCAACTTGCTTGAGAAGAAACTTCACGAGCAAGATAAGCACACTTACCTATTAGATGGTGACAACGTGCGTCATGGCTTGTGTGGCGACTTAGGCTTTAGCGATAAAGACCGCGTGGAAAATATTCGCAGAATTAGTGAAGTTGCAAAACTGTTTGTAGATTCTGGCACGCTGGTATTAACAGCGTTCATCTCTCCTTTTAAAGCGGATCGCGACTATTGCCGTGGCCTTTTAGAAGACGGTGAGTTCGTTGAAGTGTTTATCGACACACCTATCGAAGTGTGTGAAAAGCGCGACCCGAAAGGGCTTTATAAAAAAGCGCGTAGCGGTGAGATTAAAGATTTCACTGGTATCGACTCTGCTTATGAAGCACCGGAAAAGCCTGAGATACATTTAACGTATCAAGATGAACCTGCAGAGCAAACTGCTGAACGCTTATATGCGTTACTGCAAGAAAAAGGACTTGTGTAATGGCCCAGGCTAATACAATGACTAATACACTGGCACAAACCATTCTTCGCATTGCTAAAGAAGCAGGCGATAAGATAATGGCGATTTACGATAAAGATTTCGCCATTTACGAAAAACAAGATACTAGCCCGCTAACCGAAGCTGACTTGGCGGCGCACAACGTAATTGTTGATGCCCTTGGAAAAGAATCCGACCTTCCTATTTTATCCGAAGAATCGGCAGATATTTCATGGGATGAGCGCAAACAATGGCAGTCTTACTGGCTTGTTGATCCGCTTGACGGCACGAAAGAATTCATTAAAAAGAATGGTGAATTCACGGTGAACATTGCGTTGATTGAAGACGGCAAACCTACCATGGGTGTGGTGTACGCACCAGCACTTAACAAAAGTTATGTAGGCATTGTGGGTGAAGGCGCATGGACTGAAATAGATGGCGAATTTACTGCTATTTCTGCACGTAAACACGATGGTGCTGAAGTATGGAAGATTGTAGGAAGTCGCTCTCACCAAAGCCCCGAAATTCAAAATTTACTGTCTCAACTAGAGGGTGAAACTGAATTAGTGGCCATGGGTAGTTCATTAAAGTTATGCCTAGTGGCTGAAGGTGAAGCTCACCTTTATCCTCGCTTAGGCCCAACATCTGAGTGGGACACAGGTGCAGCCCATGCTGTAGCCCTAGCCGCAGGTGCCAATGTAACTGTGCTAGACCCAAACGATCCGTTAAATGACAACGCCGACGCTCTTACTTACAACCAAAAAGAGTCTGTGTTAAACCCCTTTTTCCTTGTGAGCGCATAACATGAACAACGAAAACAATTTATTAAAGCAAGACATACTGTCTTACCTTGAGCAACACGAACAAAAAGACATGCTACGTTTCCTTACATGCGGAAGTGTAGATGACGGTAAAAGTACCCTAATCGGTCGCCTACTTCATGACTCAAAAATGATTTATGAAGACCAACTTGCTGCCATTACTAAAGACAGCAAAAAGTCAGGTACGACTGGCGAGAAAGTCGATTTAGCCTTATTGGTTGATGGCCTTCAGTCAGAACGTGAGCAAGGTATTACGATTGACGTAGCCTACCGCTACTTCTCTACCGACAAGCGTAAGTTTATTATTGCCGATACTCCGGGGCACGAACAGTACACGCGTAACATGGTAACTGGCGCATCTACTTGCGACCTTGCCATCATACTTGTTGATGCTCGTGGCGGCGTAAAAGTGCAAACTAAACGTCACTCTTTCCTCGTATCTTTGTTAGGTATTAAGCACGTTATTGTTGCTATCAACAAAATGGACTTAATGGATTACTCTGAAGAAGTGTACAACCAGATTCAGCAAGACTATCTGAAATTTGCAGAGCAATTGGATATTCCAGATATTCAGTTCGTACCGCTTTCTGCACTTGAAGGTGACAACGTAGTAAACGTGAGCGAACACACACCATGGTTCGATGGTATTCCGCTTATGCAGATGCTAGAGAACACGAAAATTGGTGAAGACGATAATCACGATGATTTTCGCTTCCCTGTTCAATACGTTAACCGCCCTAACCTAGATTTTCGTGGCTTTGCAGGTACGGTGGTATCTGGTCAAATTGAACCAGGCGACGAAGTAACTGCACTTCCTTCTGGTAAAACGTCGAAAGTAAAATCAATTGTGACTTTTGAAGGCGACCAAGAGCGTGCTTACGTACCTCAAGCGGTTACCCTTACGCTGGAAGATGAAATTGATATTTCACGTGGCGACATGATTGTTAAGTCAGGTAACTTACCGCTACTTTCTACTCAATTTAAAACACATTTGGTATGGATGGACGAAGAGCCACTTATGCCAAACAAGCAGTTCTTGTTTAAGTTTGCGACCAAGTCAACAACAGGTGTTGTGTCTCATATCGATAACCAAATTGATGTGAACACCCTTGAAGAAAAAGACGCGATGCACCTTAACTTGAATGAAATTGGTGTGGTAGATGTGAAATTTACCCAATCCGTCGCGTGCGACCCGTACAAGCGTAATCGCCCTACTGGTTCTTTCATCGTTATTGATCGCATGACTAACAGTACTGTTGGCGCAGGTATGATCATTGATGAACTTGCTAAAGATGCACAACACGCTTCTCCAGACTTCTCAGAGTTTGAATTAGAGTTTAATGCGCTAGTACGTAAGCACTTCCCTCATTGGAGCGCTGTGGACATTAGCAAGCTGTAAAAGCAGGACTGGAAAATATATGGATATTAACCAGTTTATCGTGCTGGCGATTTTCGCCAGCACGATTTTTGCGCTGATTTTTTCAAATCAGCGCCCGTCTACTGTTTTTTCAGGCGCCGTGTTATTACTATTGGTTTCACAACAATTGTCACTTGATGACATTTTGTTGAACCTAACCAACAAAGGGCTGATTACCCTTGTCTTGCTGTTGCTCGTCAGCAGTGCAATAGATAAAACTGCGTTAATAAAGCGTATTGGTAGAAAACTAGTGAGTACGAGCTTCTCTAAGTCGTATTGGAAGTTGTTTTCACTCACCTTCATTTCATCAGCGCTGTTAAACAATACCGCTATTGTGGCCAGCCTTATAGGCCCTATTAAGCAAAACCAATATCACCCTGCTTCGCGTTTACTTATTCCGCTTTCTTATGCCGCTATTTTAGGTGGAACCGTTACCTTAATTGGTACTTCAACCAACCTGATTGTCGATAGCTTTTTACAAGAGCATGGACACCCTGGCTTTAACTTTTTCGACTTCACATTATACGGGCTAGTGGCCGGTTTAAGCTGCGGCGTACTGATGTTTGTGCTTACACCGTTACTGCCTAATATTGCGAACAAGAATGACAACTACCAAGAGTACATGGTGGAAGCTAAAGTAAATACGGGTTCAGAGCTCATTGGCAAAACCGTTGAACAAAACCACCTTCGTAACTTACCTGAATTATTTTTGGTTGAAGTGGTTCGCGACGGAAACCTTATTTCTCCCGTGGGCCCCGACTTAGTGATTGCAGAAAACGATAAACTTATCTTTACCGGCAATGTTCAAAAGCTTGATAACTTAAGCCACATAAAAGGGTTAACCACCTTTGCCGAAACCGATGGTATTTTGCGTGAAAGCTTAACGGAAGTGGTTGTGGCAAACCGCGCACAAATTATTGGGCAAACCATTAAAAACCTCGGTTTTAGGGCATTGTTCGATTCGGCCGTAGTGGCTATTCGCCGTGACGGCGAGCAACTATCAGGTAAGCTCGGTGAAATTAAGCTTAAAGCGGGTGATTTTCTGTTGCTTGCGGCTGGGCCAGATTTCAATACGCGACAAAATTTAAGTAAAAACTTCTTTATATTGTCTGAGCAGAAAATCTCTCGCCCGCTAACCAATCGACAGGAATGGATAACCCTTGGTGGATTTCTAACTGTAGTGACGTTAGCCGCGGCAGATATTATTTCACTTGCGATGGGTTTGTTGTTTTTGGCGGCTGTATTGATTGGCTCTAAGGTAACAAACAACGGTGAGATGAAGCGTAATTTACCGCTGAACCTTATTATTGTGATTGTTGGGGCGTTAAGCTTAGCCACCTCATTAGAGTCGTCGGGCGTTATTGCCATTTCGACTGCGCAGTTAATTCCCTACTTAGCCGACACCGATTGGTTTATTGCGTTAATCGTGGTGTATTTTACTACCCTACTGTTAACCGAATTTGTGACCAATAACGCAGCAGCTGCGCTCATGTTCCCCTTTGCATATGGGCTGGTTGAAATCATCGGTGCCCCACTTATGCCGTTTGCGTTATCGGTTGCTTTTGCAGCGAGTGCTAGCTTTATATCGCCGTTTGGATACCAAACTAACCTGTTAGTGTTTAATGCGGCTAATTATAAATTTAGCCATTTTATCCGAATAGGGTTACCTATCTCGCTACTGTATAGCGCAATCGTGCTCTGCTTATTGAACTTAACGTATTTAAGTCATTAAACGATACCCCCTTTACGAAGTATCAGTTACGCAATAGACGATGTTATCAAAAGGCCAGTATTTAATACTGGCCTTTTTACGTTTGTGGCATTGCTGTGAGCACGGTTAAGTTTCTCAACTAGGCTCTCGACACAAGTTTTTACTAAAAACAGGTACAGTTCTTTAAACAGCTCCTGTACTTAGCTTCGCTATATCAGTAACCTAACCCAAACGAATATAATATTTTATCTCGGAGCAACGGATGCAGTCAGTATCAAACCCCTTTCAAGCGTGTAACGATATATTCTTTCGGCCCAATGGCGTATTTAAAGCGGTTGGCGAAAAAAACAATTGGAGTTGGTTTCCTTTTCTTATTGTTATGATGATGACGTTGGCGTCTCAATATCTATACGTTAACTTCGTTGATATTGAATGGTTTGCGAATATTAATATTGCCGCCCAAGATGCAATGAGTCCCGCAGAAGAAGACCAAATGCGCGCCTTTTTCACCAGAAACACCCTAATGCTGACCCAATTACTAGGCGCATTCTTTGCACTTACTGTGGTTAACGCTATTTTTGCCGTTTATTTGAATTTAACGACACGCAGTGATGACAGTCACGTTTTTGGTTTTACAGACTGGTATGGCTTTACGTGGTGGGTATCTATGCCTTACGTAGTAACAGGCCTTATCGCGGCGACACTAATTATGTTTGCGAGCGATCATCAAATATCACCGGCAATACTTGCTCCACTGTCACTTTCTTACCTACTCGGTGTCGAAATGACATCACCATGGTTTGCATTTGCTCAAGCTATTCGTGTTGAGTTATTTTGGACTATCTATCTCACCATGGTAGGTATTACCCAATGGACCTCATTTTCTACGAAAAAGGCGGCAATTATTGCTTCTGCTCCATACGTAGTGATTTACGGTATTTGGGGTGTGTTCGCGCTTATCTAGTATGCTATACCACTTACAACGCGCTTCTTACACCTAAGCTTGGGGTAAGAAGCGCGTTGCAGGTACTAACACAAAAAGTGTGAGACCTTGTATTGAACTTACTGTGCTGAATTGACGATTTTGATTGAAGGGTGTTGGTTTAAGGGGATCGTCGCCAGTATGCCCTCATCAATCTATTATCAAAACGTCGTTATGTCGAAAAGCGGTAACTGAATAGAAGGTTTCGCCCCCGCCCTAAGGGGCCTAAAGTATTCACTATTGTTATAAAAAGCTTCATCTTGGTTTTCGTACCACCCTGGTACGCCAAGCAAAGGAATAGGCTTTAGTAGCGGAGCTTTGTTAAACGCATCAAGCTCAGTAATACGTTTCACCAACGATTTGTCTACCTCTCGGCGCTGTTCCCATTTATTCATCTCGCTAAACCCTTTAGGCACATTCACTGCCAACCACTTCCCCGTAAGTCCGATAAAAGGCGAGAGCATCATCTCAAGGTTTGCATGCCCAAAAATAAAGGGGGTCATGTGGGATCCCCACTCATGTCTATGAATAACAAAGCTATCCTGCCATTGATGTTGGGCTAACGTATTCAGCAACATGTTGGATTTACTGGCATCCCCTTCCTCAAGCGCCAGTACTACGCCGCATTCGTCAAAATGCGTAATGCGGTTTCGTCGCTCGGTTCTTGGGTGTGTGCCATGGTGCGCAATATCTTGCATGTGTAGCGTATTCAGTAACGCTTTTGTAGCGGGAAATTGTATCCAAATAAGTGCATTGAACAAATCATGCCAGCTATTTTCCCGCGTAGGTACGCAGTTATCACTCGCGATAATTTCTTCATAGTAACGGCTATCGTTTTCACTGCTGTTTGTATCACAGCTGTTATCACTTATCTTGTTAAGATCCCCTTGTGCTATAAACACAGGGCCCTGCCATTGCGGCTGAAATACTTCACGTAAACGATTGAGTTTTGCAGCACTAGGAAAGTCAGTGTCGTCTAATAACATAAACTCTTTCAACAGCGTATGTACGGGTAAAGACGCATTATCTTGAATATGGTGTTTACACCAAGGAGTAACAGGTATTGGCATACTTAATATTGGTTCGTCTTAAGGTTTTCTCTATACTGGGCGGTATTGTAGAGCAAACAGAGACTAACAATGAAAAAAATGTTTTTGCCCTTGCTGGTAACTGCCGTATCAGCGGTAAGTGCTTGCAGCCCCAATAACGCGCCTGAAAACGGCTCGACGCAGCCTGAACCCCAAACTCAAATCCAAACTCAAAAAAAGAATATCGCGACTAATTTCGACGCAGTTTACGCCAGCATTTCAGATGCAGATATTCGAGAACCATTAAAAATATTGTCATCTGATGAATTTGAAGGTCGCTTGCCCACCACCATTGGTGAAACCAAAACACTGGATTATCTCACCCGTGAGTTTGAAAAAGCGGGATTGTCACCGGGTAATGGTGACAGCTACCTTCAAAAAGTCGCGTTAATGGAAATGACCGCTAACCCTGAAATGACCATGACAATTGGCGATAATAGCTTTGCGTATAAAGAAGGCATGGTTGCTTCATCTAAACGTGAGCAAGAAACCGTATCACTTGAAAACTCAGAACTGGTATTTGTGGGCTACGGCGTTAACGCTCCCGAATACGATTGGAACGATTATGAAGGCCTAGATGTTACTGGCAAAACCGTCGTGATATTGGTGAACGACCCAGGCTTCGAAAACCCTGAGAGCGGGAAATTCCAAGGCACAACGATGACCTACTATGGTCGCTGGAGTTACAAATACGAAGAAGCTAGCCGCCAAGGCGCTGCCGGCGCATTAATTGTTCACGAAACGGCTCCAGCCTCTTACGGTTGGTCAGTAGTGGCGAATAGCTGGAGCGGCCCTCAGTATGGATTAGTATCAAAAGACAAAGGCGCTAGCCGTGTTGCCATTGAAGGTTGGCTAACCTTAAGTGCTGCAGAAAAAGTATTTGCTGATGCAGGCTTTAATTTTCAAGAAGAAAAGAATCAAGCCAAGCTTGGGCCTTATCATAAAGCGATGGATATTAATGCTTCGGTAACCGTGCGAAATACATTTAAAAAATCTCAAAGCCACAATGTTATTGCCACACTACCTGGCTCAGAGTTACCCAACGAGCACGTTATTTACACCGCGCACTGGGATCATCTAGGAAAAGATGAATCTAAAGAAGGCGATAATATCTACAATGGTGCCCACGATAACGCCACGGGTAGTGCTGCTATTTTGGCTATGGCAAAAGCCTACGCCAACTTAGATATTGCGCCGAAGCGTTCTGTATCTTTTTTGATAGTCACTGCTGAGGAACAAGGTTTGCTGGGCAGTAAATACTACGCAGACAACGCCGTCATTCCGCTGGAAGATACGGTGGCCAATATTAATATGGATGCCATGAACGTGTTAGGCAAAACCAAGAACGTGGCCGTGGTAGGTATGGGTAAATCAGACTTAGAAGATTACCTTAAAACTGCTGCCGATAAACAAGGCAGAACCCTTACTCAGGAAGACCGTCCAGAAGCAGGTTATTACTATCGCTCTGACCACTTCAGCTTTGCAAAAAAAGGCGTACCTGCGCTTTATGCAGAAGGTGGTAACGAACCTGCTGACGAAACAACTGCTAAATATCGTAAACGGATGAATGTGATTGTGACGGGCTGTTATCACCAGGTATGCGATCAATACCGTGACGATTGGGATTTAAGCGGCATAGTGCAAGACACCCAACTGTTGTTTGATGTAGGTTTTAACGTAGCTAACGCTGAACAATGGCCTTCGTGGAAGGAAACCAGTGAGTTTCAACGTGAAGACTAATTTCTATCGTTGACCCTTATTTAACACAAACAATTTAAGCTAAAAAAGCCCTGTTAATACAGGGCTTTTTTGTAGTGAGCTTTTTTACATGAACAACCCTTTGAGTTCTTCAGCGCCAAACGTCGCTATTTCAAACGCAATCAAGATAATAATTATCCATTCCAAAAACGATGAATGTTTATGATTTAGCTCTTCAGCTAACATCTCGAACAACTCATGAATAACATTCAGCTTGTTTGAAAGCACATCTACCCTTGGACGAATATCCAAGTACCGCGCCGTGGCATTATAAGCATGTTCATATTCTGGGTATTCCCAAAAGAACTCTGGTGTATCAAGCAACCCATAATGCAAAAAGATGTCACTCTTTGTACTAAACAAATGCCCACGTATCTTTGCCAAAGCAGGGCGACGCAATGTTATTTTGCCCGTTTCGGCCAACGCTTTCGGCAAATACGCATAGCGAGTAATAGTATCTTGCGCTTTGTACTCATATTCATTGAGCTTAATTGATTGCGCTAATCCATGGCTAATTGATAGCCGAAGTAATGGATCGTCAATCGAAAGCGTAATTAAGTCCCGTTGCAGCCTAAGCACATCGCTTGTAAATGCAAATTGCAGATGCTCTTGGTGAATACCAGACAATAACTTAGGGCTAACCTGTAACCTATTTAGCAAGGCAACACGCTCTTCTTCTACTACGCCCCAAAAAACCACTACGCCGTACTCAAAAAGCCAAGCTTCACCGCCTGTCACTTCAATGTGCATTGCATCACGATAGCGCGCCCCCTGAACACTCGTGTCCAATTGAAGGCTATCTACATCAGGAATAACATAAACCGAAACTCGGTCGTTTGAAAATTGCATACCCTTTACCAGGTGTTGAAAAAACCGGCAGATTATGCACCCAAAGAACGCAAAGAGATACAAATATAAATCATTTTAAATCATAAGGTTATAAAATGATTTTCGATATAAGCACAGTGAGTAAAACTTGTATCCTGCCTAGTATTTGTGCGACATATTATCTATCGCCTCTAAGAGCAGTGACGCTTTCACCAAAGAACATAGTGTTTTGGAATAACAATTTCCATTTTCTCATCATATTGTACTTGCAATTTCCTGTCAGACTGGCACATTCAAGGCATGCGAAAGCGCGATTAAAAAAAACAACAATACCTTCGCCAACTCGTTCGCGAGTACCCGACAGAAAAAACCTCAATTATTTTTCAACAAGTGAACAGAGAGAATCCGTTTTATGTGTGGTATTTTCGGTATCCTTGATATCAAAACCGATGTGTCTGAACTCAGAACCCAAGCCCTCGAATTAACAAAATTATTGCGCCACCGTGGCCCTGACTGGTCGGGAATCTGGAATAATGACAATACCATTCTTTGTCACGAAAGATTGGCTATTGTTGATGTGGACACCGGCGCTCAGCCGCTTATCAGCCAAAATGGCAAACAAGTTTTAGCCGTCAATGGCGAAATTTATAATCACAAGCAACTCGCTGACGATTTAGCAGAACCTTATCCTTTTAAAACTCGCTCAGATTGCGAGGTTATTCTTCCGCTTTATCAGCAAAAAGGTGTGAGCTTTGTTGATGAATTAGAAGGCATGTTCTCATTTGTCCTTTATGATGATGAACAGGATGCTTATTTAATTGCTCGCGACCATATGGGTATTATTCCTCTATACACAGGTTACGATGAGCATGGCAACTTCTACGTTGCTTCAGAAATGAAAGCGTTGGCGCCTATTTGTAAAACCATTAGCGAATTTCCTCCTGGGCATTACCTATGGAGTAAAGACGGACAGATCACGAAGTACTACAAACGTGATTGGATGGAATACGATGCAGTAAAAGACAACACCACTAACCTTGACGATTTACGTGTAGCGTTTGAAAAATCAGTGAAGTCTCACATGATGTCTGACGTACCTTATGCGGTATTGTTATCGGGTGGTCTTGACTCATCGTTAGTCTCTGCCATTGCGGCAAAGTATGTTGCTAAACGTGTTGAAGACGAAGATAAAACAGAAGCATGGTGGCCTCGCCTGCACAGCTTCGCGGTAGGTCTTGAAGGTGCACCCGATTTGAAAGCTGCTAAGAAAGTGGCTGATATGATTGGTACGGTACACCACGAAATTCACTTCACCATTCAAGAAGGGCTTGATGCCATTCGTGACGTGATTTTCCACCTAGAAACTTATGACACCACCACTATTCGTGCGGCAACGCCAATGTACCTAATGACCCGTAAGATTAAAGCCATGGGTATTAAAATGGTATTGTCTGGTGAAGGCGCCGATGAGATTTTTGGTGGGTACTTGTACTTCCACAAAGCGCCGAATGCAAAAGAGTTCCACGAAGAAACGGTACGTAAACTAGATCGCCTTCACTTGTTCGATTGTGCTCGTGCAAACAAGGCAACATCAGCATGGGGTGTTGAAGCCCGTGTACCATTTTTAGATAAAAACTTTATCGACGTGGCCATGCGCTTAAACCCTCAAGATAAAATGTGTCTTGATGGCAAAATGGAAAAATGGATTTTACGCAAAGCTTTCGACAACGGTGATACCTTGCCTGCTGAAGTGCTATGGCGTCAAAAAGAACAGTTCGGCGATGGCGTAGGCTACTCTTGGATTGACTCTATCCGTGATTTCGTAGAGAACGAAGTATCTGACCAACAATTTGCTTCTGCCGAGTTCCGCTTCCCTGTGAACACGCCAGATACTAAAGAAGGTTACTACTACCGCACCATCTTTGAAGGTTACTTCCCGCAAGAAAGCGCGGCTCGATGTGTACCTAGTGGCAAATCTATCGCTTGTAGTACGGTTGAAGCACTTGAATGGGATGAAAGCTTTAAGAACAATGCCGATCCTTCAGGTCGTTCAATGAAAGACGTGCACTCTGGTGCTTCTGACTAGTTCTGAGCACCTGAATTTTTAAGTAAAAAAACGCGGCTAAAGCCGCGTTTTTTTATGAGGGTGACGTCTTGTTATTGCCGCTGTTTATCAATAACGTACCAAAGCCGCTCATCGGCTAACGGCGTTTCAGACGGTAATAAGGGGTTATCAAGTGTATAGATTCGTCTGTTCTTAATATCTAGCTGCTCTAAAATGGCTTCATTTGAAGATTTAAATAGTGCTTCGAAAGAGCCGTCTTCAATAGCGCGATTCAATCCTGTTTCAATTAACCGTGCTAACGTTGGATTACTCTTATTGACGAAATAATACATGGCGGTAGGGTAATAAACTGCCATCTCGGGTTCTAACTTAAGTGATGCCGATCGCCCTTCAAGTTCAGCTGATACCTCAATGACAGAGCGAGGAAAGAAATCCCCCTTGTTTTGAAGTAACAATGAATAAGCATCTTTGAAATTAGGTACCGTGGCGACATTAAAGCCGTTGGCTTGCAGTATTTTAGTGTCTGGCCATTCTTCACCCTGCAATGGCGTGAAGTTCATTAATTCGTTTTTTGATGAAACCCGCGCAAATTCAGCTTCCCTATCTACATTGATAACAAATACCCGCAGGCCAATGAGCCCTTTCGCAATCGGGATTCGAATGGGGAGAAGGTCTTTTTCGCGTTGACTATCCGTCATACTCCACACCACATTCACCTCACGATTTTCACGCAGTTGACGCAGTGCCTTTCCAGACAGAAGAATGCGATCTGAAGGTAATAACTCGTAATTTACACCTGTTTTATCAAGGGCAAGTTTGAGCAAGGCAATGGGGTATTCGGCGCGAGCGTCAGAGTCATCTAGCGGTTTGGGGTAGTTAATTGTCCACAATGCCGCGGCACTTTGTGTTGATATAAGCAACGCACACAAATGCAGTACCGTTTTTACATACTTCAACGCCATTATCGAACTCCTTTGCTCACGCTTAAGTAATTTATTCTATACCAATATATTTATGTGTTTGTAAGGATAGTCGCCAATTACGGGCTATGCAGGTTTGTACTGCAAGTTGGGTGGCCCGTGGTTGCTGACTTATCGGCTGTAGACAAACCTGCTTACCTGCTAACGAAGTTACATCTGCTAGTAGCGCATCTAACTCATCAATATGTTTTTGCATGGCAATAGGGTGTTTTATTTCATTCGCACGCTCAAGGGCACTCAGCAAAACCGGCATGCCCCCTTTCATATTAATTTTTGGTGATACCGTCACGTAAGTCCTATCATCACACAACACTTCATAAGTGCCACTTGTTTCTATTTGAGTGGAAAAGCCGTTGTCATGTAACAACGTGGTAAGCGGGCGCAAGTCATACATACAAGGTTCACCACCGGTGATAACCACATGCTTTGCCACATAACCTTGTTCAGAAAACAGCGACAATAACTTGTTTTCATCGATTTCAAAAAAATGCTCAGACTCGTTGGTCTTATCAATAACCTGTTGTGCTGTCGTTACCAAGGCGTTGTCCAGCGTCCAAGTATGTTTGGTATCGCACCATGGGCAACCCACAGGGCATCCCTGTAAGCGAACAAATATAGACGGAATACCGGTATGTGCCCCTTCTCCTTGGATGGTTTCGAACATTTCATTTATATTCAGCGTGGTTAATTTCGACAAAATGTCACCCTTTAACGATTGTATGTTTCGATTTTACCAAGGATCACATAAAATTCGGGCATAATTTCTCAAAACTTTAAAACTATGTCAGAAAACGTCGTTGTTATCTATTCAGGTGGAATGGACTCATTCACTGTTTTACACAAAGCTTTACGTGATGGTAAGACCGTTCACGCCCTCTCTTTTGATTATGGTCAGCGCCACAAGAAAGAATTAGATTATGCGGCAGCGGTGTGTAAATCGTTAAACGTGCCTCACAAAATTGTGGATATCAGTGCTATTAATAGCTTAATAGGTGGCTCATCGCTAACCTCTGATATCGATGTACCAGAAGGACATTACGAAGAACCTAGCATGAAGCAAACGGTCGTGCCTAATCGTAATATGATTTTGCTGTCTTTAGCCGTGGGCTATGCCGTAAGTTTAGAAGCAAACGAAGTGTATTATGGCGCGCATTCGGGCGATCATGCTATTTACCCAGACTGCCGTCCTGAGTTTGTGGAAAAGATGAGTGATGTTTGTCGCATTGCCAACTACACCCCGGTAGAGATTGTGACGCCTTATATTAAAGACAGCAAAACAGCGATTTTAACCGACGGGTTGAAAATGGGCTTAGACTACGGCGAAACGTGGACGTGTTATAACGGAAGAGAGAAAGCTTGCGGCAAATGCGGGGCCTGTGAAGAGCGCTTAGAGGCGTTCAGAGAGAATCACTGTACTGACCCCCTTAGCTACGAATAATCGATTTGGCGCCTACTCAGGCGCCTTTTAGCTTATTCACCGTTATGCGAAGTGAGTGGCTTATGGCCACTGAAATAAAAGCACTACACCCCAGTGCACCACCAATTCCATCTAGCAATGGCAGCAACACCATAAAAATGACGGCAAAACATAACGACGAAATAGTTAGCAAGTAATACGAAAAACGATGTGGTGCGCTCATACCTACAAAACTACCTCCGAAAAACACCGTTGCCCAACATTCTGCTGTTTCTGATGAGCGACTTTCGCTCACTAGCACGTTCTGGAGAAGTAGCACTGAAAAGTAAAATAAAATAGTGAGTAAACTGGATGCTCGAATTACATTAAACCTTGGCAGTTTCGCTAACCGGTAGGTGGCGAATGCTCCGGCAAGGGTAGCTATAACAACTAGTAGTTCCGTCAAAACAACGCCCTTAGAAGAATAAGGCTACTGACTGCGGTAAATGCAATAGCCCCTAGCCGCCCCCCAAAGCCTTCGAAAATATTACGGGTTAAGGTATAGACGCCTGCCCCTACCACAGAAATAAATAATAGCGCTTCCCACCCAGTAATAATTGCACTTGAGCACATACCCGCGAAGGCTCCCGCATAAATCGCCGCTTGAGGGTGGTTGCCATATTTATTAGGCCAATGCCAAAAACTGCCTACTAAACCCGTAAAAGCGGCAGCCAACACCACAGGTACGTCAAAATAATGATGCAGTGAAAAGCACAAATACGTTCCGAAAAAGAACGACACTAATTTAACTAAGAAGAAGATAAACCATTCCTTTTTGGTTGAAACGAAAAACGCCCTGTTTTCACAAGGCGTTTTCATACTTTATTTTTGTACCTAACTTACTTTTGACTTTCAGCTATAAAGTAAGTGAGTTCTTTTATGCAGTGTCGTAACACTGGGTTCAATCGTGTGTTCTTGCCATTCATTACAAATAGATCGTGGCTAAAATTATACAAGCTGCCATTGGCGATAGGTACTAGCCCTAGCGCTGCGCCTTGCTCTTTAGCCATGTAATCGGGTAACAAACCAATATACTCACCTGTCATGATGGCTGACATTGCAGCGTCGAAGGAGTCTGAAAAGGTTTGAATAGCAAGACGAGACTCATTATCGATGTAGTTTGCCGAAGATAAACCAGAGATACCAATGGCCGGAAAATCTTCAATTTTTATATTTTCAGGCAGTGCAGTATCACGATATTTGGCTAACGGGTGTGTAGGTGAGCAATATAAACGCCCGTCTGTTGTGATCCCGATAGGATGAAAAGTGACAGATTCGGGTTTTACCATATCGTAGGTCGATACCACCAAATGGCATTCACCAGATAAGGCAACATGCTCTACTTCATTGTATAAACGTGTTTGGATATTAACGTGGATATCATCAAATTTTTTCATCGTGCTTTTAACGGCTTTACTCACCGCTAAATGCATAGAAAGCGGCAGGCCTGCCATAAGCACGAGCGTAATGTGACCTGAGTAGTCATCGTGCAATGATTTCAAATTAAACACAAAATTATCGAAGGCGTTGAAAATACGCTTGGTTTCTTGGAAAACCACTTCGCCTTCTTTTGTCATTTGAAAGCCACCACGACCGCGGTGGCATAATACCAAATCAAGTCGTTCTTCAAGCTTCTTAATTGCAGCACTGATATTCGGACGTTGCATACGCAACACGGGTTCTGCAGCAGTGAAACCATTACAACTTGCCACCGCGTAAAACACGCGTAACAATTTAATATCCGACTCTTGAAGACGATTCAGCATAAAGGCACCATTATAGGTATAGTTATAGATACTTAAGTATCAACTATATGCAACTGTCGCCCCGATTACAACGACAATTTCAGGCGAATTTCTGCAATAAACACAATGTTATAAACAACTAAAATAAAAACGCTGCGTTTGCTTTACCTTCAATAACGCTCAATCAGTTCATCAAGATAATGCAACAACCTGTTTACGAAGTGCTTCTACATCATCTCTCAACGAAGCCGCCTTTTCGAATTCAAGCTCTCTGGCATATTCAAACATCTGCTTTTCAAGCTCGGCAATTTGATCCATTAACTCTGTCGCACTTGCCGCTTTCTTCTGTTTCTTCTTCTCTTCTACTTTGCGAAGCCTCACTTTACCGGACGCAGGATGAGCCCCTTCCCCCAAATCCATAATATCGGTAATCGGCTTGTTCAAGCGCATTGGTGTTATATTATTAGCCTTGTTGTATTCAACTTGCTTTTCACGGCGACGTTCAGTTTCGTCCATGGCTTTTTTCATAGACTTGGTAATTTTATCGCCATATAAAATGGCTCGGCCATTGATGTGACGTGCCGCCCGACCGATAGTCTGAATAAGCGAGCGTTCTGCGCGTAAAAAGCCTTCTTTATCGGCATCAAGAATCGCTACCAATGAAACCTCTGGCATATCTAGACCTTCACGAAGTAGGTTAATACCCACCAGCACATCGAACTTACCAATACGCAAGTCGCGAATAATCTCAATGCGTTCTACCGTGTCGATATCTGAATGCAAATACCGTACTTTAACGCCGTGCTCATTTAAGTATTCACTTAAATCTTCGGCCATTCGCTTAGTGAGCGTAGTAATAAGTACCCTTTCATCAAGGGCCACTCGCTTGTGAATTTCTGATAATACATCATCCACTTGGGTAGCTACTGGGCGCACTTCAATGATGGGGTCTAATAACCCTGTAGGGCGCACCACTTGTTCTACAATGTCACCATGAGTCTTTTTAAGTTCGTACTCACCGGGTGTAGCCGACACATAGACCGTCTGTGGACAAATTTGCTCAAATTCTTCAAATTTAAGTGGACGGTTATCAAGCGCTGAAGGTAAACGGAACCCGTATTCCACCAAAGTTTCTTTTCTAGAACGATCGCCTTTGTACATGGCACCAATTTGAGAAACCGTGACATGGGATTCATCAATGAACATGAGGCCATCAGCAGGAAAGTAATCTAATAACGTTGGCGGCGGCTCGCCAGGCGCTCGGCCAGAGAGGTAACGTGAGTAGTTTTCTATACCCGAGCAATAACCAAGCTCCATCATCATCTCAATATCAAATTGAGTACGCTGAGAAATTCGCTGCTCTTCTATTAACTTGTTAATTTCTAGCAGCTGCGCCTTTCTAGACTTCAATTCCCCTTTTATGTGATCGATGGCATCAAGGATTTTTTCTCTTGGGGTTACATAATGGGTTTTCGGAAACACCGTTGCCCGTACAACAGACTTGTCGACTGCACCTGTCAGTGGATCGAACAAACTAATTTTATCTATCTCATCGTCAAACAGCTCAACACGCACCGCTTGTTTTTCTGAGTCTGCAGGGAAGATGTCAATCACATCGCCGCGCACACGGAATGTACCCCGTTCGAAGGCTAAATCGTTGCGCTTGTATTGAAGCTCGGCAAGTCTGCGCAAAATATCTCGCTGATCCATGGTATCGCCCTGTCGCAAATGCAAGAGCATTTTCATATACGACTCGGGGTCACCCAAACCATAAATAGCAGAAACACTGGCAACAATCACAACATCTCGGCGCTCCATCAATGCCTTTGTCGCAGACAAGCGCATTTGCTCGATATGATCGTTTATCGATGCATCTTTCTCAATAAAAGTATCGGTACTAGGTACGTATGCTTCTGGCTGATAATAATCATAATAGGAAACAAAATATTCAACCGCATTGTTAGGGAAAAAGTCTTTCATTTCTCCGTATAACTGTGCAGCTAGTGTTTTGTTATGAGCCAGAATGAGCGTTGGCCTTTGAACTTCGTTAATAACATTCGCCATGGTAAAAGTTTTACCAGAACCGGTAACCCCTAAAAGGGTTTGTGCTGCTAAGCCACTTTCTAACCCATCAACCAAGGTTTCTATGGCTGCGGGTTGATCGCCCGCTGGCTTGTAGCTTGAATGAAGTTCGAAACCTTTACTCATTTATTAAATACCTTATTTACCTTGCCACCTAGGTAGCATGTTGTTCCTGTTTAAATACCGAGAGCGTATTTTTGAATACGACAAAAGACACGGTCGCCATGGCAATGTTTGCCACTACCGTTCCCCAATACAATCCGGTTAAACCGAAAAAGTAACTTCCCGCGATACTTATTGGCACAAAAAATACAAACAATCTAATTACACTCAACGCCAATGCACTCAAGGGGTGGTGCATCGCGTTTAACGAAGAATTCGTTAGAATTATAATACCCTGCATGCCATAGCCTAAAGGCACGATCATCAAAAACAATTGAATAAGGCGGCTAACCTCGGGTTCACTGGTAAAGGCAACGGCAATCCAGCCCGAACAAACCCACATAACAACGAATACGAATAACTGCCAAAAAAGCACAAATTTTAGCGACACCATATAAGCGCTATGTACTCTATCGAATCTATTTGCACCAACGTTTTGGCTAATAAATGGGGGTAACGTCATAGAAAGGGCAAGTACCACAATGCTAGCAATGGACTCCATTCTACTTCCTACTCCCCAAGCCGCTACGGCTTCAGCACCATAACTGGCCACCACTGCGGTCATTACGCCACCGGCTATCGGCGTAAGCATATTAGCCCCAGCTGCTGGCAGGCCTATTTTTAAAATATCCCCGCTAATTGCTTTTAGTTCTAGCAATGAAAGAAGTCGAGGTAGAATAAGGTTTCGTTTAACCGCCAATAAATAAAGTATCCAAGCTGCGCCCACCATCCACGCTAATAACGTAGCCAGTGCAGCGCCTTTGATACCCATCGCGGGAACCGGACCTGCGCCGAAAATAAACAAAGGGTCGAGTAAGGCATTTAAGCCACCTACGGTTGCCATTACAATGCTTGGGGTACGGGTGTCGCCACACGCCCTTAATACACTATTGCCCACCATTGGCAGCGAAAGAAAAATACTAGATGCATACCACAATGCCATATAATCTCTTATATAAGGTAACAAGGTTGGCGAAGCGTTCAACAGCGTAAAAATGGGTTCAATAGTGAAGTAACCAATTAACGCTAACGTCCCCACCAAAATGGCAGAAAGCATAAGGGAGCCTGTCGCGTAATTTTTTGACTCACTTAATTCGCCACTGCCCTGCAGTTTACCAATAATAGCTGACGTACCAATTCCCAAACCAATATTTAAACTAATGACGGTAAAGGTGACGGGAAAGGTAAAACTAATGGCAGCAAGAGGTTCAGTGCCTAGTAAACTAACAAAAAAGGTATCAATTAACCCGAAGCTCATCATCATGACCATGCCCAGTATCATAGGTATAGTCATGCGTTTTAGGGTAGAAGGAATATCACCGTTTAAAAGATTCGCTGCTCGGCTCGGGGACTCGTCTGTTTTCACAAACCCTCACAATAGTTGATTGGTAGAAATAACTGGCGCTAATAAATTACTGACTTTTGTATATAACTAAACTTGCCTTGCAACAAGAAGCTGACAGTAGTCTATGTGAGACTGACCACATTGGCTATGTTAAATCGACCAAGCTAAGTTTACGCTAGCTCAGGTGTCGGTTTTCCCACCTAACCACATTTTCAATTTAATACTAATGACTAATTTACACGTTTTAAGCGGACATTTGCGCAGATGTCGCTGAACTCAGTTTTTTAATAGTTAAAGTTTCACGCGTTGTCAGTTTAGTTTATGAAATAAGCCAATTTAGTGTAATGACAATTTCATTACGGCTAGATTGCGCTTTTAAGACAGTCTATCGGTTGATTAACCGTGGATAAGCGTTGAAGCTAAACCAAACAAAAAATGTAAAATTTATGTAAACCATTCATTTCTGACTGTTATATCGTCGAAAAAGTAACTGATAGTCGACGAATTAACACACAAGATATTTTTTGTCCAATTGATCTATTAAGATCTTAATCAGAGATCCCGCAATAACAAATAACCGCTTGAAATATAAGTTTTTTAAGTAAAAACAGCTAGGGCGAGTTCACGATCATGACCACGATGATCTTACCAATTTGTCTTCACGCTAATAACTATCAACATAGTTATCCACAGAATTAGTGGATAACTAGCTCTACCCCAGCAATTACGCCTTATGCTGGGTAACCCCTTCCTAATTATGTAAGTGAAGACTAACCTTGAGATACTAAGCGCTAGGTTACATATTTATTAAACACTGTACATAATATCAGTATACAAAACATTTTTTATTCTTTTTTATTATATAGGTTTCGTATTTCGCTACTGCATAACATCAGTCACTATTCTTAAAAATTCATTCCTTTGATAATGCAGTTAAATACGTCGATACGAATACTCGCTCAGTAATTAAGCACTACTTTCTCGCTTTTGGTGCAAATTTGAACACAAAACCCCTGAAAAGCTATTTTTTGACCACTTAGCATAAAAAATTCATTAAGGTTGTTGACAGAAACCCAGATGCTCTTTAATATTCCGCCCCGTTGAAAAGCAGGTCCCCTTTAGCTCAGTTGGTTAGAGCGACGGACTGTTAATCCGCAGGTCCCCCGTTCGAATCGGGGAAGGGGAGCCAACTTTTCATCGACAACTTTAAGTGCAATTCCCCCTTAGCTCAGTTGGTTAGAGCGACGGACTGTTAATCCGCAGGTCCCCCGTTCGAATCGGGGAGGGGGAGCCACTTGGTTGGCTCATTACCGCTTTATCCTCTTTTTACTCTCTCATACGTTTTTCTTTCTAATACCGCTTATATATTCATTAAATAACCCTAATTCAATCAAGTTGTTAATCTGCGCCTAAAAAGCGATAATAGACAAATTATTCCTGTTTCAATTTCGAGTACGGCCATTAAGCCAAGACTCAACTAATTCCTGGTAGGAATTGCGATTTTCATGACTGAATTTTTATTACTATTAATTGGTACCGTATTAGTTAATAACTTCGTGCTGGTGAAGTTTCTTGGCTTATGCCCTTTTATGGGTGTGTCGAGCAAACTCGAAACCGCCATGGGCATGTCTATGGCCACCACGTTTGTATTAACACTAGCCTCGGCCACAAGCTACTTAGTAGAGACTTATCTACTTGCGCCTTTAGGTATTGGCTACTTACGAACATTAGCGTTTATTCTAGTGATTGCTGTTGTGGTTCAGTTCACGGAGATGGTAGTGCATAAAACCAGCCCTACCCTTTACCGCTTATTAGGTATTTTCCTTCCTCTTATTACCACCAATTGCGCTGTGCTTGGTGTTGCTTTACTGAACCTTACCGAGCAGCATAACTTTATGGAAAGCCTTATTTATGGCTTTGGTGCGGCTGTTGGTTTTTCCTTGGTACTTGTTCTATTTGCGGCCATGCGAGAACGTTTAGCTGCCGCCGATGTACCCGTTTCATTTAAAGGGGCGTCAATTGCTATGATAACGGCGGGCCTTATGTCACTGGCGTTTATGGGCTTCAGCGGTTTGGTGAAAGTATAATGACCATGACATACGCCATCATCGCTTTAGGCGCGCTTGCACTTCTGTTCGGTCTCATTCTAGGTTACGCCAGTATTCGATTTAAGGTGGAAGGCGACCCACTGGTTGATCAAATTGACGAAATATTGCCCCAAACTCAATGTGGCCAATGTGGCTACCCTGGCTGCAAACCCTATGCAGAAGCCATTGCTAATGGTGATGAAATTAACAAATGCCCCCCTGGTGGTGAGTCGACAATAAAAAAACTTGCCGATTTAATGGGGGTAGAACCAAAACCTTTAGATGCGGCTCACGGCGAAGAAGATACAAAAAAAGTCGCCTTCATTCGAGAAGACGAATGTATTGGTTGTACCAAGTGTATTCAAGCATGCCCCGTTGACGCCATATTAGGTGCAGCAAAGCATATGCATACGGTAATTGTTGAAGAATGTACGGGCTGCGATTTATGTGTAGATCCCTGCCCCGTAGACTGTATCGATATGGTGCCTGTTACACCAACCACAGCAACATGGAAGTGGGATTTTTCCTCATCACCCAAAGGTGACATTCCAATTAAAATGGTGTCGTAAGCGTTGAACTATCCAGATTTTGATAACATTATTGAACGCCTAAATTCCGGGAAACTATTTTCTTTCCCTGGCGGCGTGCACCCTGATGATAAAAAGCGATTGTCGAATAAAGCTGCCATTGTGCAACCATCAATGACAGACCTGCTTACATTACCTATACGTCAACATGTGGGTTCAGAAGGCATATGCTGCGTAAACGTAGGTGACTATGTTTACAAAGGCCAACCGCTATCCAATGCTACAACACCTTATGCTGTGCCAGTTCATGCACCCACTTCGGGGCACATTGTTGCTATAGCACCTCACGTGGTAGCCCATCCCAGTGGCCTTACGGAAATGTGCGTTAGCATTAAACCCGATGGTAAAGATACCTGGGGCGAGCTTACACCGTTAGCTGATTATACCGCAGTAAATAAAAATACGATTGTAGATGCCATTTGCCAAGCCGGTATTTCAGGCATGGGGGGCGCTGGCTTTCCTACCCATATTAAAACCGCAACGAGCAAACCCGTTGAGTTCTTAGTGCTAAATGGCGTGGAGTGCGAACCATACATTACCGCAGATGACCGCCTCATGCGTGAACACGCGTGGCAGATTCGCCAGGGCTTAGATATTCTAGCGCACATTATCGAACCTAAAGCGATTGTTATTGCTGTTGAAGATAACAAGCCTGAAGCAATTCAAGCACTTAATATTGCCTGCCAAGACAAAGACGCGTATCGGGTAGTACCGATTGAAACAAAATACCCTGCAGGCGGTGAGAAACAATTAATTCAAGTTATTACGGGCCGCGAAGTGCCCCGTAATGGTCTTCCGGCAGACATTGGCGTAATGATGTTTAACGTCGGGACTTGCTTTGCCATTGCCGACGCCATCTTACATGGTAAGCCACTTATTGAACGTATTGTCACGGTAACCGGAGACGCCGTATCTAATCCCGCTAATTTTCGTACGTTACTTGGCACACCAGTAAAACACTTGCTCGACGAAGCCAATTACCAAATTAAAAAGCAAACGTCGCCTAAAGTCATTATGGGCGGCCCTATGATGGGCTTTGCCTTAGCGGATGCCACCATACCCGTAGTAAAAACTACCAACTGTTTGTTAGTACCTAGCAAAAAAGAACTAGTAGACGATAACGCCGAACGCCCGTGCATTCGTTGTAGTGCGTGTGCTGATGCATGCCCAGCTTCGTTATTACCACAACAAATGTTTTGGCACGCCAAAGCGAAAGAGTACGACAAAGCTGAAGAGTATGATCTTTTCGACTGTATCGAATGTGGCGCTTGTGCGTATGTATGCCCAAGTGAAATACCCTTAGTACATTATTATCGCCAAGCTAAATCGGAAATTCGACTGCAGCGAGACGAAAAGAATAAAGCAGAAAAAGCGAAACAACGTTTTGAAGCGCGAAATGAGCGCCTGGAACGGGAAAAAGAAGAGCGTGAAGCGAAACACCGCCGCGCTAAAGAAGCACGACTTGCTGCAAAGAGTAATTCCGATAGCCAATCTGCATCACCAGCCCCTTCTACAGAGCAAAATAGCTCTAAAGATAAAGTCGCGGCTGCATTAGCCAGAGCCAAAGCGAAAAAAGCAGCCCTTCAGAGCGCTAATTCTGACGGAACAAGCGTAGTTGACGCAAAATCTGCAGCCACAACTAGCACATGCACTACCGCAAGCTCACCCGCTGATGATAAAAAAGCGCAAGTTGCCGCCGCCATAGCACGCGCTAAAGCTAAAAAAGCCCAGAAGCATAAAGAATCGGCGTCTGAAGCAGCTAAAGCTGATGAAGTTTTTTCAGAATTTCAATCGACAGCACAGACAGATCAACAAGCGACTGAAACCCAAGTTGAAAACCAAACTGAAAATGTAAGCACGGCTGCCGACGATAAGAAAGCGCAAGTTGCCGCCGCCATCGCGCGAGCAAAAGCCAAAAAAGCAGCACGCCAACAACAAGACAAAAGCAGCACTGAAGTAATTAGAAGCGATTTACCACATAGTCAGGCAAAGGAAGAAGTTTCTGAATCAGCTTCATCAACGCAACTGCAAGATGAGAAAAAAGCCCGGGTAGCCGCCGCAATTGCTAAAGCAAAAGCTAAAAAAGCAGAATTACAAAAACAGCAGAACCGTGGCGATTTAAAAACGCCTAAAACAGCGTCAGATGATGCTGAAGCTACTGTTGAAGCCAAAGCTAGCCGTATTGATACAGAACACGAAAAGCTTCTTGAAAGGCCAAACAGTAGTGCTGACAACGCCGAAAAAGAGCCAAACAACGAAACCACGAACACCGCGGATGACAAGAAAGCCAGAATAGCTGCGGCGGTAGCAAAAGCTAAAGCGAAAAAACGTTTAGCTGAAATTCAGAAAACGCAAACTGATGATTCAGGCACTGCTAGTCAAGATGTTGAGCCTGAGCAGGTAAAGGTATCAGAGAAAGCCGAGTTATCTCCCCCTACAAGCGAAGCCGAGCAAACCGCTCCACAATCAGTACTATCTGAAGAAGCAAACGATCCTGCTCTTGAGAAAAAACGCCGTATTGCAGCGGCCGTCGCTAAGGCTAAAGCAAAAAAAGCAGCGGCAGAAAGTGAGAACAATCAATCATGAAATTAACCTTATCTAGTTCTCCCTATCAAAGAGTGAAGCGCGATACTGGCCAGGTCATGCGCTTGGTCATTTATGCCATGGTGCCTGGTATTATTGCTCAAACCGTATTTTTTGGATGGGGTACACTCATTCAAGCCTTTTTAGCGGTCGCCAGCGCCCTCGTTTTTGAAGGGGTTATCCTCTGGTTACGTAAACGCCCTATCGAGCGTACGTTAACCGACTACTCCGCCATACTAACCGGCCTGCTAATTGCTATTAGCATTCCGCCTACTCTGCCATGGTGGATGACGATTACAGGCGTATTTTTCGCCATTGCCGTCGCCAAACAAGTATACGGTGGCTTAGGGTTTAACATTTTCAATCCAGCGATGATTGGCTATGTAGTACTGTTAATTTCATTCCCGGCCGCCATGAGTTTATGGTTACCCCCGCAGCACCTAGCTAGCTTAACACCTAGCTTCTTAGACTCTGCGGCACTTATTTTTACCGACTTTTCGACCACAGGTTACGATGTTACCCAGTTACGGACTGTGGCAGACGGTGTAACAATGGCCACACCGCTCGACACCCTAAAAACTGACTTAACCTTGGGTATTACGTACTCAGAATCATTGCTCAGACCTATTTTTTCCACGGGGCTATTTCAATCTGCTGGTGCAGGTTGGGGATGGGTAAGTTTAAGTTATTTACTTGGCGGCCTGTGGCTTGTGAAGTTAAGAGTGATTAGCTGGCATATTCCAGGCAGCATGTTGGCGTCAGTGGCAGTTTTTGCATTATTGCTTTATATGATTGATGCCGATCATTATGCATCGCCGCTGTTTCATCTCATTAACGGTGCAGTGATGGTAGGCGCATTCTTTATTGCCACCGACCCGGTATCTGCGTCAACCACACCAAAAGGGCGCATAATTTATGGCGCAGCCATTGGCTTTTGGGTGGTTATCATTCGAGTTTTTGGCGGTTACCCAGACGCGATTGCTTTTGCAGTCATTATTATGAATATGGTTGTGCCGCTGATTGATTACTATACCCGCCCCCGTACATACGGGCATCAGGTTACTAAGAAAGCAAGGCGAGTAGAGTAAATGGTAAAAGAGACGCTAGTAAAAAATGGTTTGATGCTAAGTGCGTTTGCGATAATTGGTACTGCGCTCATCGCCCTCACCTATAACGGTACAGCCGAACGTATTGCACAACAACAAAAGCAAAAATTGCTTAGTATATTAAATGAAGTGGTGCCGCATGAGTTACATGACAATGAGCTTTATGCTGATTGCACGGCGGTGGTAAGCTCCAATTTAGGCACCCAAGATCCTCATACGGTTTATCGAGCACGGATAAACGGCGAACCTACAGCTCTAGCCATTGAAGCTACCGCACCAGATGGTTATAGCGGTGATATTGCGCTGGTCATTGGGGTAGATACGCAAATGAATGTGCTTGGTGTTCGCGTGTTGGAACACAAAGAAACCCCAGGGTTGGGTGATAAAATAGAATTGGCGATCAGCGATTGGATAACGTCATTCACCGGAAAACACTTTTCAGTAAGTGCCTTGCCTGTATGGCAAGTGAAAAAAGACGGCGGTGAGTTCGATCAATTCACTGGTGCCACAATAACGCCGCGAGCGGTGGTTAGCGCGGTTAAAAATGCACTGCTTTACGTGCAAGATAACCAACAAACTTTATTTTCAGCCCCTAATTTGTGCGGCATTGAAAATGACGTATTACCAACCAATGAGGTGTTAAGCGAATGACAGATTATCGCGACCTTACCCTCCAAGGTATTTGGAAAAACAACCCTGCCCTAGTGCAACTTCTGGGCTTATGCCCTTTGCTGGCGGTAACCGCCACCTTTATAAATGGACTAGGGTTAGGCTTAGCTACCACGCTAGTATTGATTGGCAGTAACGTTACCGTTTCATTGGTACGTAATATTGTTCGAAACGAAATACGCATTCCTGTATTTGTTATGATTATTGCCGCTTTTGTTACCATAGTGCAGCTTTTAATGAACGCCTTTACCTACGAGTTATACCTTGCGCTGGGCATATTCATTCCATTGATTGTTACTAACTGCGCCATCATCGGCAGAGCGGAAGCTTTTGCCTCTAAAAACAGTGCGGGCGCATCAGCGTATGATGGCCTAGTGATGGGATTAGGGTTCACCTTCGTACTTGTTGTGCTTGGCGGTATGCGAGAAATTTTAGGTGCTGGAACCTTGTTCGCAGGTGCCGACAGGCTATTCGGCAGCATTGCCAGTAACTGGACACTCACCTTATTTGAAACCGATTCTCCTTTCTTGCTTGCAATTTTGCCTCCCGGCGCGTTCTTAGGCATGGGACTGTTAATTGCCTTTAAGAATATGATTGATGCTCGAATAGCGGCCCGCGAGACTACGGTAAAAGAAAAAGCCACTCGCGCACGTGTTACCGCCGACGCATAACAAATGCTAAGCGGCTAGTTGCAGAGAATATGACTAAGCCTGAATAGCAAAGCCTGAATGGAAAAGCCCGAGTGGAAAAAGAACGAGCTAAATAAAAATGAATAACACAAAAAGACGTGAAATCTTAACCCGACTTCGGGACGATAACCCCCACCCTACTACTGAGCTTAATTTCTCCACGCCCTTTGAGCTGTTGGTCGCGGTCACCTTGTCGGCGCAATCTACCGATGTTGGCGTAAACAAAGCTACTGACAAACTTTTTCCGATTGCCAATACCGCTCAGGCTATCTCTGCTCTTGGTGAAGATGGGTTAAAGGAGTACATAAAAACCATTGGTTTATTCAACTCAAAAGCCAAAAATGTACATCGCTTAAGTGAAATTCTGGTCGAAAAATATAATGGTGAAGTACCCGAAAGCCGAGAAGCCTTAGAAGCTCTGCCAGGCGTTGGCCGTAAAACGGCTAACGTAGTACTGAATACCGCGTTTGGCTGGCCTACCATCGCTGTAGACACCCACATCTATCGCGTAAGTAACCGCACTAAATTGGCTATGGGTAAAACCGTTGAGAAAGTTGAAGAAAAGCTGCTAAAAGTGGTTCCTGCTGAGTTTAAAGTCGATGTGCATCACTGGCTTATTTTGCATGGGCGATATACTTGTGTTGCGCGAAAGCCTCGTTGTGGCTCTTGTATCATTGAAGATTTGTGTGAGTTTAAGGATAAATCAGAATAAGTTTTTTTTAGTTTTTAGTATAAAAGAAAAACGAACATTAGCTCTCATAAAGTTAATGTAGAGTATTATAAACTTTTTGTTTCACACTTCTTGCTAGTTCCATCTTTTTCAATACAGGGATGTCAGTGTCTAATGTAAACTCAATACCTGAATGATAAGACCGAGTAACGCACATTAAGCAAAGTTTGCTCACTGCGAGATGCCATGAAAACACTTAATAGACAAAGTAATGCCTCTAGAAAACCTTATCTTAAATACACTGAGTGAACAGAGGTAAAACTTTAGATTAGCTAGGCTCATTGTTGTATTCCTTTCGGCGAGTTAGAGCCTGCGGACTAAATTGCACCCACCTAAATAAATACATTATTACTACTTTTGTTATTCCACTGGTAATCGCAAGAACCATTAACGGCCAACCCATTTTAAGGCCCATCGTTAAAGCGAAAGCAATAGTTGAAATATCCATCATAAAGATAAACTGGCTCATTTTTAAATCTATGGCTCCGGTACTACCAGACTGTACAATTAACTTTATTTGATGGTAGTAACCTTGAGCCATTAATAATGAAATTGTCAGTATGAGAGTTGTCGACACATATCGACCTTCATCTGCAATTGTTTCACCCCAAAAGAGTCCAATAATGCCAAAACATAAGAAGAGCAAAGCTACCAAGAGCACATAAAAAGATGATTTTGTTTTTCTATCCAGCCAAATTTCATACAAAATAGTTCCCACTAGTAGTGTCGCGATCAATCGAGGCCAAACAATATAGTGATTAAACGGCTCGATCGAGTAACCATAAATAAAGAATGAAAAATAAGCTAAGTAACTGACGGTGAATTGATTAATCGATAGTAATTCTGTTGCTCCGCCACTTGAAACATACTGCTTTCTTAGCCAAATCATATTCACTTGTGACAAAACGCCAAATAGGCTTATGAAAATAAATAGCGTATTAACAGTGCCAAAAAAATTATAAGCCCCCATAACTACCTCCCAAATTAAAGTGACACAATTAAAACACACACTGTCGACAATAAACAAGAATAAATTAAATAGAGAGGCAATTAAAAGAAATTACCAACGATATTGTCGACAATTGAACTTAACCATGAACTCATTAGATCATTCAAGGTTACGATAAATGAATGCACGAAATCTAAAACCTCTATGTTACTGGTTTCTTTGTCAGCATAGCGCCTGACTGAAGCTTGCTTGTTCACTTCTCCCTCATCTAGCATCCGTATACTTTGGCTGGCCTACCATCGCTGTAGACACCCACATCTATCGCGTAAGTAACCGCACTAAATTGGCTATGGGTAAAACCGTTGAGAAAGTTGAAGAAAAGCTGCTAAAAGTGGTTCCTAAAGAATTTAAAGTCGATGTGCACCACTGGCTCATTCTGCACGGTCGTTATACTTGTGTAGCCCGTAAGCCGCGCTGTGGCGCTTGTATTATTGAAGACTTATGCGAGTTTAAAGATAAAACTGAATATGCTGAGTAGCTTACACAAGGATCTTAACCTGTCAGACAACTCGCTGAGAGTGAGTAGAGAGCTAGCTGAGATATTGTAATAAGTTACCTGCCAAAAACGTCTATCGCAATGCTGCCCGCCTGGTAGAAAACCTCTCGTCCGAATAGCGTTACTAGCCAACGCTTATTAAAAAGCGTCAGATACACTTTACATAGCCTGAACAATATTTAATCGTATTCGATTCAAGTTGTTTAATGAAGGTTCCGGATATCGGTAGGGCTTTTCCGGAATGTAGGAAGTCAAAGTCGACTAACTAATATTATATTTTGTAACATTTAAACTGTTCAATATCTTGTGCTGAAAAATGTTCTGTTTTAGGTTTGTAAATATCAATTACTTACTACTTGGTTAACTCGTTGTCTTCTGTATTTATACGCATCAGCCTGGGAATTATTGCGATATTGGTAACCGGTGTATTGGTGATTACCGCTCTGTATTTCACCCCATTAGCGCCACCACTTGTTCAAAACGAAAAGCAAGATTTAATCATTATCGATAACGTCAATATCGTCGATGTGATTGGCGGAACGATACTGAAACATAAACAAGTCATCATCGAAACAGGGATCATTACAAACATTCGAGAAGCAGAGTCTCGTTTTCCAAAAGACAATGGCTATATCGTGGCTGGTAATAACCAGTATTTGATGCCGGGCTTGTGGGACATGCATTCCCATCTTGCTTTTAACGAAGCGCCACAAATAACAATGCCCCTTTACATAGCCAATGGCGTTCTGCACTTGCGCGATATGCAAGGCATTATGAATATTGTCGAAAAGAGAAGACGATGGGCTGAATCAATCAATAATCACGAATTACTCGGCCCCAGAATTGTCGGTTCCGCTGATCATATCGTAGGCGATAATTATGACCGTCGCGATGTCGAAAAAGTGGTATTAAAAACATCAGAAAGTACGAATGCCTTTATAAAAATATACAGTCAGATAAAAGAACCTCGTTTTCTCAAACTAGCGGGATTGGCAGAGCGACATGATGTCCAATTTGCAGGTCACTATCCGTTAAGTATTGATCCAATTTTGGCATCCAATGCTGGTCAACGGAGTTTTGAACACGCGCATTTATTCATTGATAACGCGTCCACAAAGGCCCCCCTCTTGCGTCAATATTACAGCGAAACATTCTCAAATAACGGCGTAGCAAAGACTCGCCGACCGACGAAGATAGAAATTCTTGATACATTCGAACAGCAGAAATTTAACTTACTGGTTGCCGCAATGGTGCAAAACAACACGTATTTTGTGCCAACTCACATTACTAAACGATATGAGGCATTTAGCCACGACAATGAATTCCTATCAGATGGAAAACTCAAATATATTCCATTTATGGTTCAAAATCTTTGGGCAGATGATGCCCAAGGCATGAAAGCGTACTCTGCAGACACACTCAGTCAATATTACCGTAGAGGTCTTGAGTTAACGGGGCAAGCCCATCGACAAGGGGTTAAGATACTCGTAGGGACAGACACCTATGATCCTTACTCATTTCCGGGCTTTTCGCTTCATACTGAATTAGAACAATTGACAAAAGCCGGCTTATCAAATGCCGAAGCACTCGCATCAGCAACAATTTTGCCAGCAACCTATTTTCAAAGGCAGCTAAAAATGGGAAGTGTAGATATAGGCAAAATGGGTGATGTTATTTTGCTTGATAAAAATCCTTTGGCTGACATCCAAAATACCAAGAGTATCAAGATGGTCATTTATGATGGCGCGGTGTATGACGAACAAGACTTGATGCGGCAAAAAGATTATGTAGAGACTAATGTCATTGGTGTTAATAACCTACTAATCACGGTCAAAATGATAGTCGCAATGCTTCAAGATAATACCCCGGAGGCTAGAAACGCCGGATACTAATCTCTGAGGTTATTTATGTTATAGATTTATTAGCATTTGCCCAGCTTAACACTGCTGTAGACACGCTTATTTTCGAGTACTAGAACCGCACTAAATCGACCATGGCTAAAAACATTGAAGTTAAACATAATGCTACCCGCCTGTTAGAAAACTCTCCGTCCGAATAGTGTTACTAGTCAACGCTTTAGATTCCGATTAAACTCCTATTTAAAAGTAAAAATCTGCACATGGTTGTAAGCAAATATATAAATCATTAGGAATTATTTATCATCTTTGTATTGATTACTGCTGTCATTGTAGGATTGATGATTATTTTATCGACTAAGCGACGTCGTATATTAATTAGTCGATTAATTTTTGATTTTGTTAATCAAGTAGAAGCAAAACTCGCTAGATTGCATTGTGAAAGCCGTTCTATTTATGGGCTAGACGTGTTCTATCATAGCAACACGAAACACTTTTCTAATGATAAGCCTGCGCTGGTGCTTTTACACGGATTCAGTGCTGATAAGTATGTGTGGAATCGCTTTGCCAAAAGGTTCTCTTCTCAATATCAATTAATTATTCCGGATCTTAAAGGCCATGGCCAAACGGCTTACAGCCCCACTGATGATTATTCTGTACCCAGCCAATGCCGGATGTTATTGGCGCTATTAGCGCAATTGAACATTACGCGTTTTAGCATAGTGGGTAATTCTATGGGCGGAATGATGGCAGCTAAACTATTCGATGAAATGCCTGACCGTATTGAAAAAGCAGTTTTAATCGATCCTGCTGGCGCTAAGTCACCGTTCGCGCAAAACATGATAAATAACAATATAAACCCTTTTGAACACAATAATGAACAGGATTTTTTTAATTTTTACGATGTAATCATGGCAAAACCGCCATTTGTGCCAAGGATTATTTTACGTGCACTGGCATGGGAATTTATTAATAAGCGTGAGCAATACACGCACATGTTTACTCAATTTTTCAACTTACGCGATTTTTATTCTCGTGATTATCGATTCGATTACTCTCAGTCGATGCTGATATGGGGTCTTAACGATAAGTTGTTGCCGGTAGACGATTTCACCCACTGGAAAATGATGCTCAATTCAAACACCCTTATTTATGAAGATCTTGGTCACATGCCCATGGTTGAAGATGTGAAGCGTGTGTCTAAAGATATTTTGGAATTTTTGAATAAGCAATAAAAGGGTTTGTTAGAAGTGGGTTATCTGGAACACCTGTTTTGGTAAGTTAAAAAAGTAAAAAGCCCTATTACTCAAACAGCAAATAGGGCTAAGTTTTTTTCTATATTTTAATAAAACAAACTTCTAATCTTCTTTCTCTTCACTCTTTTTGTCGTCTTTGTACTTATCAAACCACGCTAAAATGTAGCCAACTTTACGTGCAAGGTTCGAAGGTTTGGCAGCGATACCATGATAAGCCCCTTGAATACGTACCAGTGCGCTATCGACGCCCTGTAGACGTAATGCGCCATAATACTGTTCGCTTTCAGACATCGGCGTACGTACGTCTAGTTCACCGGTAAGTACCATGGTTGGCGTTGTTACATTCCCAACTAATGATAACGGCGAACGGCTCCAATATTGCTCGTAATCATTCCAAGGTAAGTCTGTAAACCAATACTTGCTCATATAAGCATAGATATCAGAGGTACCAATCATGCTTGTCCAGTTTATAACTGGTTTTGCTACTACGGAGGCTTTAAAACGATCCGTTTTACCGATGATCCAAGAGGTCAGCGTACCGCCGCCAGAACCTCCCGTAACAAACAAGTTCGTCTCATCCACATAACCTTTGGCAATAGCAGCATCAACCATATCCATAAGGTCGTCATAATCTTGTGATGGATAATTTTTATCGATTAAATTAGCAAACTCTTCACCTTGAGATGTAGAGCCTCGCGGGTTGCCATATAAAACCACATAGCCAGCAGCTGCCATTAACTGTATTTCTGTTGAAAAGCTTGGGCCATACGCGGTGTGCGGGCCGCCGTGTATTTCTAAAATTAATGGGTATTTTTTTGCAGGATCAAAATTGGGAGGGGTGACTACCCAAGCCTGTAAATCTCTATTATCTACACTGCTTTTTAGCGCCATCAATTCTGGCTTATTCACTGTTTTATGGTCGAACACATCCCCATTTAAGTCAGTCAGTTGTTTAACTTTTCCCTTACTGGTCACTATCGCAAGTTCAGCGGGGCGATTTCCTAGCGACGCGGTATAAACAACACTGCCTTTAGACGTTACATCATAATCGCCCGATGTGTACGGCCTACCTAAGCTAGTGCCACCTACGCTACCCGTTTTTGTGGATATTTCACCTGACAAACTAACATAGCCCACATTTTTCTTACCCATATCGTCATAACTAAAATATAACCCCTTACCGTTATCTGCCCATTTAATGGCACCGACAGAGCGGTCTAACTTGCTTGTTAGGTTTGTAATGTTCGTGCCATCTGGATTCATTACGTATAACTGGCTTAGCTGATTTGACTTGCCATTATCTTCATTACCAACAAAGGCGATTCTCTTACCGTTAGGACTCAAATGAGGGCTGCGCTCAGGGCCACTCATATCGGTTAAATTTGTCACTTTTGACGTGTTTATATCAATGCTAAACAAATCGCTATTAAGCATATCGAATTCCGCTTCATCTCTTGTGTTTGCTGAGATGATTATCTGTTGGCCGCTTTTAGACCATGCAATGGTACCTGCGTGATCGTGTTCACCTGAAGTAATTTGCCTTGGTGTACCGCCAATGGTTGGCACAACATATATTTGCATGTTGCCGGGACGTTTCATTCCCATGCCATCTCGTTGGAAATTGGTTTGGTCAATATACTGAGGGTTTTCGGCCCACTTGGCCCCTTTAGGTTTAAAATCTAAATTAAATAACGGTTTGGCTTTAGTGGGTGTGAACATAGCAAAAGCTAGATATTTACCGTCGGGTGAAAAACTCATGCTGCTAGGGCGCATTGCAACGTCGGTTACACGGGTTGTGCTGCTTGATGCTAAATCTTTCAAATAAACTTGAACCTTACCTTCTTTGCTTGAAAGATAAGCCATTTTAGCGCCGTCAGGTGAAAACACAGGGCTAAAGTGATTTTTACTGTCAGAAAGAATAGGTAAATGAGCACTACCATCTAAGGCTATTGACCATAGATTGCGCCGCATTGAATCAGTCATAATATCCATGCTGCGACGCTCGTAAACAACATGTTTACCATCAGGCGTCACTACAGGGTTAGCAGCGTACTCAAGATTAAATACGTCATTTAAAGACAAAGTACTACTTGCCGCTTCGTCTGCAAACGCTGAATGAGTGGTAAATAGTGTACTTATTACCAGTGTTAAAGCCGACTTGGTTAAATATTTCTTATTCATGGCGCGTGTGCTCTTATTGTTTTAATTCGATAAATAAAATTAGCATTGTATGCATTAACATAGCGTAAATAATTGTATATACACCTTATATTTTATTCGAAAAGTAGTATTTATAAGGTGAATTTCATATTCTTTAGGCACAAGACGCTGTAAGGGCTTTCTTCTTCTGTCTGGCGTTTAACATTCACAATTAAGCCTCAATGTCGGTATTATTGGCTAATTGAACTCGCAGCAAAAAAGAAAGCGATCTACCTTTATCATTCGTTTGACAGAGTGACAATTGGTGTAAACACCGTCATATACCTAACTACATCCTTGATGGAGAACACATGCATCAACTTAAACATCTCACTTTTAGCGCTGTGGTGGTTTTTTTCAGTTTTCCGATACTGGCGGCTTCTAACGTTATAACAAACGAACAAAAACAAACGGCTAACGACCTGATAGAAACGGCACTTGAAAGTAACTTAGGCATGGAAATCGTAACCTCGCTGACGACAGAGATAGGCCCTCGATTGGGCGGCTCTGAAGCGGAAGAGCGTGCCAGAGACTGGGGCGTAAAACTGGGAGAACGTTTAGGCTTCGATGAAGTTCGTATTGAGCCGTTTACAATGCCTTTTTGGGATAGAGGCCACTTACATATTTCGTTAACCTCACCTTACCAACAAGATTTATACGGCACAGCGTTAGGCGGCGGAGCACCGACAAAAGAAAATATAAATGCCGATGTTGTGTATTTTAGAGACATTCACGCGTTATCAGGTGTTAAGGATGGAAGTCTGAGTGGAAAGGTTGCTTTTGTCGATGGCGACAAAATGGTTAAAAGCCAAACGGGCGCGGGCTATGGCCAAGCTAATCAACGTCGTAGAATTGGTTGGCAACATGCGCAACGTGCAGGCGCTAGCGCATTGGTTGTTCGCTCTGTTGGTTCAGACTCACATCGGTTTCCACACACTGGAATGATGAGTAGCGATGGTGATAACTGGGCGAACATTCCTGTTATCGCTATTTCAAATCCTGATGCTGACCATCTTCGCCGCTTACATAATTTAAGCAAGCCTATGAGTATTTCATTGCACTCAGAATCAAAGTGGAAAGGCGAAGTAAAAAGCGGGAACGTTATTCTTGATTTAGTTGGAAGTGAAAAACCTGAAGAAATCGTACTTATTGGAGGCCATTTAGACAGTTGGGATTTAGGTACTGGCGCAGTTGACGATGGTGCAGGTATTGCCATCACAACCGCAGCTGCCGCCTTAATTGCTAACTTACCAACTCGCCCCAAGCGCACAATTCGTGTGGTGATGTTTGGTGCAGAAGAAGTAGGTCTACTTGGGGCATTCGCCTATGCTAAACAGCATGATGCAAACTTAAAAAACCATGTTTTGGCAACCGAGTCTGACTTTGGTGCGCAAACCATTTGGCAATTAGTATCAAACGTTAATCCAGAAGCTACGTTGTTGATGGATGAAGTAGGAAAAATCCTGTCGCCTCTTGGCATAGTTAGAGGAGGAGCCGATGTACCTGGCGGTGGCCCTGATATTATTCCCTTGGCTAAAAAAGGTGTACCCACCATTCGATTAAACCAAAATGGACGGGATTACTTCGACTTGCATCATACGCCAGATGATACCCTTGATAAGATTGATCCAAATGAACTAGCACAGAATATTGCGGCTTATGCAGCAAGTATATATTTGATTGCCGATTCAGATGTCGTGTTAAAGCCTTAAGAAACTATTAGCGGGTGGCTAAAGCAAGCTGCCCGCTAAGCTTTTCCTCTTTTCCGTTTTCCCTTTTTGCGAAAAAAGAATACGAAAATACGCGTTATTATTACTATTTCCTACGTGTAGCTCGCGGGGCATTTTCACTTTGTATTTCACGTTCAGTGTCGTTGTTTCTCGCCTGCTCTCTTAATTTAGCTCTCTTAATTTAGCTCTCATTGACGAAAGCACGTAATGCTTCAAGGTCTACCGGTTTGATAAAGTGAGCATTGAATCCCGCGGCTTCTGCCCGTCTTTTATCAGCTTCTAAACCGTAACCTGTAAGGGCTGCAAGGGGCAACGTCTGCGATTGCTTACGTATATGTTTGGCCAGTTCATACCCGTCCATGCCTGGTAAACCTATATCTAATAACATAACATCTGGCTCAAACACCTTTAACTTCGCTAATGCACTAGCCCCATCATGTACAATTGCAACCTGGTGCCCTGCAACTTCCAGTAACAGGGATAGGGTTTCAGCAATATCTTGATCGTCTTCTACAACTAGTACCCGCTTGGGGCGAACCTCGTTTTCTAGCTGTTGTTGTGGCAATGGTTTTACAGCAGTTTGACTAGCTGCTAGCGGTAAAGTAACAATAAACTCTGACCCTTTATTCAACCCCTCACTATGCGCCTCAACAGTTCCGCCATGGAGCTCCACAAGACGATGAACTATAGTAAGCCCAATTCCTAGTCCACCTTTAGCGCGATCTAATCCACGTTCCGCCTGCCTAAAGAGGTCGAAAACATGCTCCAATACCTCTGGAGTCATACCTATTCCCGTATCCGTTACGCGCAACTCTACGCTCTCCTTGTTCCGCTCTAGCGAGAGCGCAATCGTTCCACCGGGATCGGTATACTTTGTGGCATTGGTAAGCAAATTCACCAATATTTGCTCTAATCTCACCGGGTCACCCAAGACCATCAAAGGTTCGTTTGATAATGAGAGGCTTAGTGTATGTTCATTTTCAACTATCTGCGTTTTCACGCTCTCTTGCGCGTAAGAGGTAATCTGAACAATATCTACCAGCTCCTCATTTATATCCACAAGACCGCGGGTAATTCGAGAAACATCCAGTAAATCGTTTACTAGCCCTTTGAGGATCTTAGACTGACGATTAAGGATATCGAGATAGCGTCGATTGGGTTCTTCGCCACCTTGTTCCATAAGAGTAACTGTATTACTAATTGCACCTAAGGGGTTGCGTAGTTCATGTGCCAGCATCGCCAAGAATTCGTCTTTACTACGATCTTCCTGCTTAAGTCGTTCATTAACGATACGTAGTGCCTCAGCTGCCTCTTTGCGCACATGGGCGAGATCTAAACACGCGCTAATTCTAGCCGTTAGTTCACGTGCTGCAAAAGGCTTCACCAAATAATCATCGGCACCCGCTTTAAGCCCCTCTACGCGCGCTTCCTCACCAGCTCGCGCAGAAAGAAGTATTACAGGTATACCTTTTGTCAGCCGATTATTGCGTAGTTTACCTAGTAGTTCGAAGCCATCTATCCCCGGCATCATTACGTCTGTTAGTACTAAGTCGGGGAGGTCTTCTATAATTCGCTCATACGCAGCATGGCCATTACTGACGGTCTCTACATTCCAATAGTCGCCTATCAACCTGTGCAAATATTCGCGCATGTCAGCATTGTCGTCTACCACCAATACTCTTGCCTTTGGAAAACGAGATAACCTATTGCTAATATCTAGCGTCGAAGCCGATTCAGCTAGGGCATCACTTTCTTTGTGAGCTTTCCGGTTAGGTTCATTTTCATCTAAATCTGGTAGCCAACGAAGTGCTTCGTCAATATAAGGCTGAGTACCTATTGCTGTGGATGAAAGTTTCTGCTGCGAGCCAATATCTTCAGATTGCAGATGGGCACCGCCGAAGGGAATACGTATAAAGAACGTTGTTCCCTCACCCACGCAACTCTGCACTTTTATCGAGCCTCCGTGCAAACTCACCAACTCGTGCACAAGAGAAAGGCCAATCCCCGTACCTTCAAATGTGCGCCCGCGTGCATTCTTTACCCGATTAAATCGCTCGAAAATATGAGGCAGCTTGTCGTCCTCAATACCAATTCCTGTATCTTGCACTTGTAGCTCAACCTCACTCTCAAGGGGAAGTAATGAAACGCGAATTTCGCCCTCAAATGTAAACTTCAAGGCGTTTGAAAGCAGGTTCAAAACCACTTTCTCCCACTTATCGCAGTCGACATAGACCTTTTCGTTAAGCTCAGGGGTATCTAACACTAATGTAAGTCCCGCTTTTTCAATCGCTGAGCGGAAGTTACTGGCTAGGTCTTGGGTTAACCGCGAGAGATCAGTAGGCGCATAATTCATATCAGTGCGTCCCGCTTCAATACGCGAGAAATCAAGCAGTGTATTAACCAACTTGAGCATACGTAAGGCGTTTCTGTGCACCATTATTAATTCATCTGGCGCAAGGGCTTGCTTAGGAGAGCGAAGTGCATCCTCAGTGGGCCCTAGCATCAGTGTTAGCGGTGTACGTAACTCATGACTTACATTGAGGAAAAAGGCAGTCTTAACACGATCTAGCTCTGCTAACGCTTCTAATCGCTTGCGTTCTTCCTCATGAGCGCGTGCACTCGCTATCCCTCTTGAGATTTGGCCTGCAGCGAGGCGGATAAGCTCATTATAACTATCATTAAGCGCACGTAGTGGGCTTACTCCTATCACTAAATAGCCATAGGGTTGACCGCCAGAGCCAGTCAGCGCCACAGCAACCGCCTTTTCGGGTGATGTATCCCAACAACCAGTGGGCATTTCACCTACCAGTGTCGACACATCTTCTACCACCAGAAAGCTGTCGCCAGAGACCTTGAATAACGGCCAAACTTGATTGCTCTTTTCGTTTAGTGGAATACTGGATGGCTGGCCAGCCCCCATATAGTTATCCAGCCCTGCAGATGCCACAAGATTTGCTTTGCTACCATTGTCATCAACCAGATAAAGTAGCGAAAATGGGAAATCAGCATTATTGGTGGCCAGTACCTCAGCGGCCATCTTACAGGCGTCCTCAGCAGAGCTAGGAGTGGGCTGCGCGCCGAGATCTCGAAGCAAAAGTAACTGGCGTTCACTTTGAACCTGTACCGTAGTTTCCTGACACGTCACCAGCACCCCGCCGATGCCTCCGTCATCATCTCTCACCGGACTGTAAGAAAAGGTGAAGTAGGTTTCTTCTATGAAACCTTTACGATTCATAGGCAGAAGTAAGTGCTCATTCCACGTCGCGCCTTTGCCGCTGAGCACGTGTTCTGATTGTGGTCCAATTATATGC
Organism: Alteromonas lipotrueae; assembly: GCF_019249255.1. Taxonomy (NCBI): domain Bacteria; kingdom Pseudomonadati; phylum Pseudomonadota; class Gammaproteobacteria; order Alteromonadales; family Alteromonadaceae; genus Alteromonas; species Alteromonas lipotrueae. Next base: position 688,489 of record NZ_JAESDJ010000001.1, on the reverse strand, counting down.
CAGATTTCCTGCCATACTTCGGCTCCTGGCGCCCCCATAGCCTTCGGGTGCTTACCTCCCAACACAGCCACATAAGCATGATTGTAAATATGTAGAAGCTCAGAGCCCCACCAAAGGGTCATCGGAAAACGATTCTCAAGCACCATGGCGGCTATAGAGCGAAGACTTGCCGGCCAATTTTCGTAGGGGCCGAGCCTGGTACTAGACCAATCGAATGCTTTCATGCGGGTCGCTAGGTCTACCCCATCGGTCAGCAGTTTGTTGACGTGTTGCTTATCCACTAATACTCACTCCATACAATACTGCCCGACTTCTTATACGTTCGTGTTTTTCACGTTCGCTCTCTGGCTAGTTTATAGAACATCTACCAGAGAGTAGAAAGGCCTGTAGTTTAATTCCATTTCTCAAAAATATATCAATACGTCAATGTATAGGCAAAAGATTAGATAAAGGTAATGGAGAGGGTTAAATCGGTGTTATCCTCAGGATGTAGAGAGTCGAGTTGCGAAAGTATAGGGCGTAAATAGATAACGCTTCACGCGCTAATTCATTTTTTTATGAGTAGATTTGTATCGATACATACGCTTATCTGCGAGGGAAATACATGCTTTAGCTGAATCACACTCAAGGCTTGTTGCAATGCCAAAGCTAACTCCCGCGCTATACCATGTTTTACTCAACTCCTCAGATATTGTCAGCATTAAAGAGCGCGCTTTATTTGTTAATTCTTGCGTATCGGCCGCAGACTTAGCTTTCAGTATACTGACAAATTCGTCCCCGCCAGAACGGAATATACCACCTCGAGGATAGAACGATTGCTGCATTAGGCTTGCCGTTTCAACAATGAGTTTGTCCCCTTCTTGATGCCCTTTCTTATCGTTTACTGTTTTTAAGCCATCGAGATCTACATAAACCACAACATAAAAACCGCTTAACTGGGTAACATATTCTGTAAGCGCAAATCGATTACCGAGTTTAGTCATCGCATCAGTACGAGATAAATAGTAGTTTCGGTTAAATTCGACTTGTTGAAGCTTAAACCATTCAGCTAAACATAATAATATGCAGATGCAATCTAACGACAACGCAATCACTACAACCGACTCTGAATAAGGAAGATCGCCGAAATACTGGCTGTGCGCGCCTACGTAATAGCCAAGTGAACTACTGTAAAGTAAGTTGCCCGTCAGAAAATACTTGGCGCGGAAGTCTTTTAACTTGAGCATACCGATGCCGACGGCTAACGTAACCACCACCCAAAACATCGCTATTATATGCGAGATTAAAAACGCCGTTGTGAACGGTAAGAACCACATTGCTATACCTAAGGCCACACTCGTTACGCTTAACCAACGCATAAAGCGGAATAGTTTTTTATGATTCGATTTGCAGTCGAAAAGATCTGAAACGAACTGTGCCGCACACGCTATAGCAAAAGGAAATAGTTTCATTCCCCAATAGCTACTGTTTATTGACATATCGAACAGGTCATCAATAAGCCCCGAGGCCGCTGCCCAACCAACACCATGTAGGCCCAAATAGCCAGCACAGGTAAGTGCTACCCGTTTCCGTGTACTCAAAAATGCGAGTAGCGCTAAAAGTGCGAGCAAAATCATTGTAGTTATAGCGGCAATCGATAACCCATTGTTATAAATCTGAAATGTGTAAAATGAAGCCGCGTCGAAAATAGAAATAGAAACAGGCGTGGGAAATTGTTTCGCTTCAATAAGCACCCATAACTCAATGGGGTTATTACGCTCAGCTTGAACAGCAAAACCCTGAAAGTGCAAAATCTGGGGCGTTTCGCCGTCTGCCAACTGCGAAAACACCGTAACGTTGGCTTGTTGGCTCTTTGATGAATAAGACGCTATACCAGTATCAATAAAGTTGGCGTTAATCATCACGAAGTATTGGCCAGTCTTGGAAGGACTTAAAGTTACTTTGGTTAAGTAGGAGCCAGACTTTCCACCTAATGCAGACCTGATAGGCAAAGTTGGATAGCCCGCCTGTACCATTTGAAATTTTTCAGCACTGTCAATATCCCTATAATGCATATCGACAGGTAAGCTTCGCCACAGGCTGGAGTCTGGAAGGGTAACTTTACCATTGCTCAATGACACAGATTCATTTCCTAGCGCAGGGAAAACTATGGCTAGGATAAGGAGAGACAGCCCCCTTGAAATTCGAAGGTTAGAAAGCAAATACTCGCCCCTGTTACCAATGTGGGTAGTAGACGAATTTGACTTCATTGACTACCCCTCGCTAGGTGGAATACAACTAATCAAAATATATACACAACGTAGCAAGATAACAATGGAGATTTTGGCTCTTAGTTTTACCTCAGGTAAGTTCAACTCACCACTTTACGCGCATCTTACTTTTTGAAGGTTACCCGTCTTTTCGTGTGCGCTTAAACTTTGGAGTCTAGCAAAATACACTAAGCGTAAATACTCTCAACCGTGGTATTAAGTAACCAACGTAAAAATACTTTCGTATCTTTGTTGTTATGAAATTGAACTGACTTTTGACACTCTTTATCGGTAAAAACAACGTTGAAGTTATTTACTGAGATTGTCGAAATAGGGGGAAGTGTACGGAGCGAAGCGCCGTTAACAGTATGAGACATATAATTTTTCTTTGTATAATAATGTTGCTAGTTTTTTATTCGTTTTAAAATTCCTTTCAAAATTCTGTTTTTATCAAACCAAAAATAAATAAAAATGTTAGTACTGCACAATTAAAAAAGGCTAAGTAGAAACTTAGCCTTTTGTCGTTGTATTTTAAAGTTCTACTTAAAGAACAACAACGTTTGCAGCTTGAAGGCCTTTTTGACCTTGTTCTACGCTGAAGCTTACCGCTTGGCCTTCAGAAAGCGTTTTGAAGCCGTCAGAAGCGATTGAACGGAAATGTACGAATACGTCTTTACCGCCACCGTCTTGAGTAAGAAAACCAAAACCTTTATCTTCGTTGAACCATTTAACTGTGCCGTTTACTGTATCAGACATGTTTGTAACCTTATATATTTGAAGTAATTGGTGAAATTCACCGGATAGCAATAGATTTAACTTACTAGTAACGCAAATGTATATCTATTAAAACTTCGATAAAACTGAAGAATAAAAGGGTACAACGCAGTAGTAGAAAAAGCTTTTAATTATCTAAAGCGGGCGTAATGTACATCTTTCAGTCAGGTAAGTCTACCGATATCGCTATTTATTTCTCTTATCGCGCAACATCTTGCTGTACAAGTTCCATTACAATCGCACACATATCATAACCCTCGTGCCCTCCCCCGCATTCACCATCAATTGACGTCGCAATCCTGCTGTCAACTTACATACGTATGTTGATAGGAATCCCCCTCTATATTAGCTAGGCTCATGTTCTTGTTACGCTAACGCGCTTAAAGATCACAACACGAGTAGAGGCTGTATGTCACAACATTATGTATTAAAAGAGAAAGTGGCTATTGTTACTGGCGGCGGTAAAGGCCTGGGTAAGTCGCTTACTCTGAGACTACTTCAAGAAGGTATGAAGGTCGCTATTTGCGGAAGAACCCCTGCCACTATAACCAACACAGTAGCAGAGCTTAAAGCCAAATTCGGTGAGCGGATTTATGGCCAGGTTTGCGATATTAGTGATGCATCTGCGGTAAGCCACTTTATAGGGCAAGTACGTTCACAGTTCGGCGATATTCAAGTATTGGTGAATAACAGTGGGTTTGGCAAAGAAACCTTAATTTGTGACACCAGCGAAAGCGACTGGGATGACGTTATGGATACCAATGTTAAAGGTACATTTTTGATGTGCAAAAACGTGGTGCCCAATATGATTAAGCAAAAGGAAGGGTACGTGGTAAATATTGCCTCTCAAGCTGCGTTAAACGGCTATCCGAATGCAGGCGTATATTGCGCGTCAAAGTTTGCCATGGTCGGTCTAGGCAAAGCCCTTCAAGAAGAAGTGCACGAGTACGGAATTCACGTTCACTCACTTAACCCTGCGCTTATTCAATCACAAAAAGCCCCTACGGATGAAATTAACACTGGGCTTATTCAAAATGATGACCTTAGTGATATGCTCGTTTATTTACTTCAGCAACCCCGTCGTCTTAAAATAGACAATATTGGAATGTGGGGCTTTTAGTTATCTTTTTTACTAGCTGTTTAACGATAGGCGCTTGCAGCCATTGCATCGGCGCCTTAGTGTCTCATTCCTTTCATATACCCATAGTAAACTGATTTATATGATGTCCTTAGAAGGACCGGGAGAGTGAAATGAGAATGCTACATACCATGCTTCGCGTTGAGGATCTTGATGCGTCTTTGCACTTCTACACCAACTTGATGGGTATGAAGCTGCTGAGAAAGTCTGAAAACCAAGCTTATGAATACACGCTCGCTTTCGTGGGTTATGGCGAAGAAACTAACACTACGGTGCTTGAACTCACTTATAACTGGGGCGACGACACTTACGATAAAGGCACGGCTTACGGTCACATTGCTATTGAAGTAGACGACATTTATCAGTTCTGTGAAAACCTTGAGCAAAATGGCTGTGATGTCTATCGAAAGGCTGGTCCAGTAAAGGGCGGTTCTACTGTCATTGCTTTTGTTCGCGATCCAGATGGCTACGCCATTGAACTTATTCAAACAAAACCATAAGTCACTATTACAAAATACAGCGGCCCTATTAATAAGGATATTGCCATACTATGCTAAAAATTCCTCACGCGTCACTGACTTGCTCGTTAGTTTTCTCGCTTTTTATCTCTATTTTTGCAAGCCCAGTGCTATTGGCGAAAGACTTTGATGTTATAGCCCATAGGGGTGCCTCAGGTTATCTGCCTGAGCATACATTAGAAGCCGCCACACTTGCTTTTGCCATGAACCCTGACTTTATTGAGCAAGATGCGGTTATTACCAAAGATGGGATTGCCGTGGTGTTGCATGACATACATTTAGAAACAGTAACCAACGTTGAGCAGGTATTTCCTGAGCGAGCGCGTAAAGATGGTCGCTTTTACGCTTTAGACTTCACGCTAGCTGAGCTTCGCACCCTGCAAGTACATGAACGAGCCAACAACAAAGGCGAGCAAGTTTTCACAACACGTTATACGGGGAATACGGCGAACTTTACCGTAGCAACCTTGGATGAACATTACGAGCTTATCACTCAACTCAATCGAGAGTTCGAAACCGATGTTGGGGTTTATACGGAAGTAAAGTCACCAGCGTGGCATACCGAACAAGGCGTAGATGCAAGCCAAATTGTAATTGCCTCCTTAACTCGCTTTAATCTTGCCAGTAAAAACGCCAACAGTTACTTGCAGTGTTTTGACTTCAATGAAATAAAGCGCATTAGAAACGAGCTAAACTATGCGGGCAAAGTGGTCATGCTAATCGGTGAGAACAGCTGGGCGGAATCAACCACAGACTACGGTTGGATAAAAAGTGAAGCCGGCATGAAAGCAGTAGCTAAATATGCCGATGGTTTAGGCCCTTGGTTAGGGCAACTACTAGATCCGCAAGCGATGAAAGCGGGTAAACTGGTGCCGGCACCTTGGCTTGAACATGCCCATTCAGAAGGTTTCGTTATTCATCCATACACTTTTCGTGAAGATGCTCTGCCGCCAGGCATGACAGCAGAACAGCTTCTCTCTACCCTGAAACACGTGGTGAACGTAGACGGCGTATTTACCGACCATGTGCCACCAGTCAAAGCGTGGCTTGAGGCACAAGGCGAGTAGCAATAATAAATTAAGCTATTATACAACACACAAAAAAAGCGGCTAATAGCCGCTTTTTATATTCGAATCACAAAATAAATTTTCAATTCAGTCACTGAGTCAATCACTAGGATTTAGATAACCGTACCACTACCCTTCTATTTTGTGCTCTTGATTCGCGGGTATTGTTATTCGCGATATGACGCTTCTCGCCGTGCCCCGTAAGTTGAATTCTGTCATCGGGCACACCAATAGTAGTTAAGTAGCTTTTTACTTCATTGGCTCGGCGTATAGATAGTTGTTCGTTGTTCCATCGCCCGCCATAACTGTCGGTATAGCCATCAAGCAAAACTAACTCTAAGTCACTATCCTCTTTTAGGTATTCCCCAATCATTGTTAGGCGCTTTTGCGAATACTTAGTCAGTTCGGTACTGTTTTTCTGATACGACAACACCGTATAGGCAATATCGTCGAAATTATAAGGCAATAAATTAGACACACACTCAACGAAGTCTCGATACACCAACGAGAAATTACTGGCGTTTAATGCAACGCTCACTTTATCGTATTCGTTGTACCAGTCTTGATAATAAATGGTGGGCCAGAAGCCTTTCTCAAGTTCACTTAACATAGTCCATGCGGCGTCTTGTGGAAGGTCACCATTATATTGCGTTCGCAATGTCATATCGGCGATAGTTTTAGGCGCAACACCCGGCATCCACTTTGGCGGTACAGAATAGACAGCAGCCACATCGAAGCGATTAGGCAATAAGTGCATATCTAGCTCGAATTCCATATTAAGCCGTTTTGAAGCCACGCTAGTAAACATGGCATCGCCGTACCCAGGTAAAGGATGATTCAACGTACATTGCAAACGCGATGCATCAACCACTTCCCAGTTCGACGTTTCTACCGTAGCCGAATACTGACGCATAGCACCGCTTGCGACCGTAGTAAAAAACAACGGAATAAGTAAACCGAATTTACGCTTCACAACTATACCCACTCAACTGATAAACCATACCTAACGAAAAGGCGCTTACAGAATATATCGTCCTTAGTGTAGAAAAGTTTAGCCTTCTCTTCCATCAATTATACATTCAATTGCAGCTTCCAGAGCTCATCAATTAGTCCATCAACGAAATTCAGGCTGGATACCGTGAGTTATCCTTGCCATAATCGCTCCACTTTCCGTAGCATTTTTATATTGATACAGCCGTGTTACGTAACCAAAAAACCTGCTAAGAGAAACTATGTCTGAGTTGCACCATTCCCTTCCTCATCGCTTTAGAGGCTACTTTCCTGTTGTTATTGACGTCGAAACCGCTGGTTTTAATTCTGGAACCGACGCCTTACTAGAAATCGCTGCCGTCACGGTAAAAATGGAAGAAGATGGGCTAATTTATCCTGACCAAACTTTTCATTACCATGTCGACCCTTTTGAAGGGGCCAACTTAGAGCCCGCAGCGCTAGAGTTTAACGGTATTGACCCTCACTGTGCTCTGCGCGGAGCCATTGAAGAAAGTGAAGCGATGAAGTCACTGTGCAAAGGCATTCGTAAAGCGCAAAAAGATGCGGATTGCCAGCGCTCGGTGATTGTGGCGCATAACGCCACCTTCGATCAAAGTTTCGTGAACGCAGCCATAGCCCGCTGCAACATTAAGCGCACGCCTTTCCACCCATTTGTATCATTTGATACCACCAGCCTTGCAGGTTTAACATTAGGCCAAACCGTATTGGTTAAAGCCTGCCGAGCGGCAGGTATCGAGTTTGATCAAAAAGAAGCCCACAGCGCATTATATGATGCGCAAAAAACCACAGAGCTATTTTGCTTTATGGTAAATCGCTATAAAGCACTGGGCGGCTGGCCCTTGGCAGATCAACCCGCCAATCCTGATCAGCCTTGCTGATAAGCAATATCTAAAATGGAGGCTTAGCGGCAAACCCATTTCATCAAAATCGATTTGATAGAAATAAAAAACAGCGCCGAATGGCGCTGTTTTAGTATTAGGTAGACGCATTTGCGAAACGCTTAGCATGTTTATTTACATACTTAATATAGTTGCGTTCGGCACAGCGTTAATTATTATAACTTGTCAGCTTCTGCTGCAAGGTACTTAGCCACGCCTTCCGGTGATGCATCCATACCAGCTTTACCTTGTGTCCAACCCGCAGGGCAAACTTCGCCATGATCTTGATGGAATGCTAGCGCATCAACCATACGAAGCATTTCGTCTACGTTGCGGCCTAGCGGAAGGTCGTTAATCACTTGGTGACGTACAAGGCCTTCTTCATCAATCAGGAAAGAGCCACGAAATGCCACGCCATCTTCAGGGTGCTCTACATCATACGCCTGGCAGATTTCATGTTTTACGTCGGCCACCAAGGTGTATTGTACTGGGCCAATACCCCCTTCGTTTACTGGCGTATTTCGCCATGCATTGTGAGAAAACTGTGAATCGATAGAAACACCAATCACTTCTACGCCACGCTTTTTGAATTCTTCAAAACGCTTATCAAAAGCAATCAGTTCAGAAGGGCAAACAAAGGTAAAATCTAGCGGATAGAAAAATAGTACCGTTTTTTTACCTTTAATGGTTTCAGATAGTGAAAATGAGTCAACTATTTCACCTGAACCTAATACTGCAGCCGCGGTAAAATCCGGCGCTGGACGACCAACTAATACACTCATGAGTATCTCCAATTTATTTAAAAATTTAATAATAAGTAAAACGTCTTATTACTAGGCGTTTTCTATCTGTCTTTATTGGTACTTAATTTTAGATAACAAGCTATAACGCATTGTACTTTCGCTAATTTCTCATGAATATTTCACTCATCGTACCAAAGCACACCTTTTTTAATGATTTATTGAGTGTGAATACGACTAAATCTCACTTGCATTAGAATGAAATAGCAATTATTATCATTTACAGACTTATTTGGAGTGTTTTATGTTTGTATGTATGTGTTACGGCGTTACCGATAAAAGTATACGCGCCGCAGTACAAGGTAATGGCGTAGGCAACATGCGTGAATTGCGTGAACATATGGAACTTGGTTCCCAGTGTGGGAAGTGCATCCAAATGGCACAACATATTATCGATCAAACTATTATCGATGACTCTATGTTTAAAAACGTAGGCTAACCCCCCCTTTGCCCAAAACGTTTTCCTAACGTCTACCAAAAATTTATCTGACGTTCTATTTCAATCCACTAATAAGTCGTTAATCTACGCGGTATTCCAGCCCTAAATAATAGAACGCACCATTAATTCCACCTGGTGATGTTGGCGGGTATAAAGATCCGACTTCCCCACTGAATGGATTACTATCAGGCTTTGAATCAAACAGATTTTGCGCGCCTAACGTAACTCGCCACGACGGTGAAAAATACCATGCTACTTGCACATCTGCCGTTAGCGTATCGCTTCCAAAAATATCCATTCCCGCAGAAGCATCTAGATGGTCTTCGTAATATTTTCCGTAATAATTCGCCCGCCACGTAAAATTGAAATCTCCAATGTACTGTTCCAGCGTTAAACTGCCTCTGTGAGCAGGCAAGTTATCTTCTAGCATTCTGATGCGCTGTGGTGTCAGGTTTGGCATCAAGGTTAATTCACCTTCAACCATGGTGGGGTACAAGGTCACTCGCTCTACTTGCGTGTCTGTCCAATTGTAAGCTAACAATAAAGTCTGCTTCCAATCTTGCACCATGAAGTCATAGTGAAGCACTAAATCAACGCCCTGAGTTTGCGTATCGAAATCGTTGGTAAAGAATTTAGCGGCATTGTATTTCGCCGCATCATCTCGCCCCTTTGCGCTGAGTATTTGTATGTCTTCATCGGTAAGAGGGATGGCCGATGTAGTACTGATCCTGTCCATCAGTCGAATATTGAAGTAATCCAAAGTGGCAAAAAATCTGTCACTTATGTGCATCACCACACCTAGACTAAAGTTGACCGACTCTTCTGGTGTGAGCGGTGTTGCACCTAGTTGTAGTGATACCAAATCGGTGGGTGGCAGTGTGGCTTGGTCTTCTAATCCATTGGCACTATATGCCGTAGTAACATTAATAACATTACTTTGACCAACTGTGGGGGCTTTAAAGCCGGTATTGATAGAACCTCGAAGGGCAAATAAGTCGTTCACCTTGTATCGCGTACTCAGCTTGCCATCAAAGGTAGAACCAAAATCAGTAAAGTGTTCAACTCGGGTGGCCACACCAAATTGCCATGCTTCAGTTAAGAAAAACTCCAAATCTATGTACACCGCCCAATTACTTCTACTCCAGTGCCCTGCCGATTGAGGCTGATAGCCTGGAAATCCGTTCGAGCCAATACTGAACCCTTGAGATGCGCCCGTTGTAGGGTCAAAAGCAAGCGAACCTGCGGCATAAGAGGCATCATCACCGGCTTTTTGAAAGTAAGTTTCTCTGCGCCATTCTGCGCCCATGGCAATACTGATAGGCTCTTCAAACACGGATTGAATTAGCTTAGCGAAATCAAGGTTGAACGTACGCTCTACTTGGCTGACAGAACCAGGAGTATAAGACAGCGGAGAGTCAGGCCCTAAAGAAGGGTTTACAGTGCCTGATAGACGGTAAGCGATATCTGAATACCCTACACTGGCACTTAAATCCATTGCCCAGCCATTGTCTAGTTCCGTTTTTATGCCAGCAAATACTGACGCGTCAGTAATTGTGCCACCGAATTGTGGTGTAAACCCCCCAGGGAACCACTCGTTAAACGCAAAGCAATTAGCACCAAGTGCTGTTGAATTGTCTGCAATGCGCAAATAATCGGGGTTTTCCAATACATTGGTGTCATCAAGGAAAATAGTGGGACAGCTAATCCCCTGCCCTATACCGTCTAAATCCCCAACCAGTAGGCGGCTTTCACCCGTTTCTTCGTTAGTTTCAGAAAAAACACCTTCTCGAGTTTGTGGGTTGCGAAAGTAAAAACCGCCACTTATTTCACGATGCGCATACGTTGCTAATGCGTAACCTTCGAAGTTTGGCGCAATATCCCAGCCCGCATTCACCGACATTTTCATGTCCTCGTTAACGTCTAGCGCGCCCCATATTTGCGCAGGGCTACTGATGAACATGTTGCCTGCGTCAATGAGGCCTTGTGCATCATCACGCTGGACAGAGCGCGATGTACCTTGTTGCTGTCGATATTCTACCGTGGCATTTAAGAAGCCGTTCTCACCTAAACGAAACCCTTTATTAGCCTGTATCTGAAATAACTCACCATCACCTTCTGAATAGGTTCCCGTTTTAAGTGCAACGCTGCCACCTGAATCGCTGTCATTGAGTACGAAGTTAATCACGCCAGCAATCGCATCTGAACCGTATTGCGCGGCAGCACCATCTCGTAATACTTCAATTTGCTTTAGTGCATAAGCAGGGATAACCGAAATATCAGGCCCCTGTGCGCCATCAGACAAGCCTCCGCCAAGAAAGGTAATCACCGCCGAGCGATGCCTGCGCTTACCGTTCACAAGCAATAATGTGTGATCTGACGCCATACCTCGTAAATTAGCAGGTCGCACTAAACTGGTAGCATCATTAATGGGCTGATCGTTTACGTTTAAAGAAGGCACCATGGTGCTAAGCATTGAAAGCGCATCGCTGTTGCCTTGAGAATGCAAGGATTCTGACCCAATAATGTCTAGCGGCACTGGGGATTCGACCACACTACGTGGAGAGCTTCTGGTACCTACCACAGCAATACGCTCAAGCGCATTACTCGTGTCTTCTTCTTGAACCTTAGCCTCCCCCTCACCGTCTATGTTTTGAGCAACCAATTCACTGCGAGAGCGAATACTGACCTGCCCTGCACTGTCGGTCACCACAGCAAGTTCGGTGCCATCAAGCAATTTTGAGAGGGCTTCGTTGAGGGTAAAATTACCTTCTAAAGAGTTGGTTTTAACCGTTTGTGCTAAGTCGAAAGGAAATAACAGTGTGGTATTGGCTTGCTTTGCTAATTCTGTCAGCGCATCGTCGGCATCTTGGGCTGGAATTGAAAACTGGAAGGCAGTTTGATTAGATAGCTTTATTGAGCCTTGCGCTTTTTCTTGCGAGTTATGTTGCCCAGTTTGTGGTTCCACCTTTGATACTGGCAGTGGGGCGTTATCTTGCGCGCTATCTTTAGCCACCTGTTGGGCATATACGCCCTCTACATGACTTGAACACACTGCTAACATAAGGCAAATGCCAGCCTTGCGCGCACTATTATAGCTACGCACTACTACACGAGAAAAATTGACTGAACGCAAAAGGTGCAAGATGAGAAATCGTACTTATTATTTATTTTATTATATTGTCACAATACGTAAGCTTATGCCAAGTAATGCACGTGCATTGCTTTTATTACACACGCATTACTAGCGTATGATTCGTCTGTTATTCAATTATCATTAACCTTGAATCACTAACTCCGAGTTATCTGCGGATTATCCTAGTATTAACTTTAAACTAGCCTTGAGAAACAGATAGCTGAATACTGGTATCAGATACTTTCTCGTATTCAATGTTAAAGCTATTTTTAAGCGCAGCTAGCAAACCATCGATATCACCCACTTTAAAGTAGCCTGCAACACGGCGGCTTTTAAGCGATTCGTCAGAAATCTGAAAATGTACCTGAGTATATCTACCAATTTCAGCAAGCACGGCTTCTAAGCGCTCACCTTTGAATACAATCATGCCTTGCTGCCATGCTAAATCATCATCAATGTCGTTTTGCGATAAACTCTCGCGGGCATCAACATCGCCTTTAACTGTGGCTTTTTCACCCGCAAACATAAGCAGGCCTTCACCTTCAACGGGCGCTTTGGAAAACAATGACTGATTACTACTGAATGCACTAAATCTGTCTTTAACTAATACCTTTCCATCGGTTACCACTAATTCGAAAGCGTTGTCGTCAACATACTGCATGTTAAACGCTGTACCCACTGCGGTAACCGTATTATTACCTGCGGTTACAGTGAAAGGTCGCGTGGTATCGTGCGCCACTTCAAAATGCGCTTCGCCTTTTAGCAATACAATGTTTCGCACATCGTCAGAAAAATCGACGGTAACCCGTGAGTTTGTGTTTAACAGCAGTGTGGAACCATCAGAAAGCACGAGGTTTTTTTGTTCACCAATACCGGTTTCTATTTTTTCAGACACGTGTGCAACTACATCTGGCTCTTCTAGCCAAATACGATCAACGACAACACCTACTGCAATCGCCATAACTAAAAACGCTGCAGCCACGCTCATACGGGCTTGAGTAACTATACCCACGCGGCGCTTTTGGCGCTTATGGGTTTCGGTTTTATTCTGATGATGAGGAAACAAGCCACTTAACTCGTTAAGTACTGACATGTCGTCCCATAGGCTTGCGGCTTCCATGAGTGCCTTACGATGATTTGGGCTTTCGGCAAGCCACACATCAAGCTGTGCTTTTTCGTCTTCGCTAAGTTCGCGATCGAGACGGCTTATCCATAAGCAGGCTTGCTCTTGGATATCTTCTTTGCTGGAAAACTGACGAATATTGTTCATGTTAACTACGGCTTATGTCCTGAGTCGCATTACGAGATGTGCGCACGGGGGCGTCATCTTTAGATAGCTCGGCTAAATATTTCGAGCACAACATTAATCCTTTTGCGACATGCTTTTCGACCGTACTTTCGCTTAAACCAACCAATTCAGCGATGTCTTTTTGGCGCATGCCATATACTTTCTTAAGTAGGAAAACCCGTTTAACATCCGGCGAAAGTGTATCTGTCGCGCGGCAAAAATGGATGAAACGTTCTTTGCTTTCTACATTTTTTTCTAGGCTGTAACCCACCAATTCGTGGGGTAAAATATCCATATCATCAATAGGCTGGTTATTCTTATTTTCAGCTCTGGCAATATGATTTAATGCTAAGTTACGTGCTGTTTTCAGCATGTACGTGCGTTCAAAACGAATCTCTTGATTCATCTCTGCTTCATAACTTTTTATGAACGCTTCTTGAACGATGTCTTCTATATCGTCGGCACCCACAATAGTACTTACCGCACGCATTAGCTTAGCGCGATATTTTAAGAAGGATTCTGTGACTGTCGACTTTCTGGTCATATTAAAATTTTGCAGGTGTTTCAAATTGCTTACAGTTATTTCACCATCATGCCAATTTATTGGTCTGCTTGCACGATGAAATCTTATATTTTTAGCATTTAGAGAAATAAAAGGAGGCGAACGCCTCCTTTTACCTGGTTTCCGTTTTTAGAAAGTGTAAACACCTCTCAGGTAATAGAAACCGCCATTGATACCGATGGGAGACGTAGTCGGATACAACGAACCTGCAATACCTGCATACTGCGTGTTTTCATCTGGGTACTCATCAAACGCGTTTTTCGCACCCACTGTTACGGTCAACTCTTCGGTGAAGTTATAAGCCATTTCCAAATCAATCGTAATTTCAGACCCTACTTTATCGATAGGCAATGCTGAATCTAAGTGATCTTCATAGATGCTACCGAAATAGTTCAGGCGAGCAAGGAAGCGCCAGTCACCATTCGTATGGTTAGCCGTTGCGCTGTAGCGTACTGCCGGAAGATTATCTTCCAACATGCGGATACGTTCAGCTGAAATATTATCAGATGCTCTATCTACCTCGGTAGAAGTCCAGTTGTACGCTAGCGAGAACTTTGTTTCGCCTTCAAACATATCCATGCTGTAGTTTGCAACTACATCAAGACCTTCGGTAGTGGTATCGAAGTCATTGGTAAAGAAACTAATTTCAGTGAAGCTAGATGCATCGCTGATACCTTGATCAAGCAAAATCGCAATATCTTCATCGGTCAGCGCAATACCAGAAGCGGTACTGATACGATCCGTTAATTCAATGTTGTAGTAATCAGCAGTAACGAACAAACCGTTATCAAAGTCTGCCACTACACCAAACGTAATACTTTTAGATTCTTCTGGTGTTAACTGCTCGCCACCCTTAAGTTGTGAAACAGGATCGGTCGGAGGAAGCGTAGCACGGTCGATAAGCTTGCCATCAGTACCAAACGCAGTTGTTACGTTGCGTACGTTACTTTGTCCCAACGTAGGTGCTTTAAAGCCTGTTGAGAAAGCACCACGGAATGCGATGTTTTCAAGCGCTTGCCAGCGGAACGCCACTTTACCTTTGGTAGTATCACCGAAGTCTGAGTAATCTTCATAACGAATCGCACCCGCCAACATGAAGGTTTCAGTAATGTACGCTTCTGCATCTACGTAGAACGCGATGTTATGACGAGACACTAGACCTTGGCTGTTTGCCGCCAAACCAGGGAAACCATTTGAACCAATACCAAAGCCTTGTGAGGCTAGTGGACCAATTTCATACGATGCAGTATCACCAGCAAAGCTTTCATAGCTTTCATGACGGTATTGGAAGCCACTTGCTACGAATAACGGCTCATACAAGCCAATTTCAAAAGGTTTAGTGAAATCTACGTCAAGGGTTTGCTCTGACTGCGTATAACGACCTGGGCTAAATTCAAATGGCGTATCGGGACCAAGTGATGGGTTAATTGTGTTGCTGATAACAAAATCAACTTCGTTTTCACCCAAGTTCAAGCTTACATCGTATGTGATGTCATTCGCCAGTTCACCACGGGTTCCAAATACCAATGACATATCAGTAACTGTTCCACCAAAGCGCGGTGTGAAACCACCCGGTAAAATCTCGTTGAACGCAAAGCAGTCAGGGTTATTGGCCACTTCGTTGATGTAACGTTCGTTGGTCAACACGTTGTCGCCAGGGATGATGTCGGTAGGACAGTTACCTGAAAGGTCGTCGGTTAAGTCACCCACCAATAGGGAACCGTCATCAGCCGCGTAAACACCGCCACGAGTATGCGGGTTACGGTAGTAGAAACCCCCTTCCACTTCACGCTCAGCGAAGTTACCGAACATATAAGCTTCTGCGGTATCACTTAGCTCTAACCCTAAGTTAGCGAAAAGTTTATAGTCGTGTTTAATTTCAGGAGAACCCCAAATTTGCGCAGGATCGGCAACAAAGGTATTTCCACCCGCCACTAAACCTGCCGCATCATCACGCTGAACGCTGCGAGAAGTATCATCAGCTGTACGGTACTCTGCAGAAAGGTTAATGAAACCTTTGTCAGATAACGGCATACCAATGTTTCCAGACAGCTGAATCATGTCGCCGTCACCTTCATAATACGAGCCGTAACGGGCTTCAAATGAGCCGCCTTCTGACGCGTCGTTTAATACGAAGTTAATAACACCAGCAATGGCGTCTGAACCATACTGTGCCGCAGCACCGTCTCGTAATACTTCAATTTGTTTTAACGCCGCTGCTGGAATAACCGAGATATCAGGGCCTTGTGCACCATCAGACAAGCCACCACCTAGGAATGTGATTACAGCAGAACGGTGACGTCGCTTACCGTTTACTAGCACAAGGGTGTGATCTGAAGCCATACCACGAAGGTTAGCAGGACGAACTAGTGTAGATGCATCATTAATCGGTTGATCGTTAACGTTAAACGACGGAACAACCGTTTGCATCATAGAAACAACATCGGTGGCACCCTGATTTTTAAATTCTTCATCAGAGATAATATCGATAGGTACTGCAGATTCTGCTACAGAACGTGGAGCTGCGCGTGAACCTACAATGGCGATTTGTTCATAATCTTCAGCGCTCGCTTCTGCTGCATCTGGCGCTTCTTGGGCATGTACTGGCGCAATGGCCATAACAGAAAATGCCGCTGACGCCGCAAGTACGCCTCGAACGTGTTTGGTCAATAAAGACAAAGATGTATTCATAGTGGTTTCCCGGGATTTTCCCCCTGTCACCTCTACGCTTTTATGAACGTAATAAGTGCAGCGAGTGATAGTTATTTTATACCTTTAACACTGACTATATACTTGTCAGCACCCACGTTTTATAAGATGTAAACTCTTATAAAACAAACGTTTTTGCACAAAATAATTATTTATTTTCAAACCATAGAGGATTTTGTTTTCTGATCTGTCTATTAGTATTTACGGGAATTGAAAGTGGTGAGGTTTTGCGGGGGTTTAATCAAAAAAGCCGGCTAATCGCCGGCTTTCTAATCTTATTCTTCAGTCTTGTGTTTCTCTGCCGTTTCTTTAATTAACGGCTGCAATTCGTTTTGTTGAAACATTTCCATGATAATGTCGCAACCACCTACTAACTCGCCGTCAACCCATAATTGCGGGAAGGTTGGCCAGTTCGCATACTTTGGAAGTTCAGCGCGAATATCTGGGTTTTGCAAAATGTCTACATACGCAAACGGTTCACCACATCCCATTAATGCTTGTGATGCTTGTGAAGAAAAACCGCAACTTGGCAGCTTTGGAGAACCCTTCATATATAAAAGAATAGGGTTTTCTTCAATTTGTTGCTTAATTCTGTCTACGGTGGATTGTGTTTCAGTGTTATCCATCAGGTCCTCTCAGCGGAAAAGTTATTCCCTATAAGTGGGAATGAGCGTGCAGATTTCAAGGGTAATATTATCATAGTTTCTTTCAGGGGTTTATACTCACCGCATCTGAAAAGGGTAATTTATGTAGCCTGTAATGCCCACGCTCATAATGAGTAGCATTAATCTCATATAGCTTAGTCGCATTGGTAAGATGAAAGTGATCTTATATCTTACGCTGATATTACTTACTATCAGTACCCTAGTTTCTATCGTATGCATAGTAGGTGCTTCGCAGCATAACTTAGCGTTCACGATATGAGGATTTCCAGGGCGATCATTATTACCTAGACAAGAATTTAGAATTTTCATAAATTTGTCATTGAGTTATACAAATTTGCCCCTACATCTACAGCATGCTTTTGCTATTATAAAATAAGCATCTTAGATAAAGTATTTATACAGGCTCGTTGAACAGGCATTGCGAGCTTAAATTAACGTTGTTTAAAAACATTAAACCAACATGGAGACCGATATGGCTTTTGAATTACCAGCATTACCATACGAAAAAAATGCACTTGAACCGCATATTTCTTCTGAAACGCTGGACTATCACTACGGCAAGCATCACGCTACTTACGTTACTAAATTAAATGGTTTAGTTGAAGGTACTGATTTGGAAAGCAAAAGCCTAGAAGAGATCATCAAGTCTTCTGAAGGTGGCGTTTTCAACAATGCAGCACAAGTTTGGAACCACACGTTCTACTGGAACTGCTTAAGCCCAAATGGCGGCGGCGAACCTACTGGTGCACTCGCTGACGCAATTAATGCAAAATGGGGCTCATTCGCTGACTTCCAGGCTGCATTTAACGACAAAGCAGTGAACAACTTCGGATCTAGCTGGACATGGTTAGTAAAATCTACTGACGGTTCTTTAGACATCGTGAATACAAGTAACGCCGAAACACCAATTTCTGGTGACGAGCTTACGCCTGTATTGACTGTTGACCTTTGGGAACACGCTTACTACATCGATTACCGTAACGTGCGTCCTAAGTATCTAGAAAACTTCTGGGCACTTGCTAACTGGGAATTTGCTAGCGCGAATTTCGCGTAATCGTTTTCAGATAAATTTTAAAAACCCGCCTATGCGGGTTTTTTTATGCCCATCATTAAATAATATACAGACTTTTAAGTAATACTAATGGGTGTATTTGACTCTATTTTAACGAAAAAATTCCATTTTTCGTTAGACCAAACATTTCACGTCTATACAAAAGTTTACTATGATTTTTGTTTCCTATTTCTAAATACCGACTAAGCTGAAATTACGGGCAACCGTTTTTTTAAGAGGTATTCATGGGTATTTTCGAACATTACCAAAACCGATACGAAGAACGAAAGCAGGAAGAGTTTACCATTGAGGAGTTCCTTGAGATTTGCAAGGACGACGCAGCAGCTTATGCAAATGCTGCTGAACGATTGCTAAGTGCCATTGGCGAGCCTCAAATGATAGACACCGCGACGGATCCCGCACTGAGTCGCATATTTTCAAACCGCGTTATATCTCGCTACCCCGCATTTAATGAGTTTTATGGTATGGAAGAAGCTATTGAGCAAATAGTCTCTTACCTTAAACATGCCGCACAGGGGTTAGAAGAGAAGAAACAAATTCTCTATTTACTTGGGCCTGTAGGGGGCGGTAAGTCGTCGTTAGCAGAACGTTTAAAAGAACTGATGCAACACGTACCGATTTATACCATTAAAGGTTCGCCGGTAAATGACCATCCATTTTGCTTGTTCGACGCTAAAGAAGACGGCCATTTACTCGAGCAAGAATATGGCATTCCTAAACGCTACTTAAAAACCATCATGTCGCCTTGGGCTCGAAAGCGCCTGCATGAATTTAATGGTGACATTACCCAATTTAAAGTAGTACGTGTCTACCCTTCTGTGCTTGATCAGGTGGGTATTGCGAAAACTGAACCTGGCGATGAGAACAACCAAGATATTTCAGCCTTGGTAGGTAAGGTAGATATTCGTCGCTTAGAACAATACGCACAGAACGACCCAGATGCTTATAGCTATTCAGGCTCACTGTGTAAGGCGAACCAAGGGTTGATGGAATTCGTAGAAATGTTTAAGGCACCAATTAAAGTGCTACATCCTCTACTTACCGCCACCCAAGAAGGGAACTATAATCCTACGGAAGGCTTTTCAGCGTTGCCTTTCGATGGTCTGATTTTAGCCCACTCAAATGAGTCAGAATGGCAAACCTTTAGAAACAATAAGAATAACGAAGCCTTTTTAGACCGCGTTTACATTGTTAAAGTGCCCTACTGTTTGCGAGTAAGTGAAGAAATTCATATTTACCGTAAACTGCTAGATAGCAGTGAACTTAAAGGGGCACCGTGCGCACCAGATACCTTGGAATGTTTAGCGCAGTTCACTGTGCTATCTCGATTGAAAGAACCCGAAAACTCGAGCTTGTTCTCAAAAATGCGGGTTTATGATGGGGAAAGCTTGAAAGACACTGACCCTAAAGCAAAGTCGTACCAAGAATACCGAGACTATGCGGGCGTAGATGAAGGTATGGAAGGGTTATCCACCCGCTTTGCTTTTAAAATACTTTCTCGAGTATTTAACTTCGATCACCAAGAAGTGGCTGCCAACCCTGTGCATTTGTTTTATGTACTTGAAAGGCAGATTGAGCGTGAACAGTTTCCAACTGATTTAAGTGAGCAATATTTAGAGTTTTTAAAAGGTTATCTGATACCTAAATATGTTGAATTTATCGGAAAAGAAATTCAGACCGCGTATTTGGAATCTTACTCAGAGTACGGACAGAACCTTTTTGACCGCTACGTCACCTATGCAGACTTTTGGATCCAAGACCAAGAGTATCGTGACCCTGAAACCGGTCAACTATTTGACCGCGCGTCACTAAATGCTGAACTTGAGAAAACCGAAAAGCCTGCGGGAATTAGCAATCCAAAAGACTTCCGTAATGAGATAGTGAACTTCGTACTTCGCGCACGAGCCAATAATGGCGGTAAAAACCCATCGTGGACAAGTTATGAAAAATTACGCACTGTGATTGAAAAGAAAATGTTTTCCAACACGGAAGATTTGCTGCCAGTTATTTCGTTCAATACTAAAGGGTCGGCCGACGAACAGAAAAAGCATGACGACTTTGTAAATCGAATGACGGAAAAAGGCTATACACAAAAGCAAGTCAGACTATTGTGTGAGTGGTATTTACGAGTTCGTAAAGCCTCTTAATGGGCTATTTACTCGTGGTTCACCCTATGACAAGCAGGTGGTTATGGCGCATTTCATCGACCGAAGACTTAACAGTAAAGGCAAAAGCACAGTAAACAGACAGCGCTTTATCAAACGCTATAAACAACAGATAAAGCGTGCTGTTACTGATGCCGTTGGTAAACGCTCTGTTACCGACCTAGACTCGGGCGAGCAGGTAAGTATTCCTACTCGCGATATTTCTGAACCTGTTTTCCACACCGGGAAGGGAGGTAAGCGAGATATTGTTCACCCCGGAAATGACCAATTTATTGCTGGCGACCAAATTGACCGTCCCCCTGGTGGCGCGGGTCAAGGCTCCGGTGAAGGCGAAGCGGGGAATAGCGGAGAGGGTGAGGATGAATTCGTATTTTCCATCTCGAAAGATGAATATTTGGATATTTTATTCGACGACTTAGCCCTACCAAATTTAAAGAAAAATCAGTTCGACAAAGTTATCCAACATGAAACCTATCGTGCTGGGTATCAAACTGACGGCGTGCCGAGTAACTTAGACATTGTTCGCTCTCTTAAGGGCTCCGTTGCCAGACGGATTGCGTTAACCGGTTCTACCCGTAAGCGCATTAGGGAGTTAGAAGCACAGTTAGCCTTATTTAGTGCAGCCCCTAAAGATAATGCACTAGCCATTGAAGAGATTGAAAAAGAACTCGCACTACTTAAAGCCAAAGTCGCTAAAGTCCCTTTTATCGACACGTTCGATTTACGTTTTAAAAACTACCACAAGCGCCCTATCCCAACGAGCAAAGCAGTGATGTTTTGTTTAATGGATGTTTCTGGCTCTATGGATCAAGCTACCAAAGATGTAGCCAAGCGCTTTTATATTTTGCTGTATTTGTTTTTGACCCGAACCTACGAGAATGTAGAAGTGGTGTATATTCGCCATCATACACAAGCAAAAGAAGTCGACGAACAGGAGTTTTTCTATTCACAAGAAACCGGCGGTACTATTGTCTCTAGTGCACTAAAGCTTATGGATGAAATAGTGCGAGAACGGTTTAGCGACGGTAATTGGAATATCTATGCCGCTCAAGCGTCAGATGGCGATAACTGGGCAGATGATTCGCCCTTATGTAGCTCACTATTAGTCAACAACCTATTACCCGCCACCCGCTACTTTGCCTATATTGAAATAACCGAACGCCAACACCAAACCCTATGGCGAGAATACGAAAAGGTAAGTCAATCTTTCGACAATATAGTCTGTAAACACATCCAGTCTCCGGATGATATTTACCCTGTATTCAGAGAAATATTCAAGCGTACCGAGCAGTTAAGTACGCAAGGAGGTTAGCCCATGTCTGCAAGTGCAGCGCGTCAAAAACATAAATTAGATGATGGCCCAGATTGGACATTTTCGTTACTGACCGACTATGAAACAGAAATCGACCGTATTGCTAAAGAGTTTAAGCTAGACACCTACCCTAACCAAATTGAAGTTATTACCGCCGAACAAATGATGGATGCCTATGCCAGCATAGGTATGCCACTAAACTATACCCATTGGTCATTTGGTAAAAAGTTTATTCAAACCGAACAACAGTACCGCAGAGGCCAAATGGGCTTGGCCTATGAAATTGTGATTAATTCCGACCCTTGCATTGCGTATTTAATGGAAGAAAATACCATTACTATGCAAGCGTTAGTGATGGCCCATGCCTGCTATGGCCATAATTCTTTTTTCAAAGGTAATTATCTTTTTCAAACCTGGACAGATGCCAGTTCCATTATCGACTATTTGGTTTTTGCCAAGAAGTACATTTCTAAATGTGAGCAAAAACACGGTGTTGAGGAAGTCGAGAACATTCTTGATTCTTGTCACGCCTTAATGAATTACGGTGTGGACAGATACAAAAGGCCACAAAAAATATCGCTTCAGGAAGAGAAAACCCGTCAAGAAGAACGTGCTCAGTATTTACAGTCACAAGTTAATGAGCTGTGGCGAACCTTGCCGAACAACCCTAAAAGCAAAGACACAAACACCCTACGCTTTCCTTCCGAGCCACAAGAAAACTTACTGTATTTCATTGAAAAAAATGCGCCACTATTAGAACCCTGGCAACGAGAGATTGTACGCATTGTGCGCAAGGTATCTCAGTACTTCTACCCTCAAAAACAAACACAAGTGATGAATGAAGGCTGGGCCTGTTTTTGGCATTACCACATTCTAAATAAAATGTACGACGAGCGATTAGTCAGCGATCGTTTTATGATGGAGTTTTTGCACAGTCATTCCAGCGTTGTCATGCAACCCGATTACAACAGCCCATACTATTCTGGCATTAACCCTTATGCGTTAGGATTCTCGATGTTCATGGACATCAAACGGGTGTGCCAAGCTCCCACTAAAGAAGACTATGAATACTTACCGACTATCGCAGGTAAAGATTGGCTTGAAACTGTGCATTTCGCCATGCATAACTTTAAAGATGAAAGCTTCATTAGTCAGTTCTTATCACCCAAACTAATGCGAGATTTTAAATTATTTGCGTTGGAAGACGATGCTAACAATTCCTATGTGAGCGTTAGCGCTATTCACGACGAGAACGGCTATCAGACAATTAGAGAAAAGCTCTCTGCCCAATATAATTTAAGCAATCTAGAGCCTAACATTCAGGTATATAACGTTGATGTGAGAGGCGATCGTTCTTTGACCCTTCGCTACGTTCCTCAGCACGGCATTCCGTTAGGTAACTCCAAGGGTGAGGTTATGCGTCATCTTCATAGATTGTGGAAGTTCGATGTAAGACTTGAACAAGAAAACAATACAGGGCTTCCGACCCTACTTGCCGAGTGTCGAACCAGTAAGTAATTGAATGTTGCCATCTTCTGTTATTTACGGGGGTGCCGCGTATGTGGCTGACGCACTTCGGCAGAGGCTGGGGTATGTCAGGCATTCAGTGTTTTAATTGTTTGATTTGGCTTAGGCTCGTCAAAAAAGCCGTTTTCAGAGGCGTACAGAAAAGCGTCGTCAATGCTTTGAACGTGAAAGCTGACGTAGTCTTTGGCTCTTTCGGGTAACATTTTAGCCAGTTGGTATCGTTTGATTGGGTTGGTTTGATACACATAGAACGACGCTTTTACGCCATTCTCATAACACCACACTCCATATTGAGTAAAGTTTTCCATGGCATCAAAAGTGGTTAAATCCCACTTATCTAACAACACGATATGCAGCCAACGCATGTTAAATCTTGCGGTTACCTCTTGCTTAACATCCCCAATATAACTATTCGATATTTCAGTAGACCATTGACCATCTAATTCACTAATAAGCGTAGAGCCAGCAATTTCAATAGTGTAAGCGGCATGGGGAAACTTTTTACTACACACCATATCAGAGCGTGTATTCATGCTAACACTCCTCTTTAATACAAGAAGAATGCTGACAATAAAACCTATATCTATGGCGCTGAGTATCGCTCCATGATGCCATCGATTCTTCCTACCTTTTTCGTGCTGCGTCTATCTCAGTATAGTCAGTTATTGTAAGTTGGCTAATTTTGGGTGACGGCTTGGAACAGTAAGCTTTGATAGAAATACCTTCTACATAAGCTGCTTACGCTTACAGAAAAACAAGGAGGCCGCACCTATCGCCGAGAACACCGCCGCAGTGGCAAAGGTTTCATAAGCATTGGCTCCTTGGTCCCATTGCTGCCCTGCCATGTAATTACCGAACGCACCACCGAATCCAAATGCCACGCTAATATAAATGGCTTGGCCTCGGCTGTGAAATGGAGGTGGTAAAAATTGATGAATGAAGTACACAGAAACCGCATGGGTTAACCCAAAGCTTAATGCATGAATCACTTGGCTGAGTAATATCACCGCCATGCTATCGGCAGCAGATGCCAATGCGTACCAACGCAACGCAGTTAGCAGCAAGCTGGCGAATAACAGATTCCACACGCCAAAACGTGCGGTTAAACGGCTAGCAATAAGAAAAATACCCACTTCTACCAGTACGCCTAGGGCGATGAATAAACCAGTTTGCTGGCCGCTGTAGCCAAGGTCACGCATATATAACGCGAAAAAACCGTAATAAGCACCAAAGCTAATTTGTAAGCATATAGACGCAAAGATGAAAACTACAAAGGGACGCTGTCTGGCGTACTGCCAAATGCTGCCTACCGCAGTGTGTTTCTCGGCACTCGTTTTCGGCGCTTGAATGAATAGCGTGGTCACGAACAATAGCAGTAGCACGCCCACACTCACGATTACCGGTGTTTCAGTAGAAAAGCTATCTAGGGCCTTGCCTACACCTACCGTTAAGCATATAAAGCCGATACTTCCCCATAACCTTATAAGCCCATAGCTGGCTTTAGTGCCTTCTACTGACTTCATAGTGATAACCTCTAATTGAGGTAATACCGCCGTCCAGAACATCATCATTAAGCCGAAAGACAGCGTTAGCCCCCAGAAGCCTTCAAATAAAAATACCGAACAAAAGGTGGCTACCGTAAGAAAACTACCCAGCCTTAACACACTTACCGCGTTGCCTTTTTTATCAGCAATGCCCGCCCATAGTCCTGGCCCTAAAATACGGGCAAGGGTTATTACCGCGAAGAGCTCCCCTATTTCAGCAGAGCTAAAGCCGCGACCATCAAGAAATATACCCAAATACGGGACTAAAACACCCAGTTGACCAAAAT
This sequence comes from Alteromonas lipotrueae, assembly GCF_019249255.1. Taxonomy (NCBI): domain Bacteria; kingdom Pseudomonadati; phylum Pseudomonadota; class Gammaproteobacteria; order Alteromonadales; family Alteromonadaceae; genus Alteromonas; species Alteromonas lipotrueae. The sequence continues at coordinate 663,351 of NZ_JAESDJ010000001.1, read as the reverse complement.
ACAGCCAATAGGTTAACGCGAGAACAATGAGTGATTTATGGTTAGCAAAGGGCAATTTAGCGAATGGCACTGCACAACTCCGTATGCGATAGCGCCACAGGTAACGTTACCTGTGGCGTATGAAGGGGATAAGCTGGATGATGACTATTATACTGACGCGCTGTTTTCTTATCGCTTAGTTAGCGCTTATTCAGCTTTACCTGCCTGACCTGCAATAGGTACGGTAGTCGATACCACAGAAGCGTTTTGTGCACGGTGACGCAAGTAGTGATCCATCAATACAATCGCCATCATCGCTTCAGCAATAGGCACCGCACGAATACCTACACAAGGGTCGTGACGACCTTTCGTGACGATTTCGATTTCTTCACCCTGCTTGTTGATGGTTTTACCTGGCACTGAAATACTAGATGTTGGTTTAAGTGCCATATGGACTTCAAGATCTTGCCCTGTTGAAATACCGCCTAGTACGCCACCCGCATGGTTTGATTGGAAACCTTCAGGTGAAAGCGTATCACGGTGCTCACTGCCTTTTTGGTTAATAACCTCAAAACCGTCGCCAATCTCTACGCCTTTAACCGCATTAATGCCCATCATAGCGTGCGCAATATCGGCATCTAATCTATCGAATACTGGCTCGCCCAACCCCACTGGAACATTTTTAACCACGACTGAAACTTTAGCACCGATGCTATCGCCAGATTTCTTTAGCTCGCGCATGTATTCATCTAGCGCTTCGAGTTTGCTTTCATCAGGGCAGAAAAAAGGATTGGTATTCGTCACCGCATGGTCAACGTTTTCAACGCTAATAGGCCCTAATTGAGAAAGGTAGCCATGTACTTCAACGCCATGCACTTCTTTTAAATACTTTTTGGCAATACCACCCGCAGCAACACGTACCGCAGTTTCACGGGCAGACGAGCGACCACCACCACGATAATCACGTGAACCATACTTTTGATCATAGGTATAATCGGCATGGCCTGGGCGAAAACGGTCAGCAATATTTGAGTAGTCTTGGCTTCGTTGATCTTTGTTTTTAATCAACAAACCAATACTGGTACCCGTCGTTTTTCCTTCAAACACGCCAGACAAAATTTGCACTTCATCATCTTCACGACGGGCGGTGGTATAACGGGATGTACCAGGCTTACGTCTGTCTAAATCGCCCTGTAAATCAGCTTCACTTAACGTGAGGCCTGGAGGGCAACCATCAACAACACCGCCAATGGCGATACCGTGGCTTTCTCCAAATGTGGTAACGGTGAAGAGTTTTCCAAAGCTGTTGCCTGACATAATCGAGAATTAATCCTTGCTGTTAAAATAGTTTTCTAATGTTGAGTTGTTCACGGCAAATATCCCCTGCCCGCCATTTTCAAAGCTTAGCCAAATGACTTCAAGGCCTGGGAAGCGAGTGTCCATATGCACTTCGCTGTTACCTACTTCAATGAACAACCAGCCGTTATCGGTTAAATATTGTGGTGCTTTACGTAGCATAATATCCACGAGTTCTAACCCGTCATCGCCGGCCGCTAATGCTAGCTCTGGCTCATGATGATATTCATCAGGCAAGTCGGCCATGTCTTCAGCATCAACATAAGGTGGGTTTGATACAATTAAATCGTACTTCTGCCCGGTTAAATTAGTAAATAAATCAGAATGGATAGGGTAAACACGGTGACTTAATTGATGCTCTTGAATATTAATATCGGCCACTTCAAGGGCATCTTCGCTTATATCTACCGCATCAACCTGTGAGTCGGGGTACGCATGCGCAAGTGCAATAGCGATACAACCACCACCGGTACACATATCTAAAATATGAGTCGGTGCTTCTTTAACGAAAGGCTCAAAGTTATTTTGAATCAGTTCTGCAAACGGAGAGCGAGGAATAAGCACGCGCTCATCAACATAAAATGGCATGCCGCAAAACCAAGCTTCGTTGGTAATGTAAGGCAGAGGCATACGGGTTTGTACCCGTTTTAAAACAAGCTCAGCAATTTTTTCGCGCTCACTTTTTGTGAGTCTTGATGACAACATACTGTCACCAACGTGCTCAGATAGCGAATGAGGCAAGTGTAGCGCTTGCATGGTAAGGCTTAATGCTTCATCCCAAGCGTTATCGGTACCATGACCAAAATAGAGGGCGGCGTCGTTAAATCGACTGGTAGCCCACCGAATCATATCAAGTATGCTGTGTAAATCTTCGATGGCTTCTTCTAAGTAAAACTTGTCGGTCATAAGAGCTTGGGTACATCAGGAATATGAAAGCTGGTATCATACCCAAAGATAACGCCTGCGCCCACGTTAATTTGCATATCGGTTCATAATGAAAGTATTTAAAAAAGAACTAAAAGCCATGAAAAAAGGCACTGAGAAGCCAAAAGTGATTGAAGATACCTTCTCATTTGCTGATGCTGTGCAAGGTGTAAAGCCCATGGAGCAGGACAAGATTGTTCCGAATAAGAAAGTCGCCCTTGAAAAGAAAAAGCAATTAGCAGGGGTTAAAGACCTAAAAGGCAGTAAGCAGGTAGCGGCGAGTTTTAGCTTCTCCGATATGTACCAAGCTGTACTTCCGCAAGAAGGCCCCATGCGGTATTGCCGAGAAGGCGTGCCAACGCATGTACTAAAGCAGCTTAGACGAGGAGACTATTCCCCTGAGTTTCTGCTGGATTTGCACGGTATGACCCGAGAAATGGCAAAAACCGAAATAGCCTCATTAATTTATACCGCCCGAAAAGAGTCGGTAGACTGTGTTTCCATCATGCACGGGTTTGGACAGGGCGTTTTAAAAAATGCACTCCCCCACTACTTAATACAGCATCCCCACGTGAATGCATTCCACCAAGCGCCACTTGAATACGGCGGACAAGCGGCATTGCTTGTGTTGCTAGATGTGCCCACGCCAGAATATAAGCGATAGTGAACGTAGTTATAGTTACTGAATTCTTGACCTAACATTGGCCTAATTCTTGTCAAACGCCGCGACTTAGGGGCAAAACGGTATTTACTTATCAAGCTCTGCGCTGTTGTGCATAAATAGATAGGTATAGAACACGCCCATTCCAATAATAATACTGATACCTAGAAGCGAGCCCCATACAACGGGATCTGAAATCATACTTAGTAACATGGTGTTTCTCCTCACAGGGTTAATAAGTTAATGATAGCGATTTCCTGATGATGGTTTGTGATCTGGATCAAGCCTGAAATCCGGTAAATAGAAGGCTTGTATAGAAGTTGATCGAGATCAATATAGAAATAAATTGAAAATAACTCAAAATGCCATTGCAAATCATTCTCATTTACAATACATTATACATGCCTGTTCGACGTAGGTTAAAAACGGTCTTGGCTTAGCGTCGTAAGGGGAACAGACGCCCGTCTGTTCCCCTCTTTTTTTTGTCTGCTACTTTGTCGTTTTATCAATAATAAAACGTACACACAGTCCTTTGTCTTTTCGGTTTTGAATCACTAAATGGCCATTATGCGCATCGGTGATTTCTCGGCATAGCGCCAACCCTAATCCACTCCCATTAGCTTTAGTGGAATAAAAAGGAACCAGCGCATTAGTCATCACGCTATCCGTCATGCCTTTTCCCCTATCGAGCACTTCTATAATAACTTGAGAGGCCGTTTGCTTGATGACGAGCTCCACATCCTGTGGGTTTCCTCCCGACTCATGGGCATTTTTAAGTAAGTTAATTAATAACTGCTCTACTTGAACTGCATCGGCTTTCACCTCGACAGCCTCTGACATGGTTAACTTGAAGTCACATTGATTGCTGAGTTGTGCCGTTATTTTATCCCAATCAATCGTTACCAAAACCGGTGGAGGCAATTTTGCAAACCTTCCATATCCTTGAACAAATTGATTTAAATGGGCAATACGTTCTTCAATGGTATGGAACACACGCACTAGACGGGCATCACCATTTTGCTGGCCTACGATTTGGCCGCTATGCAATAAGCTAGAAATAGGCCCCAATGAATTATTCAGCTCGTGACTAATCACCCTTATCACTTTTTTCCAAACCGACACTTCTTGTCTGTTTAGCTCCCGTGTCATTTGCTTAAGAATATAAAGCCGGTGAGTTTGATTATTTAACAAAAACGTTCCCGTAGCCATATGCCACGTTTGAATGCCGCTAGCACCCTGAGGCAAGGTAAATAGCCCTTCTCGGTTTTCTAGCAAGACATCTTTTAGGGTGTCTGGTTTGTTTTTGAGTAACCTGCCGAGGGTGTAACCTTCCAAGCTTCTGGTACCCAACTTACTGGCACCAACGACACTTTCCTCAGGGTCACTATTCCCAATATTATTTGTTGAGAAGAAGAATTCGCACGCTTGGCGGTTACTCAGTACCACATGCATCTGATCGTTCACTAATAGCAAAACGTCAGGTGAACTATGCAGCACTTTGTCTAGCATCAGCTCTCGCTGATACAACCACTGTTTTTCTCGGCGAAGGGTTTCTGCGGTATCGTTATAAAGCTGGCATAAAGTTTCAAACTCGTCATCAGTTTTACAAGCTAGTGTTGATGAAAACTCACCGTCTTTAAAATTGAGCAAGCCTATTTTAAGGGCCTCTAATTGCTTGGTTATCTGCACCGTACAGACTTTCACTGCAATCGCGCTCAAGCACAAAGACGAAATGACAAGCAGGGCTTTTTGCACAACCGATAGGTCGCTTACATACAACATAGGCGCTATACCTATTGCCGTAGCGCAAAGCGCAGCTACCAGAAGCTTATTTTTAATTAACCTCACGATTTATAATCAATTCCATATTTATCTAGCCTGCGGTAAAGCGCTTGTCTGGATAACCCCAAGTACCTTGCCACTTTAGATATAGTGCCGTTAAATTCTGTTAGCGCCGCCTCAATCTCTGATTTGCTGGGCTCTTTTCCACTTTTTTGCTCTGTATTCACCTCACCACTAATAGAGGGTAAACCGAAGTCCTCAGCATCCAGCGTACCATCTGGATGTAATATACTGACTCGTCGACATACATTCTCAAGCTCACGTACATTTCCTGGCCACGCATAGGCTTGTAGTGCCTGCTGCCCAGTGAGGCTAATGTCTCGACCTGGTAGGAAATGCTTTGCCAAGGCCAACACATCATCACCCCGTTCATTAAGTGGCGGCACATTAATTTCGATGACATTTAGGCGATAAAACAAATCCTCGCGAAATGCGCCGTTTACGATGTCGCGAGTTAAATCAGAATTGGTGGCAGATATAATTCTTACGTCTGTTTTTTGTGTTTTCACCGACCCCAGTTTTTCAAATTCACCGGTTTGCAGTACGCGCAATAATTTGACTTGGCCAGACAAAGGCAAGTTGCCAATTTCATCTAAAAACAAGGTGCCTTGGTTAGCGGCTTCAAAGCGGCCAATTCGCGTTTTATTAGCGCTGGTAAACGCGCCTATTTCTGCGCCAAAGAGCTCTGCTTCAATAAGTTCTTGAGGAAGGGCCCCCGCATTGACCTTTACAAATGCCGACTGATTAAGGGGTGATTGAGACTGAATAAGTTCGGCAATTTTTTCCTTTCCGCTTCCATTAGGCCCAGTAATAAGTACCGGCACATCAGATTTAGCCACCTGCACCGACATATCTACTACCCGCTGCATGGCTGCGCTTTCGTACACTAACCCAATACTTACTGCTGCTTGACGCGTATTGTCAAAATTTGCCGCTTGTTGCTTCAACACTCTATTTTGGCTGGCGGCCTGCCCTAGTGCCACAAGATTTTTAATGGTGGTAATAAGCTTGCTATCATCCCACGGCTTTGGAATGTAGTCAGCCGCGCCTGCTTTCACCAACTCTACCGCTTGTTCCAATTCCGTCCACGCCGTGATGAGAATAATGGGTAATAGCGGATTTAACTGACGCAGCGCGAAGAAGAGCTCGCGCCCTTCCTCGCCTGAGGTTGTGTCTGCACTGAAGTTCATATCTTGCAACACTAGCCCGATAGCTTGGTAATTGACTATCTGCAGCGCCGCTTTTGGCGTTGTGGCTGTCACCACTTCGTAACCATGAATTTCTAGCAATAGTGATAACGCCTCTAATACAGCGGCGTTGTCATCAACAATTAACACTTTGGTCATGTCTACACTTCTTAAATACGACTTATATACTGCGAGTAGCAATACTGGGTGAAATATTAGCGGCTCGCATAGCGGGGAAGATAACGGCAAATATACTCATTGCAAAAATGAATATGGCGGTACCCACAATGAATTCTAGCTCAAGTGATGAGATGGAATAAGTCTTCATCATCACATCACCTAATACCACTGCTGCCACTCCACCGATAAATAAACCCGCCATGCAAACCATGGTATTTTCTATCAAAAAATATCGTACGATAGCAGACTTTCTTGCCCCTAACGCTCGGCGGGTGCCAATCTGCTTAGTACGTTTACTAATATTAAATTGGGTAAGTCCAAATATACCAAGAGCCGTAATCAGTAAAAGAATCACAACAAGTACAATCAACATACGCATCATGAGCACATCGGTGGCGTCATAGTTTTCTTTGGTTTTATCTAACCCATCCACATTAATAATGACTCGCTTATCATAAGCGTCCAACATATTTTGTTCTATATTGGCCATGATGTTTGCACGCTCATTTTTGTCTGCTCGAACGACTATATGCTGATAATTCTTTGCATCTATAAAGGGCACTAAGGCAGTGATCTCGTCTCGATCACTGCTTGGCCACGGGCTTTTCATCGTTTCCACAATGCCGATTATTTGTAATGGCCGGTTTGAAAAGTACACGGTTTGGCCTAGCGCGTTACCATCGGGGAACAGTGCCTCTACAAAAGGTTGCGAGACGATAATAGTATTTGGGCCATTCCCATTAAAGTCATCACCAATGATTACCTCTTCGGGTCTAAAATTACGCCCTTCAATGAGCTTAACCCCAAAGGTCTCTAAGCCATGTTCATCGGTATTATAGTAAGCAACACTAACAGATTTAGACGTTTCTGGAGAAGGGCGCAACCGCATTGTGGAGGTTGAACCTCCGCCTGACAATGGCACGGCTTGTGATAGAGTTGCGTTAATGACGCCGGGAAGGTTTCGGATCATCGTTTCATCAACTTCGGCTTGCTGACTAAGCGAGCGATCTTTTCCAAAAGTCATTACGGCGAAGCTAAATATTTCCTTTTCCGGAAACCCTGTATCTTTGCGTAGATAAGATACATGATCGTTAATCATAAATGCAGCATTGCTAACAATCGACATGGTAAGGGCAATTTGAAGCAATAGGAGCACGGCGCCAATTTTAGAGCGACGTATGGCATTGAAGATGGGTTTAATGTCTAACATAGCATGCCCCTATTGGCTTTTTAAGTAGATGGCTGGCTGTGTTCTGCACACTAACCAGGCTGGGTATATCCCCGCCAAAAAGCTCGCCGTTAAGGCAATAATCGGCGCTGTAAGTAACATTGAGACATCCATGTTAGCTAGGGCACCATAATAGCTATTGGTCACACGAACGCCCCATAAGCCAAGCTGAGCTATGGCTATTCCTAGTAGCCCCCCCGCGAGTCCGATTACTGATACTTCAACGATGTGCTGAGCAAAAATATGACGCTTACTCGCCCCTAGTGCTCGCCGGACACCCACTTCTGGCGCCCGCTTTAGAAACTTCGCCAGCAACAGCCCTAAAATGTTGGACACACACACTAATAGGAACATAAAACTCAACCCCACTAGAATACGATTGTCTTCAGATACCACCTTGTTGTATTCCAGCCACTCAGTGACATTTCGAAGCTTAAACTCCAAAACTTCTCGATTGAATCTACCCTTTTCTCTTTGATCATCCATATAGGAAATGAGGTAATCACCAAACTGTTGCTTTTCTTGCATTGTATTAAGTTGAGCCCAAAATTGTATCCAAACTCTCTCAGAGGCCAATAGCCCTTGATATCCCTTTGAGTTCTCATGTTTCCAACCATTCATGTTGCCCCACGTCCCTATTTCCTCTAATGGCGCAATGGAAAAGGGAATATAAAGTTGTTCTGCGACGTTAAACGCGCCGTTGTTTACGTCGTAGTACTTCACATGATGTTCCCAATTTGCCGAGACACCCACAATGCGATAACTATTGTTATCAAGGTATATATGTTGCCCAACCGAGTTTTTTCCTGCAAATAAACGGTCGTTTATTTTTTCAGAAATGACCACTACATATTCATGGGTGTCTTGTGAATCTCGAGACCAAGGCGCACCGTAAACAAATGGTCGGTCGAAAATGGTAAAAAATTCTCTATTCACCAAGCGAGCCGGCTCCATAGTAGGTTTTACTTCTGGAGAATTAAGGTGCACAGAGAACCCACTTCTAAAACTCGGCGATTTTAGTACTGGGATATCTGCATTGTAGAGATTAATGGCATCTTGATAAGTGAGCTGATAAGGCAGGTTATCAGAGGAATGCCACTCATTGCCATCATCCATAATATTCAGCTGCGGATAGAAAATATTACCACTTTTATGTGGAATGGGGTCCATCGACATCATGTGGTAAACAGACAAGCTCGTCATGGTAAGACCTATTCCAATAGCGATAGCAAAAACCATCAGAAAGCTAATTACTGGCGTGCGCTTAATGCTTCGCCAACTCAAATCAATATAATGGAGAAACATATTATACTCCTGACGCAACAACGGTTTCATTGTCGCGGGTGGCTGCTAAAGTCGGCTTACCTTGATATAAGGTGAAGTCAGCTAACTGGCCATCTACCACTTGTATATTACGAGGAGCTCGGCGCGCTAACTCGGCATCGTGGGTTACCATCACAATTGTTGCGCCATTTTTGTTTATCTCTTCAAGTAGTTCCATAACTTGGCGCGCCATAAGGCTATCCAGATTTCCCGTAGGTTCATCGGCAAGTAAGAAGCGAGGTTTGCCCGCCAGAGCACGAGCTATAGCAACACGCTGTTGTTGCCCACCAGACAACTGTTGCGGTAAATGTTTAGCTCGGCTGGCTAAACCAACTTGCTCTAAACATTGTTCAATTCTTATTTTACGTTCTTTTGCGGCAATGCCTCGATAGCGCAGGGGCACTTCGACATTTTCATATAAATTCAAATCAGGTATTAGATTAAAGCCCTGAAATATATATCCAATTTTTTGGTTTCTTAAATCGGCAGTTTGATTATCAGACAATCCGCCGATATCAACGCCATCTAAGGTATATTGGCCTGACGTGAACGGCTCCAGCAAACCGGCAATGTTTAAAAATGTTGTTTTCCCAGAGCCAGAGGGCCCTGTAACCGCAATAAACTCGCCTTCATTTACGGTTAACGAAAAGTCCCTTAGTGCATGAGTTTGTACGCTGTTCGTTTGGTATATTTTGCTTACGTTGTTCATGGTTAACATTGCTGTTTATCCTTTTTATTAGCGCAGAAGTACTGTAGACGCTTGATTAAACTGTTCGTAATTTGAAACTATTATTTGGTCGCCCTCATCCAGGCCGCTGAGAATTTCGACTTCTCGAATGCTGGTTGCGCCAATTTGAATGTCTATTCGCTCGGCCAGATCACCTGTAACAAGATAAGCTGTGGTGCCTCCGGCTTGAAGGAAACTCCCACGCTCTACCTTGAGTACATCACTTTTGTTCTCTAACAATATCCGTGCTGACACTTGTTGATTCTGGCGAATTGATTGCACGCTATTTTCAGGAAAGCGTACCCTTGCAATAACTTGTCTATCGACAACTTCTGGGGATATTGAAGCCAGTGTGCCAATCACTTTTTGGACACCCACTTTTAATTCAACACTCATCCCTAACCCCAGCTCATTTGCATAGCTCTCAGCAACATTGAGTTCGGCTTCATAAGCGGTTAAATCTACTAATTTCATTAATGGCTCATTTTTAGCCACAAGTGCATTCGGCTGAATTAGTACATTCCCCACGACTCCGGACACGCCGGCTCTAATAGTTAAATCGGCAAGTTGACGGGTAAGGTCATCTACAACTAGAGCTTGCCTGGCGACCTTCTCTTTCGTGGTCTTAAGTTCAAAAGCTAACGTATCTGTTGCTAATTCAATTTCACTAATGGCGTGCTTATAAGTCACTTCTGCTTTGGCTAAATTATCTAGCGCCTCTTCTAAATCTATCTGACTTATGAGGTGATCTTTGATTGACAATTTTGCTCTTTTTTCTTCTCGCTGGGCCGCAACCAATTCTACGTTGGCAATATCAGCTTGTTTGTTTAATAAAAGTGCCTGTCTACGTACATCAAGCTCTTGCCTAGCAAGCTCACTTTCCAAGCTTGCTAGCGCTGATTGCTCTTGCTTCATAGTATTCTGCAATTCGGGAGAATCGACTATTGCTACAATATCCCCTGTTTCTACCGAATCACCGGGCTTTACTTTTAAAAGAACATAGCCTTGCTCAGGGCTATACAACTGCGGGGCATTTGAAGCGATTATTCTACCTGTGGTGACGATATCCCTAATTAACTCGCCTTTTGTTACTACACTGAACTTTAGCGAATCACGACTGCTAGATAAGCCAGCGGTGGAGCTGGAAAAAAGAAAGAGATATCCAAAGACACCCACTATTAATAGTATAGCTAAGACACCAACCCATTTTTTTCGCGACGGCTGCGTTACAACAGCGGTATCCTGACTACTAGTATCCTGAATCATAAGACATCCTCATGACTTACTGACTCGAAATTAGCGAGCAACACTACAATGACAAAAATAAAAATAGGCAGACTGATAAAGTGAATAAGCAACATGTTAATCTAGTTTCTGTTGGAAGTGTGAACTAGTATTACGAATAACATGCCAACATTTAATACATTGATTATTAATGATTTTATTAAGCTTTGAGTAGCTGGCGTGTCCGAGCGGACACTTTTTTACTGTCCGACTCAACTGAGCGGACGGGTTGGCTAAATTTAGGGTTGGATATCAGAAGAATCACTGAGGTTACTAAAAAACGGCATTAACTCTTCTCAGTACTCATTGATGTGAAATACATAGGTTGGGATAGCGAATTAAATTTTAGCAGGCTAATTGATGGCTCAATACAGTTTTTCGCTTTACCAATGCCAAGCTGATCTTGCTGGAAAAGTTGCTCTCTATGGAGCTTACAACTGCAGACCAATCTGTTTGTGTTAAACCTGTACGCGATAAAATAGGCTCGCAGTTTCGGGGGATCTCTCCCCTGATGTTACTTCTTAGTTGCCTACCGGTTTGATCCACCAAGTGCAAATAATCATCTAATCGAAAAGGTAACCCTTTTGCTTTATTATTTTGAGACCCACCAACAAATGGAAGTAGCTCTAGAGGTTGTTTATTCTCTTTTGCCTTTGCTATACGACGTTTCACACTGGTATACATTGCCTTTTCAGGGGTCTTCGCATTGCCAGCTCTTATCGGATTTAAATCAACATAGGCCATGCAAGCCAACAATGCTGATTCATCTAGTAGAGCTTGAGACTTAAACCGCCCTTCCCAAAAACGCCCGGTACATTCGTCCTCCGTGTTTGCTTTTCGCGCAATAAATTCATTTAGAAGCCGCATAAACCAACTGATATCGTACAAACGCTTTCTATATATATCCACGTAATTAAGTACCGTTTTTAATTGCGATTCAGAGAGGCTAGGCCTCTGTTCTCTATTCATAAATTGACGAGTAAGCAAAGTTCCATTGTGAAGCGTATGCCACCGGCTCAGTACTTCCTCAGGGCTCATTGCAAGCGCATGACTCTTATCAACACGCAATACAGTATGGGTATGATTGCTCATTACTGCATAAGCGCAAACTTCGATTGCAAAAACACTTGCGAGCTTAAGCAATCGATTCTCTACCCATTGCCTTCTGTGCTCGTAGCTTCTTCCGCTAAACCTGTCTTTTCCGCATAGAAATGCTCTTCGAACACAACGAGAAACGCAATGATAGTAAGGAGTGTCTTCTAAACATATTAGTGACTTACGAGGACGCGGCATGCTTAAATTTGGTGTGGATATTTGATGCTTATAGTGGATTAATACGCTAGAGAAGAATACTGAACCTTGGGTTAGTTTTTCTCTCTATTTCGGGTGAGTTGATTAAGCTTCGCGATTTGTGTGTGTCTTCTCACCTAGCAACCAAAAAAAACCTGGACACCCACTAATGTCCAAGGCTTTGACATCTGTGGGTGTCCAAACTCTTTTAGTGGGTGTCAATATTGAAGGTGGGTGTCCGCATTGCTAGCTAAAGAGCTTCATGAACCAGCCTTTGCTAAGCTCTTCTTCACAGGTTTTAAGCTGGGTTGCGTAGCGTAATGATCTTGCTTTCACTTTAGATGCCACTTTCTTCAGCCAGGGTTTTCGGTCGTAACTTTTCCGTTTATAGCCGCCCCAGCCTTCGTGATAATTCAAGTATTGGGCGTAAGCATCCCACTTTGAAATGCCATTTACCTTCTGCGATTTATAAATAAACCAGCCCATGAAGTCGATGGCATCTTCGAAATCATCCCTATCAGCGCCGCTATTATTGGTTTCACGCATGTAGTCAGCCCATGTGGGTGTCTTAGCTTGCGAATAGCCATAAGCAGAGCTTACTCTACCCCAAGGGACTAAGCCGAAAAATACGTAATCACGGGGAGGTAAAGCATCGTGGCGAAATGAGCTTTCTTGATACATCATCGCCATAGGCACATGAATGGGCACGCCCCATTTATCACGTGCATCAGCGGCGGCGTCGTACCAATCATCTTTTTCAAAGAAGATTTCGCACAAATTGCTGCTATCTTTCGGGGGCGTTGTTGCACATCCAGCGATAAACAGTGGAAAAAGCACGACCAAAATTGATAAAAAAATACACAACGGTTTGAACTTTTGATGCATAGCTTGTCTTAACTTATGTTCTAGTAAAATGTGTGTTTCCCTGGAACCTTCAACGCCTGATTTCTATCAGGCGTTTTTTTTTGCTTGCGGTTCGTTGAAGTAATCACGAATAAAGCTGTCGAAGTCTTTCGTATCAGCGGCTTCCACATCGGCTTGCGCAGCTAACGACGTCTCAGCGGCATCAGCAAACATAGCTTCCGTAGTTTGCTGATAATCGAAACCTTTCATCTGCTCTTGATAACGTGCAGCTAGCTCTAAGCCATAAACACCATTATCTTTGTCATGTTTAAGCAATTCCTCTAAAAGCACGCCTGAAGGGGTTAGCGCTGGATTTGCAACTTTCATCGACTCTGCGGCAACCGCGTCACTATATCGTGTTGTGTCATTTGCCAAGTCGAGTATCTCTGCCACTTGCTCAAACTCGTCAAACAATGATGAAGCCCACGCCGTTAATGTTGTTTCCTCATTATCGCGAATAAGCGCCAAATTAGGTTTTCTGCCTTCTAATACCACTCGATTCATGTTGTCTTTTGCTTCATTTAACTGCGCTTCGTCTAGTTCAGCACTTGGCTTCAACAAACACGTCAGTAAGAACACATCGAGAAAATCGAATTGGGTTTGGCTAATACCAATGGGCGAAAAGGGATTTACATCTAACGCACGCACTTCAATGTAGCTGATGCCGCGCTTAACCAGTGCGTCGGTAGGCTTTTCCATCGATTGCGTAGGTTGCTTGGGCCGTATTGGCGAATACAGCTCGTTCTCAATCTGTAAAATATTACGGCTGAGCTGCTGATAGTTACCACCGTCGCCAGCAGCAAAGCTACTAAAACGATTTGACGGCGTATCCATAGCACCACGAAGCAGCCGAACATAGTTATCTAACTGGTTATAGCAAATTTTAAGCGACGACTGCTCTGCACTGGTATATCCCAAGTCACTCATTCTCAATGACGTGGCATACGGCATGTAATACGTGCCCTTACCCACTTTTTCAAACGGTAATGCGTGCTCTTTTCCTTTCAAAAACGAACCACACAATGCAGGTGATGCACCGTATAGAAAAGGGATTATCCAGCAGTAGCGACGGTAGTTTCTGATCAATGAAAAGTAGTTGGCTGAAGTTTGATCTTGGCTATGCTCAGTACCGTTAAGCTCAGCCCATTGCTTCCAGAAATCATCGGAAAAAGAAAAGTTAAAATGTACGCCAGCAATCGCCTGCATCATGCTGCCGTAGCGGTTTTTTAACCCAATTCGATATACTCGCTTCATTTTACCAATATTAGATTCGCCAAAATAAGCAATAGGGATATGTGCTTCATCTTCGATAAAACATGGCATGCTGAGGGGCCAAATTTGCTCGTTACCAATATTATCAATGGTGTACTTGTGAACATCTTGCAACTGCGTAATAGTAGTAGCGGCGCTACTTTCTGGGGGCGTAATAAACTCTAACAAAGACTCGGAAAAGTCAGTGGTTATCGTGTCGTGCGTTAGCGCTGAACCTAACGCCTTTGGGTGAGGCTCTTGCGACAGAGCGCCGTTTGGCTTAATTCGTAATGCTTCACGCTCAACACCACGCTTTATTTGCGTAAGTGCCGTTAAAAATTCAGGTGATTTAAGCGCAGCCAAACGCTTGTTGAAACACGTTGAGTTTACAGTCAATGTTCATATCCATGGATGAGTTGTTCCCCTCAAAATGGGGAACAACATATTAAATTCAAGTCACCATTGCTGATAACTTGCTATCAGGCACTTAGTTTATCTGTTCTCTACTATTGGTATCTACTGATAATTCGATGATCGGCATATTTAACGACTCCAGTTGCTCAAGAATCGCATTTTTGTCGCCAACAACGATAACTTGCAGCGTATCTGTCGATAAATACTGCTTAGCCAGTGCGTTAATTTCGTCTTTGCTAATGCTATTAATTATCTCAATTTGCTCTGTTCTGTAGCCTTTTTCAAGTCCATAGCTTTGCAATTGACGAAGAAAGCGCGCCTTACTATTGGGGGTTTCAAACTCTAACGCATCGCTTAACGTAAACGCATTACGCATGAATTGAATTTCTTCGCCTGTCGCGCCGTTATCGATATACTGATTTATTTCTTTAAAAACTTCAGAAATGCCTTCGGCTGTATTCGCAGCAGTAAGATCGGTTCCAACTTCAAACCAACCTAACGTTTTGCCTCCCATAAACGCACTGTTCGCGCCATAGGTAATGCCTTTATCTTCGCGCAAATTCAGATTTATCCGGCTATTAAAGCCGCCCCCCAGTGGGAAGTTAACTAAACGAGATTTAAAGTAATCGCCAGTTGCATCGAAAGGTAAGCTGCGTTTAACGATATAAACTACAGATTGAACCGCACTAGGGCTATTTATTAAAAAGACCTGATTCTTATCGTAGGAAGGGAATGCATCATAATCTTCAAAGGTATATGCCTCACCTTCCCATTGCGCCACAAAATCTAATGCATCTACTACCGCATCAGAACTCATATTGCCAACGACTACGACACTCGCTTTACTCGGAGAGTAGTACTGGTTATAAAACTGCTTCACATCGTCAAGTGTGATGGCCTGCACGGTTTCAATAGTGCCTTCATCAGGTAAACTTACGCGATTATCTGCGCCGAATAATACTAAATCTCTGGCGCGGCGAGCCAAACTAGATGGCGTTTTCGCTTGCTGTTGCAAGCCTTGCAACACTCGCTCTTTCATTCTAACGAAATCACTTTGTGCAAAAGCAGGGTTGAAGAACTTCTCTTTAAGTAGTGCCAAGGTTGGCATCACGTTTTTAGTTAATGTAGATACATAGACCTGAGAGTATCGTCCTGCCGCACTAAATCGAATTGAACTGCCTAACTTAGCAAGTTCGTTCGCTAATTCTTCATTCGTGTAGTTTTGCGTAGATTCATTCATCATTAACGCGGTGAGGTACGCTGTACCCGCTTTACCCTCAGCGTCTAGCAACATACCGCCATCCATGCTAAGGGTTAATGTGACAGTGGGTGTCTCACTCACAGTCACCCCCATTACATTTACGCCATTGCTGAGTTCACGCTCCCAATAATCCGGTACCGTGACGATAGGCGCTTCGCCTGCTTTAGGCGGTATAGTTCTATCGAAACTAGATGGTGAAGATGTATATTCGTGATCATCAGGTTCAGTTTCGGGTAACGTTCGTACAGGACGTTCAAAGGTAGGCTCTGCCGCTTGAAGTTGAGGCTGGCCTTTAGGCACAATACTCAACACCACACTATTGGCGCCTTTGATATATTTTTTATACACACGCATCACGTCTTCAGCGGTCACAGAATTATATCGCGCGATATCTTCAGACACTAAGTCTGGCGTTTGATAAAAAGTCTCATTGGCCGCTAGCGCAGTCACTTTGCCAGCTACACTCTGTAAGCCAAATACTGTTGATGCTTCAATACTACCTTTGGTTCGCGCTAAATCGTCGGCTTTTACACCGCGGATTTCAAATTCAGCCAGTGTGGCTTCTATTACCTGGTGAAGTTCATCAAGTGACTGGACTTTTGCGGGGTTAGCTAACGCAATTAGTTGAAATTCACAGGCCAGCTCGCGGCACGGGTGTGACACGACTGCTTGGACAGCCATGCCTTCTTTCACTAAATTTTTATAAAACAAAGACGTTTTACCGCCACCTAGTATGTCGGATAACACATCTAATGGTGCTTCATCAGGGTGACGCGCATAAACGGTTGGAAAAGTAATTTGTAGCAACGGCAGGTGCACCTTATCTTCTAACGTCATATAGCGTGTTTCAGATAGGGTCACAGGCTGTGGTTCAGGATCTTTTACTTCAGGTCCTTTTGGAATATCACCAAAATATTGGGCTATTAATGCTTTGGTTTTGGCAGTATTTATATCACCACCTATGGTCAACACTGCATTATTTGGCCCATACCAGCGTTTAAAAAAAGCTTTAAGGTCGTTCACGTTAACGCGGTCTAAGTCTTCAACGTAACCAATGGTCATCCATGAATAAGGGTGCCCTTCTGGATACATTGCTTCGCCATTGAGTTCATGCCTTAGTCCGTAAGGCTGGTTATCCACTCGCTGAGCACGCTCGTTCTTAACGGTTTCACGTTGATTTTCAAATTTAGTTTGGTTTACCGCTTCAAGCAAATACCCCATACGGTCTGCTTCTAGCCACAACACCTTTTCGAGTTGGTTAGCCGGCACAGTTTCGTAGTAATTAGTTCTGTCGGTATTTGTCGAGCCGTTCAAACTTCCGCCGGCTTCGGTGATCACTTTAAAATGCTGTTCATCTGCCACGTGTTTCGAGCCTTGAAACATCATATGCTCGAAAAAGTGCGCGAAACCAGACTTACCCACTTCTTCACGCGCAGAGCCTACGTGGTAAGTCACATCTACATGAACGAGGGGATCTGAATGGTCTTCGTGAAGAATAACCGTTAATCCATTACTGAGCGTGTACTTTTCGTAGGGGATAGTAACTGCGGAGCTATCGGCGGGGGTATCTACGTTTGCCCGTTGGCATCCGTTAAGTACGCTAATAGCAAAAACTGCAACAATAAGGCGAAACGCCAAACTTCCTGACATGCTGGATCCTTCTAGGTGGCCTCGCTTTTATAATGCATTTAACTCGCATCACACTAGCGTCTATAATAATACAACCGTTGAGACAATGGCCTGGGGCATACGTTTCATCGAAGACTACCAGACTTTTTAACGCTTTACTTGCTCTGACTTGCTATCATTGTATTAATTTATAAAATTCTGAAATACACTGGCAGTGAACACAGAACAAAAAACGTAGTTAAAGGAACTTACATGGATCAGCTCGCAACAGTCTTAGATTTTGAATTTGGCATGTCTCAACTAAGTGGTAATAAAACACTGTTGTTAACCTTATTGAATAAGTTTTCAGATGAATATCGCTCAGCAAACGATGATTTACAGCGATTAGTGAAAGAAGAAAATTTCGACGAGGCATACTCTTTAATCCATACGCTGAAAGGTGTAGCAGGTAACTTGGGGCTATTTGCGTTGCATCACGCCAGTAAACCCGTTGAAGCAAGCGTTAGAAACGACAAATGCCTTCCTGATGACTACGCCAGTTTTTCTGCTCTTGTTGATGAAACCATAGCGGCTATAGATGCACTATCGGCAACTCCTGAGCCCGCTGCGCCTGAAGCAACTAGCGCAGTTGCTACCCAAGCTCGTGAGCAATTTATGGCTGCATTAAAGGCCAGTGAGTTCATTTCTCAATCGACGCTTGATGAATGGTTAAGCGCACTTTCGCTACCGCCTGAAACAAAGCAAGGAATTGAAGACGCGGTAGACGAACTAGACTACGACGAAGCCATCGCCCTACTTGAAAAAGCCTAAGTGAGCGAAATACCTATTTTAGTTGACGATAACGATGTGCTTATCGTCAACAAGCCCTCCGGCATTGCCATGCATGACAATGCTAATACTACGAATATTGAGAGCACGGGAACTGGTGAGAACATAAAAACCGGTGGAAGCGCTGACTCGGGTTATATCAGTAATATAGACACACATGCATTAGGTATTGTTAGCCTGCTTCGCGAACAAACTGGTTTTAGTCAACTTCACCTTTGTCATCGCTTAGATACCGGTACCTCTGGCTGTTTGTGCTTAGCCAAAAATACCCAAACAGCAGCACTTATTGGTGAGGCCTTTGCATCCCGTCGAGTTAGCAAATACTACTTAGCCATTAGTGCCGACAAGCCGAAAAAGAAACAAGGTACCATTGTAGGCGATATGAAAAACCGCCGCGGCGGCCAATTCATGCTGCTTAAAAGCAAAGATAACCCTGCAGTCACCCAGTTTTTTAGTCAATCTGCTAAACCTGGCTATCGCGGATTTATCGTAAAACCGCTTACAGGTAAAACCCATCAAATTCGAGTCGCTCTTAAGAGTATGGGTGCAGCGATACTTGGCGACACACTTTACAGCGGTGCACCATCCGATAGATTACATTTACATGCTGGCTGGCTGCGCATTCCCCTCCCCTCTCGCACTATTTTAGTCAAAGCGCCGATACTCTCTGGTGATTTATTTACTGATAGTGAAGTAAGCAATTGGCTTACTGAATTACCTGAGCCAGATAGCTTTAATTGGCCTGTAATTGCCCCTTCTTTATTACAGTTAGTTAGCAAGGCTTGATGTAAGAAATGAAAGGTAAAAAGGCCAGGCAAGGCGTGCAAAAAACAGAAAACCTATTGGGTGAGGGCAACTCGCAGGCACAAGGCAATTTTAAGACTGAGCAGCTCGAAATAAAAAAAATCCACATTGCGGGCAGTGGCGCTATTGGTTCTTTACTCGCAGGGGCTGCAGAAAAACAAGCAATTCCTTACGCGCTTTACCCAAGAAACTCAGTATTTCAAGTAGAGAATGCGAGTATAGGGAAACCTAAATTTGAGCCATCTAAAACTGAGACACCCACACCCTATTTAAAAAATAACAATGAGACACCCACCCCCTTGTTAATAGAATGGACTGACGGTACCGAATACCCCATTACGCAAATCAACAGTAACAAGCCACATCTTTCGCCTAACGATATTTTGGTATTGCCTTTAAAAGTGCACCACTTGAAAACCGCGCTTACTCAATGGCTGCCATTAATCGATAAAAGTACCCCTGTAGTGCTTCTACACAATGGTATGGGTGGGTATGAAATAGCGACATCTATATTGCCAGCCAAGCAACCATTGCTGCTTGCGACCACCAGCCATGGGGCGATGAAGCGCACGACAACTCAGGTTATTTACACCGGTGTGGGCGCCACCCAGATTGGTATTGCCCCCCATTTGGTTTCGCACAAACAACTCACTATGCCTGAGTGGGCGAAAAGTGTGTGTCACACTTTATATGCGCTACTTCCACCAGTGAGTTATCAAACTGACATCATGAAAGCTTTGTGGGCCAAGCTTGCGATTAATGTGGTGATAAACCCATTAACTGCCCTAAATAATGTGACAAATAGCCATATTGCTGATGAGCAGTTTGCGAAAGAACGCAAAACGCTTTGTGAAGAATTTGCTGAAGTGGCAAACGCCTGTGGTCAGTGTTTTGATGCTAATAAAATCGAACAACAAGTAATCAACGTTGCTGGCCTTACTGGCAGTAATTACTCCAGCATGCATCAAGACGTGCTAAATCATCGGCAAACCGAGATTGAAGCCATTAATGGCTACATTGTCAAAATGGCACAAAAAAAGGGTATTGAAGTTCCCCTCAATACCCTTCTTACACAACAAGTCAAAGCGCGTTTAGCCTAAGTGCTGTGAGCTGTTTTTTATAACGTTAGCTAAGTATAACGTCATTTGCGCAGCTTATTCTTCTTCGGTGCCTTTTGAAACTTCAGGTTTCATATGCGGGAATAAAATCACGTCTTTAATCGTTGGGCTGTCAGTAAATAGCATAGCCAAACGGTCAATACCAATACCTTCACCGGCCGTAGGCGGTAAACCATACTCTAACGCACGAATGTAATCTTCGTCGTAATGCATTGCTTCATCATCGCCGGCATCTTTCTCTTCCACTTGCTTAGAGAAACGCTTGGCTTGATCTTCAGAGTCATTTAACTCGCTGAAACCGTTAGCAAGCTCACGGCCGCCTACGAAGAATTCAAACCTGTCAGTAATGAATGGGTTTTCATCGTTACGACGAGCAAGAGGCGATACTTCCCACGGGTATTCTGTAATAAACGTAGGCTGTTCAAGCTTCTCTTCTGCGGTGGCTTCGAAGATTTCACACAAGTACTTACCAGCGCCCCAAATACCGTCAACTTCAGGCTCTTTAATATGCAGCTGTTTCGCCATGGCTTTAAGTGCATCAAGGTTAGCTTCTGGGTCGCGAATAGCGGCTTCATTGGCTTCTGGCCAGTATTTAAGAATAGCGTTGCCCATACTTAAGCGCTCGAACGGCTTACCAAAGTCGTACTGCACTTCTGAAACCACGTTACCGTCAGTATCTTTGTTGGTGTTAGTAATAACACTAGAACCTAAAATATCTTCGGCAAGAGTACGCAACATGTCTTCTGTTAAGTTCATCAGGTCATTGAAATCAGCATAGGCCTGATAAAATTCCAACATAGTGAACTCTGGGTTATGACGTGTTGAAAGCCCTTCGTTACGGAAGTTACGGTTAATTTCGAACACGCGCTCGAAACCACCTACTACTAAACGCTTCAAGTAAAGCTCTGGGGCAATACGCAAGTACATATCAATGTCTAACGCATTGTGATGAGTAACAAACGGCTTTGCAGTTGCACCACCGGGAATAACCTGCAGCATAGGCGTTTCTACTTCAAGGAAGTCGCGCTGGGTGAGGTAGTTACGAATACCATTTACAATCTTACTTCTGATCATAAAGGTTTTGCGCGTTTGTTCACTGGTAATAAGGTCAACGTAACGCTGACGATATTTGGTTTCTTGGTCGCTTAGGCCATGGAACTTCTCTGGTAGAGGGCGCAGTGCTTTCGTTAGCAATGCATACTCTTCCATGTTCACATATAAATCGCCTTTACCCGACTTATGCAATACACCAGCAACACCAATAATATCACCAATATCTAACGCACCGTACTGCGCTTTAAGGGCTTTTTGGGTATCTTTATCAGCGTAAGCTTGAATGCGACCAGTCATGTCTTGTAGCAACATAAACGGGCCACGCTTAGCCATAATACGGCCAGCAATGCTTACTTTATTGCCCTGCTCTTGCAAGGTTTCTTTATCTAGTTCACCGAACTTGCCTTGAAGTTCGTCAGCATAGTTTTCACGACGGAAGCTGTTTGGGAAGCCATTTGCACGGCACTGCTCACGAATTGCGCTTAGTTTTGCTCGGCGCTCAGCAATTAATTTATTTTCGTCGGTTTGTTGGTCAGTCATAACCTATTCACTTTCGTTGTTCGGATTACAGCCCTGATTTAAGGCTGGCTTCGATAAATTTATCCAGGCCACCATCTAGCACGGCCTGAGTGTTGCGTGTTTCCACGCCAGTACGCAAATCTTTAATACGAGAGTCGTCTAGTACGTATGAACGAATTTGACTTCCCCACCCGATATCTGACTTGCTGTCTTCCATCGCTTGTTTCTCGGCGTTTTGCTTTTGAAGCTCGTACTCGTAGAGTTTCGCTTTCAGTTGCTTCATCGCCTGATCTTTGTTTTTATGCTGCGAGCGGTCGTTTTGGCACTGCACTACAATACCTGTAGGTTCATGAGTAATACGTACCGCTGAATCTGTTCTGTTTACGTGTTGGCCACCCGCGCCAGATGCGCGGTAAGTATCAATACGTAAATCTGAAGGGTCTATATCAATATCGATATCGTCATCCACTTCAGGATAAACAAACGCTGATGAAAACGACGTATGACGGCGGTTACCTGAATCAAAAGGTGACTTACGCACTAAGCGATGCACGCCCGTTTCGGTACGCAACCAACCAAAAGCATATTCCCCTGCAATACGCAAGGTGGCACTTTTAATACCTGCGACATCGCCATCAGACACTTCAATAAGTTCGGTCTTAAAGCCGTGGGCTTCCCCCCAACGAAGGTACATGCGAAGGAGCATATTCGCCCAGTCTTGCGCTTCTGTACCGCCAGAACCAGATTGAATATCAATATAACAATCGTTGGCATCATTAGGTTGTGAAAACATGCGGCGAAACTCAAGCTTTTCAAGTTGCTCCAGCAGGCCTTCTAGTTCTTTGTTGGCCTCATCGAAAGTTTCTTCATCTTCTGCTTCAACGGCGAGTTCAAGCAAACCTTCAACGTCTTCGGTGCCCTGCTCAAGGTTGTGAATCGTTTCTACAACCAGCTCTAAGGCCACCTTTTCTTTGCCTAACGCTTGTGCGCGTTCAGGCTCGTTCCATACCTCGGAGCTCTCAAGCTCTCGGTTAACTTCTTCTAAGCGCTCTGACTTTGCATCAAAGTCAAAGGTACCCCCTAAGCGCGTCGGTGCGCTCGCGGATATCTTTTATCGCATTGGTAACGGGGTTTACTTCAAACATAGTCCGCGTATCAACTGTAAAATAAGACCGCGGATAGTACCGAATTTGGACGAAATTTGATAGAGGTTAACGAAATAAAAGGCAGGTTTTCAGGGTATTAGTTTCACTGCCTGTCTAATCATTAGAAACGCGCCATAAAAGGCCGAGAATGACGCCTTTAGTAAAGCAAGAAAACTGCCTGAAGTTAACTATTATTGGTTTTTCTCATAAATTGAAATCCAGCCCAGCCCGCCATTGCGCTTGCGCTGGTTAAGAAGGTGCCCCAAGCCCAATCCACTACAGTAATAAACAGCGTAAAACCTTCAACAATACTGTAGTTGGTTAGGTTATAAGCACCATAACTGGCGAGCCCAAGCAACGCTCCATCAATACCTGCGTAGTAAAGTGGTTTATCTATGTTCGCCACTACGGCTAATACAAAGACAACAAAACCATACATTAAATAGAACACCACCCAAGGCCAGGTAATATAGTTTTCCCTCAGTAAGCTCGCCATTTCAGTGGTATACCAGTCTCGGGCTATCCACCCTAGCCATAACGCATCTAGCACACCAAAGCACAATAAAATGGCCAGTATCGAAAGCATAATACTGGAAGAAAATACAATGATTTTTTGTAGCATGAACTCGCGTTCCATTCATAAACTAGCGTTAGGTTTTCAGTTTGTCATGTCTATGAATAAAATAGCAATATGAAAAATTAGTACCTTCACAACACTAGTTCAATCTTACCGCTAGATAGCTAACTTTCCCTTCAGATGATTGGGGCAGAAAATATAAACCGCCGAACAAAAAGTACTGAGTGCCATTGATTTTAACTGGCTTCGCACCTTCAGGAAGTGCATCATAATGCTTAGCTGCTTCATACACAGCGGTTTCTACTCGCGACCACTCTACAGGTGCTTTCACTACGATATACTCACCATCTATTCGTTTGTAATACACCCCTTCTACAACATAGTAGGTTTTCCCATCGACAAAAATAGTATCAAGATGATCAGGCAAGGTGTGAATGATGACACCAGGGGGTGGGATCACTACCGTAAAATCGCCTCCCATTTTGCGATAATACACACCATTTCTATATCGATAGTCTATGCCTTGGTGACGAATGAAAGCTGCGTCTTTAGGTAAATGTCTCACTCTATACCCCGGCTCATATCGCGGAGATGCAAGCACAGCAACAGCAACGCCCGCCGCAATGCCCGCACCTATACTTACTGCTGCATTTCCACCGTGAAAGCCGTCACGCGCACCGCCGCCATGCAACGGCGCCGCACATGCACTTAGTAGGATGATTGAGCAGAATATGGGTATTAAGTATAGGTTCATAAAGTATTACTCCCAACAAATTAAGAGTACGGCGACAATGCCGTGTACTTAGTTATATGGGGGTATAGACCAATACAAGAACAGATCTTCTTGTACCTTTACCTAACATTTACTCAGCTTATCCCTTTTACTCACTCGTCCCCGACATGGCGATATCAACCGCACTTTTTCCCATAGTTTGTTCACCCACATATTTGGAGTCGAATGCGGGTCTAGAGAATATCTTTCTAACTAACGGTTCAAAGTGTGATAGTGGTTTTGTAGGGTAATCAGGATCGAAGGACGATTGATCCCACTTTTCACAAAAATCCACACAGGCTTGATACCAAGGGTGATCTTTTAAATACTCGCGCTCATTCGGATCACCCCCTAAAAAATGGGCGTAATAAACGTTTTGAAATAACCCATGCTGGTTAATAATCCAGGTCACTTCAGGTCGTACATAGGGGCGTAAAATTGAAGCCGCATATTGCGAATGATTGTGCGGCGCTAAGTCATCACCAAGATCATGAATAAGTGCCGCTACTATCATTTCCTCATCGGCGCCATCGGCTTCAGCACGAGTTGCTGATTGCAGTGAGTGTCCAAGTCGTGAAACCTGATAGCCCGATAAGGTGTTCTCTAAATTTTTAAGCGCTTCCAAAATTCTATCGGGCAAGCCTGTCGCGTACTCATCTTCATGTTTGGTAAGAAACAAATACTCTTCTTTTGTTCCGTCTTTCATCTGGCGAAATTGAACAGTTTCCATCACTTACCTCTTATCTCTGCTGTTTCTGCTGTAGACTTGGTATTAGCTATTTTAAACTCACCGTTCGTACTTTTTGTTTCTAGTTCATCGTTGGTACGGGCTGCACGATGCTTTCTTTTAAGCGCGTTGTAACGGCCTTTTGGTGCATCAATATCGATGTATGCGCCCTGCAAATGACGAAGCCCTTCACTGGGATCAAACCCTGTGCGACCATGTAACACTCGGGTATTGTGAAACATCTGCAGCTGACCTGGCTCCAATCTGAAGCGCCACTCGTATTCAGGCGAACACAACAACTGCCCCAAACGTTTACGGGCACGATGAAAGATAACCATTTCGTCTTCGGGTAAAAGCGGCAGGTAATCCAATCGCGGACTATAGGCAATACCGGTAATTCTGCCACTAGAGTCAGACTCAATCATGGTTCGTCTTTCTATCAAATCAACATCACTGTCGTAGTGGCGATAACGAACAGGAACTTTGCAAAGCAAGGCGAAGCCTTCCGGATCTTCTTTTTTCAACTGTTCAAGTACAGACAAACTGTCAACCAATGTCGACAAGCCTTCTGTAGTCTGATTCTCCAAACAATGTAGAAGCTGAATGCCTGGCATAGGATTCCTATAAGGGTTGTCAGTATGAGGCCCTAAAGGCACTGAACGATAAGCAAGATCGTTTGAGTTAGGACGGGTGAATACCTCGAAGTACTTACCGAAGTTAGTTTCTCTAACATGGCCAAATAGGTTTGCTACCTCCAATACTGCGTCAGACTCAGTAGGCACGTTATCAACAATAAGCACCCCGTAGGTTAAGAATATTTCTATTCCTTTAATTAACCCCTGTTGTGATTTCAATGTGGCGAGATCAATATGAAATAATGATTTATCCACGTCGCTTTTCCACGATATATCGTTAGGCGCACCGTCCCAAACGTCGAAATCGGCAGCGAACTCATTTAAATCGTACTCACCTGTATACCCGTCGCTAAACGTAAGATTAGCTAACCGATTGTGCTTCTTTTCTACCTTAATCAGCGATACACCCTCATCCAATTGATGTGGGTCGAAAAAACGCTGTTTGGTGGTTTTATCTAGGCTTGCTGAATCTTGGCAACGCTCACGTAGCCACAACGCAGGTAAAGGATAGTGTTGTCCATTTACAGTCGCTGAAACGGAAGCATTCGCCTCATTGATAACATAGTCTATTTGCTGCACGAGAATCTCCCTTAAAAATCAACGGGAGGAGTATCAAGTAATCATGGTTTATATTACAGTAGCAAAGCCTTATAGCTAACATGCAAATTAGTAATAATGAAAGAATCTGAGTTACCGACACTTAACGGCTTATTGTGTTTTGAAGCTACAGTAAGACATGGCTCTATGACATTAGCAGCTGAAGATCTTGGTATAACACAGCCTTTGGTGTCCCAAAGAATTCGCGCACTGGAAGATATAGTAGGGGGAATTTTAATTGATCGCAGTAAGAAACCCGTTACACCTACCATCGAAGGACTTAAGTATTACAATGAGTTAAGAGGCTCTACATCATCTATTTTGCGTGCTACTGATAACGCACGAGAAGATTTTCGAGAAACAAAAACTAAAATATCTATTAATGCATATTTCGGCTTCGCATTTCATTGGATAATGCCTAGGCTACAACGTTTACAACAAGCCTTTCCTGATTACCTCTTTGAAATCCAACCAACCAATAGTTTAAGTGATCTTACTACTGCACATGCAGATATCTTATTTCATTTCTCATCAGAAATTGGTAAATATCAGTTTGAAAAGATGTTAATTCCCGAAGAGGTTTTTCCGGTTTGCTCACCCGATTTCGCTGTTAAACACGGTTTAAAGCCAGGCCATATGCTTAGTGACCTCAGAAACCTTCCTTTACTGCATAAAGATGTAGATGATTTTAGGTGGTTAAATTGGCAACGCTGGGCACAAGCATTAAATGTGAAGCCTTCTTCTAGCCCAATTTCATTTCGTTACAACAATTACCCCCTTATTGTTGAAGCGGCCATTGGTGGACATGGCCTTTGCTTAGGCTGGGAAGGGTTAATTAACCCCTTTATCGTTGATGGGAAACTCATTCAATTAGGGCCACGATTAAAATCGGAAATACGAGGGTATCAGATTTGCTCAGACCAATACGCTAACTTTGCAATAGGCAATGTAATCAGGTGGTTTATCAAAGAAACAGAGAAGGACTAGGCAATGAGCGAATGTTATTCGCTCATTGCCTAAAAAGAAATGCTACAAAACGTGAGCGGTCATTTTCATCGTTAATTCAGCGGTTTGTTTACCCAAATTTTTAAGTTGTTTAATGGTTTTCGCGTCGGTCACTACGCCATTGTCATCCATTAAGGTATTCACTTTGGCTACAGCAAGTTGTGCAGGTAACACCGTAACGCCTATGTTTGCCAGCAGCATGCGTAAAACCACCAGTACTCTCATTCCTCCCAGGCCACCAGCGGAAGCAGCCATAATCCCTGCCGTTTTACCTTTGAAAGCCTGCATGGGTTTATCGCCCTCTTCCATTCGACTAGCCCAATCAATAGCATTCTTAAGCAATGCGGGGTAACTCGAATTGTACTCTGGAGAAGCAATTAAGAAACCATCATGTTCAGTTAACAGCTGCTTGAAGGCTCTCGCATTTTCTGGCACACCAGACACTTTTTCTTCATCTTCATTAAAGATAGACATGGGGTAGTCGGCTAGATTGATGACCGTAACTTCAGCCCCCGACTCCCGCGCCCCTTCGGCCGCAATACCGAGTATAGCTTGATTAAAGGAGCCGTTTCGTGTGCTGCCAGCAAAAGCGAGTAGCTTCGTCATAATATAAATTCCTGTATTGGTGCCATTACAAATTTAACGTACCGTTGCGAGTTACATTACTACATTATTAGGCAAAAAAATGCGAATACCTAGCCTGTTAATTAAACATTACTGTAAAATGGTTCCCTACTCTATGAGTAAACATGTCGTGACGCACTCAATAAAATTTAGTTAAAGCAATACTTTAATCATAGTTAACGTTTTTATAGTATTGTTACTATACTTACTCAGATTGTCAGTGTGTTTTGAAAATCACGTACTGCTCAATAAGGTTATACACTACGAAAAAACGTTTCTTTTTCGTAGTCACCTTCGTGAAATGGATTTAGAAAAATTACATGGCGTACCTTTTTCAGACATTGCAGTCGAGAATAATTCTCCTCATCATTATGGTTGCCCTACCAGGGTTGATTGGCGTTTTTTACGACTCATATGTTGAAAGAGAGCGCGCTATAGAAGCGGCAATAAGCCAATCGGTTAATACCGCCAAGGCAACCTCGAAATTTCAATCTACGCTAATTGATAAAACACGTATTTTTCTACAAAACCTATCCAGTTTCGACGCGGTTAAAAAGCCGAACTCCCAAACATGCAGTGCTTTTCTTGCCGATGTACTTAAGGTAAATAGTAACTATATTAACCTTGGTGTACCAAGGGCAGATGGCGAACTACTGTGTAACGCCCGCCCCATGAAAACACCCGTAAACGTCTTCGATCGCCCATACATTCAAGAGGCGCTAGCTACACGAGAATTTTCGATAGGTGAGTTTCAAATAGACCGAGCAACTAACCTTACCAGCGTGAATTTTGCTTATCCGGTAATGAACGCCACAAGCGATACTGTGGTGGCGTTAGTAGTAGCGGTTATCTCACTGGAAT
The DNA here is from genome assembly GCF_019249255.1 of Alteromonas lipotrueae. Classification (NCBI taxonomy): domain Bacteria; kingdom Pseudomonadati; phylum Pseudomonadota; class Gammaproteobacteria; order Alteromonadales; family Alteromonadaceae; genus Alteromonas; species Alteromonas lipotrueae. The sequence goes on along the minus strand of NZ_JAESDJ010000001.1, from coordinate 634,647 downwards.
GGTGGAGTGAAACACTCTCAGAGTCTCATTTACCCGATAATACCGTTGCTTACATTACCGATAGCGAGAATAAAATTGTTGCCGCATATCCGACCAACAATAACCTCTTAGGGACCCCATTACATATCTCCAGCACAGCAATAGAAAACTCAAATACTGCATTTGATAATAGCGCTTTTATTAGTAATGACCCTTATGAACGGGTATATGTAAAACGCCCATTATTTGAAGATGGCAAGCAAATAAATATTACGGTGGGCATTCCTCTTAAACACGCACTTGAAATTATTAATGAGCGTCTGATTAAAACGGCCGGTATTTTGACCGCGATAGTCATGTTACTTGTGGGAGTCTCTGTATGGGGCGTACGAAGAAACGTACTAAAACCAATTCGCACCTTGCTTCAATCAACTAAAGCCCTTGCTGAAGGCAAAGACGTAAGCGACGCACCTCTACATGGTAGTGTCGAGTTGGTTAAATTACAGCAACGCTTTACCTCTATGGCAAAAACACGGTTAGAGGCAGAAAAACGGCTTATCGATAGCCAAGCTTCCTTACTGGAAAGTAAAAATATATTAGCAAGTCATATCGAAAATACACCTTTAGGGTGCATTGCCTGGGATACTCAGCTTATCTGTACCGATTGGAATAAATCAGCAGAACATATTTTTGGCTACAAAAAAGAGGAGGCGATTGGTAAACATGCCTCGGATCTCATTATACCTCCTGAACTTCGAACTGAAATAGACGACGCATTCGCTCAATTGCTGAAGAAAAAGGCGCCAAAGCGAAAAATAAATAAAAACGTTACCAAATTACGCCATACCATTATCTGTGAATGGTATAGCACACCCATTCTTGATCTGACTGGCAATGTAATAAGCGTAACCTCATTAGTTCAAGATATTACTAAGAATAAGCATTTAGAAGAAAAGCTTAAACTATCAGCAAGTGTTTTCTCTCACGCAAGAGAAGGAATTTTTATCACAGATAGCAGTGCTAACATTATAGATGTGAACAAAACCTTCGTTGATATAACAGGCTATAAGCGAAATGAAGTGTTAGGTAAAAAGCCCAGCATGTTCAAGTCGGGAAAACAGTCTCCCGAGTTCTATAGACACCTATGGGCATCTATTATCAGTAAAGGCTATTGGGCAGGAGAAATTTGGAACAAACGTAAAAATCATGAAGTTTACGCTCAACTATTAACCGTGAGCGCAGTCAATGACGATGAAGGCAATGTTAAGAACTATATTGCTATATTTAGCGATATTTCTGAAGCGAAAGAACAGCAATATAAATTAGAGCATATGGCACATTATGACGTATTAACTAATTTGCCTAACCGCTCGTTGCTTGCTGAGAGATTAGACAAAGCACTGGCCCAATGTAAATCTGACAGAGGGTTTGTGGCAGTAGCGCTACTCGATTTAGATGGTTTCAAAGAAATAAATGATAACTTTGGTCATAGTGTAGGTGACGAACTACTTGTCATTTTGGCCCATCGCTTAAAAGGAACTCTACGAAACAGCGATACCATTTCACGCTTTGGTGGAGACGAGTTTGTTGCGGTATTGGCAAACCTAAAACAACCCCAAGATTTTGCCGCTATCGTTAAGAATATGCTCAGAGTAGCATCTGATCCGGTTAAAATTGGTGAGCATCAACTTAAAGTATCTGCCAGTATCGGAGTGACTGTATATCCTGCAGATAATACCGATGCCGACCAGCTTATCCGCCACGCCGACCAAGCGATGTATGTGGCAAAACAGAAAGGCAAAAATTGCTATCACCTTTTTGATATAGAGTCTGAAGACGCGATAAAAGCCCGCCATGAAATACTCCAGAGCATAGCGAAAGCCCTAAACAACAGAGAGTTCGTGCTTTACTACCAGCCGAAAGTAAATATGCGCACCGGAGAAATTATTGGCGCAGAAGCCCTTATTCGCTGGAAGCATCCCGTTAAAGGCATACTCTCCCCTGCATCTTTTTTACCTTTTATTGAAAATCACCAACTCAGTATAGACATTGGCGAATGGGTTATCGAAGAGTCATTGCAGCAATTTAGTCGCTGGAAGCAATTAGGCGTGCATATTCCCATTAGTGTGAATATTTCTGCGTTACAGATACAGCAAAGAAACTTTCCTATTCGCTTATCTCGTCTGCTGGCTAAAGTACCCAATGTTCCCCCTGAAGCGTTTCAGTTAGAAGTATTGGAAACCAGTAAGCTAGGTGATATCAAGAAAGTAGCGGAAATTATGGATGATTGTGTAAAGCTTGGTGTGACTTTCGCCATTGATGACTTTGGAACAGGTTATTCCTCTCTCACTTATTTAAGGCGATTGCCGGCAAAAGTCATCAAGGTAGACCAAACTTTTGTGCGTGATATGTTAATCGATCCTGAAGATAGAACCATTGTAGTGGGGGTAATAGCGCTAGCTAAATCGTTTAACCGCAGTGTTATTGCTGAAGGGGTGGAAACCATTGCTCATGGTACATCACTGTTAGAGTTGGGCTGCGAGCTGGCACAAGGATACGGGATTGCTAGGCCTATGCCCGCCACAGAAATGCCTGACTGGATCGCACATTGGTCCACTAAAACCGAGTGGAAATCTCCTACCCCACAGCTTCTCGATAACGAGGCATAAAAAAGGCCAACACGAGTGCCAGCCTTTTTAAGTACCAACATAGGCATCGCATGCTGATTATTTGCATTCGCAAATATTCAGTCGATACGCTTATGCTATCTGAATTACATTTTTTCCAATGTTTCTATACCAAGTAAGTTCAATCCTTGGCTTAACGTGTTGGCCACAAGTGCTGATAAGGCCAGACGGCTATCTCGCACTTCCAGTTCAATGCCGTCTTTTAACATTGGGCAGGCTTCGTAGAAGCTCATGAAGGCGCTAGCTAGTTCGTACAAGTATGTACACAACACATGTGGCGTGGCATCACGTGATACCAAGCCTACCACCTCTTCAAACTGCAATAACAGAACCGACAATGCGTGTTCTTGTTTTTCAACAATATTGATATCTACTGGCATGGTTTCAATAGCAACACCTGCTTTTCTGAATAAGCTTTTAACCCGCGTGTAAGCGTATTGCAAATACGGGGCAGTATTACCTTCGAAGCTCAACATGGTGTCCCAGTTAAACATATAGTCAGTGGTACGGTTTTTACTTAAATCGGCATATTTTACTGCGCCGATACCTACTTTACGAGCAACTTCCGCTAATTCGTCTTCTGATAAGTCGTTGTCACGCTCGGCAATCAATTTACCTGCACGTTCTACTGCTTCATCTAATAATTCAACCAGTTTAACGGTACCGCCGGTACGGGTTTTAAACGGCTTACCATCACTGCCTAACATCATGCCAAATGGGCAGTGTTCATAGCTTTGGGTGGTTTCCATAAAGCCGGCTTTACGACCTACTATTTCGGTTTGCTTGAAATGTAGCGCTTGGCGAGCATCAGTAAGAATAAGAGTTCTGTCGGCGTTTAACGTACCACTACGATAGCGCATGGCGGCCAAGTCTGTGGTGGCATATAAATATCCGCCACCGGATTTTTGTACAATGTAAACCGCAGGATTGCCTTCTTTGTCGGCCAACTCAGGAATAAATACTACTTGAGCGCCTTGGTCTTCTACTGCTATACCTTTTTCTTTTAACTCGCTTATCACGTTAGCTAAATCGTGGTTATAGGCAGACTCACCCATAATATCAGCACGGGTTAAGCTTACGTTTAATTTCTTATAAACGTCTTCAGAGTGTGCAATAGACACATCAATGAATTTTTCCCACAAGCTCAGACATTTTTCATCACCGCCTTGAAGCTTAACCACGTATTCACGGGCACGATCGGCAAAGCCTTCTTCGTCATCAAAACGCACTTTGGCTTCACGGTAAAAGTCTTCTAAATCGGATAACGCCGTTTCAGCAACTTCTTGTTCCAGTTTGTCTGACAAATGCGCCAGCAACATACCAAACTGCGTACCCCAGTCACCCATGTGATTTTGGCGAATGACTTTATGGCCTAAAAACTCTAATACCTTCACCACAGCATCACCAATAATGGTGGTACGTAGGTGCCCTACGTGCATTTCTTTAGCTAGGTTTGGAGAAGAGTAATCTACCACTACGGTTTGCTCTGGCGATTTCGCTACGCCAATGCGTGGGTCGTGTAGCGCTAGCTCACACTGATTTGCCAGCCACTCGTTGTTCAAATGGACATTGATAAAGCCAGGGCCAGCCACTTCTAGTTTACTGGCTACATCGTCAAGTTTTACAATCTCAACAACCTTTTCTGCAATATCGCGAGGCTTTTGTCTAAGCTGTTTTGCCAACGCCATTGCGCCATTGAATTGATATTCCCCAAATTCAGGACGAGCACTGCGCGATACTGGAATAGGTGCGTTTTCAACACCCATTGTTTCTAAAGCTTCACTAAATCGATTAATTAATAATGCATGTATATTCATAGTTGTTCTTTATCTTAATTTTCGCGCGTGTTTTTAAATTCGATGTCTGGAAAACGTTCTTGAGACAGCTGTAAGTTCACTCTAGTAGGTGCGATATACGTAAGATTATCGCCACCATCTAGTGCAAGGTTTTGCTCCCCCTTGCGGCGGAACTCATCCAGCTTTTTCTCGTCTTTACAGTACACCCATCGGGCTGTATTTACGTTAATGTGCTCGTACAACGCATCAACATTGTATTCTGCCTTCAAGCGGGCGACGACCACATCAAACTGAAGCACACCTACCGCACCTACAATTAGGTCATTATTGGCAAGTGGCCTAAATACCTGTACTGCACCTTCTTCAGAAAGCTGGATAAGGCCTTTTAACAATTGCTTCTGTTTTAGCGGATCTCGCAATCGAATGCGCTTAAATAATTCTGGTGCGAAGTTAGGAATACCACTGAAGCGATAGTTATCGCCTGAGGTGAAGGTATCGCCAATTCGAATGGTACCGTGGTTATGCAGGCCAATAATATCTCCCGCATACGCCTCTTCAAGCAAGGCTCTATCGCCGGCTAAAAAGGTTAATGCATCAGAAATACGCACGTCTTTACCAAGTCGTGAGTGGCGCATTTTCATGCCCTTCTCGTACTTGCCAGACACAATACGGCAAAACGCGATACGATCGCGGTGCTTAGGATCCATGTTCGCCTGTATTTTGAATACAAAACCACTGAACTTGGTATCTGTCGATTCAACTGGGCTTTCGTCGGTCTCACGGCCTTGGGGCGCAGGTGCCCATTCAACCATGCCATCAAGCATATGATCGACACCAAAGTTACCCAATGCGGTACCGAAAAATACTGGCGTAAGCTGGCCGTCTAAAAAGAGCTCTTTATCAAAGTCATTTGATGCACCGCGCACAAGCTCTAGCTCGTCACGTAAGGTTTCAGCTAGGTCGCTGCCAATGGCATCTTCAAGTTCAGGGTTATCTAGCCCTTTTAAGATACGAACGTCTTGAATAGTGTGCCCATGGCCACTTTGATACAAAATGGTTTCATCACGATAAAGGTGATAAACCCCTTTAAAGCTTTTACCGCAACCGATTGGCCAGGTAATAGGTGCGCAAAGAATATCGAGTTCGCTCTCAACCTCATCCATCACTTCTAGTGGATCGCGAATATCGCGGTCGAGCTTGTTCATAAAGGTTAGGATAGGTGTGTCACGTAAACGAGTGACTTCCATCAACTTACGGGTTCTATCCTCTACCCCTTTCGCGGCATCGATAACCATTAAGCAAGAATCTACTGCGGTAAGCGTACGGTAGGTATCTTCCGAGAAATCTTCGTGTCCGGGCGTATCAAGTAAGTTAACCAGATGATCGTTGTAAGGAAATTGCATTACAGAGGTAGTTACAGATATACCACGCTCTTTTTCCATCTCCATCCAATCTGATTTAGCATGTTGGCCAGACTTTTTACCTTTTACCGTACCTGCAGTTTGCAGTGCGTTTCCGAACAACAGTACTTTTTCAGTAATTGTGGTTTTACCCGCATCTGGATGCGAGATAATAGCGAATGTTCTTCGCTTATTGATTTCGTTAAGAAAATCGGCATTTGCCATGAAAAATCGGTCCCGTTTCGTACCCGTAGTGGTACTTCAGTCTTGAGTATTTACTCGCTTTGCTTAGTGACCGTCTTACTGTCGCTACTTGCTTTTACCTACAAGATAACGAAGGGACACCAAGCATCACGCCTTCCTCTTTGAAGCCTTAATTGGCCCCCAAAAAGTGGAAAGCATTGAGGGAGTATAAAAATGCCGCTTATTATACATTTGTGGCAGCTAAAAACACGCTCTGCGGACGTTTTTCTACTAACTCACAGTCAAATACTGCCAGATGGATAAATTCTGCATTTAAGTGGTGATGAAAGCGGTGATGGATGTGCTGATGAGCCTACTCTTAAAAGCAGTGATAAAACGGGGATAAGCGCACTGGCGTAAGCGATATTAACATCAGGCGGTGCAACCTGTACCAAACAACTTGCGCCGCTATTTTCCATATTGAACATATGCCAAATGCGATATGCCGGATACAGATTGTTTTCGCCTAGAAAAATAGCAATAATGAAGAATTATTTTTGTCACTTTTGATAAAGTTAGAATTAATAAATGAGTGTTAATGCCAAAACCGAAGATATCGAAGCCTTTGTTGCCGTTGTAGATACTGGCAGCTTTTCTCGCGCATCTGAATTGCTCGGCCAGCAAGTGGCTAAAGTGTCTCGCGCTGTGGGGCGTTTAGAAGGTGTGCTTAATGTCACCCTACTCAATCGTACCACCCGCCGATTAGAGCTAACCGAAGAAGGGTTAGTCTATTTACAGTACGCCCGTGATAGTTTGAATTTGTTAGAAAGAGGCGAAGAAGCGCTACGTTTGCTAAACCAAAAACCTTCTGGATTATTAAGAATAGATGCTGCAAGCCCCTTCGTGCTGCATCAGATAACTCCGTTGATAGGCGAATTTCGGGAAGCGTATCCACAAATAAAACTCGATATCACCAGTCACGACAATATTATTGATTTACTTGAACACAAAACCGATATTGCCATTCGAATCGGTGACCTTAGCGATTCTAACCTACATGCAAAAAACTTGGGGCGAAGCGCGCTTCATATAGTGGCAAGTCCAGAATACCTCTCTAGCTCGAACGTTGATGTTGCACTGTCTTCATTGAGCAAACATCGACTCATTGGGTTTTCCAGTAGCGCAAGCTTGAACCGATGGCCTTTATCAGAAGAGGTTAAACTTAACTTCGATTTAAAGGCATCTAGTGGGGAAACCATTAGGCAACTATGCTTGGCAGGCCAAGGTATTGCCCTACTGTCACACTTTATGGTGGCAAATGATTTAAAAAACGGAAAACTTGTCAGCGTATTAGGCAAGCACTTACTTACACCAAACAACCGAGAACCTGTACAAGCGGTGTACTACCGAAACAGTGCAGTATCTTCACGCATCTCGGCTTTCTTAGATTTTATACAACCACGCCTCACGCTATAGCGACTTCGTTTTAGTACAGGTATAACAGAACACCAGCTTATTTGTTCGCCCTGTTTACCTATTTATTTAGTTTGCCCGGGCACCTTTGATATCAATTTTTTTAATGCCGACTTTGGTAACGCATTGAGGGTCAGCGCACAAAGCATAACGGTGGCGCCAACAATCACCATTGGCAGCAAGATTTCACCCAGTAAAAGCACCGAGCTTACGTAACCAATGATAGGCGTAAGTGTGCTGATAAGCACTATACGCTCAGGCGGAAGCTTTGGCCCAGCAGACACCATAAGACCAAAACCTAAACCGGTGGCAATTGGCCCAATATAAGATAGCGCCAACCAACCTCGCATGCCGTATTCAGCAAAGTTGGGGACACCCTCAATGGCACACGCAATCGCTAGCATTACCACACCGGCCAACGCGAATTGCCAAAACACCGCATCGATAACACTGCCATGCCATTTGTGAAATGATACTCGCCTTATAGACACTGCCCACAAGCCTGAAGCCAATAGCATGCCAAACAAAGGTAACCAAGCTCCAGGCTGGCCCGACGCGAACAGAATTAAACCTACGCCAATTGTAGAGACACTCGTCAGTACAAAACGTTTTGCTGCTGGTCGCTGTCGATACCACACCGTATCAATCACCAGCATCCACAGTGGCGTGGTGTAAATCAAAATACTCGCGGTACCGGCGGGAATATACTGTAAGCACACCGTAATTAACCCCATAGAGCCAATAAACTGTACCATCGCTACCGTAAAGATGACAGCGCGGTCGGGGCGTGAAAAAATAGGTAATCGTTTTTTGGTGATAAACACGAACAAAGCAATAACAGGCAACGCAAATAATAGCCTAAGTGCTACCATCCAATATGCACTTACAGAATCTAAACCTAGCTTCATTGCAGGCCAACTTAAGCCTAAACACAACACCGAAACAGTTAGCATTTTAATGCCTTTTGCTTGAACTGACGAAGGAGGCAACGCAGAAGACATATTTGATACCTATAAGATGAAAAAGCGTGTGCTATTTCACTAAAATAAAAACGGTAAGTGAAATTTCACTGAGCCGCGCAATATACGTGAATTACGCAAAACCGGATATAGACCTTAACGACATAATTAGGGGCCTTGTCGCGCATGAGAGCCAAGGTAACTAAAGATTAGGTTAAGGTAATAATATTGCCACAGACAATAGTGTGCGATGGCCTTGTTGAATGGGCGTAACACTATGGCTATACAAATCAGGCCTAAAGAAATATACCCGATTAAATAAGTTAAAAATAACCTTGTCGGCACAAAACACCCCACCTACTTTTGGCTGCTTCAATACCACATTAAACTTATAGTACTTTCCTTCGCTAACAGGGTCGTTGTGTCTCATTACTCGGTGCCCTTCAGGGTAGGTCACCAGATTAATTGCAAACCTTTTAAATCGCACAATCTCCCGATTGATAACCTTTGGCATTTATCCTCTTTAGTTAGTTTTAACAAAGTAAATATTGGGTGGTATTGTCTCAAAAAACAGATATGGAACGTAAGTGTACAGGTAGATCGAGAAGGTATAACTTGTGCGATTGTGTGTTCTGTTTAGCGTGTTCTGTTTAAAAGGAAGCCTTCATTATTTTGGCGTCTTCTTTACTCGTAGCCGTTTGGTAATAGCCTTTTCTTACTTCGATATGTTCAAAGCCAGTATTTTCGTAAAGGTTAATTGCCCCCACATTACTGGCTCGAACTTCTAACCACATTGATGTCATTCCGTTATGCTGAGCGTGCTGTTTAACGTACTCCACTAACGCCCGCCCTATCCCTTCTTGGCGACAACATTTGTTTACTGCAATATCCATTAAGGTTGCTTCATCTAGAACTTCAAGCACCAATGCATAGCCTACTACTTGGTCGTCCTTTATGGCAAGGACACCAAAATAAGGGGTAGTGGTGCAATCAACGAATGTTTCAAAAGACCAAGGTTTAAATTGGGACGCTTCGTGAATACCGTAGGCTTGCGCTAATGCGCCCGCACTACTTGTATCTGAAATTAATTGGATATGCAAAATAGACAACCGAGTTAGGGAATTTAAAGCGCTTCAGGCGAACTTGCATTGTTGGATAAAGCACAAAGCATTTTCCACAGCTGCTTTTGTATTGCCGCCGTTAGCAAGTGAGGCGCTGAAGGCAAAACGATGCCATCGTAAGTTACTGCTACAGCTTGCCCTATCTTTACCTGAGTACTGGTTAATGATAGCTGGAGATACGCTAGCGCAACATCTAAGTCTTGTAGCCACTGTTTACCCTGTAATCGCTGTACTTGGGTTAATTCAACCATAGCAGCTGTTCCACTTGAAGCAGAATTGGATGAAAAGCTGGATGATTGGCTCGATGAATTAATAGACTCTGATTTTAATACATTCTTGCTTGCGGTGTTTGTTACAGATTGCGGTGCCGCTGACGACAGTGATTGCGCTGACGGTTCTGCTCGCGAACCGCTGGCGTTCTGGCCAGCTGCTTTAGTTTGGCCAGAGGCTTTGGACGAGTCTGATGATACCTGCGCACGAAGTTGTGCCAACCGACTTTGCTTTTCTTCATTAGAAGGCATAGCTGGTGAATGGCTATTAGCCGTTGCAAAAGAAGCATTGGCAGAGCGCTTACTAGCAACATTAGCCGCAACTGAGCTCGAGTTTTCATCTTGCAGCGATGACTGGTTCACCCATACAGGGATCCCCATTTCTTGCAGCACAGCACGCTGAAAAGTAGAAAGCGACATAAAATCCAACCTCGTTTAATTACTTAACATTGTATAGTAACGAGAATAAAAATGGCAGATACAGAATGATTAACTTACTGAATTTAACTTAGCTTAAGAAAAGTAAATGATGATAAAAGTGAATTTAGAAAACGAGAAGGGAAAGTGGCAGGGGTGGAGGGACTCGAACCCCCAACCATCGGTTTTGGAGACCGCTGTTCTACCAATTCGAACTACACCCCTAGCGCGCTGTGCATTATACGGATGACATTTAAAAGGTAAAGCATTTTTCTACTACCTTATGCACTACCGCTTATTAAACAAACAAAGCGCTGTGAAAACAAACAAAAAGCGTGTATTACCCTGCATTTTGCTTATTACCCTCAAGCGCTGCCAGCCATAAATCGTTAGTCATGTTAACAATTTCCCTGTGAAGATGAACTTGCGCTAGCACCTCATCCTCATCTTTACCAACTTCTTTTGCATAGGCGATGGCTAATGCCTGTATTTCCGCCTCACTCATTGCGTTAATCTTTGCACATCCTGCTACATCGAAATAGCGATTACCCATGGCTGAGTATTCCCAATCAACAATAAAAGGAGTGGAATCGCGAACCACGTGATGAGCAAGTAAGTCGTTGTGACACAGTACATAGTCATCTGTATTGCCTTCACTTTCCACTAAACTTGCACGAAGTTGAATAGCGCGTTCGAAAAGTACATCTCCCGCTTTTAACCCTGCGGTATGCATATAGTGTAACCAACGAGAAAATAAATTGAGTGGTCTAGCAGTAATTGGCAGCCCGTGGACACGGGCAAGTACTGATGCTAACGCTTCGGGAGAACGAATACTGGGATGAGGATCGGCTTCCTCTTCCCATTGTTCTACCCAAATTAATTCATCGTCGCTTAACCAAATAGGCTTTGGCGCAATGCCTCGCTCTGCAAGTTGCTGTTGCAAAACAAATTGATGGAATCTGTCGATGCCACTAAATGCATCTTCTCCCACCCATTTAACGGCAAACCCACGATCATGGTCTTTGAGATGGTACACCTGATTTACCAAGCCTGCGGGGTGACGTTCCACTGTGGCTGAATCAGATAAATTAAGTGCTTCTTTCAAAAGCGGAATGATAGTTTCCGGTTTCATCTTGCTTATTCCACTGTGCTAGCCATTGTAGATACCCAAAAATAGAAAATCCTACGTACCCAAGGAACAAGCATGCTGATAATGCCATCCCCACTTGAAAGTATAGAAAAGCGGAGGCCAAATTAATAAAAAACCAGTAAATCCAATTTTGTAGAACTTTGTGTGCCACCATAAAAGTGGTAATTACACTCAACAAATGGATACTCGCATCTAGCAGTAAATGATCACTATTAAATTGGGAAGTCACTAATTGAGATAATCCCCACGCACAGCACAACAGCACAGGGACTATCGTAAGATGTATCCATAGCGGCCATGAACGTACCGGCTTCTCTGTCCCCTCGTCCCCCCCTTTTGACCACTGATAATAACCATAGCCCGCCATTATCATATAGAAAAAATTCAGCATGGACTGGAACGGCAACGTCACCTGCCAAAACAGCCAAGTATAAATAGCCGTGCTGGCGAAGGCACAAAGCCAACACCAGCTGTTCTGCTTAGCCGCCAGCAGCACATAGGCAATGGCAAGCACTACCGCCAACCATTCCAGTGTTGATGTAGCTGCTATCTGCGACAAAAACTCAGTAAAAAATGCACTCATGCTTCAGCTTTTCTGGCTTGCTTATTGGCCTGCATGGCATCGTAGTTTAAAAACTTAGCCACAAAAATTGCCTGCCCGACCTCTTCGTGAGTTCGCTGCATTTCCTTACCAAGAATAGCCATCACATGTCCGTAATCACCGGATACCTGCGTGCTGGTAGAAGTCGTTAATACGCCAATATTACCGTAGCTATTCAAGCGATCGATAAATTGTTGGATAGGTTCTATGTATTCCCCCACTAGTGGGTATAGCGATAGCTCAACCATGACTTGCATAGCGTACTCCTAGAATTCGTATTTAACGGTAACGCCGAACTGTCGGCCATTACCTAATTGATAGTATGGTTCTGCAAACGCATACTCATCACGAGGGTCGTTACTGAATCCACCAAAACCTCTGGTGTAATACTCATTGTCGAAGGCATTTTTAACCCACACGCTGGTTTGCCAATTATTAGAAAACCATACAATTTCACTGTTCACTAACGTTGTCGAAGGTGCTTCTACGTCATGCCCATCAGAAAAGCGGTAGCTATCTTTAAAATCGATATCAATACGCCAAAGCACATTATCAGTGATGGATAACTCACTAAATAAGTTAGCTGTGTATTTCGGCGCTTGTGCTTGGCGCTGTTTTTCAATCACAGTGCCATCGGTCAGCGTATAATCTTCAAAGGTTGCATCTAGGTAGCCTACACTCATGTTCATGGTCCAGTTTTCATCTACCAGCCAACTTAACTCTAGTTCAGCACCTTTATTAGTGCCTATATCGGCATTATCTATAATGTCGATAAAATCAGGTGTGCCGTCTTCTCGAATTTGAACATCAAAATTACTCACTTGCGTATCGTCCCTATCCATATAGAAAAGGGCGGCTCGCATGGTAAGTTCAGGCATTAACAAAGGCCCCTTAACACCAAGCTCGTAATTCCAGTTGTATTCTTCATCAAAGAAACGCTGCTCATCTGATACGCGTTCGTCAGGGTTGTACCCTGCCCCTTTGTAGCCGCGAGAAATACTGGCATAGTAAAAGTGGTTCTCGGCGGTATACTGCAATGCCACTTTCCCGCCTGTCATCGTAGTATCATGACTACTTTCAAGGCCATTGTTATCTGAGTAGTCAAAACCATAGTTTTCTACACGTAACCCTGCCACTAGCGTTAGGCTCGTGGTGAGCGTAGATTCAGTCTGAAAATATACCGCTTTGGTAGTGGGTTCATACACACTGGTAAAATCACCTGATGCATAGGTGTACTCACGTAACAAATCTTCTTCGCTGGTTTTGTAAAACGCGCCAAGCGTCCAAGCGGTCGCGCCATCAAATAACGCGGCACTGTCTGATGATACAAAGCGTACTTCTGCAGTTTGTGTGTCTACATCACGGAAATAAGCGTCGAATGAGGTATACCCGAAAGGGTGAAAACCTTCATAAGTCCAATCTTCGTCATATCCATAACCAATATTGTGTGATGCATGAGTGGCGATGAGAATGAAATCACCGCCATTAGTCGAGGTAGTAGATTTCGCACTTACCGCATGAGTTTGATGGGTGTCAAAACCTGGCTCATCAGATAAGGTCTGATTATTATTATCTAATGAAAACGCATCATACCCATTGTCGATGTCATACCAACGATATGTCAGCGCCAAGGTACTTCTTTCGTCAATAATTCCAGCAATACTGATGCGCGCGGCGGTTTCATCGAGATTATTGGTATCATCACGCTTTTGCTCAATGCCGTTACTGTTAACCACGGTATTTTCTACAAAACCATCACTACGGTTATGCATTAGTGCTACGCGATATCCCCAGTCCTGGTTGATGTCATCACCTGTAGCCACTTCCACCCGATAACTATCTTTGTTACCAGCTCTTAATTCAACATAGTCAGCGCCTTCTGAACCTACAGGCGTACTAGAAAGCTTTACCGCGCCTGCTAACGCGCCGGAACCAAATAAGGTGGCCTGAGGGCCTCGGTACACTTCTAGCTGCTGTGTATCAAAAATAAGCGCCGCTGCCGCTAGACCAGAGAAATCAAATTCGTCAACGATGAAACTAACAGAAGGGTTAATAGGCTCTACAAATTGACTACGTTCACCGATACCGCGTATTTGCACAAAGCGCCCACGAGAAGCGCCTGCGGCAAAATTCACGTTCGGCACACTGTTTAGCACACTATCAATATGGCTAGGCTGGCGACTGCTTAAGCGCTGAACGCCCAAAATGGTCGCACTGGCACTTAGTTGGTCTAATACGGTTTCACGAAAGTCTCCGCTAACGACAATACGTTCAACGTCTTCAAGTTGTGTTTCTTGTTCATTGGTTTGCGCATTAGCACAAAGCGATGCAGCAATTAAAGAAAGACAAAATATTGGTTTTTGCATGGGATCTCTTATTCTTTTCTAAGAAAAAAGATCCGGGTGTACGGCAGGTGATACGACTATGTGGTCAACCATCCCTACGCCGGCATTATCCGGATCAGGTGTAAGGGTTCTCACAGTGTTGATGTGAATCTCAGTCCGCGGTACAGACACCCCTTGGTATATGCATTCAGTTAGAATACCGAATACAGCGAGGAGTCTACCAGTTACGCCAAAACCGTCAAGATATTAAACGGTTAACTTAGCGTACCAGTAAACATCGTATTTTTGTTATATGGCTTATTTTTGTTCTTTTAATTCTAGATTAAGCTTTCGTACTTCTTCGTTAGTTTGTGACACCAACGCTTCAAGGGTTTTACCATGCGCTGCAGGTTGGCGGGAATCTGGGTCAACTTTTACGAAGACGATGTCATCGGCAAAACAAATGGTTTTCTTGGTGGCTTTGTTACGCACTAAACAGCTTACGGTAATCGACGTTCTACCAACCGCTTTAGTCTCAAGACCAAATTCAACAATGTCACCTTGCATTGCAGGAGATTCAAAACTAATTTCTCCAATATGTTTGGTCACCAAACAATTAGTTTCTAATTGGCAAATTGCCCAAATGGCAGCCTCTTCATCAATCCACTCAAGCGCGCGGCCGCCAAATAAAGAGTTGGCATAATTTAGATCGTTTGGCATCACTAGACGCCGAGAAAGAAAGCGCATTCGAATTCCTTTAGATAAGTGGTTACTATAAGCAGAGAAAGTCTTAATTATACCGAAAAAACACACCTATGGCGCCACCGGAATTAACTCAATGGTTGTTTAACCCTATTTATTTGCAATCACGACAAAAAGTGTATCGCCGTCTGCTTTTGCTTTCTGGCGATTATGAGTGGGTTAATCAGCGTTTAACGTCTCTTTTAAGCGATATTCCCGCCTCACTTATCGTTAAAGAAATAGGCGCAGAGAACTCCCCCCTACGTAAGCATTTGTTAGGTAATGAGTGTGATATCGGGGTAGTACATTCACATCAAGGGTTTAGCCCGGGAAACCTGATGGCCATTGCAGGTACCATTCGTTGGGGTGGCTGTCTTATTTTGTGCTGTCCTGCGTTAGCCTCTTGGCATTTACACGCCAGTCTTACTCATCTATCTCACGGGTTTAAAGCATCCCAAAGCCTTTATATAAATAGGCTTGTAGCAATAATAAAAAACAATGCAGACGTAGCTATATGGGATAGTAACAACTGCCATATCCCTGATTTGGTGGCAAGTGATACCTTTGATTCGTTAAACCCGCTAGACCCGATAGCCCAATTGACCTCTATCAATCCGATAGATAAAGAAGACTTAAAAACAACACCGCTGCAGTTCGATGAGACTCCCCGTAGGTCACAGTTTAACTCATTGGAACAACAGGTTGCATTTAACAGCTTGACAAACAGGTGGTCGCAAAAGGTCCGTAAAGCAGTCATCACTGCGCCTAGGGGCAGAGGTAAGTCGGCGCTTCTAGGGATATTTGTTGCAGCAAGGCTGGATAAGGGCGATAAAGTGCTCATCACGAGCGCTATTCGTGAAAACACGAACACCCTTTTTGAACATATTCGCAAAGGTTCTACTTCCCAAAACTTACGAGTAGAAGACGAAGTATTGAAACCTACCAACAACGATGCTGATGGCACTAATGGTCAAGACGCTCAAACAATTACTGCTGAAACATGTGTTACTAATAAATTCGTTGTTGAGGAGAACGGAAGCGTACAGTGGCTTGCACCCGATAATCCCGTGCTGATCAATAACGAATGTAACTTACTTATTATTGATGAGGCTGCATCCTTTCCGTTACCTGTTCTTAAGTTGCTACTTGGCGCTCATGATAACTGGGTGATCAGTACAACCTTACAGGGATATGAAGGAAGTGGACAAGGTTTTATACAACGTATGATGCCTGCTTTTACGTCTGTAGGCGCTTTACACCTTTCATTAAGCACGCCGCTGCGCTGGACAGAGAACGATAAACTAGAGAGTCTGATTCATAACATTTGCTTATTTGAAGGATCTAAAACATTTGATACTACCCTCAAAATTACGTCAGAAACATTTAGTACAAATTATAGAATAGGTGTGATGTCTGCATTATCGGAACAGGAATTACACAGTGTTATGCAGCTGTTAGCCATTGCACACTATCAAACCACACCTGATGACTTTATGCGGATTTGTGACAGCCCAGATATCATATTGTTCACCCACTGGGACGCCACAAGATTATTAGCAGCTGCAATAATAAATTGTGAGGGTGGCGAGCACTTAATTGATGTTAAGGAGGGAATTGCAGATGGTTCCCGACGACCCAAAGGACATTTAGGTGCGCAAAGGCTTACACTACTCACGGCAAATCCGGAGACTGCAGCTTATCACTATTGGCGAATAAACCGCATAGCAGTAACTCCTCATCTTCAAGGCCAAGGTATAGGTACAGGCCTTGTAGGCTTTATTGAGTCGCAAGCTCTTTCGCGAGACATCGATGCCCTAACAAGCTCCTATGGCACTTCTGACAAGCTTAATCACTTTTGGCAGCGATGCGGGTTCAAACTTGTGGATATGGGTGAAAAACCCAACAAAGCAAGTGGAGAGACTAGTGCATTGGTGGTAAAAGTCATATCTGAACGCTATGGGCCGCAACAAGAAGTGCTGTCTTGTTTGTTTACCCATAGCCAAAAAAACGAAAATGTTCTTTTAAGTGACTTACCGGCTATCGTCAGAAAGACGCTAATGAAAAAGCTACAGCACTTTGCGAATGCTACAAGGCCATTAAACCAAGTTAGTTTAGCGATAAACGCGCTGGCCGCTGAACTATCTTTATCTACTAAATATATTAGCATTGTTGAAAAGTCTAAGAATGAAACTGAAGAAGTTACACCTCAACTTCTTTCATTACTTAGCACATCCCCACTTCCCACTAATCAGCTTATTCAGCTGTTAAACGTAAGCGGTCACAAGGCTTTAACCGAGTCGCTAAGAAAAAAAGTACGCTATATGTTGTCGTGTGTAAAAACGTGAAGCATTAATTAGTTTAAGTAAATTAAGCAAAAAAAAGGCCTCCAAACGGAGGCCTTTCTATTTATCGATATAACTACTAAATGTTAATACCGCGGTTCTTAGCCTTCTCTTTAATGTAAGGCTCCCAAGCCGCCGCATTACGACGTAGTGAGCGATCTTTTTTCGCTTCTTGAATGTGCTTATAAGCTTCTCTGAAGTCGCCTGCGTAGAAGTTCGCTTCCATTAGGGTGAAGTGAACTTTGCCAGGATTTTCAACGCCGCGCTCTAATGCATTGTTTAATGCTTTAATCGCGCCTTTGTAATCTTCAGCAACTAACAACAAAGTACCTTGCTTTCTGTAATGCTCAGGATCTGAACTTTTCGCGGCAGCCTTAGCGTAAAGCGAAGCTGCTTTGTCATAGTTTTTAGCCTGGTGATATGCGTTAGCAATACTCGCTAGCATATCGGCATCTTCTTCAAGTAGACCAGATTTAACGTGCTTTTCCAAAATTTGAGCAGCTTTAAAAGGCATGCCGTTGGTTTGGAACAACTGAGATAACGTTTTAATCTCGTTTACTTTCTTAAGGTAACCTTGAATGTAAGCCATTTCGAATGTAGATAGACCTTTCTCGAAGTCTTCTACTGAAAGGTAGAAGAAACCAAGCTGAGTCCACCAACGCGGCTCCTCAGGGAAGTTGCGAACAAGTTCTTCTGCAACTGCCACTGTTTGAGGAAACATCTTACGTTCGTAATATGACGTTAGCTTTAACACATAAGGGTTTTTATTTGGCTTATCATACAAAGCAATTGCTCTGTCAGCTGGCTCAATCATCTTATCCAATTGGCCTGCTTCATAATAAGCTTGCGCTAAACGGGTATAAACGTCTGCATCTTCTTTACACGTAAAGTCCATCCACGCGTTATACCATTTAATCGCATCAGTATATTTGTTCTCTTGCATATTCAAATCACCTAACAACTTAAGTGTTTGAGAATGCTCAAGATCATTCAATACTTTAGGTTCTACAGACTGGTTCAAATAACCAAGTGCTTTAGAGCCTTTACCTTCTTGTGCAGCTAATAAGTTACCAATAAAGCGATTTACATACGCCGCATCAAAGTCTTCAGAAGGGTCAATTTCATATAGAATGTTTAACGCTTCATCAACTTGATCTTCGTTGTAAAATTCAAATGCTTTTTGAACTTTTTTACCTGTACGCTCGCCTACTAAAGTTGTTTTTGGCTTTTCGTAACCAGGACACATAACAGGAGAAGACTGTGCTAGCGCCGCTGGTGCAGTAAACACTGCTCCGGCACCAAGCACTAAAGCAAATGCAGACATTTTGAATTTATTTTTCATCATGATCATTGCTCCAGTTTAAAGTCTAGCTGTACGAACATGCCAGTCTGCTTAACAGCTTTGCCATCAACAATCTTAGGCTTGTATTTCCACTTACGTAAAGCACGTCGTGCCTCACGGTCGAATACACGCTTAGGTTCAGCTTCAATTACTTCGATGTCGTCTACACCACCAATTTCATTGATAGTGAAAGACAATCTTACCCAACCTTCACGGCCATCACGGGCTGCATCAGGTGGATATTTCGGATCGATACGAACGATTGGAGTAGCATCGCCATCACGTTGCATCGCGCCAACACCACCAATGTTTACACCAACACCACCAGTATCAATAGCTGGGATTGCTAGGCTAAAGCCATCTGCATCCGGTTCAGCTGCTTCTGGCTCAACAAGCTCCATTTTAGGAGGCTGTTGAGGCGGTGGTGGAGGTGGAGGCGGAACACGTTGACGCGTTTGCGTCTGATCGTCTGGTTCCTGCATCACAATATCGATTACCGGTGCTTCAGGTACTTCGTCCGCCGGTCTGGCTGAGTTTTCAATCAACTTAGCCATAAGTACGAACAGGGCAAATGCAACACCAGCACCTAAGAATATAGATACAATTATACGTAACATCTTAACCCCTTGCCGCTACCGAAACACGATTAACGCCTGCAGCTTTAACCTGGTCCATAATTTCTACTACCAAACCATGCTTGGCTTTAACATCAGCCTGAATGATTACATAGTCAGTTGGCTGCTCGGTAAGCAGTCGTTCAATATTCGCTCTAACGCTGTCCGGCGCTACTTCACGTTTATCTAACCAAACGCTTCCATCTTCTGTTACTGCTATGAAAATGTTTGCGTTCTTGTGAAGAACCGCCTGGCTCGCGTCGGGCTTATTAACTTCAATCCCTGCTTCTTTAACGAAAACAGTGGTAACGATAAAGAAGATCAGCATGATAAACACGATATCCAACATGGGTGTCATGTCAATCTGTGCGTCTTCTTCCTCGATTCTGACTTTTCGAGCCATAATATCTCTCTCTAATGATGTGGCAGGCTATCAACTAACCCTTCGCGTGCCAGCTTCACTTTCGCTTCAAGACGAGAACTGATGAACAGTCCAGAAAGCGCGGCTACCATTCCCGCCATAGTCGGGACTGTTGCCATGGAGATACCAGCTGCCATTAAACGTGCATTGCTGGTGCCTTGTGTCGCCATCGTCTCGAAAACACCGATCATACCGGTTACTGTTCCCAGTAGCCCGATTAACGGACACATTGCAATAATGGTGCGAATAATCAGCATTCTAGCGTTCAGATCATCTGACGCCTGAGAAATCCACGCGTCACGGATTCTATGCGCATACCAAGATGTGGTATCTGCTCGGGCATCCCAATTTTTGATGATGTTTTTCTTCACCGTTGGGAAGACCGAGGTTAAATACCAATAACGCTCAATCATTAAAACCCACATGAGAAAGAGCGCGGCAGCAACGAAATAAAGTACGTCACCACCGGTAGCGATAAAATCCCTGACCGATTCTATTAATCCAATCAGGTAATTCATATTACGCTTTCTCCGACTCTGAGTGAGCAGCTACGATACCCGCAGTTTGCTCATCAAGAATGTGGATGATTGATTTGCTACGTGAAGCTACGATGCTGTGAGTAAGAATCAGTGGCAATGCCGCGATAATACCTTGAGCCGTAGTTACAAGCGCCATAGAGATACTGCCAGCCATCATACGAGGGTCGCCTGTACCGAACAATGTGATTGTTTGGAACGTTGCGATCATACCTAGTACCGTACCAAGTAGACCTAGTAACGGAGCGATTGCAGCAAAGATCTTGATTACGTTAATGCCGCTTTCGATACGTGGAAGTTCACGTAAGATAGCTTCATCAAGTTTAAGCTCTAAGTTTTCAGCATCAGCAGCTTTGTTCTCTTGATAAACTTTCAAGATGCGACCTAGTGGGTTGCCATCTGAAGGGTTACCTGGGTTTTTAAGCTGTGAACGCATTTTACCAGCAACTACTGTAAGCGTAATTAGCTTGTAAAGACCGATAAGTAGACCAATCGCTAGCATTACGGTGATTGTGTAACCAACTACACCACCTGCATGATAACGCTCAGACATTGTTGCTTTTTGCTTCAACAGACCAAGGATTGCACCTTGAGATGGGTCAGTATAAAAAGGAACCATACCTGAAGTAGCAGCGATTAAATCGTCAGCTGAAGATACGAAACGACCATCTGGTTGACGACCTAGAGGCTGAACGATTTCGTTTTCAGCATCATAAGTTAGGTAGCCATCTTCGCCTACAAGGTTGAAAGTACCGATACGAACAACTTCTTGCTGTGAAGAACCGCCGTCAAGGTTAACAACTTCAGTAGTGAAACGAACTGTTTCGCCACCTTCAGTCATTTCTTTTTGTAGAGCAAACCATAGGTCTTCTAGTTCTTGAATGTTTGGAAGACCTTTAGAGTCTTCTGACATTTGCGCTAGGAATTCACCACGGCCTGAGAACTGAGCACTTACGATTGATGTAGCAACACGGCCGTAAGCTTCAGAAGAGGCTTGACGAACCACACCGAACATCTCACCAAGCGTACCAGTTGCTTGGTCTAGCTCAGCAGCTTTTTCGTTAAGCGTTACTTCGTTATCAGAGAATTGTTGTTGAAGACGGTCACCACGACCTTGTTCAGCTTTCAATTCAGATTCTGCTTTGCGAAGAAGCGCTTGCTTGTCTGCACGAGCAGATTGGAATTCTGCTTCACGCTGTTTGTTGATACGTGTTTCAGAAACACGGTTATCCTGAACTTGGTCTAGAAGTTCTTTAAGGCTCTTTGCTTCCTGAGCCTGAGCTCCGGTTGCTACAACCGCAAGAGTGGCAGCGGTTAAAAGAGATTTGAATACTGGTTTCATTAACAATTACTCCGCTGCACTAATTGGTAGTTTGATCAGATCCGCAGGAATGACGTTATTAGCCATTTTAACTGCGTCAACAACTGATGACAGATACTCGTCGCCAAGTTGCTCCCATGCGCGGCTCTCATTATTCCAAGCCCAAGCATGTTCTTGGTCAAGTGATAATGCGACTAGTGCAGTACGACCTAGGTTAAAGAAGTCAACAGTCACTTCGGTGCCGTTGCTATCAATCGTACCTTGGTAAGAATTAATCTTAGTGCCATACTCAACTTCAACCAGGTAAGCTTCGATTACTTGGCGGAACTGCTCTGAAACAGTAACGTTAGAGTTAGACATAACATCACGTAGACGCTGAACGCGCTCTAGACGCTCGTCTAAGTGAATAGGACGGTCAAGTTTGATGAATTTCTCAAGACTATCGATCATGCGGAACATAAGAGGAACGATGCCCTGCTTAGTTTGCTCGATGCTGTCAATCTGACGTTGCAAAGAGTCAATTCCACGTTGCTGATCCGCTACAAGACTCGCAATGTAGTCGTTGTATATTTTGAGGTTTTCTGTCTCATCTACTGTTTGACGGTATTCAACCAGTAGTTCCTGAGACTGTTCAAACAACGTGTTGATTTTTTCCTGAGATTTCGCTGCAGCCGCGTGGATTTTCGCTTCTTCTTTATGAAGGTCTTCAAGCGTATCTGCAGAGACTGCGCTACCTGTTAGTGCGAAGGCACCGATAACAGTAGAAGCAATAAGAGTTCTCTTGCTCATTTTGGACATAGTTCCCAACCAAATTTCTTATTTGAATCCTCGCCGATAAAGGAAAACAGTTCGGGCAAGGGGCGTATAAAACTTTCACAATTATGTTTTAGGAATGTAGCACGGACCTTAGCTTCCAGCACTACGAACGTATTATACTCACACGGATTACAGCACTGAGTCAAGTAACACCCTGTTTACACCAAGTAGATTTTTCATCATCTGTTTAATATACGTTCGAATTCCCCTGCAGAATTCATTCCAACGTACAAATAACTGGCAAATTCGAGTTTATTTTTTTGTTAATGTGTAAAAATAAACCGTGTTTTTACTTGGCGTTATACCAAAATCTGGGGGTAAAACGCCGCAATTTCATGCAGGGTCCAATATAAGCTTCAACTTCGTCACGTTAGATTCAAAGTAATCACTTTTTGTTAACTTCTCATGGCCATGATTTGGTGGTCATACCATCAAACGGAAGCGTATGCAGCATCCCGTCAAATGAAAGGTTCCATTTTGGTGCAGCAATTCACTAAATATTAACGCTATGCCACATTTATAATGTCGGCATTCATTTTCCTCATTGGATTTTTGTCTCTTGTAGGTGTTAGGTATAATTGCTAAACGCTATAGGATAAACTTAACAAAAAAATGAATTATCGGGATTAATCCATGACGTATGAAGCTACACATTCCGTATCAATTGACAATAAACCACTTTGGGTTTTCGACGGCTTATGCTCTTCGCAAGAAGCGCAAGGGATATTTAACGGTCTTGAAGTCAGTGCTTTTAAACGCAATGAAATTGCAAGACCAGACACAAAAGAGTTTCGTCATTGGGCAGTGAATCTATCTGGCGAACAAATACAAAGCTTACCTGTTTATAATCGGGCAATTAGTGCAGTTCAAGCGCTTACTGGTAAAACCTATAAGGCATATAGAGGCTACGTAAATCACGCCTCGTTTGGTGATATGCTTTTTACTCATACTGATTGTATGCCTGGTGCCGACGAACTAACTGTGTTGGTCTATATTTCGCCAACGTGGGATATAGAATGGGGCGGTGAAACAATGTTTTTCAACGAACATGATGATTGCTTATTTGCTTGTACCCCGAAACCTGGTCGAGTCAGTATTTTCCATGGCGCCATTAAACACGTAGGCAGGCCGCCTAACCGTATTTGCTATACTCCTAGATATACATTAGCGTTTAAGCTTGAATTGACGAGCTAATCATCGTTGTTCTTCATCCACTGTGAAAATAAGCATCTGAACGTTAAAGGCACTTACCAAAAGTGGTATAGGCATTACTTTGATTAATTAAACATCCCAAGTTAATGGCTTGGGATGATATCAAATGCGACCGTAAGTCTAGCGGTACTGCTCGTAAATGCATTGGTTCCATGCCACATGTAAGAAGGGAACAAGATAAGATTACCCGACCGTGGCTTTACTGCGAAGTCGCCTTCGAAATTTTGGTTTGCTATATCAGCTCTACCGAAAGTTAGCCACCCTTCCCCATGCTTGTCTACAGCATCGGGAACATCTACATAATACACGCCGCTTAGCCAGCCTTCAGGATGATAGTGCGAACGGTGATAACCCTCGGAACGTAACTTTACTGACCACGAGCCCTTATATATTAAGTCTTTACTTAAACGAGATAAAAAAGGATGTTTCCTATCATTACTTTGTAACGCTATGAATTCCCCTGCTCTTTCTAGAATGAGTCTTGAAAGTGTATTTATTACCTCATTGTTACCTTCAAAGAGATTTTCATACGTCTGGGTACCATTTCTCAACGATTGACCAATAGGATGACGTTCATTTTGGTGCAAAGCCTCAAGCACATCACGCAATGCATTATTTAAGCTCTGTCTACTCTCTTTATTCGGGAGAACTGGCACCACGGCCAGTAATTGTTGGTAATTACACAACCAATGGTACTTACTTTCTTCGTTTTGCAGGTAATAGCACGTAGAAAGCATTGTCCACCACCCCTGATTAAGCGGCTCTTGTTTCACTAATTTAGCAAATTTGGTGTAGGCCTCTTTTGCCCGCCCTAAACTTAGTAAGGTATATCCAGCCTCGCTCTCAAGCCCTATGCTGTTTTTGACTTTTAGCTTTTCGCCTTTTTCAACATAATTTAGGGATGCGTGATAGTCACCTAACTCTCGATGCACTCGCGCTTTATATATATAAAATTCAAGATTAGAACCTAGTAACGGTTCTAATCTGTTAAGTACATCTAGCGCTTTTTTAAATTGGTCAGCGCGAACTAAAAGCTTTATGTAAGCTAGAACAAATGACGTAGCGGTACCTTCATGATTGATATGGGGCTCGATATACTCAAAAGGGGAGTTGACACCTTCTTCCCATAAAAAAGAAGCGAGTTCTTCTTGTGCGGTCCAGTCAAGTGGGTTTAACGAAACAGCTTTGATAAAGGCTTGCTTTGCTTCATCTCGGCGATTTAATAACACTAAGGTTGCGGCTAAATTTCGTCGCAAGGTGCTGTTCGTCGGCTGTAGCTTTATGGCGGTTTCGAAGCACTGTACTGATGCTTGAAAGTCATTGGCACGTCGTAACACATTACCCAAGTTGTTCAATGCAACGATGTTTGTGGGGTCTTTTTCTAATACAGACATTAAGCACGATTGCGCTTTTTCTACCGCGCCTAAATTAACATATACATCAGCAAGATGAATGTTTGCTTGGATATAAGTCGGTTTTTTGCGAATAACGTCTACAAAAATGGCTTGAGCCTCATTAAACAAACCAACTTCTTTATATGCTCGGGCAAGGTTATATTTAACTTCAATATCAATAGGATTTGCGGACAAGGCTTTTTTTAACGATTGCACCGCAAGCGTTGCCTTACCTAATTCCAGTTGTGTTGTACCCAAGCTGTTAAGAAGTTGAGGGCTCCCTTTGAATGTTTTTAGCCCTTTTATAATTACTGATTCCGCTCGTGCCCCATCTCGCGCCTTCCTGAGAGCACTTGAATATACCTGAACAGCTACAGGATCAAGTTTTAAAATGCTAAGGTTAGCTTCTATAAATTGAATGACATAGTCGTACCTTCCTTGTTGAAAAGCATTGACTACTTCCCGTAACACTCCCATTTTATCAATAGCCATAACTACCTTAAGCCACGATCTAAATTCATTAGCTTGCCCGCCCCTTCATTCCATTTTGATAAAATGGACATAAACTGGGTTATCGCTTCTCTCTCATCCATAGACAACGCTGGATTCCAAACATCAAGTATTAATACTGCACGCTCTTGGTCAGACAAATTGGATGCCGAATGTATAAAGCTATCGTCAAAAACTAGGTGTTTATTGGCATTACTCCAATTAAAAGTTTCTTCCCCGACAGTTAAGCTCGCATCCTCAGTTACTTGCAAAGGAATATGGACAGTCAGCTTACAATTTGAAATACCGTAATGCGGGGGTATGTAGGCGTCGGGTTTAAGTACCGAGAGAAAAACCTCTGGGGCATGTGGAGGGCAGAAAGCTAAGGGTGCATTTTCAAGTTCACTACGTAACGCTAAAGATAAACTTTCAAACGCTGAACAGTTCTTTCCTTCTTTTAGTAAATGGGTAGATAACCATTCATCGCGTAGCTTATCCCACGTCTCCGTCGTTGGTACATTATCAAACTCGCCTACATATTTAACGTTTGCTCGTTTCCCAACGTTCAGAAGCTCATTTTTGTGGCTTTGAATATTATCTATCCAAGCAATTAACCCATCAATTTCATTTGCATTATAAAAGGGCTTGCTTGGTAAATCTGGAATGTAAAAGAAACTTGGTTTTTGAAGTTCATTTTGGAAAGGATGAAATTCGACACCAAAAAAAAGCGCAAGCGACTTCTTTAACCTTAGTGATACCGACTCCATGAATTGAAGTCGTGTGTAACCGTCCCGACGTGCTAAGTTAGCTGCATTCTTTATGTGAGAAAAACGTGACCTTGTCATTTCTCCTGACTTAGAATCAAGATAATCTGAATTTTGACTATTTAACGTAACATATAAGGAAAGCGCTTGGTCAAAATCTCCTTTCGATAACATTTTCTCAATGTCATTGAGCGTCGATATATATAAAGGTGTCATTGAAAACCCGAGGTAAATGGAGCTGAGTTAAATTTCAGCTCCGTTTATATTTTTTCTAATTATCCGAACCCGATGTTTCTGTACCACGTTGCATACGTATCCATCCATCGCGAGCTGCCTCTTTCATGCGTTCTCTCTCTTCTACTGTATAGCACACACGACGCATCATATTAGAACCGATTCGCTTTTCCATTTTACAAACTTGATCATCACGTTCTTGATTGCTAGCTATCTCTTCAGTTTTATTACTTGCTAACTCTTGAGTTGTATTGCTTGTAGAGCCACAGCCAACCAACGTGACAGAAATAGCAAGACTGACTAAAATCGTTTTAAACATTTATAAATCCTTATTTAAAGTTTCGTGGTCAAAAGTTTATTGGGTAGAAGTTTATTGGATAAAAGTTCCGTGAGTTAAAATACCATACTGCGTCTGGTTAATTCTTATCCATTTTGTAAGCGTCCATTTCTCACCGTCAGCCACTGGCGCGCCAAGGTGTAAACTCGCTCTTAATATCTCGTTATTATCATCAATATTTTTAAATGAAACAACGGTTCCCTGTTCAGGTTTTATTTTAACGTTTATTTTAGGGAACTGGGTTTCACCATCGCTACTCATTGAGTTTAAATAAGCAAGAACAGTATTTGCCCGCTGCCCACCTTCCTCGATAAACTCAGCTTGCTCACGCTGTTTAGGAGAAAATGCATCATAATGGGCTTTGTATTCTTGCCCTTCTTTGTAGCGTAGTAAATTTAAAGGCTCCCCATGGGATGTGTCAGTGCCTGAGATATCTGCCATTCTCGTATCTATATCTCTAACAATCCAATCTGCCATTTCAGATAGAATAACGCCAACCTCGCTGGTACGAATAGAATCAACCATAGGGCTTCCATCCGCAGGGCTAGCAACCATAGAACGGGTTAAAAGTGGCATGAAGCGTTGCTTTAGATAACGACACTCAAATGCTGATAATGCATTTTTAACACGCACTAATGATATATCTTCATTTAAAACTTCAAGTTCAAGTGAGCGCAACTTTGCTTCTCGAGCTCGAATAGCAAATTCAATACTACTTTCATCCAGAGTTTGGAGAGAAGTAGTTAGCACCAGCTTATCGTCGTTAACGAGTTGCCGATATATATTCGGCGTTAACTTCGCCATAACACTAACAACCTGAAGATAGGTTTTTTCATCTTCAGAGCACCAACATGATAGCACTAACAAAGATTCTGCATGGCCATTTTGCGCTAAAGCTATCAGTTCACTTATAATGCTTCGGCTAAAGCTACCTTCAATATAAAATCTAGTAATCAGCGACTTGTGATAACGAACTGTCGGGTGTTTAGTATCCGGTATAGACTGAAGATAAAGAAGTGCTAATTTCGGATCACTACTCACCTTATAATATGCAAAATCCAAAGCTGCATACATATTACCTAATTTACCGGCTTCACCAAGTAATGCCATAGACTTGTCAATGGCGCCTTGCTGTTGATGATACTGAGCCTGCTCAAGTAACTGCTGTACTGAACTCACAATTTACCCTTATAAAAAAGGCCTCAGAAGAGGCCTTTGTCAAATGCATTTAAATGCCTGTGTTTAGAAATCTACGTTGATACGACCGTAGAAGAAACGTCCAGGAATTTCATACATTGAAGGATCGAAGCTGTTTGCAAATGTAGTGTATGAAACTTCAGGATCTGCATCCCATAAGTTGTTAACACCAAATGTCAAACGAAGGTTCTCTGTTACTGAGTAACCTACTGAAGCATCATGGTAAGCCATCGCTTCAAGTTCATTGAAGCTTTCTTTAGACTCAAGGCTTCCATCTTCAGCAAACACGCTTACGCCTGGATCACTACACAATGTATCTTCTAGGTAGTTACCTGCATCATCAGTATCGTCATCGAATGAACACTCTTCTGTTGTTGCGCCAATGAAGCGAACTAGGTAGTTAGCAGTCCAATCTTCGTATGCCCATGTAACAGACAAGTTAGTACGGATACGAGGAATAACGTCACGGTCAAATGCTTTACCAGCATCGTTTTCTGCAATTGATTCACCAGTTACAGGGTCAACGAAGATACTAGTACGGTCGTCTACATAAGTACCGTCCCAGTTTACTCGGAAATCACCGTATTCAGTATCGAAGTTATAAGCTACGTTATAATCGAAACCAGAAGTCGTTTGACCACCAAGGTTAACAAGGCCGTTGAACAACTCAGTCACTACACCGCCGCTGTTACGTTCGATTAGTGAACAGAACGTAGTTCCAGTAGTTGCACAAGCATCTAGGATACGTTGAGCACCAACAGTTGATACTGCGTTATCCACTTCAATATCGAATACGTCAAATGTGATTGACAGACCTTCAACTTGAGCAGGTGAGTATACGAAACCGTATGTAAAGCTTTCTGCTTCTTCAGGTGCTAAATCTGCATTACCACCAACCGTTGTTCTGATTTGTGGGTTAGGTTGCTCGTAAGCAGCAGGGATACCGGCACAGCCTGGGCTGTTAGCATTTGCAGCTTCACCGCCATTACATGGATCGATTAGCGTTGCGAAACTATCGCTGTTACCTAGGAACAATTCAGATAGCGAAGGAGCACGGAATGCTTCAGACCAAGTACCACGAACTAAGACGTCTTCATTGATGCGCCATTTCAAACCAACTTTTGAGTTTGTAGTGTCGCCGAAGTTGCTGTAGTCAGAGTAACGAGTAGCAAGTTCTAAATCTAATTGCTCAACAAACTCAACATCTGAGATAAGAGGGATAGCAACTTCTAAGTAAACTTCTTCAACACTGAATGAACCAGAAGTAGGTTGACGAGAGTTACCAGAAGTAATACCAGCTGCAATTAGTGCATCAGGTTGGTCGTAACCTGACTGCCAGCGTTTTTCATAACCAGCAGCAAATGCAACATAACCAGCAGGTAATTCAAAAACTTCACCAGAGATATTTGCTGAGTAGCTTTCTAACGTAGAGTTAGCTGCATCTTGTGCAGTGAACTGAATGTAATCAAGCATTTCTTGCGTGATAGTACCTTCACCGATAGCAGTAGCACCACCGAAGAAGTTTAATGGTACACAACCATCAGTAGCAGCACAGGTATCAACGTCACCTAGGGCTAGTGCTACGCGGTCCATGTTAAGAAGACCGTCAGTTAGCGTATTCTGAGTAATGTCTGCATACGTGTAGGTTGCATCCCAGTAGTACTCGTGATCGCCTAGTTCAATAACACCTTCAAAGCCACCATTGAATTGGAACTGATCAACGTTTTGAGCAAATTCACGGTAACCCGCTTCCATCATACGACGGCCAGCGAAGAACAAGCTGTTCGCTTCACCGAAACCAGCAGCATCTGTTAAATCAAGACCTGTTGGGTTGTATGGGTTATTTGCAGCAATTGTTACTCCAGATGTACCTGCAGCGTTACCGATAAATAACGGTGTTGGAGCAAGAAGCTGTGAAGAACGTCTGTTGCCGTAGAAACCAGTTACATTAACAGAAACGTTGTCTGTTAGTTCGTAACGACCTTGTGAGTAAAGGTTAATACGTTCTTGAGGTGTAGAAAGGTAGTTAAGAGGAGCAAAGTTAAATGCACTGCTACCAGTCCAAGGAATTAATCCACCTTGACCATCGTTTTGAACGTTGAATGATGTTGCTTCATCATCGAAATACCAAAAACGACCATTCGGTGTACCTGATGAACCGCCGTAGCCTGTAGGAGCGCCAAATACTGGTACTGCAGAAATCTCACGATCGCCTGCGAATGTTGGCTCTTCTTCTACGTAACTTACATTGAAGTATACGTTACCTCTATCGTTAGCAACACCGAAACCGATATCCCAAGATTCTTTGTTACCGTCGCCTTCATCGTATTGACCAAGGTAGCCAGAAGCGTGAACGCCTTCGAAATCTTGACGAGTGATGATGTTAACAACACCTGCAACAGCATCTGAACCATATACCGCTGAAGCACCATCTTTAAGTACTTCAATACGCTCGATGATAGACGAAGGAATGTTGTTAAGGTCAACAGAGCCAGTAAGGCCTGGAGCCCAACGTTTACCGTTTACAAGAACAAGAGTACGGTTTGAACCGATACCACGAATGTTAATAGTAGTTGTACCATTACCACCGTTGTTGTTGTTGGTATTGATTGCTGAACCAGCAGATGGGATAGCTTGAAGTACATCACCGATTGAAGTGATACCGAATTTTTCGATATCAACACGGGTCATAACCGTTACTGGGTTAGCACCTTCAATGTCTGTACGACGGATACGAGAACCAGTTACTTCGATTTTTTCAACAGAATCGGCTGCTTCTTCGGCTTCTTGTGCAGCAACTGCACCAGAAAAACTTATCGTCGACACCGCGCCGAACGCGCAGGCCAACCTAACTGACTTAGCCAGCTTAGAATTTGTAAACATGTGTTGTCTCCCTGGACCACTAAAGCTCGTTTAGTGTGTATTTCTAAAATCGTTTATAACGAATTATTATTAGTAAGGTCAAAGCCTCACTAAGATAATAAACACAACATGAGTAAACGGTCAACTGAGATCGGGAGTGTAATAATTAAAAGTTCAATTTTTTTCGGATATTTTTCCTTTTTTTGTAAATGTTTACTTACAATTTACATGTCAACCACATTTTACTGTTTACTTTTCAACCACCCCGGACGAGATGTCTTATTTTCACGATAAGATACGGAAATTTGGTTAAAGGACTTTTTACACATGTTTATAGATTTTCGTATAGTTCCAAAAATGGCTTTGGAACACCGGAGATATGTGAGTTCAATTTATTTAACGGTTGTCTGATTTGAGACATGCTTGCCGTTTTCACTACTGTCGGCGTTTTATGAAAATGTGCGTGATTGTTTTCGTAATTTAGGCCAATTGAATTAAATATTCTCGGGAGGACTAATTCTGGTTCTACCTTTAAAGTTTCAAGTTCAACTACCTCTATTTTGATAACAGTTCGTAGTTGGTCGATTGTTCTTTTGTCCATTTGAATCGCACTCTTAACTGAGCGAATGTCGAATGACCAATGTAAATTGCTGCTAAAAAACGTTTTGTAAATCGACCATGCGTTCTCTAGCTCGTCACGTTTAATAGCAATAAACTTTGCATTAGGAAAAACGCGCTGAATCATCAATGCAATGTGACTGTTATTCAAACTCTTATTAACGCATACGCTTTCTGTACACCCTAACTCTCTCGCAATCCGCTCATATTCTTCTGCAATTGCATTTAGCTCAACATTTTCGCAGTTTAGTATTGTGTCTAAATCGTAAGCTGAATTTTTCTTTTTAAGCACAGTATCACAAGCAATAGTAAATGCGTCCGTCTCACCTATTGAGTTTACACCTTCATCTGAGCACAAAATATTGTCCAATAAGGTGGTGCCAGTACGAGGTAGCCCCATTATAAACACTGGTGTGAAAGTATTCGATGTGACAACATTCTTTATGAATGCACTCTGTGCAGTATCACTTTCAATTTGTGTTAATACTTTGGTAATTTTTGTGTGGTTTGTATCTATACTATAAGGGGTCGAAGAGAAATTTGAGCTTGTGATTTGCCTCATAATATTTGCTGACTTTTCGTAGAAAGCAAACGCACTTTCCTCTTTACCAATTAACCCATTTACATTTCCCATTGCATTTAAGAAGCAAGCTTTGGAAACATTGTTGGGTAACTGATTAAATTTTACTGTTTGTGCACTAATAGAGCTTTGAAAATCAGGTTGAGCGACCACATTTTGCAAAGTTGATAGCATGTGCCACGCTTCACCGGCTAAAGGGGCCTTTTCAACCACCTTTTTAAGTAATGTTTCCGCTTGTTCAAGTTGGCCTTTTTGATAAGCAAGCACACCAGCTATGTGAAGTGCAGCGACTGATGTTGGAGCCTTGTTCACCCACTGTTTTGCGCTTTGGTATGCATCATCATTTTTACCACAGTCGGCTAGCATGCCAAGTTGCTTTGCTAATGTCGTCTCTTCACATTTTGATTTATCAAGCATATGTAAACATTGAACAGCTAAATCATAGCATCCAACTGTCATTGCCAATCGCGCTACACCTAACCAATTCTCTTTAAGTTCTAACCCAGCATTCAAAAAACCGGTAATTAAAGAAACAACCAATGTTTGGTCCATTGCTCTGGTTGCATGTACTAATTTTTGTAGTTCTAGTTTCATAAGATTAAACAAAAGCCCAGCATGAGCTGGGCTATTTCATTACTCAATTATTAAAATGTAACTTCAACACTAAAACGCACGTAACGAGGCGTTTGGAAAGAAGTTGGTAGGCCATAGCTAGGGTTAGATTCACCGCGAGCAATATAACCGAATGGTGCAAATTGCTCTCCGTCTTCATATCCTGATAGTCTTTCGTTAACTTCGTTCAATTGTGTGGCTTCATCATTATTGAACACATTGAAGATATCAGCGCGAAGAGCAATATCAGCTTCTTCTAGCTCTATCAAGTATTTAGCACTTAAATCAAGGTTCCAAACATTTGGTGTTCTACCTTGAGAGCCACGAGGAGCAATTTCACCTTCGTAAACAAATGATTCTGCATCATATAGAGACGCAAATACATCAGTTGGGTGGTAACCAAATGAGCTTAGAGGGCGACCAGATGTCCAACGGAAGTTAGCGCCTAACGAGAAGTTTTCTGTTAATTGATACGCGCCATTCAATTTAAATGAGTGACGACGGTCATTTGGCAGATTACCAGAAGCTCCGTCCGTTAACCCTGGTTGGTCAAAGTTAGTTGTTAAACCAGAATCGTCTTGATCATTGTCAGAACGAACGAAACCTTCATTGTTGCCCCAACTGTGGCTCCATGTATAGGTAAAGCTCATCATCCAAACATCATCCCATGCGCGGTCGACCGTGAAATCAACTGAAGCGTATTGGCGCTCAGCTTCTGGATAACCTAGCATATCGGCTGGAATAGTATAGGTGCCAAACGGAACTGGACCGTCACCATCTGGGTCGGTAGTGATAGTTACATCGTTACCAGGATTAGTTAGCACGTAGTAGTGGAAGCCTGAGTCGCACATAGTGCAAGAAGAACCAAATTCTTGCTCAATAAAATCGTTAAAGCCTTTATCAATTGCAATATCTTCTAAAGAACTACCAAGGTCACGATAAGTGGCTTTAACACCAAAGCTCCATGATTCATTAAGCACTTGCTCGTAACCAAGTATGAACTCATCTTGATACATTGGGTCTAGGTCGGCATTAACTGTTTCAGTCGTGCTTTTAAGCGTGCCATCAGAGTATACCGTCATGCCACCAACTTCATCACCAAGTACTGGTGTAAAATCAGCATTAATTGACTCTACTTCATAGTACTGTCGAGTATAAAGTTCATCACCTGCTAAACGGATGTTTGTATTTGTGGCAACGGGAAGATAATAACGCCCATAGTTAGCAAAAACTTTGCTTTCGCCATCACCTTTAACATCCCAACTAAGCCCTAAGCGAGGTGCCCACTGGTCAGTAACATCAACAAACTTATCGCCTGCTTTGTTGTAGTTTTCAAAGCTCTCATTACGCAAACCGATACGTGCTGTAATATTATCAGTTACCGTCCAAGTATCTTCGATATAGTACGCGAAGCTTTTCGTTTCAAAATCGCCTTGGTTTATGTAGTACTCTTGACGAACTAAGCAATCTTCATTACCTGCTTCATCAAGATTTGCACCACAGTTTTCATAGCGATAGGCTACACCACCGGCTCTCTGCGTATTTTCAGATGCTTCTAGATCTTCGTTATCCACACCAAATTTCAACACATGATCAGCATTGACATACCATTCAACATCAAAACGAATAGCCGTACGCTTATCTTCTTGAATAGAAGGTGTAGCCAAACCGTAAGCGCCATATTCGACGTTTGTAAATCGGTCGAAAATAACAGGAGCATCACCAAGCGGATTGCTTCCATCATTTAAATTACTGTAGCTTGTTTCGTTAATTGAGTATTGGGTGCTAATAGTAATATCATCGGTAATAATACCTGTGTACTGGATACCCCACGTTTTACCACCGCGCTCTAAGGTATAATTACCTAAAGAGTTCCCTACTTCATCTGAATCTGGGCTATACAAAAACTTTTCAGATTCGAGCTCTTCAGTATTGTCCCATGCGGTGATTTCTAGGATGTGCTCTGGCGTAATGTACCAGTCAAGCTTTGCACTTAGTAACGTATCATTACCTTCGCGATCATAGATTACAGCAGTATCGCCATAATCTCTTTGGCGAAGCTTTTGGTTTATTAAACCAAAAAAGAAAAGCTTATCTTCAACAAGTGCACCGCTAGCCCACAAGTTTACATTTGTTTCACTGCGCTCATCTTCTTTGAATACTTCATAATAAGCTGTTCCTGCTTCGTCAGCATCAGCCTGTGTTCTATAGAACACATCTGGGCTGTGTGCTCTTAACGCAGCTGGTTCGTAGTAAGCGCTCGCGCCCCACTTAAATTCGTTGCTACCACTTTTAGTTCTTGCGTTGATAACACCGCCCGTTGAACGACCGTATTCAGCAGAATAGCCACCTGTCTTCACTTCAAACGATTCATACATTTCAAATGGAAGTTCAGAACCACCAAGACCGTTTCTGAAGTTAGTTACGTTGATACCGTTAACGTAATAAACGTTTTCACCTACAGATGATCCACCAAACGAGGCATAGTTACCGAAATCTGAATCACCAGATACCGTGCCCGGCGCTAAAAGTGCGACAGAAGCAATATCACGTGGCACAGGAACTTTCGCAATGAAGTCTTGGTCTACGTAAAGCTGCGACTCACTTGAAGTAACATCAATATTTGAGATTGACGTACCGCTTACTGAAATTCGCTCAATATCTCCAGATTCGAGAGCCACATCTAAGTTAGTTCTACCTGATGGGCGTACTGTGAATTGCTTTTCTTGTGCAACGGTAAAACCAGCTTTTTGAGCTGAAAGACTATATTGGCCTGGTGGCAATAATGGAAAAGTGAAACGACCATCAGAATCTGTTACGACAGTACGTGTTAGGCCCGTTTCTAAGTTGACAATTGTGACTTCTACGTCACCAAGTAACTGATTTGTACTTGCAGACACAGAGGTACCTACAATTGTACCTTTTGATTCTTGTGCGAAAGAAGGTGCAGCAACACCTAAAGACGCTGCCACAGCTAATGCTGTGAGCGTTTTATTATTTATCATGTGTTTCCCCGGCTTTATACTCGCCCTTCATCGCTAACCGTAAGTTATCGATGAGAGCAGACTTTTAAATTTTATTAAACTAACCATTAAAATCTTCTAAACGATTGTTTTTTATACGGATTTTTATGATTATCCGAAAGTATAATTGACATATGTAAAGGGGGTAAAGCAAGCGTAAATGGAAATTTTTACGATGAATGGCATGGGCGTGAAGTAGGGAAATTCCACGCAATCTATTGAGTGGCTTGGCCTTGGGGGGATATTAACGAAGTTCCCCATTTGCGACGAATTACATTCGTCGCAAATGCAGAAATGTCGCATTTTTCGTCTATTGTAAATAAAAGCCTAAGCGTCGTTTCACCGATTCAGGCAGTTCTGGAAGTGAACTTTTTGGTAAAAGGAACGTAGCCATGTTGAAAAAGTCTAGAAACACCCTGTTAGATTCCGTCGTTTTCTTCAAATAATGGTGGCCGGATGAGCCGCCCGTTCCTATTTTTGTTCCCAGCATTCGTTGTACCATCATGGCATGGCGATAACGCCACAACGTTAATTGTTCATCAATTTCTGTTAGTGCGGTAATGAGTTGGAAAGGCAGATTAAAAACGGGTTCTTCTGAATACTGCTTTATAAATAAAGCCGACAATAATGCTTCATGTGATAAGCGGAATTTACCCTGATTAAGAAGGGCTTCATACGTATCATGATTAAATAGCCCGTCAAAGTTCTCTCTGGTCGATTGCCAGTCTTTAAGCTCTTGTCGACGTTCTACTTCCGACAGAAACGCATTTTTTTCTATGGTTTCTTTGTCATCGTTAAGCATTTCATCTGTTGCATTTCGGTAGTAATCCCAAAAGTGGAAATCCTCGGTTTTAAGTAGTGGCATACGTGCCAACCACTTATCCACTAGTTCAAACAAGCTTGGTTTTTCTTCTAACGCTTCCAATAGGCTGCGATCATCATCACTTAATCGGTTATAAAAACTTTGCTTATCGAAATCGATACGATATTCCCTTTTAAGGCCTAATGAAATTTCAAGCTGTTTAAATTGGATACTTTGAAAGCCTGAGGCGGGAACCAAATAATCTCTGAATGAAAGAAACTGTTGAGGCGTCATGGTTTCCATAATACCTATTTGGTCATTCATCAGCTTTTGAATTTGTATAACACGGTGCAGCCTATGTACTACTGAAGTGAGTTGCTGATCTTTTACTGCTGCTTGATTGAATGTGTCGATAACCGCATTGAGTTCGTGCAACAGTTGCTTAAACCATAGCTCATACACTTGATGCACTACTATAAATAGCATTTCCTCATGAGCAGGTTCACCGTACTTGGTACTTTGAAGCTTTTGTGCGCCAAGTATTTTATCTAACGCTAGGTAATCACCGTAATAGCAGGGTTCTATATTTTTTTTCATGCCGATTATTCTTATCGTCGTTATGGACAGAAGGAAATTCTAACATCGCTAACTCGACATCGACAAAATACAGGCTATAAATTATCTAGGGGCGTTATTAAAAATATACACACCCATAAAAAATAACATCGCGTTAAAATTTTAATTAGGGCAAAAATATGAAGCTTGATGATGACATTCATAATTATTACGAACATCTTGTATTACAACGTGTAACAGAACTTGGGCTGGATAATACTAAAAGTCCTGATTATTTAGCTGACCTATGCTGCTTGGCACTTAACCAAGTTCCTCCACGCTACATTCGCTACGAAGTCGATATGGCATTTTATCTTCCCCAGAGTGAACGAAACCAAATGGAGATGAATGTTACATACGCTATCGACAATGCGATGAAATATTTAAACGACACAGATAAAACGTCAGTAAGCGAGAAAGCAGAGTAATGCCAAACACAGTTGTATGAGATAAAAATACGGGGGAGTAAATTGGGTGGCGGGCTCCCAGCCACATCCCGGCACATGAGTCGTCTGCTGCGGCTGCTCCCTTCCAGGCCTGACCGAGTTCACAGAGTATCATTGCGGGAGGACCAAAAGCCCACCATAGAAAGCGAATAAAATGCTAACAGGCGTCAGCAGTCTTAAGCGCGGGGCGCATTATGACTACTTGCCCGATAAGTTTCAACCCTTTAACGAAAATCTCTCTTCTGCAATGATGTTTGCCACTCGATTTGTGGCTGCTTTTTGGGCATCAGCACGGATATAAATTTCTTTCAAAGTCGTACCAATGTCTTCAATATGCTTACGCAATGCCGCATTCGAGCTCTTATCCATACGCTGATGGAAGATATCGATAACACCGCCTGCATTAATCACATAATCAGGCGCATACAAAATGCCACGTTCGACTAACATATCGCCAATCTCTTCACGTGCAAGTTGATTGTTAGCCGCGCCAGCAATAATTTTTGCCTTAATCATAGGTAGTGTTTGGTCGTTAATCGCCGCACCTAAGGCACAAGGGGCAAGCACATCAACGTCCAGCCCTAAAACTTCTTCCGGCGCTACCGCCGTAGCACCCAGTTCTGCTACGGCCTTTTCAACACCTTCAGGGAAAATATCGGCTACATAGAGTTTTGCACCCGCTGCATGCAGGTGTGACGCTAGTCGATAACCAACGTGCCCCATACCCTGAATGGCCACGCTTACGCCTTCTAAGCTGCGATTTAAACCGTGCTCCACGCTAGCTCTTAAGCCTACAAACACGCCGTAAGCGGT
Organism: Alteromonas lipotrueae; assembly: GCF_019249255.1. Taxonomy (NCBI): domain Bacteria; kingdom Pseudomonadati; phylum Pseudomonadota; class Gammaproteobacteria; order Alteromonadales; family Alteromonadaceae; genus Alteromonas; species Alteromonas lipotrueae. The sequence goes on along the minus strand of NZ_JAESDJ010000001.1, from coordinate 596,157 downwards.
TGATGGTGCAGGGTTGCCGTCAGGTTGCTCGTCAGCGTAATGATATTGCGCGTTTACCCCAGCAATGTAATCAGACTGAGTCGCCATGGTTTGTAAATCGGTAACTGAAATACCTGAGTCTTCTGCGGTAAAATATTTGCCGCCCAATGAATCAACGAATTTCCCCATGGCTTCCATCATTGCCGGCGTTTTTTGTTTGCGAGGATCACCAATTATGACTGACTTACCGCCGCCTAATGCGATATTAGCCATCGCGGCTTTGTAAGTCATTCCCTTAGAAAGGCGGAGTACATCGGTAAGTGCTTCTGCACTACTTACATAGGGCCACATTCTACAACCACCCAATGCTGGGCCTAGGTTTGTGTTGTGTATGGCAATAATGGCACTTAAGCCTGCTTCTTTATCGTGATAAAAAGCGACATGCTCGTGATTATCAAACTCTATGTGATCGAAAACCGACATACTTTCCCTATTAATAATGTGATGGATTTTGCCCAAGTGTAGCCCAACAACCAGAGGACACGCCTTGCTAAGTTGATGACCGGCCCTCGTAAAGTGAAATACACAAAGTATGAATACTATTTTTCTAGGATATCTATCCTAGAATTTATTTTTCTATATAATAAACATCATAAAAACGACGGAAGCTGCGTTCAATGAAATTAGATAAATTCGATCGTGAGATTTTACGAGTACTTCAACAAGATGCCACTGTCTCTATGGCTGAGTTGAGTCAAAAGGTTGGGCTTTCCCATACCCCATGTTGGCGACGGGTAAAACGAATGGAAGCCGACGGTATTATCATCGGCAAAGTCACCCTATTAAACAGTAAAAAATTGAACCTTGGGGTGTCTGTTTTTATTTATGTCACACTTAAAAATCATGATGGCGACTCCCTTACCGATTTTGAAAATGCAGTACAAAGTATTGATGAAATTGTTGAGTGCCACACCACCAGCGGTGAGAAAGACTATTTGCTTAAAGTGATTGTGGAAAGTATTGAAGAATATGAATTTTTACTGAAAACGAAGCTTACTCATCTTCCTTTGGTTGATCATGTCAGCTCTACCTTCGCATTAAAACAAGTGAAGAACACCACTGAGCTACCCATCAAACGACAGTAGGTTTCATTGAAACCTACGCCCTGCTGTTTATCGACTGCCCTACTTTCTCACTTTATTAAAGCACGCTGTCAACTTGGTTCTCAGGCAGGGCTTTTTCAAAAGCAGGTAATGCATTGCAATTGTCTGTTATTTTTTGAATAAGCGGATATCGTGTCATATCCACATTAAAGCGATGCGCGTTATAAACCTGCGGTACCAAACACAAGTCAGCCATGGTCACATCAAAGTCAAAGCAATACTTACCCGCTTGGGTTTGTAGCCGCTTTTCAATGGCATCGAAACTCAGCGTTATCCAATGCGCCGCCCATTTGTTTACACTTTCTTGTTCGGCACTATATTCATTCTTAAGCTGATTGAGTACACGCAGGTTACTTAAAGGTTGAGTGTCACATGCAATATCCTGAGCCAGCGCCCTTACCCTTGCTCGTTCTGTCTTATGTGATGGTATTAATTGATACGGCGAGGGAAAGCGTTCATCTAAGTATTCGATAATGGCTAAAGATTGATTAAGAATGATATCTTCGTCATCGTCAACCAAAGTAGGCACTAGCTGAGCGGGGTTTAGCTGTTTATAGGGCGCGCTGTGCTGCTGACCACCTTCATTGACTAAGTGCACAGGCACGTAGTGGTACTCTACACCTTTTAAATTAAGTGCAATTCTTACTCTGTAAGACGCCGTTGAGCGCCAGTAACCGTATAAAGTTAAACTCATAAATACCCGCCGCCTTACGTGTGTGTTGTATTACTCATTATAATCATAGCGTAATTTCCAAGGAGGAGAGTACATGCCACCACTCCTTAATTTCGCTCTTTTAGATTTAGCTTAAAGGCTTAACCTGTTGCTCGATAGCACCGAAAATGCTTTGTCCTTTACTATCGAACATTTCTATCCTAATTCGATCGCCAAATTGCATAAAGGGAGTAGCTGGCTTTCCGTCCCTGATGGTTTCAATCATGCGCACTTCAGCAATACACGAGTAGCCAAGGCCACCTTCAGCAATGGCTGAGCCGTGATCAGTACCTTGTTTGTTCGATACGGTACCGGAACCAATAATGGTGCCAGCGCCTAAATTTCGACTCTTAGCTGCATGTGACACCAGCTTAGCGAAGCTAAATGTCATGTCTTCACCTGCTTGTGGTTTACCGAACAAGTCACCGTTGTAGGTAGAACGAAGCGGTAAATGCACTTTTTCTTGTTCCCACGCATCCCCGAGCTCATCGGGTGTTACTGCCACGGGTGAAAAGCTAGAGGCAGGCTTTGACTGGAAGAACCCAAATCCTTTCGCCAACTCACCTGGAATTAATCCCCTTAGCGATACATCATTCACAAGCATTACCAATCTAATTCGCTCTGCCGCTTGCGCATCTGTGCAAGCCATTGGAACATCGTCGGTGACAACGGCGACCTCACCTTCAAAATCAATGCCCCATTCATCGCTGGGCAGAATAATGTCGTCACAAGGACCGATAAAGTCGTCAGATCCCCCTTGGTACATGAGTGGGTCGCTCCAAAAGCTTTCAGGAATTTCTGCGCCTCGCGCTTTTCTTACTAGCTCTACATGGTTCACATAAGCACTCCCATCAGCCCACTGATAAGCGCGCGGTAAAGGAGACTCACAGCGGGTAGCATCAAATTCGATACTTTCTATTACCCCATTGTTAAGCTGTTCGTAGCGCATCTGTAACTGCGGAGCAGTGACCTGCCAACTGTCGAGTGCTTGTTGCATTGTGTGAGCGATATCTTCTACTGAACAAGTACGCGTTAAATCTTTAGATACCAACATTAAACAGCCGTCTCGGCTATCATTCTTATATGTGGCTAGTTTCATAAATTAAATCCCTACTGTGATCAGCACTTTTGCGTATGTAACATTTATTATTCTTTATGCATCACCCGTAACAAGATGAAAAGTCATGAGCGCGTGACAAAAATTTTAACTGTAAGCTTGGTTGTACAAAAAAAGGCGGCACTTCCCTCTGAAGTACCGCCCTTATTAGCTAAGCAAGGCAACGTAAATTTAACGAAACAGTGAAACCTACATTTTTATTGATGCTTTATTAATACCGTACTCACGTAATTTATTCGCAATCGCGGTATGACTTAACCCCAACTTCCTCGCCAATTGACGCGTACTCGGATAGAAAGGATAAAGCCGTTTTAGTAAGTCTTTTTCAAATTTTTTCACTTCATCGTCTAATGTGCCTTCAAAGTTTTCATCGATAAAGGTCACACTAGGGGCACAACTAGGAAGCTGAATATCTTCTTTGGTTATTTCCTTGCCATCTAGCAATGACAACGCTCTGAACAGTGCATTTTGAAGCTGACGGACATTGCCCGGCCAAGGATATTGTTGCAAGAAATCAACGCAGGACTTACTCAATTTAGCCGGCCTACGACCCAGCTTTGTACTGTGCTGGGCAATAAATGATTCGGCTAGTGGAACAATATCGTGTCGGCGTTCTTTTAACGATGGCATCACTAAGCTCAATACATTTAAGCGATAATACAATTCTTTGCGAAAACGCCCTTCTTCTACCAATTGACCTAGGTCGCGGCAGGTAGTGCAAATAAAACGAACATCTACAGTAACAGGTTCCGCATCGCCTACTCGTCTAAATTCACCGTCTTCTAACACCCGTAGTAGTTTGGCTTGTAGCTGAGAACTCATGTCAGCAATTTCATCAAGCAGCAGTGTGCCGCCTCTTGCTTGCTCTAGCAGACCTTCTTTAGCATTAGGTTGATTAAAAGCACCTTGCGCATAACCAAATAATTCAGTTTCCGCCACGCTATCAGGTAGCGATGCACAATTTAGCGCTAAAAACGCGCCCTCACTGCGTCGACTGGATTGATGACAAGCGCGGGCAATCATTTCTTTACCCGTGCCTGTTTCACCGAAAATAAGAACCGGTGCATCAAGATCAGCAATACGTTTTGCTTCACTCACCACACGTTTCATCGCCTGAGATTCCACGACGAATCTATCAAAACTGTCAGTCGGCGATTGATGGAATACACTAAACTGTTGGCCTAACCGCATTTCTGATTTCAGAATAACCACCGCACCGGCCATAATAATGTTGTTATCACCGTCAGGCACGGTAATAGGCAACATATCAGCCACATAGTCTTGTTGGATAAACTTTACCTTGGAGGACTGAGCGCGAGGCAACTTTCCATCCATCCAACGGGTGAAGTTAAAGCCCTTCACTACTTCGCCTATTTCAATGCCTTCAACATCGTGGACGCTCTGCTCTAACCCAGAGGTTACTGCTTCATTGCACAGTAAGATATGCCCTCTCGCATCAATAGAAAACACCGGATCAGGAAGCGTGCGCAATATGGCAGAAAGCTGAGTTTTTTCTCTTTCACTTGGCATAAAATGCGTCGTTTTAACGTCAGAAATACCATCGATGCGACGAATTTTGGGCATCAGATGCTGGAAGTCTGCAAATTCAATATTGGGAAAATTAAGAAAAATTTTACCTGTTTCATCAATCTCAATACCTCTTAGATCGATTTCGTGGGTAACGAGGATATCCAACACATCTTGAGTAATACCCAGTCTGTCCTGACAACTGATTTCTAATCGCATGGGTGTGACTTCACATCTCTTGTAAACTTATATGTACACAATATCACACTTTTACAAAAAGATAACAAGTTAATTATGCCAGATTGTCTCCTTGGAAGGCTGGGTTTCTAAGCGATTCGGCGAAGTGGAAGGTGTGAAAACGTTTCCCCCCACACCGCGGCGTAACAAAATGTTAACTTATGCCTGCTTTTTAGCGTCAAATAAGGCGGGATATAGCCCAAGCCCCTTCGCTTTATTCACTAGGCTCATGATGTCCATATTGGCCAATTCAAACAGATAATCAAAGTCAGGAAGTACGTAATACAAGGGCTGCATGATATCAATTCTATAGGGTGTACGAAGGGCATCGGTGGCGGTAAGCGGCTTTCTAATAGCGTCGCTGCTATCCAGCGCATATAGCGTTTCACCTGGTGAAGACAGAATACCTCCACCATAAATCTCCAGTTTTTCTGGATTAGCTTTACTTCGAACTAACCCAAACTCAACCGTGAACCAATAAAGTCGTGCTAGATAGATTCGGTCCTCTTTGCTAGCCGCTAAGCCGAGCTTCCCATAGGTATGGGTGAAGTGCGCGAAAGCTGGATTCGTTAGCAAAGGACAATGACCGAAAACCTCATGAAAAATATCGGGCTCTTGTAGGTAATCAAATTCGTCTTTCGAGCGAATGAAGGTTGCAACAGGAAACTGTTTGTTGGCTAATAATCTAAAAAATTCGCCAAAATTGATGAGCGCAGGAACCTCGGCAGTTTTCCAGCCAGTTTTTGCCAATAATACTTTATCGATATCCGGTAGCTGAGGAATGCGATCATCAGGCAGTGCCAGTAACGACAACCCCTCCATATACTGTTCGCAGGCACGGGTTTTCAACAACGGAATTTGCCTTGCGTACAACTCTGCCCAGATTTGATTTTCTTCTTCTGACCAGTTTATAACGCCTTTATTGTCTGAGGATTTTGATTGATAAACACTAGATTTTGCCATAACTACTTTCGACATATTCAATAAATGACTTCTGCCAATCAGTCTAATGAAATGCGCGCTTACGGGAAGTGTTCACCCATTCTTGCCGTGCCGCCAAGCCGTAACAACTTATTTACAAAAAAACCTAACATAATGCTTTACATACAAAAAACCGCTCTTAAAGAGGAGCGGTTTTGCATTTATCGGGGAGTCGCTAGCGAATGTGATTCAATGATACTTGACTACAATCTACTGATTTCTCGGTTAAGTTCAAATTCCCTTGAGGTCACATACGTTTCCATCTTGCGTAATCGTACTTCCGATTTCTGAAAACGATTACGAATATCGTGAAATGCCTGTTTAGGTGGCTCACCAGACTGCCAAACTTTTGTTTTCACTTCGACCTTATGACGACTATTACTTGATGTGGCCGTTGTATTTTTCCAACCCTTGCCGCGGCTTTGCTGAACAGTGGTTTGCTCCTCTGAAGCATCACCTAAAGGCTTCTTATCTAAGATGAACCAGCCCGCTATATACGCAACAAACATGAATGGACCTGCTAATAAGAAAAAGCCTGTCACCGCTAGAATTCGCACCAACCATGTCTCTAAACCAAAGTAGTGCGCTATTCCTGAACATACACCCGCTATTCTTGCGTTGTCTGTATCGCGGTATAGCTGTTTACCGTTTCTCATGCGCGATTCCTCCATTCTGGGGCTTCACTGTCTAAGATAGCCTCCAGAGTTTGAATTCTATCGCTCATTTTTTCAGCTTGTTCAGCAAGTGATTGTAATGAAGCTTGCTCTTCAACACTCAACCCTTGATTGACTTGTTTTTTGCTGCGGTAATGCAGAATTAACCAAATCGGTGCCACAAAAATCATAAAAATGACCAAGGGCATTACCAACATTGCAATGATACCTTCATCCATTGTAAATACCTCCAAAAAACCCCGATTAGCCTGCTCAGTGCCCTAGCACCAAATACCTGATGCATTGTGCAAAACGCATAGCGTAATGCACTTAGTACCTAAGCAGGCTACCTGTAATTATTATTCTGATGTTGAAGATGAGCTTGTGTCACCTTTCACTCTTGCTTTAAGCGCAGCTAGTTCTTCGTCTATCTTATCGCCTGTTTCTAATTCTGCAAATTCATCATTTAAGGTTTTCTTACCTAGGTCGTAAGCATCTACCTGCGACTCTAAATCGTCAATCTTACGCTCGTATTGTTCGAAGCGCCCCATAGCTGAATCTACTTTTGTGCTATCTAGCGTGCGTTTCACTTCTAAGCGTGAACTCGCCGTTTTCTGACGCATGATAATCGCTTTTTGACGACTCTTCGCATCAGCTAGCTTGTCTTGAAGCTGACCAATCTCATCTTGAAGCTTGCTAATTTGCTGTTCAACAACCGTTAGCTCGTTAGTTAGCGTTTCAGCAGCTTCTGCTGATTTCTTTCTTTCTTGCAGTGCTGCGCGGGCTAAATCATCACGGTCTTTGCTTAACGCAAGTTCCGCTTTCATTTGCCAATCGTTAGCGTCTGCTTCGTATTTATTAATTTGGCTTACAATTTCCTTTTTGTTCGCCAACGTTTTAGCCGATGCTGAGCGCACCTCTACCAATGTGTCTTCCATTTCCTGAATAATCAACCGGACCATTTTCTCCGGATCTTCCGCTTTATCTAAAAGCGCATTAATATTCGAATTCACAATGTCAGTGAAACGCGAGAAGATACCCATAATAATTACCTCATAGTCGAAAACTGGTTGTACCAAGATAAACGTGTAATAAGACTATTCAATATGCTTGCCAGTTTTTTGAATTACCCTAACTTGATAATTTTAAAAGATATTCGTTTGGTTTAAATAATGCTCGAACAACAAGTTTTTTTACTCTACACTATTAATTGGTCGAAATGACTAATATTTGAGGGATTTAATGAGTAGGTATCGTCAGCAGGATAATTTGCTAGGTCAAGCGAATAGTTTTTTAGAGGTGCTAGAGCAAATTTCACAAATAGCACCACTGGATAAACCCGTATTGGTGATAGGTGAGCGCGGAACCGGTAAAGAGCTTATAGCAGCACGTTTACACTTTCTGTCTAAGCGCTGGGATCAAAATTACGTCAAGCTTAATTGCGCCGCACTTAACGAAAGCTTATTAGAAAGTGAGTTGTTCGGCTATGAAGCTGGTGCATTTACTGGCGCAGCAAAGCGCCGTGAAGGTCGTTTCGAAATTGCCCACAATGGCACACTGTTTCTTGACGAGCTGGCGAACACCTCTGGTTTAATTCAAGAAAAATTATTGCGAGTAGTGGAATACGGCGAATTTGAACGTGTGGGCGGCAATAAAACCGTTAAAACCGATGTCCGCTTGGTTGCTGCTACAAATGAAGATTTACCCGCCCTGGCTGACGCTGGTGAGTTCCGTGCTGACTTACTCGACAGGCTCGCCTTCGATGTTATTACTATCCCTCCATTAAGAGAGCGACGTGAAGATATCATGATGCTTGCTGAGAACTTTGCCATAAGCATGGCAAGAGAAATGGAAATGGAGCTTTTTAGCGGCTTTACTGAAAAAGCAAAACGCACCTTGCTTGATTACGAATGGCCCGGGAATATTCGAGAACTTAAAAACGTGGTTGAACGTGCGGTGTACAGAACGAACAACCCACATTTGCCCGTACACGATATTGTTCTCGACCCTTTTGAATCTTTATTTAGGCCAACCTCTCGCATTAAAACCAATGATAGAACCTCGGCTACATCTGAAGCAGAACCAACAGTGCCTGCCAGCATAGAGAACATAGCCTCCAATAATGAGCCTGCGGCAACTTCATCGCCTGCTGTATTACCGTCGTTACAACCCGATACGGTAGAATACCCTATCGATTTAAAAGACCGCTCTCAGCAATACGAAATTGATATGATTAAACAAGCATTATCAGACAGCCAATTCAATCAGAAAAAGACTGCCGAGAAGCTTAGTCTCACTTATCATCAACTTCGAGGTTATCTAAAAAAATACAACCTGTTAGACTCTTCACCTGAATCGATGGAGTGCTAACTGAATGCCTGTAAAACCGCTTTTTTACGCTGCCTTTACTGTTGTTATGGTAATGCTGGTAGCGGCCTGTTCAAAACAAGATGAACATGCATTTTATAATAGCGGTTTAGTCTATTGCTCTGAAAGCAATCCAGTGACGTTTAATCCTCAGTTAGATACGTCTAGCACCACAACCGATGCGTCATCGCATCAGTTGTATGACAGGTTACTCGATTTCGACCCTGATTCTGGCCGTATCATACCGAGTATTGCGAGTAGCTGGTTGGTCTCTGATGACGGCTTAACGTATACTTTTCAACTCAGAAAAGACGTAGAGTTTCATACTACTAGCTATTTCACGCCGAGCAGAAACTTTAATGCCGACGATGTCATTTTTAGTATTGATAGGTGGCGACTTACTTCACACCCTTACCATTACGTATCTGGCGGCCGTTACCCGTACTTTGAAAGTTTGGGGCTTGCACAGAATATCGCCTCTGTTGAACGGGTAAACGGGTACAGGGTAGAAATAAATCTAAAGCGCAGAGACAGCTCTTTTTTAGCGAATTTGGCTACGGACTTTTCGGTGATGTTGTCACAAGAGTACGGTGAGGCATTGTTACAACAAGGTCTGCCTAATCGTATCGATCAATACCCTATTGGTACAGGTCCATTCAAATTCGAAAACTACCGAAAAGATCACTACATTCGCTACCAACGTCACCAAACGTATTGGGGTGAGCAAGATAATGCGGAACGTTTAATTTATGATATCACCCCGAAGAGCTCGTTGCGTTTGGCTAAGTTAATGACCGGTGAATGTGACGCGACGGCTTTTCCAGCACAAACTGAATTAGAGGTTATCCGCTCTCGCGACGATTTACTATTGGCTGAAAAGCCCGGTTTGAACGTGGGATTTTGGGCATTTAATACCCAGCGCCCACCTTTCGACAACCCTGATGTTAGGCGCGCGTTGGCCGCGGCTATCGATAAAAACACGCTGTTAGAAGCGGTTTATTTCGACAGTGCTACCCGTGCTAAAACGTTGCTACCCGCCGCCAGCTGGGCCTTTCAAAACGATGCGGATGATACGGCTTACAACCCTGTACTAGCGAGAAAGCTGCTTGAAAATGCAGGCGTGGAACCTGGGTTTACCATGACCATATGGGCCATGCCTATTGAGCGTGCTTATAACCCTAATGCAGCGAAAATGGCAGAGCTTATCCAAAGGTATCTTCGAGATGTGGGCGTTATCGCCACTATTGTTAGTTACGACTGGGCGACATTTAGACGCCACTTGCAAGAAGGGCTACATGACTCGGTATTAATAGGCTGGTCGGCCGATAATGGCGATCCTGATAATTTTTACCGACCATTACTTAGCTGTGGCGCCATACCCTCTGGAACTAACCGCGCCATGTGGTGTGATAACGATTATGATGAACTTTTAGATAAAGCGTTGCAGACAGAAGACCTTGAAGCGCGGCGTTTAATCTATCAACAAGTGAATAGACTGCTTTACGAGCGATTGCCATTAGTGCCTATTGCCCACGCATATCGTTATCAAGCCTATAGAAATGAACTTGAAGGCATGACCATAAACCCGTTTGGCGGTGTTAGATTTGGCGGAGTAGGTAAATCACTGTGATTCAAATATTATCGCGATACGGTGTATTGTTTATCTTAACCCTTTTGGTGTTAACCGCCATGTCATTCTCGCTGGTGTATCTATTCCCCGGTGATGTACTAGAAAACCTTACCGGAATTGTGCCGCAGAACGAGATACAACGTGAGGCGCTTATGCGCCAATTTCGACTAGACCAACCCTACATAGTACAGTTTTTTTACTATTTATCGTCGTTGTTACAAGGCGATTGGGGTTACAGCCTAGCATCAGGATTGCCCCTTAGAGAAGAAATTGGTATCGCCATGCCCGCTACTATCGAGCTCAGCGCCTATGCAATGTTGATGGCACTTTTCGTTGGCATCCCCTTGGGATATTACGCAGGGCTTAAAAGTTACTCTACCACCGACCACACTATCAATGCACTGAGCATTACAACGTATTCTTTCCCTGTATTTTGGCTGGCACTCATTCTAATCCTATTTTTTAGTTTACATCTTGATATTGCCCCTTTGTCGGGTCGAATTAGTTTATTGTTCGATATTAAACCTGTAACTGGCTTTGTGCTTATAGATATTATGCTAGCAGAGGGTATCGATCATGGGCTTGCCTACCGGGATGCTATTTCTCACCTTGCGTTGCCTACAGTGGCAATAGGCGCAATAACAACCGCTTCAATGGTGCGTATTACCCGTCGTTCGGTCATTGATGTTATTCACCGCCCGTATATTGTAGCCGCTCGTTCTAGAGGTGTGTCTGAATGGCAGATTTTCTTTAGGCATGTATTACGCAATGCGTTACTGCCTATATTGCCCTTGATGGCAATTCAAATTACCACACTCATCACCAATGCCATGATAGTAGAAACTTTATTTTCATGGCCAGGTATTGGTAGCTGGTTAATTCAAGCAATTTATCAACGAGACTTCCCTGCGCTTCGTGTAGGAATGTTGGCTGTATCAACCCTCGTTATTACGTTAACAATTATGGTCGACTTGTTTAACCGCATTATCGATCCTAGCCGAGAAAAGTACGAACGTGCCACAGTTTAGTTTATACGAAGAGGAGTTTCATCCATCTCCCTGGCAGCGCACTTGGGCAGCTTTCCGTAGCAGCCACATTGCGATTGTTGGTCTTATTTTGCTTGGTTTCTTTGTGATTTTTTCGTTGTTCGCACCTGTGGTTTCACCCTATAACCCGGCGGAACAGAATATAGATGCGTTACTTATTGCCCCAAGTTGGGAAAGCAGTGGGTCAATAACCCATTTGTTCGGCACCGATCCCCTTGGCCGCGATGTTTTCTCTCGTATTATTTATGGCTGCCGCACTACATTAGGGTCGGGGTTTCTTATGGTAGTGCTTGCCATGCTTATTGGCGTGAGTATTGGAACATTTGCAGGTATGTTACGGGGAGTGCGTTCAAGTATTGTGAACCACTTGCTAGATGCCTTAATGGCCATTCCAACTTTGCTAATTGCTATTATTATCGTGGCAATTCTTGGCACAGGGTTAGTCAATAGCATGTGGGCTATTACCCTTGCGCTCATTCCACAATTTGTTCATCGTACGCGCACATTTGTGCGCGCTGAAATGAAGAAAGAATACATTATGGCCTCGAAATTAGATGGGGCGAATAAATGGCAATTGTTTGTGCATTCTATTCTTCCTAACATGACAGAAATGCTTGTGGTGCAAGGCACTGTGGCACTATCGATTGCGGTTATCGATGTATCTGCACTCGGCTTTTTAAATTTGGGAGCACAATCACCTTTGGCCGAGCTTGGCGCTATTTTGGGTGATGGACTTGATGTGGCCTACTTAGCGCCTTGGAATGTAGCATTGCCTGGGATTGCGATTTTCTTATTGGTGTTATCGATAAATATTGTGGGGGACGGACTACGTTCTGCACTCAGAAAAAGAGTGAGCCACTAATATGCCCATGCTAGATATTAAAAATTTAACCTTAGAAATGGTGGATGGTGACACCACCATTAAGGCTCTCGACAAGGTAAATTTAACCGTTAATACTGGTGAAATTAGAGCTCTGGTGGGTGAGTCTGGCTCGGGGAAAAGCTTAATAGTGTCTGCCATTTGTGGTGCCCTGCCCTCGCAGTGGAGAATGACCGCAGATCGCATGAGCTGGAACGGTGAAAACCTATTAAGTATGTCTAAATATCAGCGCAGAGAAGTGATGCGCCGAGATATTGCTGTTGTATTTCAAAATCCTCAAACTAGTTTAGACCCCTCTGCCACTTTAGGTGAACAGCTTGAAGAAAGTATTCCCGATGAATTTGTGGAAGGCTACTGGTTTTGGCAACGTGCGCAACATAGAAAACGCATAGCCATAAGCACAGTACACAAGGTGGGCATAAAGCAGCACAAGCATTATTTAAATGCCTATCCACACCAAATTCCCAGTGATATTGGGCAAAAATTTATGATCGCCATGGCCTTGGTATCTCAGCCGAAACTGTTAATTGCTGATGATCCCACCCGTGGGATGGAGCCAACCACTAAAACGCAAATTCTTAAGTTATTTACTCGTTTAAACCAAACCCGTTCATTAAGTATTTTGTTTGTGAGTCATGATTTGCTGGCTATTGCCAGTATGTCACATTCGATGACGGTGCTTTACGCTGGGCAAACGGTAGAGTCGGGTAAAATGAAGCATATAAAGAAACGCCCGCTTCACCCTTACACCAAGGCGTTGTTAGACAGTGCGCCGAGCTTCAGGAAAGATTTACCCCCTAAGTCACAACTTCCTACGCTGGGCGGGTCTATTCCTACATTGCAGCATTTACCTATTGGGTGCCGGTTAGGCCCACGCTGCCCCCGAGCACAGCGTGCTTGTGTTTCTAGACCTGCAGTAAGATATATTCACGACCATACCTATAACTGCCACTTTCCGCTGCATATGGAGAAGTTATGACAGATATTATGCAGGTAGATGGATTAACGTTTAGGCATAACGATAAGAAACGTTGGCTAAAAAAGCCTGAGATATTTGAATTAGGGCCTATCGATCTGACTGTACAGCGTGGCGAAACTATCGCGATTATTGGTGAAAACCGCGCAGGTAAGTCACTGTTAGCCAAATTACTGGTAGGGGCTATCCCTGCTGATGAAGGGGTTATTGAACTTAATAGTCACAAATATTTGGCGAAATACAACCAACACAACAATCAACAAAAACGCACCCACGACATTCGTATGATATTGCAGCACAGTAGTGAGTCGATGAATCCTTCTGTGCCCGTGGGGAAAGTGCTCGACGAACCTCTTCGTTTAAACACAGAGTTAACGGAAGTGGAACGTAAATCCCTTATTGAAGAAATGCTGACAAAAGTGGGCTTGCTACGAGAACATTATTATTTTTATCGTCATATGCTGTCTGACGGCCAACAACAGCGTGTATCCCTCGCGCGCGCCATTATATTAAAGCCGAAAGTCCTTATAGCCGACGAACCGTTTGCGGCCCTAGATCCGTCTATACGCTCGCAAACGGTAAACCTTATTTTGAAGCTACAACAAGAAATGGGGTTGGCATTTATTTTTATTAGCCATAATTTGGGAATAGTTCGACATATCGCCGATCGGGTCATTGTGATGGAAAATGGCAATATTGTAGAAGAAGGGAAAACAGAAACGATTTTTCGTTGGCCCCAACATGCCATTACTAAAAAACTCATTGTGGCTTATCAGTCGTTAATTACGAACAATACCATTAGTTAGCGTTAGATGAGGTTGCTTTGAAGGTGCTTGAATTATTTCTATAACGCCCCTTACATTGCGCTTTAAATAAAAAATGCGGCCTAGGCCGCATTTTGCTATCCATAAGAGCGAGTTTATTTAACCTCACCCTGTTGCCAATTATAGTAAGAAGGCTTTCCCATTAACCTACTAGCGCCAGCAAGATACCCGCAGCAACAGCTGAACCAAGTACCCCGGCCACATTGGGCCCCATGGCATGCATCAATAAGAAATTATGAGGGTTTGCTTCAAGTCCAACTTTATTCACAACCCTAGCTGCCATCGGTACCGCCGATACGCCAGCGGCACCAATGAGTGGATTAATTTTACCGCCACTCATTCGGCTCATAAGCTTAGCCATTAACACGCCTGTTGCCGTACCAATAGCAAACGCTACAGCACCTAAACCAAGAATACCCAAGGTTTCAACGGTTAAAAATTTCTCTGCAGAAAGCTTTGAACCTACCGCTAACCCTAAGAAGATAGTGACAATATTAATTAGCTCATTTTGCGCTGTTTTGCTTAGCCTATCTACTACACCACACTCTTTCAGTAAATTACCAAAGCAAAACATACCCACTAGAGGCGTTGCTGAAGGCAAAAACAAAATTGTGAGGAACAGTGTAGCCAGTGGGAAGATAATCTTCTCACGTTGCGATACAGGGCGTAATTGCGCCATTTCTATGGTGCGTTCTTCCTTGCTGGTTAAGGCTTTCATAATCGGTGGCTGAATAATAGGTACCAGCGCCATATATGAATAAGCTGCGACCGCAATAGCCCCTAATAAATCGGGCGCTAATCGAGAGGCCAAAAAGATAGCCGTTGGACCATCGGCACCGCCAATGATAGCAATCGCACTGGCATCTTTGAGGGTAAACTCAAAGCCAGGGATCATGTTGAGTGCAATAGCACCGAACAAGGTTGCAAAGATACCAAATTGCGCAGCAGCCCCTAACAGCAACATTCTAGGGTTTGCAATTAACGCACTAAAGTCCGTCATCGCGCCCACGCCCATAAAGATAAGCAGCGGGAAAACCCCAGTATCTATACCGATAGCATAAATGTAATGAAGCAGTCCTCCCGCCTCTGAAAATCCTGCCAATGGGATATTGGTTAACAAGGCACCAAACCCAATAGGGATTAACAACAGCGGTTCAAACTTTTTCACAATAGCTAAGAACAGCAATAGAAAACCTACTGCCATCATTATCAACTGGCCTGACTCAAAATGCGCCAGTGCAGTGCTGTCCCACAGCACCATCAACTTATCCATGAATTACCCCAGCGCAATAAGTGGTTGGGCACTGGCTACGGCATCGCCTTCACCTACAAGTACTTCACTAACGGTACCGGAAACCGCAGAGCGAATTTCAGTTTCCATTTTCATGGCTTCCAAAATAATAACCACATCACCTTCGTTCACTACATCGCCAGCTCGCACAAGTATTTTAAACACATTGCCAGCCAACGGCGCGTTAATGCTTTGGGCACTTTCACTACTACCAGCAGATGCCGGCTGAGGTGCTGCTGTAGATGGCTGACTTGGCGTTATGCTAGATAATTCCCCCGATGCAGCTACTTCAACATGGTATACCTTACCTTCAACTTTTACATCGTAAGCCGCCGGTGCCCCCGTCGCTGAAGCAGGCGCCGCCGCTGGCGCACTTGTTGCTACATCGGCCTCTGAGCCAGGTGCAGGTTCAAATGCGTCAGGATTGCCACGATTCTCTAAGAACTTCAGCCCTATTTGTGGGAACAAGGCATAGGTAAGCACATCGTCAATCTTAGCATCTGACAGCGTAATGCTTTTCTCAGATGCTAACTTAGTAAGCTCGGTTTCAAGGCTCTCTAGTTCAGGCGCAATATTATCTGCCGGGCGACAGGTAATGGGCTGACCACCATCTAACACACGCTCTTGTAACTCTTTGTTCACTGGCGCAGCCGTAGCGCCATATTCGCCCTTAAGGACACCAGCCGTTTCTTTGGTGATGCTCTTATAACGTTCACCGGTAAGTACGTTCAATACAGACTGCGTACCTACAATTTGCGACGTTGGGGTGACCAACGGAATAAAACCTAAATCTTCGCGTACGCGAGGAATTTCTTTTAGCACTTCTTCAAACTTATCTTCAGCGCCTTGCTCTTTTAATTGGCTTTCCATGTTGGTTAACATGCCGCCAGGTACTTGAGCTAGCAAGATACGGGCATCAACCCCTTTCAAGCTACCTTCAAATTTACTGTATTTTTTGCGCACGCCACGGAAGTAGCTGGCGATTTCTTCAAGATCGGGTAATGACATGCCCGTATCTCGTTCTGTGCCCTCTACAATAGACACCATAGTTTCAGTCGCGGTATGACCGTAAGTCATACTCATTGAAGAAATGGCCGTGTCGAGCATGTCGATGCCAGCATCAATGGCTTTTTGGTAAGTGGCCGTGCTCAACCCTGTGGTGGCATGGCACTGCATAGCAATAGGCACACTGACGGTTTCTTTCAACCCTGTAATTAAGACTTCACAATCGTAAGGCTTTAACAGCCCCGCCATATCTTTTACGCAAATAGAATGAACACCCATATCTTCAAGTTGCTTAGCCATATCTAGCCAAAGCTGAAGGTTGTGCACTGGGCTCACGGTGTAGGAGATTGTGCCTTGCGCATGAGCACCGCTGTCGACGGTGGCTTTAATCGCAGTTTTCAGATTACGCATGTCGTTCATAGCGTCGAAGATACGAAATACATCAACGCCATTTTCATGTGCTCGCTCGACAAAGCGCATCACTACATCATCAGCATAATGGCGATAGCCTAATAAGTTTTGACCACGCAACAACATTTGTTGCTTCGTGTTTGGCATTGCCGCTTTAAGCTTGCGAATGCGATCCCAAGGATCTTCCCCTAAATAGCGAATACAGGAATCAAATGTCGCCCCGCCCCAAGATTCAACAGACCAAAAACCGGCTTTATCCAGTTTTTCGGCAATAGGCAGCATATCTTCTATACGCATACGCGTAGCAAGTAGCGATTGATGGGCATCACGCAAGACTAGCTCGGTTAAGGCCAGTGGCTTAGACATGGTAACTCCTGAATGATTTGTTTAATTAATTTTTATTGGCTTGACGATGAGTATGAACAGCAGCGGTAATAGCAGCAACAACCTTACCATCGATACCAGCTTGAACCGCTTTTCTTCGAGGTGCAGCATACTGCGGTGCAGCTTCGCCAGGGAATGCTTCACAAAACTTTGCAATTAGGTGAATTCCGACGATTAGCAATGCTAAGAATGAAAAAACAAATACCATTCCTATAAGCATCAGTGAGCCGGCTTCAAACAGCAAACTGGTAACTGATTCTGTTTCCATGGTGAACTCTTCAAAAATTTCGTTGTGAATAAGTATCATGTGAAGTTGTAAAACACAACCCAAAAGCAAGTGAAATGCATATAAAATCACACTTTATGCTATTAAATACCAATAAACTAACTATTTATGCTACGCCAATGGATATATTTTCACAAAACATACCTAATGAACTCCTGTGGTTTCCGTGAAATCCATATCAAGTTGTTTAGCGAAATTTTTAGCATGCATGGCAACGAGCTCTAATTGGAAGTCGTTCTCATCTTGAGGAGTATAAGAAGGTACATGAACCGGACGACCTTCCTTATCAATCGCCATGAAGGAGATGAAGCAGCGATTGGCGACTGTCATCTTACTTTCTGTTGCTTCACCAGAACTAACAGAAACATAGATATGCATACTAGAGGTACCTGTGTGCACAATAGAGGCGGTTAACTTTACCAGTTGCCCCACTTTAATTGGTTTAATAAAACGAATACCGTTGGCTGATACAGTAACGCAATATTCCTTCGACCACTGCGCCGCACAGGCATAGGCCGCCTGATCTATCCACTTCATCACCACACCACCATGAACATTACCACCAAAGTTCACGTCGGTAGGTTCCGCTAAAAATTGAAATGTTATTGTTGCAAGTGACATTAGTACTACACCTTCATAGAGAAACTGCTGTTTTCAAATGTTAGTTCATAATTCGAACAGGAGTTAGTGCAAGGCAGCGATAGGAGACTAAAGTGTATAGTTAGGTTGAAGCGAATTGTGCAGATTTGTAAAAGAATAGAAAGTTAATCAGCAGAAATAAAAAAACCCACCAGATGGTGGGTTTTCTTATATGGCGCGTGTGGAAGGATTCGAACCTCCGACCGCCTGGTTCGTAGCCAGGTACTCTATCCAGCTGAGCTACACACGCGCAATAAAACTTTTGTTGACCGTCACACCATCAACGAACAATGGCGGAGAGGGAGGGATTCGAACCCTCGATACCAGTATTAGGTATGGTTCCTTAGCAGGGAACTGGTTTCAGCCACTCACCCACCTCTCCTTAAGTGGTGCCGCATTTTACGGATTCACTGGCCGGAGTCAAACCTTTTTTAGATAAAAATGTTTACTCGCTGTCATTTTGTACGATTCGTACAAAAAACCTGTGTTTTGGTTAGGTTATAATCAAATTCTAGCGGGTTAATTTTAGATTGCACGCACTAATGCGAAATGAACCTTTTTAGTAAATTTCGAAAAAAAACTACTTTTATTGAAATTAATTTTAAAAAAGGCCCAGAAACAAAAAAGGCCAGCATAAGCTGACCGATTTTTGTGCAGAGATTGATTACTCAGCCGTTCCAGGTTGTCCACCCTTCTCAGCTTGAATTCTCATGTAAATCTCTTCACGGTGCACAGAAACTTCTTTTGGTGCATTCACACCAATTCGGACCTGATTCCCTTTAACACCTAGTACAGTGACAGTTACATCATCACCAACCATAAGTGTTTCACCAACTCGACGAGTCAAAATAAGCATTCGCTTGCTCCTGTTCCTTAATACTGAACATATCCTTAATTACTCCGCCACTCATCGGCACGACCCGACGGTAGCAACAGTGATTCCATGTTTCTGTGTCACTTCAAAAACTCACTGCAAGTTTCAGATTTGATTATAGCTTATCTTCTAACCAAGCGTTAACTGATTCTAACGCAGTGCTTAGATGCTCTGGCTTATCGCCACCCGCTTGAGCCATATCAGGGCGACCTCCCCCTTTTCCGCCAACCTGTGCGGCAATAAAGTTAACCAGCTCGCCTGCTTTCACTTTACCGGTAAGGTTTTTCGTCACCCCAGTGATAAGATTGACCTTATCTTCACTTGCCACACCTAATACTACGATGCCTTCGCCAATTCGGTTTTTAATATCATCCATCATTGAACGCAGTGATTTTGCTTCAACACCTTCCAACTTAGCAATAAGTACTTTTACACCATTTATTTCAATAGCGTTACTAAGCATATCAGCACCTTGCTGACTCGCCAGTTTTTGTGTCGCAGAAGTGAGAGATTTCTCTAATTCTTTAGTATGAGCCTGCACCGCAGCAACACGTTCAACCAGGTTTTGCGTATCGGCTTTTAACAAACCAGACAGCGCTATCAGCGTTGCTTGCTGGTCTTGAACATAGTGTAGCGCTTGCTCACCGGTAATTGCTTCTATACGGCGTACACCTGATGCTATACCCGCTTCGCTGGTGATTTTGAATAAACCAATATCGCCAGTACGGTTAACATGCGTTCCACCACATAGTTCTACAGAGAAAGGCCCCATAGTGACTACACGTACTTTCTCGTCGTACTTTTCACCGAATAATGCCATTGCGCCTGATGCTTTGGCTTCATCTAAATCCATTAGTTGGGTTTTCAACGCATGGTTTGCACGAATTTCTTCGTTAACTCTGCGCTCAACCTGAATAAGCTGAGCGGGTGTTACCGCTTCAAAGTGAGAGAAGTCGAAACGCATACGCTGCGCTTCTACTAATGAACCTTTTTGCGTGACATGGTCACCTAACGTCTCGCGAAGTGCTGCGTGAAGTAAGTGTGTAGCACTGTGATTCTTCTTCACAGCATCACGGTTTGAATTATCAATCGCAGAAGTAACTCGCTCACCTTTTGTAATGGTGCCCTTCACTTTCCCTTTATGCGCAAAAGCATTACCCATTTTTTGGGTATCGGTAACAACAAACTCGCCATTTGCTACCCGAAGCACACCCTTATCACCAGACTGTCCACCACTTTCAGCGTAGAAAGGCGTTTGGTCTAATACTACGACCCCTTCCTGACCGTCTTCTAAACGCTCACAAAACGCATTATCGGCAATAAGCTCTACAATATTTGCTTCGCCTTCAACATCACTGTAACCCGTGAATGATGTCGCATGGTCTACAGTAAGCGCATTGTTATAATCGGCACCAAAGTTACTGGCTTGTTGCGCACGGGCGCGCTGCGCCTGCATTGCACTTTCAAAACCATCCACATCAATTTTTAAATCGTGCTCACGGGCAACATCGTTAGTTAAATCTGTGGGGAAACCGTAAGTATCATAAAGCTTAAACACCACGTCACCTGGAATAGTATCACCTTCAAGGGTTTCTAGCGTATCGTTTAGCATTGCCATACCACGGGCTAAGGTTTTACTAAACTGCTCTTCCTCTACTCGTAATACTTTTTCAACTACCGGTAATTGGTCTACAAGCTCTGGGTAAGCTTCACCCATTTCTTTGCTTAGTGCCGATGCTAGTTTGTAGAAGAAAATATCGCTGGCACCTAACTGGTAACCATGACGTACTGCACGGCGAATGATGCGGCGAAGCACATAGCCTCGGCCTTCATTAGAAGGCATTACGCCATCACAAATTAGGAAGCTACAAGAACGGATGTGATCAGCGATAACCCGTAAAGATTTATTCTCTAAATCTTCGCTGCCAACAATTGTAGCCGCAGCTTGAATTAGGTTTTGGAATAAGTCGATTTCGTAGTTGCTATGCACGTTTTGCAAAATAGCTGAAATACGCTCAAGCCCCATACCGGTATCGATAGACGGCTTAGGCAATGGTTCCATCGTGCCATCAGCTTGCTTGTTGTATTGCATGAATACCAGGTTCCAGATTTCGATGAAACGATCGCCATCTTCTTCTGGTGTTCCTGGAGGCCCGCCCCAAATATGCGCCCCATGGTCGTAAAATATTTCTGAACACGGACCGCATGGCCCCGTGTCACCCATAGACCAGAAGTTATCTGATGTACTGATACGGATTATCTTTTCTTTGGGAACACCAATGTGGTTTTCCCAAATATCAAAGGCCTCTTCGTCTTCTGAATAAACGGTAACCAGAAGCTTTTCTTTGGGAAGGCCGATTTCTTTTGTTAAGAAATTCCATGCAAACTCAATGGCTTCTTTTTTGAAATAATCACCAAAACTGAAGTTACCTAGCATTTCAAAGAAAGTATGGTGACGGGCGGTATAACCAACGTTTTCTAAATCATTATGCTTACCACCAGCACGAACACAGCGCTGAGAAGAAACCGCACGGGTATAACTGCGTTTTTCCGCACCTAAAAACGTATCTTTAAACTGGTTCATTCCCGCATTAGTAAAAAGAAGGGTTGGATCATCTGCTGGCACGAGAGACGAGCTAGCCACGGGCTGGTGACCATGACTCTTGAAATAATCTTTAAACTTTTGGCGTAAGTCAGCAGTTGATAATGTCATTGAAAACCTAACTTCCTTAATACATTGAATGAAAATGTGCGGGATTGATGCCACTGGCAGATTAATCGTTCTATCAATTGCCTAGTTTAAGGTGCATTTCATACCCTCGCACGGATGTGCGCAACAATACCATGGTTAGCGCTTTTTTGTTAAGCCCATAGCCTGCTCTAGCAGTATAAATAAGCCCTTTTATACCCGTTATAAAGGGCATAAATGAATTTTATGCGATTTTTATTCACCCTTGACGGCAAATTCGATGTGTTCGCTATAAAAACCTCGATATTGGAGAAACTGCTTTTGCTTCATCAGTAGCTTAAAATCGGTTTCTTTGAAGTGGCCAAATTTTTTATCTTTAACCCATTTTGCTTTTTCAAACCAGTCAGGTTCTATTTCATCAAGGGCGCGTTCAGCGGCAAGTTCATCTACCCCGTATTGCTGCAAATCGAGTTTAATTTTTCTTGGCCCAGAGCCCTTCATATACAGAGCGCGGGCACGACTTTCGGCAAACCGCTCGTCACTTTGAATATCTGCCTCCCTAAAGGCTTCCAGTACAGGCATAAAAGCATCACTTTCGATGCCTTTTTGTGAAAGCTTGCGGCAAACCTCTGAAAAGCTATGCTCTCGTCGTGCAAGCATGCGGGTAATCGCGTCGGTAATGAATTTCCTGTCAAATTCTGACATTTTATTAATCGAAACCTTCTTAAAATACTTTTCAATCTCGTTATATTACTATTAATGGTAATCTTTAGCGTCGTTGAACGAAAGTGAATAAAGTAAACGTAAGCATGGAATATAAGGTAAAAGTTGTCAGTGCGGTGTCGGATGTTCCCCAAGCTACATGGGATGCGCTTGCCGAAGGCGAAGGCCCATTTTTACGTTACGACTTTTTAAATGCGCTAGAACAAAGCGCGTGCTGCGATGAAGCGTCAGGCTGGATACCGCAGCACCTTTTAATTGAGCAAGTGCCTATTAATGACCAAGCCTCGATTAACGAAGAGACACTCTCCGCGTCAGTTGAAAGCACGGTAATAGCCATTATACCCGGCTATTTAAAAACGCACAGTTACGGCGAATATGTATTCGACCATTCATGGGCAAATGCATATCATCAACATGGTATTCCTTATTACCCGAAATGGGTTGCCGCTATTCCTTTCACGCCGGTCTCTGGTTCGCGAATACTAACGCATGAAAAGGCGCCCTTTAGTGACGCGCTTTTAGCCCTTATTTCTCAAACCGTGCAGTCCATGGGCGAAGAAGCCGTCTCTTCCTGTCATTGGCTATTTACTAATAGCCGCACTCAAGCGTTACTCGCCAATCATTCAGGCTTGCTCACCCGCTACGCCGTTCAATTTCAATGGCACAATTATCAATATACCAATTTCGACAGTTTTTTGAATGCGCTAACATCACGCAAGCGCCGAGACATGAAAAAAACACAGCGAAAGCTTGTTGAACAAGGCATTCACTACCGCCATTTAACCGGCAGTGAAATAACCGATGAGGTCCTCGATTTTTTCTTGCAGTGTTATCAAGCAACGTATTTAAAGCGCAGCGGGCATACAGGCTACTTAAACGAGACGTTTTTTCGGCAGTTACGTAACACCATGGCCAAGAATATGCTTATTGTCACTGCATACAAACATGACTCTCCTATAGCCAGCGCTTTGTTCTTTTTTGATGATACTGGCTTATATGGCAGGTATTGGGGCGCGTTAGAGGAAGTCAGCGGCTTACATTTTGCGTGCTGTTATTTTGAAGGTATTGCTTTTGCCATTGAAAAAAAGCTTCCACTTTTTAACCCCGGCACTCAAGGCGAGCATAAAATCCTTCGCGGGTTTGAACCTATCTACTGCCAATCGCAACATGAACTATTTTCGGCCCCCTTTCATGATGCTGTAGCATCATTTTTACAACAAGAATCAGAACATATTGTGGCTTATTTCAATCAGGCCCAAGATGTTTTACCTTTTAATAACGATATAACACCTACCCTTAAAACGACAAACACCCCTAATCCTTTATTAGCGGTGAATAATCATAATGAGAAAACGATATGAAACAAAAACTACTCGCGCTAGCCATAGCAGCATCGCTGGGTTTAGCAGGCTGTGGTCAGCCAGAACAAAATAAACAACAAGCAGCTGACAAGATGGCGATGGAAGAAGAAATGGGTCAGGCTGAACTCGGTTCATTTGGCGTAGATTTATCTGCCCGAAACGAAGCGGTTAAACCTGGCGATGATTTCTTCATGTACGCTGGCGGTACCTGGTACGACAATTACGAGCTTCCTGCAGATAAAACCCGATTTGGTGCTTTTACTGCCCTGGCCGAGCGCAGTGAAGAGCAGGTTAAAAATATTATTGACGGGTTAATGGAAAAAGAAAACTTGAACGCTGATGAGCAGCTTGTTCATGATTTCTTCGTCGCCTATATGGATGTAGAAACCCTTAATGAAAAAGGCCTTACACCTATTTCTGATGTGTTGTCCTCTATTGATGCTATTGCTTCAACTAAAGATTTGACCGAAGTATTTGGTAAAAGCTGGCTCACCGGTGCTAGCTCCCCTATTGATACTGGCATGTGGTACAACCGTTTAGATCCTAATGAGTACCAGCTTAGCGTTGGTGTTGGTGGCCTTAGCTTACCCGATCGCGATTACTACATTAGCGATCACGAAAGGTTCGTAAAAATTCGTGAAGCTTACCTTGCGCACATTGAACAGATGTTAAACTTTGCAGGCGTTGAAAATACCGCAGAGGAAGCAGCCACTATTCTTCAACTTGAAACCGAAATAGCAAACATCCAGTGGCCGCGTGAAAAACGCCGCGACCGCGACCTTACATTGAATCAAATTGAACGCAGTAAACTTACCGATGCTTATCCTCAATTTGATTGGGACACTTTTCTAGCACAAACCGGCTTTCAAGCCCCTGAACTTAATATCACCCAACCTGAGCCTATCAAAGATGTCATTGATATTATCAATGAGACCAGCCTTGATGACTGGAAGGCTTACCTGACTTACCACACCATTAAAAACAACGCAGGCTTACTATCGGAAGATATTTATTTAGCCAACTTTGATTTCTATGGCACTACGTTAAGTGGTCAGCAAGAGCCTCGCCCTCGCTGGAAACGAGCTGTCAGCCAAATGGCTGGTACTGAATCTTTAGGGTTTGCTATTGGTAAGATATACGTTACTGAGTACTTCCCAGAAAGTTCGAAAGCACAAATGGCAGAGCTGGTTGAAAATTTACGCACTGCACTAAATGAGCGTATCGATAACCTTGATTGGATGGGTGAAGATACCAAGGTTAACGCGAAAGAAAAGCTTATGGCGTTTCGCCCTAAAATTGGCTACCCCGACAAATGGCAATCTTTCGACGGCCTAACCATTAACAGCGATGACTTGGTAGGAAACGTGCGCAACCTTAGAGAATTTTTCAAAGCTGAAGGCATTGCGAAAGAGCTAGAAAAAACCGACCGTGAGCGTTGGGGCATGACCCCGCAACGGGTTAACGCGTATTACAATAGTTCGTTTAACGAAATTGTTTTCCCTGCCGCTATTCTTCAGCCGCCGTTTTTCGATCCTAACGCTGATGCCGCAGTGAACTATGGCGCAATTGGTGCGGTTATTGGCCATGAAATGGGCCATGGTTTTGACGATCAGGGCTCTAAGTCTGATGCTAATGGTATTCAGCGTAACTGGTGGACTGACGAAGACCGCGCGGCATTTGAGAAAAAAGCCGACATGTTAGCCGAGCAATACAACCAATATGAGCCGATTGAAGGTAACTTCGTTAATGGCCGTAATAGCTTAGGAGAAAATATTGGTGATGTAGGTGGTTTATCGATGGCTTATCATGCTTACAAACTAAGCTTAAATGGTGAGGAAGCGCCGGTTATTGATGGCCTAACTGGCGATCAGCGTTTCTTCCTTGCATGGGCACAAGTGTGGCGTGAAAAGCGTACAGAGGAAAGCATGTTAAACCAGCTACGTGGTGGAACGCATGCTCCGGGTCGTTACCGTGCACAAGCCCCACGCAACCACGACGCCTGGTATGAAGCTTTTAACGTGCAACCTGGCGATGACTTGTATCTTCCGCCAGAAGAGCGTGTTCGTATTTGGTAACGTAAATTGATACCCATGCGGACGTTTGGTCCGTGTGGGCTTCGTTGATGACAGTAATTTTTAATTGCAGCTTTTATGACTAAAGGCTTTTAACGTCACCTTCGCTTTTAACGTCACCTTCCCGGCGACTTACATACCGATTTTACTGGTAATAAGACACCGGTTTATTGATATTGAGATAGCACCAATCGTACATAACGCTTAACTGCATTGCTTGCCTTAGTCACATTTTCCTTAGTATTTTGCTCTTCACCTTCAAGGGCATTACGTAACCAAAAACCATCAATCATGGCTGCGGTAGACAATGCTGCCTCTTTCGCATGCTCCCTAGGAATAAGCTTTGTAAAACTATAAGTTAGGTTGCTTTCTAATCGTTTGTGGTTAATGCGCTGAAGTCTATGTAAGCCCTCATTATGTAACGACAAAGCCCAAAAGTTTAGCCATGTATTCGTTGCCGATGACTCTTGCTGCTCAACCGAAAAGTTGCTTTCTATAATGGTGTCAATACGCTCTAAATGACTACTAAAACTCCCTTGGAGTTTAAGCTTTTCAAGCAGGTATCGCATAGCGGCTTCAATTAACCCCTGCTTACCACCGAAGTAATGGCTAATAATACCGCTTGAAAGACCCGCTTGTTTGCTAATTAAACTAATTGTGGCGCTGTGAAACCCGTACTCAGCTATGACCACCAAGGTGGCATCAATTAGCTGTTTCTTTCGAATGGGCTCCATTCCTACTTTAGGCATGTAACTACTCCATACCGTATGAACCGCTGTAACGCACTCGAAATGTGCGTTACAGCAGCTCGTCTTACAGTGACTTAAAACGTTAAACGCGCATTAATGGCAACCGCGCGTGGCGCACCTATCCAAAATGCATTAGGGGCAATGGTAGACGCATAATCTTCATCTAGCACGTTGTTTACGGTTAAGCGAACTTCAAGTTCTTCCATTCCTTGACCTATATTGCTAATGTAACCACCAATATAAAGGTCGCTAACTAAATAGTCATCTACTTCAGCCGTATTGTAAATATCGATGAAACGAGAGTCGACATACTTTGTCGATATACCTGCGAAATAATTGTTTTTACTCCAGTCTAGGCTAATAACTGCCATGGTATCTGGCGTACCAATAACCGTATTTCCTTTTACGGCTACCAGTGAAGACTCAGCGTTAGTAGTATCGGCAATAGCGGCTTGTGCGCTAGCCAGTGAGTCATACTGCGTACCCGTGCCACCAATGGTTTCAATGTATTCCGACTCGCTTAATGTTAGTGACGTAAATACAGTAAGGTTATCGGTAATCGCAAAGTCTGCAGACATTTCAAAACCGCTAGACTCAATACCACCCACATTTCTATATCCACCTGCCGCGGCTTCTAAGAAGTCGATGCCGCTAGCAGTTTCATTGCTGGTGAATTGAATGCGGTTATTAAACTCAATGGTGTAATAAGTAATATTAGCATTGAATTTAGCACTTGAATAACGAAGACCCACATCAATGTTCTCTGCGGTTTCTGGTTCAATGAAGCGTAAATCCGTGTCGTCGCGTTCAAGTTGTGCATCTTTAATTGAAGCGAAGTTTTCACCGTAACCAGCGAAGAGTTCCAAGCCATCTACTGCGATAGGCGCAACAAAACCGGCAGAAAATAGCGTGTCAGAATCAGAATTAACATCTAGGTTGTTAGCGCTGTCGAAATTATCGTTTTTAGCAATATCAACGTTGAAACGCTTAGCGCCTAGACGTACTTTCGCTACCCCGAAATCAATTTCGTCTTCTACATAATACATTAGAGTATCAACTGGGAAGCTGCGGTCATACTGTACCCAGTAAGGCGAGTTATTAAAATCGTAACCAATCACTGAGTCGGTAATTTTATGCCAATCTCGGTATTCATCACGCTCATAATCTTCCCACCATAAACCAAAGCGAAGCGTGTTATCGAATTCACCTAACTTAGCGTACCAGATACCATCTGCATTAAAACCGATACGTTCTTTGTTGTAGTGGGTGTGTCGGTATGAGCCAACGGGAATTGCACCTTGTTCATGACAGCTTGGATCGTACTGTGCGCCCGCGCCACCATAAGGAAAAGTAATTGAGCTTGCGCAGCCAGCAATAGGAGAAAGCTGCATGCCATCGCGGTCGACAAAATAAATATTGCCAAGTGCGCTCCCACCGTAAACCGTATTCCCATTGACCAACTCTGAATGACCTTCAGTGCCGTCATCTTTTACGTCTACAAGGTAAGGCGGTACCCAATCACCACGCCCTTCGTTCTCATGATAATAGGCACTAGTAGAAATATCGACCGCGCCAACAGAGAATTCAGCTTTTAAGTAAGCCAATAGGTTTTCCCGTAGCGTAGACCAGCCTCGACGATAAGATTGATCTTGGTAAGGAATTCCCGTCCACTCGCTGGTAAGCTGATCCCAGTCAGGGTTTTGCGCATATTGTTCCAGGCTATAGATACGCTGGTAGTTATCTTCATGGGTATCGTCATACGAGACGTAACCAGTTAACGCAACGTTTTCCACCATAGAGGTAACTTTCAGCGCTAGATGGTCACGGGTGTTTTCAGCTACCTGATCCATGAAATCACTGCTTTCTTGTGTAGAAAGACTAATCCAGGCATACGTATCTTTTAAGATCTCGCCAGTGTCATAACGCACATAGTATTTTGACGCATCAAATTCACCCGCCGTAACACTCGCAACAAAGCCTTCTTCCTCACTAGGATTGATAGTAGTGAAGTTTAGGGTGCCACCCAGCGCTTCGTGAGAGCGAGAAGCAATATCGGACGTACCTTGCGATACTTCGATGGTTTGTAAGTTTTCGGTATCGATATAGCGGTTTGCTTTAGCGCCACCGCCATAATTTGAATTTCCGTTGGCAATACCATCTACTGTCATGCCAATTTGTTGTTCGTTTAGGTTAACTTGAAAGCCACGAATAACAATAGAAGTGGACCAATCATCGGCCCCAAATGTGTCCCCTTCGTTAATTAACACACCCGGTAAGTTATCTACCACAGCAAGCACACTGCTTAAATTAGCTTGTTGTTTTTGCATATCTTCAGAGGCGGCGTTATTAGCGTATGACACGCTTCGGCCAACAACTGTAATTTCTTCTATTTCATTAGATTTATCTTCGGCTATAGCTTCGGCGTGGCTATTCGATGTGCCTGATAAACCGGCCAGCACACTAAGTGCAATAAGATGGTAACGCGTCATGTGTATTGTTCCCTTTTTAATCTACTTGAGTGTTTTTCACCCAAGTAGATTAAAAAGCGGATGTGACAGTTACGTTAAGTTAAATTGAACATTCAATTAATAAAAAGTGACAGGCGATGAAAAAAGTGCAAAAAAAAGGCCCTTCATGAGAAGGACCTTTATTAAATAACTTAATTATCAGTAAGTTAAGATTGTGATATCGCGTTAAAATTAACTTCTTGATTTGGTGGTTGCGTCACTTTTTTTTTCGCATAAAGCAATGCATCGTGCAAATTGTCGTAAATAACGATACCTGGATGATTCACACAGATACTTTCTAACACTTCGTTCACCGCGGTATTAGCACCGCAAATCACTAATTGTCTACCTGCCGCCATGGCATCCACGGTCACTGTCTCTACCGCCATTGCTGCAGACACATCCACAGTAGGCACACGACTGAAATCTAAGATCATCACCTTTGAGCCCGCTTTTACGTTGTCTCGTACATGGTGACCTACATCAGCAGCGGCACCAAAACTCAATGGACCACCGAAGCTGAATATAGAGACCTTGCCCTTAAGCGACTCAAGTAACGCATTCTCTTCTGGATCGTTAAGTGACTCTGGAATTTTGCGAAGCTCTTCAAGTTGCAACTGAGCAATTTGACGTACGTAAGCTAAAGCCGCAAATACCACACCCACACCCACAGCAGTGATAAGGTCGACAAACACAGTTAGTGCAAGTACCAAAATCATCAGACCGAAGTCCCAACGAGGCCCCTTGTGAGCACGTTTCAAGTAGCTCCAATCAATGATGTCTAAACCCACTTTAACCAAAATACCAGCGAGTACAGCATGAGGAATTTGCGCCGCGAGCGGGCTAAGACCCAAGACTATCGCAAGTAATACCAATGCGTGAACCATACCCGAAATACGGTCTTTACCACCGCTACGAATATTCACAACCGTTCGCATGGTTGCACCTGCTCCCGCAATACCACCAATGAAACCCGCTACAGTGTTACCAATACCCTGACCGATTAACTCTCTATTACTATCGTGACGGGTACGGGTCATGTTGTCTGCTACCAATGACGTCAACAAACTATCGATAGCGCCAAGTACTGCAAGAATAAACGCAGCTTCTAAAATTAATAATGCTGTACCTTGCTCGAATACTGGCATTTGGATGCTTGGTAAGCCCGTAGGAATTTGACCTAAGATAGGTACAGATAACGCCAAGCTTGCAAGAGTACCAATGATAAGTGCTGCTAGCGCACCCGGCACATATTTACCTAGTGACGCAGGCCATTTGTAGGCAATGATTAATGTACCAATACCTAAGCCTAGCGTTGCAAAATTAATATCTGCAAGTGCTGTGGGTAGATAGCTTAATGCGCCAATAGTGCCACCTGGAGGCTCATGCCCCAACAGGCGGCCTAATTGTAGAATGATAATAATGGCACCAATACCCGACATAAAGCCTGAAATAACAGGGTATGGAACTAGGCGGATATATTCCCCAACTTTTAAGAAGCCGAAGATAATTTGAAAAATACCGGCGAGTATAACTGCGGTAAAGATCAAGCTTGCATCGCCTGAGAGGCTGGCAAACAAACCTGCTAATACAACAACCATAGGCCCTGTAGGCCCAGAGATTTGTGAGGGTGTGCCACCAAACAACGCGGCGAAGAAACCCACCGCAATAGCGCCATAAAGGCCGGCCATCGGACCAAGTCCTGAGGCTACCCCTAGCGCTAAGGCTAGCGGCAAAGCAACAATACCGGCGGTTAAACCACCGGTGATGTCACCACGTAAATTACTTACATTTAACTTAAACATGAAATGTTTCCTAAATTCTTATCGCGCAAAAGTGCTTATCGCTTAAGCTGCGCTTCTGCGTGAGATTGATCCATTACCTCAAACTCACCAGACTCGCTGTTGTAGCACAACACTTCGCCACTACCTATATTATAAACCCAACCATGAAGCGTAACTTGTTTGTTCGCAATTTTTGCGGCAACAGCAGGGTGTGTACGTAAATGCTGAATTTGCTGTACCACGTTTTCTTTCGTTACATCTTCTAGGTGATCGTGGGTTAGTTCAGAACAACCACTACGCTCTTTAACAACTTCAGTCGCAGCGCGACAATGGCCCAGCCATTCTTTAACGTGCGGCAATGAAGAAAGCCCTTCTGGCTTTAATGCGCCTTTCATTGCACCACAGTCTGTGTGTCCACAAACAACGATATGCGTAACGCCTAGTGCTGCAACAGCAAATTCGATTGAGGCAGTCATACCGCCCGTTTGGTTGCTATGCGGCGGCACGATGTTGCCCGCGTTACGACAGATAAACAATTCACCCGGCTCGGTTTGCGTTACCAAGTTTGGATCTATACGAGAGTCTGAACACGTGATAAAAAGCACTTCTGGGTTCTGACCGTTCGCCAGTTTTTGGAAAGCTGCTTTTTTTCCTGGATAAACTTCTTTCTGGAATTTAGCTACACCTGAAATAACGTGATCCATAAATATCTCCATTGAATAATTATTTTTTTACTGTCTGCGCCAGTGTCGCCTGATAGATTAATAGTTTAATATACCAGCTCGTGATAGCCTACACCTATCAAGCGTAAGAATTATAAAAATTAGGCGACGTAATAACCATGTTACTAAACGGTAAAACTCCATCGATTAACCAAATTCGTTATTTTGTTGCTGTAGCTAAATACTTAAGCTTTCGTCAAGCTGCCACAAGCCTAGGAATTAGTCAGCCTACTTTAACGAGTCAAATTAATGCCCTTGAAAGCAGTTTGGATTTAGTCTTATTTGAACGTTCAAGAACTGGCACCTTATTATCGCCTCAAGGCAAAGCGCTACTCGAAGCGGCGGAAGAAGTACTTCAAGCGAATCACCGTTTCAATGAAATAGCACGGGATCTGGCTGAAGGTGAAGTGGTTACCTTCCGCCTTGGTATCCCCCCTACGCTTGGTCCTTACTTGTTGCCCCATATTTTACCCGAATTGCATCAGCGCAAGCCAGGGCTTCGTTTCTACGTAAGAGAAGCGGCACCACAGGCACTACAACATGGATTGCTGCACGGTGAATACGACTTAATTATCTCACCACTTTCCAGTGAATATTCGCAGCTTATAACTGAGCCACTGTTTAACGAACCGCTTAAATTCGTTGTGCCTTCTGATCATAAGCTTGCCGGAAATGCCTTTGTTCGCCCTGAGCAAATTGCTGGAGAAAAAGTACTCACACTAGAAGATAGACACCACTTTCATCATCAAGTGCAACATATTTGCGATGAAATTGGCGCAAACCTGCAACGAGATTATGAAGGAACAAGCCTAGATACACTGCGCCAAATGGTAGTAATGGGAATGGGCGTAGCATTTTTGCCTGGGCTATATATTCATTCAGAGTTGCATCACCCTGAAGCACTTCATGTTTGTGAAATAGAGGGCATGCCTATTGAAAGGCAGCACTCCTTGGCATGGAGAAATACCGCTCCCGGTCGCAAAACCTTTAGGGAAATTACCTCTGTGATAAGGGATATTATAGGTAACCGACTTTCCACTGCGGTGGATGTCATTAACGATTAATCACTTGTCTATGCCTATATGTTATCGCGAGCTACCTCACGAGCATGACAAAATTGATTAAAAATAATGGTATATTTACGGTAATGCATGAGAAAAATTCATAAATTATGATTGAACGTCAGCACCTTAAAATAATTAGCGCTATTCATAAACACGGCACAATGACAGAAGCCGCCAAGTCGTTGTTCGTTACCCAGTCAGCGCTTAGTCATTCGATGAAAAAGCTTGAAGCAAGCTTTTCGTTGCCACTGTGGCAAAAGGAAGGGCGAACGTTAGTGTTAACCCAAGCTGGCAAAAGCCTAGTTGGGCTTTCTCAGCGAGTGCTTCCTCAATTCGAGCATATCGAAGCACAGCTTCGTCGCATGGCGGAAGGCAAGCAAGGCATATTGCGTATTGGTATGGAATGTCACCCTTGCTTTGAATGGTTGCTAAAAGTCGTTGCGCCTTTTTTAAAGGCCTTCCCTGATGTAGACGTTGATGTAAGACGTGCTTTTTCATTCGGAGGCTTACAAGCCTTGCATGGTTACGACATCGATTTATTGCTAACGCCCGACCCATTATATTTAGATGCAATAAGCTACACTGGCGTATTAGATTACGAGCAGGTATTGGTGATGCACAATGAACACCCTTTGACTGAATACGCCTACATTAAACCAGAGCAATTGACCAATGAAGTGCTGATTACCTACCCGGTGGAAACCAATCGCTTAGATATTTTTGCTGGGTTTCTTACCCCAGCTGGCGCAAGCGTAAAACAACACAGAACCATTGAAACCACTGAAATTATTTTGCAAATGGTGGCCGCAGGGCGCGGTGTTACCGCACTACCTAAATGGTTGGTTGATGAAGCGAAAGAAAGTGCGGTGTTAACGTATAAGCCCTTAGGTGAAAAGGGCTTACAAAAAACCTTGTATTTAGGACACCGAAAAGAGGTAGACCCGATAGGGTTTGTTGACGAATTTATAACCTTAGCCAAAGCTAGCAGTCTGAAATAACACATTCATTACGTCGATTTTGTTACTACCGCTTATGCCATTCCAGCAATAAATTATTGGCAGGCATCTTATGTATTTCACGCAGCACCAAATCATTACTCCATGCTGTCAGCTCGCTGATATCACGATAGCCACCATATCCACGTTCGATAAGTGATTCATGAAATACTCTGTTACTTTCAGAAGAGAATTCGCCGCCAATAGTAAAGGGGCCATATTGACAAAAAACACCACCCGAAGGTAAGTATTCACTTACTGATTTCATCAACAGTTCAGCTTCATGACGCTGCATAATGTGGGCGGTATTAGCACTGTAGATACCTTGAATGGGTAGCGATGGAAAGCTGTCTTTACCTATAGTTAACGCCACGGGCTTTGTGACATTGAGTAACGAAGCTTCTTCTAACCAGGCTATAATACCTTCATGATAGTCAGGTTGGTCGCTACAGTACCATTGCAAATGCGGCAAGTTTTCAGCGAAATATACCGCGTGCTGACCTGTCCCACTGCCAACTTCTAATACGCCTTTACAATTAGCAAACGTGCGATTAAGCACAGCTAAAATTGGCGCTTTATTGTTTTCGCACGCTTGGCTAAACGGCTTTGAGAACGACTCAGTCATGTAAATTAGGCCCCAACCATTTCTCAGCTTCTTCCAGTGTCCAACCTTTGCGCGTGGCATAGTCTTCCACTTGGTCTTTTTGTATTTTAGCCACGGCAAAGTATTTACTTTGAGGGTGGGAGAAATACCAACCCGACACCGCCGCACCTGGCCACATGGCGTAGCTTTCGGTTAGTTTCATGCCGGTGTGTTGTTCCGCCGATAATAAATCCCAGATAAGCTGCTTCTCGGTATGCTCTGGGCACGCGGCATAACCTGGCGCAGGGCGAATACCTTGGTACTTTTCACGAATAAGATCGTCATTGGTTAAGTTTTCACTCTCGGCATAGCCCCAATACACTTTACGCACTTGTTCGTGTAGGTATTCGGCAAATGCTTCGGCTAACCTATCAGCCACGGCTTTCACCATAATACCGTTGTAGTCATCACCTGCCTTAATAAAACTATCGGCAAGTTCATCTTCGCCTATTCCGCCAGTCACGGCAAAGGCACCAATATAGTCGTTGATGCCTGATGATTTCTCGGCAACGTAATCAGCCAAACAATAGTTAGCAAATTTATCTTTCAACGTTTGTTGACGAAGATGATGCGCTACACCTTGCACTTCTGAGCGCGACTCATCGGTATACACTTCAATATCATCATCTACGCGGTTGGCATGAAACAGGCCGATAACCCCTTTAGCGGCTAAAGAATTGTTAGCTATAATGTTATCTAGCATCTCGTTTGCATCGGCGAATAAAGATCTTGCTTCTTCCCCGACCACTTCATCTTCTAAAATTCGTGGGTATTTACCAGCCAAAGACCAAGTTAGGAAGAAGGGTGTCCAGTCGATATACGGACGCAGCGTAGCGATATCTACATCCACTGGCGTTACGCCTAATTTTTTAGGGGTTACCGGTGCTTCTGTAAAATCTGGCGCGAAGGCATTAGCTCGCGCTTGCGCTAAGGTCACAGGCTTACTTCGAGGCTTCTTACGAGCATGCTGGTCGCGTACTTTGTCGTATTCTTTTGCCAGTTCTTCGGCGTAAATATCCCGAGAACCTCGGTTGAGCAGCTTTTGGCATACGCCAACGGCGCGACTCGCATTGGGAACATACACTACAGGTGCATGGTAATTTTGCTCAATTTTCACCGCGGTATGTGCTTTAGATGTGGTTGCACCGCCGATTAGTAGCGGTAAGTCGAAGCCTTGGCGCTCCATCTCTTTTGCCACATGCACCATTTCATCAAGTGAAGGCGTAATAAGACCAGAAAGGCCTATCATGTCTACGTTTTCATCTTTTGCCACTTGCAAGATAGTGGCGGCGGGAACCATCACCCCAAGATCAATCACTTCAAAGTTATTACATTGCAGCACAACGCCTACAATGTTTTTACCAATGTCGTGTACGTCACCTTTCACGGTGGCAAGCAATATTTTGCCATTGCTCTTAGTACCATCGGATTTTTCGGCTTCAATGTAAGGCTGTAAATGAGCCACGGCTTTTTTCATTACCCGCGCCGATTTCACAACTTGAGGCAAGAACATTTTGCCTTCACCAAACAAGTCGCCAACAATGTTCATGCCGTCCATCAACGGCCCTTCAATTACATGCAGCGGGCGCTCAGCTTGTAACCGGGCTTCTTCAGTATCATCGATGATGTAATCGGTAATGCCTTTAACAAGCGCATGGGCCAAACGCTTATTGACGTCTTGCTCTCGCCAGCTTAAATCTTCTTTTGCCGCTGCTTTGCCGTCGCCTTGATAGTTAGGGGCGATATCGAGCAAGCGTTCAGTAGAGTCACTACGGCGGTTAAGAATGACATCTTCTACCGCTTCGCGAAGCTCCTTTGGTATTTCATCATAAACTTCAAGCTGCCCCGCATTCACAATAGCCATATCCATACCAGCACGAATGGCGTGATACAAAAACACCGAGTGCATCGCTTCGCGTACAGGGTTGTTACCTCTAAACGAGAACGATATATTAGAAAGCCCCCCCGAGATATGCGCATAAGGGCAAAGCTCGCGAATTTTTCGAGTTGCTTCTATAAAGTCTACGGCGTAGTTATCGTGCTCTTCTATACCCGTTGCTACCGCAAAGATATTCGGGTCAAAGATAATGTCTTCTGGCGGAAAGCCGATAGATTCTGTCAGTAATTTATAACTGCGCTGACAAATCTCAACTTTTCGAGCTTGCGTATCGGCCTGCCCAGTTTCATCAAATGCCATGACTACCGTGGCAGCACCATAACGTTTGATTTTTTGTGCTTGGGCAAGAAAGCTTTCTTCGCCTTCTTTAAGGCTGATTGAGTTTACAATCGCCTTGCCTTGCACGCATTTTAGCCCCGCTTCAATCACTTCCCATTTTGATGAGTCAATCATAATAGGAACCCGACTGATATCAGGCTCTGAAGCAATCAGGTTTAAAAAGGTGACCATGGCCTGCTTGGAATCAAGCATGGCCTCGTCCATATTGATATCGATAATTTGCGCGCCGCTTTCCACTTGCTGGCGGGCAACATCAAGAGCCGTTTCATAATCACCCTCTAGAATAAGGCGTTTGAAACGTGCTGAACCGGTAACGTTAGTACGTTCACCAATATTAATAAATGTAGAAAATTGTGCGCTCACGCTGCCTCCTAATGTACAAACGGCTCAAGGCCAGACAAACGCATTTTGGGTTCGAACTTAGGGACCTTTCTTGGTGCTATGCTGCTTACCGCCTCGGCAATAGCACGAATATGTTCTGGCGTACTGCCACAGCAGCCGCCCACAATATTCACTAAACCTGACGCTGCCCACTCTTTGATATGCTCGGCCATTTCAGGCGCTTCTAAGTCATATTCGCCAAACTCGTTGGGTAAACCCGCATTGGGGTGAGCAGAGACAAGGCACTCGCTAATAGTTGAGACTTCTTCGACATACTGGCGTAACAAGTCAGGCCCCAAAGCGCAATTCAAGCCAAACGAAAACGGGCTAATGTGGCGCATTGAATAATAAAAGGCTTCAGAGGTTTGCCCCGAAAGCGTTCTGCCTGAGGCATCGGTAATGGTGCCTGAAATCATCACTGGCAAATACTTACCTAGTTTTTCGAACACGGTTTCCACGGCGAAAGCTGCCGCTTTAGCATTTAGCGTATCGAAAATGGTTTCAAGCATAATCAAATCTACGCCGCCTTCGATTAGCGCTTCGGTAGACTCTGTGTAAGCTTCTACTAAGGCGTCGAACGTCACGTTGCGCTTACCTGGGTCGTTAACATCAGGAGAGATAGACGCAGTACGATTCGTTGGACCTAATACACCGGCAACAAATCTTGGTTTATCAGGGGTTTTCGCTGTGAACTCATCAGCCGCTTTTCTGGCTAATTTGGCGGCAGCAATGTTGATATCTCGGGACTGCGCTTCCATGTCGTAATCCGCCATGGCTATTGTGGTGGCGTTAAAAGTGTTGGTCTCAACGATATCAGCGCCAGCTTCAAAGTAATCGCAATGAATTTGGTAGATAATATCTGGCTGTGTGATGGCCAAAAGGTCGTTATTGCCTTTTACATCACAATGCCAATCGGCAAACTGGGTGCCGCGATAATCTTCCTCTTCCAGCTTATGCTGCTGGATCATGGTACCCATCGCACCATCTAATACAAGAATACGTTGTTGAGCAGCGCTTAGCAGTGTTGCTTGCGCGCTAGAATCTGGATGTTGACTCACGCGTTACCTCTTTGGCTGTGATTTTTCAGCTAACTGATTTAAGTCATACGGCGTTGTTTGGTAAACATAGTAGTTTAACCAGTTTGTGAAGAACAGACTCCCGTGGGAGCGCCACCTGACGATGGGTGGCTTGGTCGGATCGTTATCCGAAAAATAATTTTTTGGTATGGCGGGTGACTGCCCAGCTTTAACATCCCTGAAATATTCATCTCCAAGGGTATCAGCATCATATTCTGGATGGCCCGTAACAAACACCATGCGCTTATCTTCTGAAGCAACAATATAAGCGCCTACTTCTTCAGACTCTGCCACCACATGTAACCCATCTACACTATTATAATTCGTGGTATCAATATGACCATACCGGGAATGAGGCGCATAGAATACCGGGTCGAAGCCACGCAATAATTCATTATGAGGGTCATTTACTTTATGCTCAAACACGCCAGAAAACTTTTCTTTGCGCAGCGTGCGGGTAAAGTTATAGAAGTGGTACATGGCAGCATGTGCAGCCCAACATAAATATAGCGTTGAGTTAACGTGACGCTGTGCCCATTCTAAAATGGTGGTCATGGTATCCCAGTACTTTACGTCTTCGTATTTTAGCAAAGCTAGAGGTGCGCCAGTCACGATAAGTCCATCGTATTTTTTGTCTGCCACTTGCGAAAAGTCGTGGTAGAAAGCATCCATGTGAGACTGAGGTGTATTTTTGGGCGCCTGATTATCGATACGAATAAAGTCCACATCAATTTGAAGTGGCGTGTTAGAAAGTAATCTCAACAGCTGTACTTCAGTCTCAATTTTATTAGGCATCAAATTTAAGATACCCACTTTAAGAGGACGTATATCCTGATTCGCCGCCCTATTGCTCTCCATGGTGAATATATTTTCGCCCAATAACACATTCTGCGCAGGCAGTTGTTCTGGTATACGAATTGGCATAGAAGGCTCCAGTCATAAATTACTATGACTGTATTGTGGCAATTACCACACAGATGTCAACATCTTTACGTCTAGACGTCTAAACGTGCGTTTGAGTGTATTATTGGGAAGGGGATTGTTTGTGTACCATAAACAACATTTCTGCTTCGGCACGGGGAATATCACAGGCTTCCATCACTTCTTCGATACTTGCGCCTTGCTTTACTAACTCGGCCGCTCGCTGATAGAGCCTCAAAGAGGGGTCTTGGAGTTTTAGTTCGCGGATCTGATTTTCGAAATCATCTTGCTTAGCTTGAAGGGCTTGCAGATGGCGAGTAACCACTAAGCTTCTGGTTTGCGCTTCGTTTTGTTGATGACCAAAATTTCGAATCTGGGTATCCATATCGTCGGTACGACGAGTTACAAGGTCTTGAAGTTCAACTATCGCCGCATGGTTTTTTCGCTCTTTTAACGTCAACCATATCGCAAAAATACCAAGCACTATTACAAGTGCAAGCAATAGTAGTTCGTTGACTGTTGGAGCAATAAACTGCAGATCCATATGCGAAGATGCCTTAATTCGTACCTATATAAACCGGAAATAAAAAAGGCAGATAACCCAGTTACCTGCCCTTTAGACGTGTAGGCTGACTAAATTGAACTTAGTTCATCCCACTCTTCGTCACTTAAGAGTTTGTTTAAATCAACTAGGATGAGAAGCTCACCGTCTCGGTTGCTTACCCCTTGGATAAACTTAGCACTTTCTTCAGTACCCACGTTTGGCGCACTATCAATTTCAGACGAGCGAAGGTAAACCACTTCAGCCACGCTATCAACAAGTATACCCACGACTTGTTCATCAGATTCGATGATAACAATACGGGTATTATCTGTTATTTCTGTTGGTGGTAACCCAAAACGTGCACGTGTATCAATGACCGTAACAACATTACCACGTAGGTTAATAATACCTAGTACGTAGTCAGGTGCGCCGGGTACAGGTGCAATTTCAGTGTAACGTAATACTTCTTGCACTTGCATTACGTTAATACCGTATGTTTCTTCACCTAAGCGGTATGTCACCCATTGAAGGACTTCATCATTACTATCGGTGGTATTACTGTTCGTTCTTTCGTCGCTCATGAACCTGGCTCCCAATACTCGGCGTCTGGTCGTTACTGCCTAAGCCTTTGTTAAGCATAGATATTAATTCGTTAACGTCAATTAACGCGCACATTTTCTCTTTAACCATCCCTGCTAACCAGGGACGCTTACCGGTAGACTCACGCCATTTGACGTCAGCTTTTGCCAAGGTGACCGTGTTGACCAGTTTCTCGCTGGCCAATCCCCACGAACTATCCCCTAACATAATAAGATATCGGTAGTTCAATGACTCTGCGAGACGCTCATCATACTTTTCTGGCATGACCCACCTTGCAGAATCTACAACGCTAAGCTTTTCTTCGCGATGTATCATCACCCCCATAAACCAATCTGGTTTCCCAAATAAAGGGCCTATCTTTTCAATTTGATGTATACCACCTAGGGTGGTTAATGGCACCGCTAACGTTAGCCCTGCCACTTCAAAAAATAATGCCTGAAAATTATTTTCAAGGCTGTCGACCAACAATTCTTTTTCTTCTGATTGCCCCTCTTCTGAGGAGGCATTGACTGACTCTGCAGTCTCATTATCTATTTCATTGTAGTCGCTTTTTTCGTATTGCGTAGTTTCTTCGACATCTTTGCCTGTGCTAGATGACACTGCTTCTATGATGGCTTCTTCAACCACTATTTGTTCAGTGGTAGGTGCTTCATCAATCGTTGCCTCTTCGGCTAACGTTTGCACTGCCTGCTCAAGCAATTTTGCCGTTCGCGCAGTAACGTCTGCCGGATCATCTGGCTCTTTTAATAGGCTATCGAGATAAGCCTCTACAACGTCTTCCCGTGCAAAAGGTCCTTGATTGCTCATCTAACTTTACTTCTCCAAAACCTCAAGTAACTTGCTGTAAGCCGTTACCCCTCGGGTTTTCGGGTATGCTGCGGAAATTGGCAACTGTACTAAACTCGCATCTCTAAAATGCGTATCTACGGGAATTACACCTTGCCAAACCCGCTCTCCATAATCGCTCATTAAACGCTTTCTTGATTCAAGTGCTGCGTTAGTGCGTTTGTCGAACATAGTAGGAATAATTACAGTGTCAAAAGACTTTTGCAGAGAGCGCCCCATTATTTCCATGGTGCGTATCATTCTATCTAAGCCTTTCAGCGCCAAATACTCTGTTTGTGTCGGCACTATCACTTTGTTACATGCTGCCAATGCGTTGACCATAAGTACACCAAGTACTGGCGGGCAATCAATAATGACGACATCAAATTCATTCTCTACTTTGGCCAGCGCTTTTTTCAGCACTAAGCCCATTCCTTGCTCGCTTCCCATTGTTCTGTCTAATGTGGCTAATGCCATGGTAGCGGGCAAAACGTACAAATTATCTAGCTTAGTTGGACACAAACAGTCCATGACCATATCGGCAGTGATGTCAGAAGACTTAATAAAAATGTCGTAGACAGATTGACTCAGCAACTCTGCATCTATGCCGAAATAATAACTCAATGAGGCGTGGGGATCGGTATCAACCATCAATACTCGCTTCCCGCGCTGAGCTAACAAACCACCTAAGGTTACTGTCGTTGTTGTTTTACCAACTCCGCCTTTCTGGTTTGCAACTGTCCACACCTTCATCGTTTTAATTCCCAGCTTATATTTACTTGGGTTGTTGTTCATTCAAAGACAGCACTAACGCTGCATTTGAGCTATCTCATTTCGGTTAGAATACAGCTGCTCATGTCATCTATATCTATACTATTAACCGATATGTTTGCAGCAGCTACCGCTTGAGGCATGCCATAAACAACACATGAATCCTGATCTTGAGCCCAAATGGTAGCGCCGTTATCTTTCATCGAACGGCAGCCTTCTCGTCCATCAGCGCCCATGCCAGTTAAAATAATACCCAATAAATCGCCACCATAAGCTTTGGCTAGCGAACCGAAGGTTAAATCAACACTCGGCTTATAATTGATTTTATCAGACGGGTTAGCGTCGGTAATTACTACTTTCTTATGAGAGCCGGAACCCTCTATCAACATTTGTTTGCCACCGGGGGCTAAATAAGCACACCCTGGTTTTAATATGTCGCCATGTTCAGCTTCTTTAACCCTAATGTCGCAATGAGAATTAAGCCGCTGTGCAAATGCGTTAGTAAAGGTACCGGGCATATGTTGTACCAGTACAATTGGATAAGGAAAGTCTGATGGCAGTGATACCAATATCTTCTGCAATGCCACTGGACCACCCGTAGATGCACCAATTGCTAAACACTTATACCTTTTACCAGAAGCCTTAATCGAGGAAACTGTGGGCTGCCTCGTGGCATCTTTCCTTCCGCTAAGTAGACTAGAACTTTTGAAAAACGCTTGTTTTGGCGCGTTATCAGGGAACTTTCTACTTTCAATACGCTTTAATACAGGGCGTTTTATGCCGACACCACGCCGTGCAATCAATCTCACTTTTGTACAGAGCAGTCGTGCTGCATCTTTACGGTCTTGGGCGATATCTTCGAATTTCTTTGGCAGAAAATCTAATGCACCGGCTTCTAACGCATCTAGCGTTGCTTGCGCACCATGGTGCGTAAGAGACGAAAACATCAAAATAGGCACCGGCCGTTTTTCCATAATGGCTTTTACCGCCGAAATACCATCCATTATCGGCATTTCCACATCCATTGTAACTACATCAGGTAGCAGTGTATCTATTTTGTCTAGAGCATCTTGCCCGTTACGAGCTTCACCAATAACTTCAAGTTCTCTATCATCGTCGAGAATTTCACGAACTCGACGACGATAAAAAGTAGAATCGTCCACGACCAGGACTTTAAAGACCATGGATGTTAATTTCCTATCTGTTACGCCGTATTACTTTAAAGGCTTTCGAGCATAACGCTTCAGTAAGCTAGGGACATCTAAGATGAGTGCAATTCCACCGTCAGATGTAATAGTTGCTCCCGCCATACCAGGCGTTCCCTGTAATAAGGCATCTAATGGTTTTATAACCACTTCTTCTTGGCCTATTAGCGCATCAACAACAAATCCAACTTGCTGGGTGCCTATTTGAACCACGACGACGTGACCTTTTTCTTTGCTTATATTTTTAGGTCCGCGGATCAACCATTCTCCGAGGAAGAACAGTGGTATCGCTTTAGAACGAACTATCATGGTTAATTGGCCATCAACCGTATTGGTTTTCTTGATGTCCATATTGATAATTTCGTTGACCGCTCCTAACGGTAACGCAAATGTTTGTTTGCCAACCACAATCATTAGGGTAGGTAATATCGCAAGCGTTAGTGGAACTTTAATATCGAGTCGAGTACCTTTTCCAAGCTGGGAATCAATATTAATAGTACCGTTAAGCTGGTTAATTTTTGTTTTAACCACATCCATGCCTACACCACGACCCGAGATATCACTTATCTCAGTTTTGGTTGAGAACCCTGGTGCAAAAATAAGGTTGAACGCTTCAACATCAGACATACGCGCAGCCGCATCGGCGTCTAAAACACCTCGGCTTATAGCAATCTCTTTTAGTTTTTCTGCATCCATTCCCTTACCGTCATCTTCGATGGTAAGTAGGATATGGTCACCCTCTTGAGAAGCCGATAGTCTCACGGTTCCCATTCGAGTTTTACCTGTAGCCACACGATCATCTGGCATTTCAATACCGTGATCTACCGAATTTCTCACTAAGTGAACCAGTGGGTCGGCAAGTGCTTCTACCAGATTTTTATCTAAATCTGTCTCTTCACCTTCTAATTCTAAGGTGATTTCTTTTTTCAAAGTACGTGCTAAGTCTCGAACAACGCGAGGGAAGCGGCCAAACACTTTCTTAATTGGCTGCATACGGGTTTTCATAACCGCACCCTGCAAATCGCCCGTTACCACATCTAGGTTAGCAATTGCCTTCGACATACTTTCGTCGGCATTGGTTATTCCTAAACTCAGCAAACGATTTCGTACTAATACTAACTCGCCAACCATATTCATAATTTGGTCTAGGCGTTTGGTATCAACACGTACTGTGGTTTCTGCTTGAGGAGGAGCAGGCGTTGCTTTTTTATCGTCTTTTTTAGTAGCGGGTTTAGCCGGCTCTGCCGTCTTCTTAGCTGCTGGACTAGGTGCGGGTGCTTTCCCGGCAGGCGTTGATTTAGCAGGCGTACTAGCGGCAGATTGTTCTGCTTTAGCCTTCTGAATCGCTTCCGTCGCTTTTTTATCTACAGGCGGTGTATTTGCTTCAGGCTCAGTCCCTTGAGCCGTAGGCCCTTGCCCTGAGCCATGTAATTGGTCAAGTAGTGCTTCAAACTCATCATCGGTAATTTCTTCACCACTAGGTGCTGCCGCTTTCGGTGCAGCCGCAGGCGCTGGTTCTTCTTCTTTGAATTTACCTTTGCCGTGGAGTTCGTCTAACAGTGCTTCAAATTCATCGTCGGTAATATCATCACCTGAACCACCGGCTGCCGGTGCAGCCGCTTTTGGTTCTGCCTTAGGCGCAGGTTTGCCCGGCGCACTCGAACCATGAAGTTCATCAAGCAAGGCTTCAAATTCATCTTCAGAAATTTCGTCAATGCCGCCATCGCCACTATCAGCAGGCCCTTCAGATACGGGCGCTTCTTCCAACGCGAACTCTTCCTCGGCAACAGGAGTTTCAACCGCGTCACTGCTGTCACCAAAGATATTTTCGTCTGGGGTTTCTGGGGTGCTTAACTTATGTAGCAAATCAACAAGTTTTGCGTCTGCAG
Organism: Alteromonas lipotrueae; assembly: GCF_019249255.1. NCBI lineage: Bacteria > Pseudomonadati > Pseudomonadota > Gammaproteobacteria > Alteromonadales > Alteromonadaceae > Alteromonas > Alteromonas lipotrueae. Next base: position 551,418 of record NZ_JAESDJ010000001.1, on the reverse strand, counting down.
GCACTAGGGGTTCTTGCGCTTTAACACGCTCAAACATCTCTACGACTACATCGGTGGCCTGAAGAATGGTGTCCATTAATTCAGGCGTAAGAGTACGTTGTCCGTTTCGCATTACATCGAAAACGTTTTCTGCACCGTGGCAAATTTCAACTAATTCGGTAAGCGACAAAAAGCCGGCGCCACCTTTTACGGTATGGTAACCACGAAAGATAGCATTAAGTAAATCTGCATCTTCAGGATTATTTTCCAGATCAACGAGCTGTTCTTGTAATTGTTCAAGGATCTCCCCAGCTTCAACTAGAAAGTCCTGTAATATATCCTCGTCAACATCAAACGCCATGCGCCCGCTCCCCTAAAAACCTAAGCTAGACAAAAGATCATCTACGTCATCTTGGCCAGATACAACATCATCGCGTTGGTCTGCATCAATAATTGGACCTTCGGCTTCGACACTATCGATCTTGTTAACTTTTTCGACTTTCGCTTCAGATGGCTTGCCTAGTTCCGCCTGTTCGGGTTCACCGAACATCGTAAGCATATTAACTAAGCTATCTTCCACTTCTTTTACGAGTTCAATCACTCTGCGAATAACTTGACCGGTAAGATCTTGGTAACCTTGTGCCATTAACACTTCGGTAAGCAATGATGTAAGCTTAGCCGATTGTTTCGATCCGTCTTCTAGCAATTCGTCTAAATCTGCACATAAAACTTTGAATTCACCCAACTCAAGTTGACGATTCATCAGTTTTTTCCACTCCGGCATGATTTTCTCGATGCGGGTAGAGAGCACTTCAGCAATTGGCATACTCTCTTCAACTGCATCCATGGTGGTATTGGCAGCTTTTTCCGTTTCTTCGATAACGTACATGAGTCGCGTTTGCGCATCAGGAATGTCATCAACGGTTAAATTTTTAATACGTTCATCGATTTGGAAGTTATTTAACGAGTCATGAAGTTGACGCGTTAATTTACCAACTTCAGCAAAGAGCTCAATGGACTCTTTCATCGAAACAGCTTCTAAGACAGCGTTCGCTGATGCGTTATCGCCCTCTTCAAGATACGCTACCAATTTTTTGGCTTCTTCGAGCGTTATAGAGACACTTTCATTTGTCGACATCCAGTAAACCTCATTTCTCTGGTGAGCGTCTGGATCAACCTAAACGTTCGAAGATTTTATCTAATTTTTCTTTCAACGTAGCGGCAGTGAAAGGTTTAACAACATAACCATTCACACCAGCTTGCGCTGCGGCAACGATTTGTTCTTTCTTCGCTTCTGCTGTCACCATAAGAACCGGTAGGTGTTTCAACTTATCATCTGCACGTATAGCGCGTAATAAATCGATACCTTGCATACCTGGCATATTCCAATCTGTTACAACAAAGTCAAAATCACCTTGTTGTAGCATAGGTAGCGCGGTGTTACCGTCGTCCGCTTCCTGGATATTGGCAAAACCCAAATCTTTTAGCAGGTTCTTTATGATACGTCTCATGGTAGAAAAATCGTCAACCACGAGAATTTTCATACTTTTATCCAAAATAGCCTCCAATGAGGGGTTAATTGTTATTAATTTCTATTCTTCGTCAACTTGCCACGATTTCATTCGTGATTTGAGTTTTAACATGGCCTGACTATGAATTTGGCTCACTCGCGATTCACTAACATCAAGAACTTCGCCAATTTCTCTAAGGTTCAGTTCTTCATCATAGTATAAAGAAAGTACAATCGCTTCCCGTTCGGGTAATGTAGTAATAGCATGTGCTAGCGCTTTTTGGAAAGCCCCTTGCATCAAATCTTCTAACGGCGCGTCGCTACCTCGGTTTTTTTCTGTAGAAATAACATCTTCAGAAACCCCTAAATCTTCGATCCCCACCAATTTACCGGCATTCACTTCGTTAAGCATTTGATGATAATCTTGCATGCTTACATTCATTTTAGCTGCAATATCAACATCTCGCGCGTCACGACCAGTTTCACCTTCAACTTGAGAGATTGCTTCGGTAATGGCTCGTCCGTTTTTGTGCACGGAACGAGGTGTCCAATCACCTTTTCTGATTTCATCAAGCATCGCGCCACGAATACGTATACCCGCAAAGGTTTCGAAGCTTGCGCCTTTGGAACCGTCAAAATTTCGTGCAGCTTCTAGCAGTCCAATCATACCGGATTGGATTAAATCGTCGACAAGTACACTGGCTGGCAGTCTCGCCATTAAGTGGTGTGCTATTCGCTTCACCAGCGAAGCGTGACGCTCAACTAACTGTGACTTGTCCGTTTGCTGTTGATAAGCGGCTGCTTTGCTATTCAACGCTGACTTCCTACTGCTTTATCTGCTATTAGTTGTTCAATAAAAAACTCTAAGTGACCTCCTGGTTGCGCAGGAATAGGCCAAGATGCTGCTTTGGCTGCTAGCTGGCTAATCGCCACTGCCGCAGGAGAACTTGGATAAGCATCTACAATTGACGTTTGCTTACGTACCGCTCGTCGTATGTTCTCGTCAAAAGGAACCGTTGCCACCAATTCTAGCGCAACATCCAAAAATCGCCCTGTTACTTTCGATAGTTTGCTGAAGAGTTCCTGCCCTTCTCTAACATCGCGGACCATATTGGCGACCACTTTGAAGCGAAAGACACCGTGCTCTCTGTTAAGAATTTTAATTAACGCATAGGCATCGGTGAGTGAAGTAGGCTCATCGCACACTACCACCATAATATCTTGAGAGGCTTTGGAGAAACTTAGCACCATATCGGAGATACCTGCTGCGGTATCGACGATAAGCACATCAATGGGCGAACGCAATTCGCTGAAAGCTCTAATAAGCCCTGCATGCTGCGTTGGTGATAGCTCTGCCATTGATTGAGAACCTGATGTGGCTGGTGCTATTTTTATACCGTGAGGGCCCGTAACGAGAACATCGTCCAAGGTACACTCACCAGATAATACGTGGGAGAGGTTTTTCTCTACTCGCAATCCTAGCATTACATCCACATTGGCCAGACCTAAGTCTGCATCCAATACCATTACCCGCTTTCCCTGCTTTGCCATAGCAATAGCCGTGTTTAGCGTAATATTTGTTTTACCAACGCCACCTTTACCTCCGGTGACGGCGATAACTTTGATTAATCGTGATTGCTTCATTTTTCGTAAGCTACTCGCTTGATCATCAATCATACTGCTCGTGCTGTTTTAACCACATTGTTACTAGTAGTATGATTCAAACCGTACTTTTTATAAAGCTTTGCAGCAGCAGATACTAAAGATTTTGCTTCTGCAATCTTAATGTCTTCAGGAACTTTCTGTCCATCTGTTACATAACTGACAGGTAACTGGTACTCCACCGCTGCGCTAAGCACTTCGCCTAGAGAGTAGCACTCATCAAGCTTTGTAAAGATACAACCGCTAAGTTCCACCCCTTCGTACGCATCTATAATACGTTGTAACGCAGCATATTGGGTATTCGCTTGCGCTACTAGGTATTTTTTCACTGGCTGCATTTGACCGTTATCAAATTGATTTATCTGTTTAATTAATCGACTATCTCGCTGACTAAAGCCTGCCGTATCAATTAACACTAGTCTCTTATGGCGTAATTGAAACAATAAATCTGATAATTCTTCACTACTTTGTGCTTTACGCACTGTGCAGCCAATAATTTTTCCATATGTGGCTAATTGCTCAAACGCTGCAATACGATAGGTATCTATCGTAATCATGGCAACGGAGTCAGCACCATATTTCTGTGCATAGCGAGCAGCTAATTTAGCGACTGTGGTGGTTTTACCTGTTCCGGTAGGACCCACTAACGCAACTGCGCCCTTTTGCGTAAGTATATCGTTACCTGTCACATTAATGCGATTAGCCAATAGGTTTAAAAGATAAACCCAAGCGTCACGCTCGTTGTAATGCGACGGCGTGTAACTAATTAGTTGCTCTGCCAGTGATTGACTCAGTCCCATATCGGTTAGACGCTGAATCAAATAGTGATGTACAGGTTGCTGACGACGACTTTTTGCTTCCATCAAATCGGCCACTTGGTATTGAAGTACATTTCGTAGTGACGCCAACTCTTCTTTAATCTGAGACAATTCGTCAGACTGAGGAGCTCTGCTTTTATCAATACTTTCATTCAGGCTAGATGCCTGATGGCTAGGGAATTCAGAGGTGTTTTGATTTGCTTCTACATCGTCGATAAAGGCTTCTGAAAAGTCTAAGTGCGAGGCAATTTGATTGGCATGCTGAGCGTTGGCACTAGGTGCTGAAGATGAGCTTTGAATGCTGCCACCATGTTGTTTTTCCAACAGTGCTTTTAAGCTATCTGGACCATCATCACCGATGATTTCACTAAGACTAGGTACAGCCGCTTTCGCTTGACCTGGTGCTCTAGGTGCAGGCTTTTTAATCGACAGTTTGGCTTCTGGCTCTTTATCGTAAGCGGCTACCAGCTCGATACCGTCAGCAAGCTTTCGGTTCGACATGATAACGGCATCGCTACCCAATTCCGCTTTAACTTGGCTTAAAGCTTCTCGCATATCTTTGCCAAAGAAACGTCTGATTTTCATTGAAAACTCTCCAATCACCCAGTGTCAGATTATTGACCGACCGAACTGACTATTTTTATCTGCTTATCGTCGGGTACTTCCTGATAGGAAAGTACATGTAAACCCGCGACCGAATACTTTAAGAAGCGAGATAGTACGGGGCGCAACATACCGGAAGTGAGAAGTACCGCAGGCTCACCTTCTAATTCTTGTTGCTGACTAGCTTGCTGCAATGATTTTTGCAGCTTATCGGCCAGTCCTGGTTCTATACCAGCGCCATCTTCGCCACCTGCTTGTAATGACTGGTGCAACATCTGTTCCAACTCTGGCGCCAAGGTTATGACGGGTATCTCTTTCGCCCCTTGGGTAATTTCTTGGGTGATTAGACGTTTAAGCGCAATTCGTACCGCAGACACCAGTACATCTGGGTCTTGGCTACGTGGGCCGTATTCGCTCAGGGTTTGTACAATGGTACGCATGTCACGAATAGGCACCCCTTCAAATAGCAAGGTTTGCAGCACTTTAACGATAGTGCTCAACGGCAGAATATCAGGGACTAACCCTTCAACTAATTTAGGATGCTGCTTGGCTAGCATATCTAGTAGCTGTTGAGCTTCTTCATGTCCAAGTAGTTGGTAGGCGTTGTTTGTCAGCAATTGACTTAAGTGAGTAGCAACCACAGTAGCAGCATCAACCACGGTATAACCCAGTGTTTGCGCATGCTCACGCTTATTCGGTTTGATCCATACCGCATCTAAGCCAAAGGCAGGGTCTTTGGTAGCACGACCTTCCAGTTTGCCAAATACTTGACCCGGATTAATCGCAAGCTCTTCATCGTGGCTTATTTGCGCATCGCCAATGGTTACACCCAACATCGCAATGGTGTACAGGTTAGGCTCTAAATCTAGATTGTCACGAATGTGTACCGGTGGAATAAGAAAGCCTAGCTCTTGAGATAACTTCTTACGAACCCCTTTAATACGAGTGAGCAGTTCTCCGCCCTGAGACTTATCTACTAAGGGGATTAGTCGGTACCCGACTTCTAAGCCGATGGTGTCGACATGCTGCACATCATCCCACCCAAGCTCTTTTATTTCAGGCGCAACAGTGTCATCTTTCACTATGTTTGCTGGGGTTTTAGGCTTTTCTGCCTCGCGTTTAGCCGCAACCCCCTGCCAGTAGGCGTAACCGGCTATAAGCACTGAAAAACCAATAAAGGCTAAATGAGGCATGCCGGGAATAATACCCATAACGAATAACACACCAGAGGCAATATAAAGGGCTTGGCTATTACCCAATTGACTACGAATTTCTTTGCCCATTTCTTGGGTTTCGTTTTCTCGGGTAACAATAATAGCGGTAGCCACAGACAGTAACAGTGAGGGTATTTGCGCCACCAAACCGTCACCAATGGTTAAAATGGTGTAAACCTCGATGGCATTTCCAAAACTTAACCCGTGTTGAATCATGCCAATAAAAAGGCCACCCACAATATTGATAAGCATGATAAAGAGGCCGGCAACAGCGTCACCTTTCACAAATTTTGACGCACCGTCCATCGAGCCATAGAAATCTGCTTCGGCGGTTATTTCTTCTCGGCGAGCACGCGCCTGATCTTGGTCGATATAACCCGCATTCAAATCGGCATCAATAGCCATTTGCTTACCTGGCATAGCGTCAAGAGTAAAGCGAGCACTTACTTCTGAAATTCGACCTGCACCCGCGGTCACTACTTTAAAGTTGATAATGAGCAAGATAGCAAAGACCACCACCCCCACCGCATAGTTGCCTCCAATTACCACAGCACCAAATGCTTCGATAACCTTACCTGCAGCATCCCCGCCTTCATGTCCATATAGCAGGACGACACGCGTGGAGGCAACGTTTAACGCCAACCGCAGTACGGTAGCAATCAACAACACAAGGGGAAAAATACCGAAATCAACCGGTTTTTGGGTTAATACCGCCACCAAAATAATGACTAAAGACAGCGCAATATTGAAGCTGAACAATACGTCGAGTAAAAATGGCGGCATGGGAAGAATAACCATGCCCATAATGGCAAGAAGAACAATGGGAGCGCCTAAGCCACTGGTAATGTTCTGCAGCTGACTTTTATCGAATCGCTGTAGGTAACCGGATAACTGCATTGCAGGGAGTCTCTCTATCGGAAAATTGACGCTAAACGCTATCTTTCAATGACTATTACAACTACCGTGCCAGATTTATACAAAACCGATTAAACGTAAGTGGGGCCGCAATTCGCAGAACTACAGTTAAGAGTGGCTCGCTATAAGCTTCGATTTAAGCGTTAATTTAAGCTGATAGCAGCGCCTTAGCGGCGCAGTTCTGGTGGTATGGGTAAATCACGTTTAAGCGGCTTGGGTCGTTTTCCTTTACCCGCTCTGTGTGCTTTTAACTGATAAACGTGCGCTAACACTTGCGCTACCGCCATAAACAAGGCGTTAGGTACTTCACCATCAATTTCAGTAGAGTAGTACACTGCGCGGGCTAGCATTGGTGATGGAATAAGTGGCACATCGTTGGCGGTGGCTATTTTACGAATATGCATCGCCAATTCATCGGTACCTTTTGCCACAACCACTGGGGCGCGATTGCCGCTGTCATCATACTTTATTGCGACAGAATAATGGGTAGGGTTGGTCACAACTACATCGGCCTGAGGAACTTCTTGCATCATGCGCTTGGTGGCAGCTTGATACTGTAAGCGACGAATTCGCCCTTTTACCAAAGGATCACCTTCAGAGTTTTTACGCTCGTCTTTCACCTCTTGTTTAGTCATCTTTATTTCTTTGTTGTGCTTATACATTTGATAAGGCACATCAATAAGTGCAATAGGTATCATGCCGCAAACCAACATAATAAAGGCCCACTTCAGCATATCTAACGCGTGAAAAATATTGCCTGGGTACAGCTCTAAATCAAGGTGTAGCGCTTCATCTTCAAAAAACAGCAGTGCGCCTAACGCCATCCCAACGATAACAACCACTTTGGCGATGGATTTAATTAACTCAACCAAACCATTCATGCCAAACATACGCTTAAACCCACTAAGCGGGCTCATTTTAGACCCTTTGAACTTGGCACCTTCCCACGTAAAGTTGTAGCCGCCTAATGCGATAGAACCGTATATTCCGGCTAGCATGGCCACCGTCATATAAACCAATACAGGTACGCTGACCGTAGAAATGGCTTCGCCCCATGCGCCAAACATATGGGTGGTATCGTAGGTTTCATCTCGCGACAAAACGAACATACGTTGCGTCAGCTTGAATACCGACTCTGCAATCCAGCCCCCAACGAACAAAAACATAAAGGCACTGACCACCAGCACTAAAGTTGTCGATAGTTCTCGGGATCGGGCTATCTGCCCTTTTTTTCGAGTGTCTTCGAGTTTTTTCCCCGTGGGGTCTTCTGTTTTTTCGCTAGAATCGGAATCAGCCATGTATCACCTGACTTATTTTCATGGGCAAATCCTAAGAAGTTGACACATAAACTGCTCTGCCCGCAGCCACTGCGTTTCAAAATGCGCGGTAAAGTTATCTAGGGTTATCCAGATGATGAGCAAGCCCATCACCTGTGCAATAGAAAAACCAATACTAAAAATATTAAGTTGAGGTGCCGCTTTGGTCATTACACCAAACGCTAAATTCACAATAAGGAGTGAAACAATGGGCGCCAATGATAGCGTAATCGCGGAGATAAACATCCACCCGCCCCAGTGGGCAATTTCCCTAAACTGCTCCCCTGTCCACCATGCTTCTCCTATCGGGAACGCATGAAAGCTCAACACAATCATGTGGATCATAGATAGATGCCCGTCTAACGTCCAAAAAAGCAAGGTAGCTAGAATTAAGTAAAACTGCCCTACGGCCGGGACGTTAATACCATTGACTGGGTCTACAATTGAGGCGAAACCTAAGCCCGTTTGCATAGCAATAATTTGCCCAGCCAGTACAAAAGTATTTAACACCATCATGGAAATAAACCCGATAGCTACGCCAATTAATAGCTGTTGAATACCTAGAATAAAGGTGCCTAAATTGACTAAATCATCAACGGGGGCTGGTGGCACTACCGGCATAATAATCAGCGTAAGCAGAATGCCTAGCAGAGCACGAACTTGTGGGGGAATAGATTGTGCGCTTAGGCCAATCATTGCCACAAATAAGCCACTAATACGCATAAAAGGCAGCATTAAATCAGCAAGAAACTGATTGATGGTAGCCAGTTCAACGACCATATTAACCAATAACCTGAGGTATCATTTCTACCATGTGGAAAGTGAAGTCCATTAACTTTTGTACTAACCAGTTACCACCCCAGCTAAGCGCTAGTAGGGTAACAAGTAAGCGCGGCAAGAAACTCATGGTCTGTTCGTTAATTGAGGTTGCCGCCTGAAACACGGCAACCACTAACCCTACAATGAGGCTTGGAACAATTACCGCAGACACCAGAACGATGACCATAAACATGGCTTCACGGAGTATTTCAACAAAGACTTCTGGTGACATAAGCCCTCCTACACACCCATACCGAAACTGGTAGCTAGTGTGCCAAATATGAGATTCCAGCCATCGACTAACACAAACAACATGAGTTTAAATGGCAAAGAAACAATCATGGGTGAAAGCATCATCATACCCATTGCCATCAATATTGAGGCCACAACAAGGTCGATAATAAGAAACGGGATAAACAGCATAAATCCGATTTGGAACGCGGTTTTTAGCTCGCTGGTCACAAAGGCAGGAATAAGGATAGTTAGCGGTACTTCGTCTGTATCTGCATATTTCCCCTCATCACCAGCAATACGCACAAAGGTTTCTAAATCTTTCACTCGGGTTTGCGACAACATAAACGCACGCATGGGCCCTTTAGCTTGCTCTATAGCATCCATGCTTGTCATTTGCTCAGACAAATACGGCTGTAATGCCCGCTCATTAATTTCTTCAAACACCGGCGCCATAATAAACATAGAAAGAAACAAACTCACTCCTACCAAAATTTGGTTTGAAGGAGATTGCTGCAAACCAATGGCTTGTCGCAGAATTGATAACACCACTATGATACGGGTAAAAGACGTCATCATCATAATAAACGCGGGAATAAGACTGAGCGCTGTCATGATAAACAGCGCTTGTAACGTCATGGTGTAATCTTGCGAACCGTCATCGTTAGTCACGACGGTAACAGCTGAAATGCCTTGCTGTGCCAGTGCAGGCTCAGCAATCGCCAAAGAAGCTAACACTACAAAAAATGCGGTCCAAAACTTACGCATCGTTTTTATCTTCCTTTATTGAAGGGTTCAGCTTACCTGCCATGGCGGCAACCAGCTTTTGTTTAAATGCGTCACCGCTGCCCTGCTGCCCATTTGCCACTGGCGTTTCTAAGTGCTTTTCAAGTTTACTTAAATGGGAAATATTATGACTGGTCACGCCCACTAGGTGTTGTTCGTCGCCCACCTGAATAACCATTATTTTTTCTTTCGTGCCTGCCACCATACTGGCGACCACCTTCATTTGCCCACCACCCATGGTACCGACATTAAATCGACGCATAAGGTAAGCGAGCGCAAAAATAATTCCAACCACTAAAAGAAGTGATAGAAAAATTGACACTACAGAGGTGGGATTAGTGATTGATTGGGTAGATTGCGCATTCACTACTTGCGTAAATATAAGGGGCAGCATTGCGCAACCCCTTGCTATGTAAGAAGATTTATCGAAGCTTCTTGATTCTCTCGATTTGACTAATAACATCCGTTAACCGAATACCGAATTTATCGTTGACCACTACTACTTCACCATGAGCAATCAACGTGCCATTTACCAATACATCTAATGGCTCACCAGCAACTCGGTCCAGCTCCACCACAGATCCCTGGTTCAACTGTAGCAGATTTCGGATACTTATTTGACTACGCCCTACTTCCATCGAGATAGTGACTGGAATATCCAAAATGGTATCCAGCTTCTTTTTCTCTTCTTGGGTTATGGGTGTGTCGTCGGTTAATTCGTCGAGTTCTGCAACCTGAACATCATCATTTTCCTGATCGTCAGCTTCAGAATCGGCTTGCTCCGCCATGGCGGCAGCCCAATCGTCCATACCGTCTTCACTCATGGGATATTCCCCTCACCTTACAGGTCTTCTTCGAGTACTTGCAGCTCGGCATCATTATCTATAATGCGCCCGCCGCGGGTTAATAATTGTAACTCAGACTTCACAGAAGTCGGTCTTGCAATCTTTTCTACTATCTTCAGGGCTAAGTTATCTCGTGAACGACCTAGCTTAGCTCTGAACGTAGGTAAATCTTCAATTAGCACCGTAATGGTTTCTGGCATTTCCACAGGAATAATTTCACCTGGTTTAAATTCCATTACTTGGCGTAATGACACATCCACATCAAGCATGTGGGTTGTCAGTGCCACTTTTACGTCCATGATTTCATCGCGAAGTGCTTTACTCCAGCGCAAATCGGTATCTTCTTTATCGCTTTGCACACCCGCATCTAGCAATTCGCGGATAGGCTCTAGCATTGAGTATGGAAGTGACACGTGGAAATCGCCACCACCACCGTCAAGCTCTATGTGAAATGAGCTGATCACGACCACTTCAGTGGGGCTCACAATGTTCGCCATCGCCGGGTTTACTTCTGAGTCTAAATACTCAAAAGACACATCCATTACTGGCGCCCACGCTTCTTTGTAATCTTCAAAAATAATCTTAAGCAGCATTTGAATAATACGCCGCTCAGTTGGCGTAAATTCGCGCCCTTCAATTTTTGCATGATAGCGGCCATCACCACCAAAGAAGTTATCTACCAGAATGAAAACCAAGCGGGCTTCCATGGTAATAAGACCGGTACCTTTAAGCGGGCGAAATCGCACCATATTCAAGCTGGTGGGTACAAACAACGTATGAATGTATTCACCAAATTTAATCATTTGAATACCGTTAATTGACACTTCCGCAGAACGGCGCATCATATTGAACAAACTCACTCGCATGTGACGAGCAAAGCGTTCATTAACGATTTCAAGCGTAGGCATACGCCCACGAACAATCCTATCCTGTGAGGAGAAGTCGTACTCTAGCGTAGAAGCATCGGAGTCGGCTTCGCCAACCTCGTCTTCTTCTACATCGTCTACCCCGTGTAGGAGGGCATCGATTTCATCTTGAGATAATAAATCACTCACAGTTATCTACCTGTTATTGCATCACAAAACCAGTGAAGAGCACACGCTCAACTACATCACTTCCCGCGATGTCTTTAAGCACTTTTTGTACTTCAGTCACCGCTTGTTCACGCAGTTCAATTTTTCCTGCTTCAGTCACCAAATCATCGGCATTTGATGTACTAAAGACTTGCAGCAAAGTGCCTTCAATCAACGGTATGTGGGTTTTAGCCAACTCTTCATTGTCTGAGCCTCGCACTAGAAGCTGCACTTTAATTTGCACTAAACGGTCTCGACCTGAGCCCGGAACGTTAAAAACGAAAGGGCGTGGCATGGCGACATATAAGGCGGTACCTACTTCAGCACTTCCCCCTGGGGCCGCTGCTTCAGTGGCCACCTGCTCGTCGGTTTCGGCAAGTTGCTCTGCAGCTACAGGCTCTTCACCACCAGCAAATAAAAGAAAATAGGCTGCTGCACCACCGCCAACTAACACTACGGCGATAATAATAATCAGCATCATTTTGCCTTTCTTTTTACCACCTTCTTCAATCTGTAACTCTTCTTCAGCCATGTCTAATCCGTCAATATCCCACGAGGAACTCGTATTATCAGGCTTACGACGAAAATGGCAACGTAAGCCTGCATAAATTTGCAGTTCTTATAGCAGATAGCGCAATTGTACATCAACCCTACTTAAGTCTTTGCCTTCGCTATCAACCTACTAAGCGTAATAGTCTATACCGCCTTTCGCTTCCCTTGTGACAGACTGCTCTATCACCGTGGAACCCTCGTCGAACTCACCGTCGATATCTTGGCTAGGTACACCGTTACCTGCAAGTTGCTGGCCACTTCCATCACCATTTTGTGACGAGTTATCTTTACGTACTTCTGATTCACCTAAATTGATGCCTTGCTCTGCTAGCATATCTTTTAGCCTAGGCATGGCATCGGCTAGTGCATCTTTAGCGTGCTGCGACTGCACAATGAAGCTCACACTGGCTGCATCGCCAGATACATTCACTCGTACCTGCATACTGCCCAGTTCAGGTGGGTCGAGCCTAATTTCTGCCATACTGTTTCGCGCATTCACCATCCAGCGAATTTTCTCATGCAATTGTTGCTGACCTTCGGGCTTTAAAATATTGACGGGTTTGTCAGCGCCATCAAATTGAAGCTGGGTCTTGGTTGACTCCGCACGAACTTGATTACTTTCATTCATGAGAGAGTCAATGCTAACGAGTTCACTTTGCAGTACTTGATGAGCGCTTTGTTGGGTACCGTTTACCAATTGCATAAACTGCCCTGCTAGTACGTCAGTTTGCCCCGCTACATTCTGCATTTGCGTTTGTGTTAACCCCGCTTCAGAAGCCGCATCGGCCACAAGTGCCGAAAGATCTATCCCAGGCTCCCGTCCTTGAGCGACTTGTTGCTGAAACTCATTAATACCAGCAATCAAGTTAGACTTAACCGCTTGTTGTTGGGCTGCGGTTGTCGCAGTAGGTAAAGATGCCGCTACGCGCTCGGCAAATGCTTCAGCCGCCTTTTGTGCACTTTCTGGTGACATCATCGCAATTGACTGCAATAAAGACTCACCTTGGCTATCGGTAAGTATATCGCTAGCTTCTGTGGAGACTGTATCGACAGGGTTGCTATTCGTTTGCGTTGTTGCAGTAGATTGGCTTGAAACACCGTTAGCTAGCGCTGCATTTAGTGCTTCTTTGGTGTCAGTTTGCGCAGTAATTTGCTCTTGAAGAAGACTTAATACTAACGCCTCATCGGCACTCAAGGCTTGTTCATTTGCTTCTTGTTCGGCTAATAGATCTTGCTCTGAAATTTGCGTCTGAGCATCAGAACTTTCGTCTTCATTTTCGCTAGCATCACCCAAAAACTGCGCAAGCAGGTTAGCTAAGGGGTCGACTTTTTCAGACTGCCCCGTATCGACTTCGCTCGGTGCAGTGTTTTCATTTGCTTTAGCCAATAAGGCCGCAGTGAGTGCTTTTATTGCTTCTAAGGTTTCACTACTAAGCCCTTCGCCTGCATCTTGACCAAGTTCATCACCGGCTTGATTCTCTAGCAAGTTCATTAAATAAGCGGTTATTTCTGTTGCAGAGCTTGTATCAACATCCTCCGGAAGATTCTTCGAGGTTAATGCACCGGTTACTACTGCATCGCTTTCGTTACTACCGTTATTAGACGCCAACGCACTTAATACATCCTCGCCCGCCAATTCATCACCCGCTAGCAAAGCTTGTGCTAATTGCTTCGCGGCTAATTCGGCATCCTCTATCTCGCCTGCGTCTAATAAATCATCAGTAATTGCGGTAGCCTCTGCATCTGAAGTAACGGTGTCATCGCCAGACGCGCCCATCATGGATGTGACATACTCAATCCAATCTGTGGGGCTTTCGCTATCCCCGTTTCCAATACTTGTTAACTCTTCTGGTGGTAAATCAATATGGCCGCCAAAGAAGTCTTTTTTGTTGTCGCCGCCATTTTGGCTGTCCTCTTTGCCTGTACCTTTATCATCAATAAGGAGTGAGCCATCTTTCTTTGCGTCAGTGTCGATTCGACGTGACTGTGCATCGGCAATGATTAATTCATCCGTGCCTTCGTCAGGTGATGTTAACTCGCCTTCTTGGGCTTTTTTGTCTGTTTGATCACCATTTCGTGCTTGTGTTTCATCATCTTTCACCGGAGGTAAATCAACATTCCCCCTCTCTGGGTCGGGAGAATGTCTATCAGCGGATTTCTTATCAATAGCAGGGTTTGTACTGTTGTTCACCGATGCGCTGGTGTGTCGCGTGGAATGACTTTTGTTCTGGGCCTCGAGAGACTTTGTACTCGATTCTTTTGCTTGGATATAAGCCGCTTCAAACGCTTTATTATTCTGCGATGAATCTTCTGAACCCATACCTGCTTCTACGGCTTTTGCCGTTGATGAGGCCGAAAAAGGCAACGCGGCAATGTCTGTTTTTTGTGCGGCAACTTGTTGCATCATATTTTTACCGTCCTGCTAAGACTTTGAAAGTCAGAACCATGAAAACCCAGATTGAATCGTTTTATCTCTACACCCCCTGTGTCCGTGGGCTGCAGGCCGATACTTAGCTAATAAAAGTTCCCGTATCGGTATTCAAGTTAGGCGTATAAACACGTTAATTAGTAGTGAGTTTGCAAAGAGTGTTCCATTGTGGAGGTTAACCGACGAGATATTTAAAAAATCGAAAGGATTGAACGACTTGGGGTAAGTAGCAAATTGGATAAACTGCCTAGAAGAATGTTTTTCCGCTTCTAAAAAATTTCTGTGTGGCAAATTCGTCCATCATGGCTTGCTCTGCCCTCGCTTCTTTTGCCACTTTAGCTAAATGGCGTTTATTAAGAAGCAACTCTACCGCTTTCACTTTTTGCTGCTGCTTTAGCCAAAGTTGCTTGCGTTGATCGGCTGCCATATTAGCCTGTGCTATCACATTCATTTGCTGCTCGCAGGCTTTATCTAATTTGCCTACAAACGATAAATGCTGTTGATAATGGGTAGCAGTAACACCCGCTTTTCCCGTTTGCTGAATGCCTTTTAAGTAATCAATTCTATATTGCTCAAGGCTTGTCAGCTTTTGTTTCTGCTGCATCACATTTTGCTGCGCTTGTTGGAACATTTGCGCAATGCGCTGCTCTCTTTCTCGTTCAAACTCAGCCAGACGCTCTAGTTGTTTAGACATAATTGATTACCCTTGCCCTAAGCCTTTCGCTAATGCAGCCATGCCTTCAAGGCACTCATCATAAGGCAACACATTTTTCATTCCTTGTTGCAAGAACGCATTGATTGCAGGCTCTGCACGAATGGCTAAATCGATGCGAGGATCTGAACCTTTTGCATAGGCACCAATAGAAATGAGGTCTTGGTTTTGTTTATAGTTCGAATAAACTTGTCTTACTCTGCGTGCCATTTGTTGATGTTCATCGCTGACCACCATAGGCATTACACGGCTAATAGATGCTTCAATATCGATGGCGGGGTAATGACCGCTATCAGCGAGCGTTCGCGATAACACAACGTGACCATCTAAAATCGCCCTTGCGGCATCGGCGATTGGATCTTGTAAATCGTCACCTTCGGTAAGTACTGTATAAAATGCGGTAATAGACCCTTGTTTCTCGCTACCGTTACCAGCCCTTTCTACCAATGCGGGTAACCTGGCAAATACCGAAGGCGGATAGCCTTTTGTTGCGGGTGGTTCACCTACTGCTAATGCAATTTCACGTTGGGCCATGGCATAACGAGTAAGAGAGTCGATAAGCAGTAATACTTTTAAACCTTGATCGCGAAAGTATTCAGCAATGGTAACTGCCGTTTCGCAGCCCTTTAAGCGCATTAACGGTGAAGTATCAGCAGGCGCTGCTACCACTACCGCACGGGCACGCTCTTCTTCGGTTAAGATATCGTGGATAAATTCTTTTACTTCTCGACCCCGTTCTCCCACCAAGCCAACCACAACCACATCGGCTTCGCAGCCCCGGGTCATCATACCGAGTAAAACACTTTTCCCCACGCCACTGCCTGCAAAGAGCCCCATACGTTGGCCTACCCCAACGGTATTCAGTGCATTAATGGCGCGAACACCCACATCCATAGGTTGGGTAATAGCGCGGCGAATTAAGGGGTTAATAGGAGGCCGCGTAGTAGGTACGCGGGTTTCAGTTTGAATTTCGCCAAGCCCGTCTAAAGGGTTACCGTTTCCATCAACCACACGACCCAACAGCCCCATGCCAACAGCAAGACCACTTTGGCGGTTTAGTGGCATTACCCGACTTCCTGGTACGATGCCCCGTACTGCTTCGGTAGGCATAAGATAGGTGATATCGGCACCAAACCCCACCACTTCAGCTTCAATTTCGCCTTCAATGGTTTGCACAAGACACTGGCTACCTACGGGTAATTGGCACCCAACAGCTTCAAGTGTAAGGCCTATGCCTCTGACCAGTTTGCCTGCGGCCACAATAGGCGGCGATGACACTTGTTTCTGCAAACTATCAAAATGTGCATGCCAAGGGCTACTCATCTGATAAACCCTGATTCACCATGAACTTATCGATTACGTCGCGACAGCGGCGTTCTATGGAAACATCTACGGCGTTTTGTTCAGTCGCAATGTCACAGCCACCGCGCTCCATGGTAGGCGCTTCAATGAATTGCCACTCTTTCTCTTTCAACGTTGCTTCCGAATAATGTTCAGTTACTAGCGCTATATCATCAGGATGCATATGAATTTGATACCGTGTTTGATTTACCGGCAGGGCTTTCATTCCTTCGCTAAGGGCTTGTAAAATCACTTGATGATTCGACGTGATTTCGGTTTTAATCACCGATTTAGCAAGGGTAACTGCAAGCTTTACTAATTGGTCACGGGTTTCGTCGTTGGCTTGTGATAATGGCGTATGAAGCTTTTCAATAAGTTGCTGCCAGACTTCAACTTGCGAAGAAATTAGCCCCTTACCTTCATCTAATCCTTGCTCAAGTCCCTCAGCATGACCAGACTCACGACCTTCATTAAGCCCAACGTCTATACCTTCGGCTTTTCCTTCTTCGAAACCTTGGGCTTTGCCTTGTCCGTAGCCTTCGTCGTGAGCAGCTTGTCTAATCGCTTCGATTTCTTGTGCGGTAGGCGGAAGAATTTCAGCTTCTTCCTCTTCTGGAGGCTCGTATTTCCAATCTGAACGGAAATTTAACGCATTGGTTTTGTCTTTATCTTGTGGCTTTTCGGGCTGTTCAACGAAGGGCAAATCCCAAGGTTTTGCATCATTTAATTCGTCGTCGCTGAAGCCTTTATTTGATGACATCAATCTACCCAGGTAACGTTTATGAGGCCTTTGGAAAATTAACGCAAAGGCCTATTTTAACCACAATGGCGAATAAATAATGAAGGGTTATAAGAACTCTTCACCGCCTCCACCGCCCAGCATAATTTCACCTGAATCGGACAGTCTTCTGGCAACAGAGAGAATTTCTTTCTGTGCGGTTTCAACTTCAGATATACGTACAGGCCCCAGGGCTTCAAGGTCGTCGTTAAGCATTTCTGCCGCACGCTTCGACATGTTTTTCATAATCTTGTTCTTAAGCTCTTCATCGGCGCCTTTAATTGACTTAAGCAGTGCATCTTGTTGCACTTCACGCAAGATAGCTTGAATGCCTTTGTCGTCTACATCGACTAAATTGTCGAAGACAAACATAAGATCTTGAATTTGCTGGCTCATCTCTTCATCTTGTTCACGGATGGCATCCATCAACTGACCTTCAATAGCGGTATCAAGGTAGTTCATGATATTTGCAGCAGATTTCAGGCCGCCCATTTTAGCCGCTTGCGTACCCGCTTGACCGGCGAACTGTTTCTCCATGATTTCGTTAAGCTCTTGCAGTGCAGCAGGCTGAACTTCTTCAAGGTTAGCAATACGCATTAACAAGTCTAGGCGCACTTTTTCTGGGAACTGCGCCAATATTTCGGCACTCTGCTCTGGCTCTAAGTACGACAATACAATGGTTTGAATCTGAGGGTGCTCGTTTCGAATGATACTGGCCACCTGCTTCGAGTCCATCCACTTCAATGAATCTAGGCCTTTCGCCCCACTTCCCATCAGAATTTGGTCAATTAAGTTAGCCGCTTTATCTTCACCTAATGCAGCGGTGAGCGCTCGCTTAACAAAGTCTTGGCTCTGGAAGCCAATGGTACTGTAGTTTTGAATCTCTTCAATAAAGTGTTTATGCACAGACGTAATTTTTGTCTGTGTCATATCATCCACTTTTGCCATCTCAGAGCCCAGCTTTTGAACTTGCTTTGGCTCAAGATGTTTTAATATTTGTGCAGCGTCTTCTTCAGACAAACTCAGAAGCAAAATAGCGGCTTTTTCAACCCCTTCTAGCTTACTGACGTCATAGGACGCTTCTTCAGTAGTGGCAAGTTCTTCAGCCATAATACGCTCTCACTTACTCATCTTGCATCAGCCAGCCCTTAACAACTTGGGCTGACAATTCAGGTTCGTTCGCAACCAGTGCACGAACCGCTTTTAATACGTCTTCATCTTTATGTAAATCTGGCAACATTAGTGAGCCATCTGCCGCAAAGCCTACCTGACCTTCATCGAAGTCAGTAGACAGCATATTAATGGTTTCGTCACCAAGATCTAGGCCTTCGTCTGCATCAAAGTCATCAGCTTCTTTCGACTCGTCAGGGTTAATCAAGCGACGTAGCATGGGTCTTATCACAAAGATGATAAGCACAATAATAACTAAACCACCAATGACTAACTTAAGTATAGGCAAAAATGCCGGCTGTTCCCATATTGGCGCTTCTTCAATAACACCATCATCCATGCGGGTGAAAGGAACACTGACCACTTCTAACGAGTCGCCACGAGTCACATCAAATCCAACACCGCCTTGTAGTAAACGGCGGATGTTTAATAACGCTTCTTGATTGCGAGGCTCTGCCGACGTAGTACCATCTTCACCAGCAACTTGAAGATAGTCTACCGCCACCGATACGCTTAACCTGCGGATTACGCCGCTTTGTTTTTTGGTATGGCTAATGGTGGTGTCTAGTTCGTAGTTACGAGTAGATACTTTCGATGTACTTCCTGGCAAAGTAGCTTGTGCGCCTGCTTCTGGATTTTCAGGAATATTCGAGTCTAACGGCGGTTGGTTAGTTAGCGCGCCGGGAATACCCATGGCACCACCACCCACACTATTTTGTTCATTGATCATTTCGCTGCGAACAGCTGGCAAATCGGGGTTATAGCTACGCTGAGTTTGCTCTAGTGCAGTAAAGTCCATACTCACATCCGCTTGCGCGGTGTAGTTACCAATTCCCAAAACAGGAATAAGAATAGCGTCAATTTTTTCTAGGTATTCTTGTTCGCGCTGTCTTTCAATTTCATATTCTTTTCGTGCTCGAGCACTTAGCGAGTCTTGTGAACCCGAATTTAGTAATCGGCCATTGCTATCGGTCACCGTTACCGCAGATGGCTCCATGTTTTGTACCGCTGACGCCACAATATCGATAACTGAGTCAACTTCCTCTCCCGCAATCACTTTGCCGCGCTTAGCGGTAAGTACTACCGTAGCCGAGGCTTTTTTCTCTCGGCGAGCAAATACGTTCTCTTTTGGCATAGCCAACAAAACGCGTGCTTTTTGTATACTTGAGATATCTTCAATAGTGGCGGCTATTTGTTGTTCACGGGCATGTTTCAAGCGTTCCATCTCTACCCGCTGACTTACTCCGAATCCCATGTCCTGCATGATAATATCGGTACCAGCATCAGAAGAGCCGGTTAAGCCCTGACGTGTCATACCCAAGCGTATAGTTTGAAATTCGTCACTTCGAACGTATACCGTGTTTCCCTCTAAACGATATTCAATTTGATTGGCGTCCATATAATCCAAGGTTTCAATAAGCTCTTGGGTTTCCATTTTTGCTAACGGACGAAAATCAGGCTCTTGCGCCCAAATTAATATAAAGACTGCAATCGCGACACAAATAACAAGCACTACCACTAGCGCCATCTGGCGCATCATGTCAGCACTGCCTAAGGTATCCATGAATCCTGATTTATTCTCAGGCTCGTTATCGTTCCCCATGGAAGGGTCGTTAACGGTTAAATTTGTGCCTGTTGCTTCAGCCATGACTTACTCCAACTACACCGGCATGTTCATAATGGTTTTATACGCTTCAAGCACTTTATTTCGTACTTGAACTGTGGCCTCAAAGGCTATGCCTGCTTTCTCTTTTGTAAGCATAACTTCAGCGAGGCTCAATGACTGGTCACCCATTTCAAACCGCTGTTGTGCATCTTTAGATTCTAATTGCATGCCATTAACCCCATCTACCGCTTGTTTAAGCATGGTAGAAAAATCACTCGCTGAGGGGTTAATCTCATTTGAGGGTTGAAGTTCGTTTGAAGGCATACGAGTTTGCCCAATCATGCTCTGCATTTCTTGGTATAAACTATTGGCTTTAACGTCCATAACCACTCCTTAGAATATTGATGGGGAATTGTCGTTTAATGACAATGCGCTCTGATGACTAACACTTAACTATAAGACAACTACTTATAACTATAAGACTACTAGCAAGTGGCAAGCCAACTTTGAAATTCATACAAAATCCATTTTAAAGCAATGACTTACGCAATTTTTTAAGGAAGTAGCCAATTTTATGACAGAGAGGGGGAAATAGCGTCAAGAAAGTGAATAGGTGTAAAGTGGTGTAAATGCGCAATGTAAAATAGTTCGGAGCAGCGCAAAACGCTCCGCACGTTACCGTGACGCACAACCAAGTGCAAGGCAAGGCAAGGCAAGGCAAGGCAAGGCAAGATACACTACAGCAAAGTAGATATCCCGCTAAAAAATAAGGGCCTAAAATAAAGAATAAAAGCCCCCTCTTTGTTACCAAGCTAGTTTGATATGTTAAGCAGGTAATTCAATCCCATCTTCACGCATTCGGGCCAATTTATAACGTAAGGTTCGAGGGCTGATACCGAGTTTTTCTGCCACATCTTTACGCTTACCGTTACACAGGGTAAGTGTATCGAGGATGATTTGATGTTCTTGCTGGCGAAGCTCTGAGCCTAAACGACTATTATCTTCGGGCTCGTCCTGCTTTACTGCCATCTCGTCATGCACCGCCATATCAATCATTAAGTCACCAGACTCTATACTGCCGTCTTCACACAGTATGAGTGCCCTCTGAATAACATTTTCAAGCTCTCGCACGTTACCTGGCCAAGTGTATTGCGCCAATTTATTTCGTGCAGCGGCACTGAGGCGAACATTGCCTAAGCCTTGTACGCTAGTGTGACGATTAATCAGGTGTTCAGCTAGCGGTACAATATCACCTGGACGCTCAGCAAGTGGCCGCCATGTGATAGGAAAAACATTTAAGCGGTAATATAAATCTTCTCGGAAGTTTCCTAGCTCTACCGCTTTACGTAAATCGCGGTTACTGGTGGCAATCACCCGTACATCTAGTTTAATCGTTTTGCGCCCACCCAGTCGTTCTACTTCACGCTCTTGAATAACACGAAGTAGTTTCGCCTGAAGTGCTAAATCCATTTCGGTAATTTCATCTAATAGCAGTGTACCGCCTTGGGCTTGTTCAAATTTACCTGGGCACGCTTGAATCGCGCCGGTAAACGCGCCTTTTTCATAACCGAACAAGGTAGCTTCAAGCATATTTTCAGGAATAGCGGCGCAGTTAATTGCCACAAAAGGCGCATCGGCGCGAGTAGACTGATCGTGTATATAGCGAGAAAGTACTTCCTTACCAGAACCACTTGGACCCAGTACCATCACGGTCGCTTCTGACTTCGCCACTTTTCTTGATAATTCGAGTAGTTTTAAACTAGAAGGGTCAGCCACAATAGGCGTGCAAGATTCTACTTTTTGAGCAGGTGCATAGCGCCCAACAAGATTAAGTAGCACTTCAGGTGCGAATGGCTTAGACAGATAATCAGTTGCCCCATCTCGCATGGCCTGCACGGCATCATCGATGGTGGCATACGCTGTCATTAACAATACAGGCAGTTGAGGGTATTTCGCCTTAATACTTTTCAATAAAGTAAGGCCGCTCATTTCACCCATTTGGATGTCACTCACCACAAGGTCTATCTTTCGACCCGCTAAGACCATTAACGCAGCCTCGGCACAGTCGGCATCTACAACATCGTAATCGCCTAGTAATAGGGTGTCGTACAACGCTTCGCGTAATCCAGCATCGTCTTCCACGATAAGAATAGTTGTTTTAGACATTTCTAATTCTCCTAGCAATTAAGCGACATTTGAGTGAGGCTTATTGTGTTGCCCGATAGCCTGAGTGTTACAAGGCAATGCAAGCGTGAAGCAAGCACCTCCTTCATTAAGATTTACCATGCTAAGCGAACCGTTATGTGCTTTAGCTACCGATTTCACCACGGCTAACCCCAGCCCTGTGCCATGGGTTTTGGTGGTAAAGAACGGCTCGAATATTTTATTGATTAGGGTATTGGGTACACCTGGTCCCTTATCGTTAACGCAAAGTAGCACCCTATTTTCATGTACTACTGCATTAATCGAAACCGTGTAGCCCTTGGGCGTAACTTGACTCGCATTTTGAATAAGGTTCAGCACAGCACCTTGCAGCGCGGTGAGATTCCCAGTGATAAGTGCATCCGTTGAATCGAAGCCATTAAAAGCAATTTGCTGTGCTTGCTGCGCAGTGATGGTTTGCGCATTAGGCTCAATTGCTTCTCGCAAGCTGGCAAGCGATAAGGTATTCACAACTTGTTGTTCACCAGACTTGGCGAACAACAGCATGTCATTAACTTGGCTTTCTAACTCTTTAAGTCTGTCTGTCATCTTTCGAGCAAATTGCTCAGATGCATGCTGGGGTAAATCTTTTCGCGTTAAATTGGAGGCATAAAGCATCGCTGCGGATAAAGGCGTTCGAATCTGATGCGCAAGGGATGCCACCATTTTGCCTAATGAAGATAAACGCTGCATATGGCTGACACTGGCTTGAAGCCGACGTGTTTCCGTCAAATCTGTAATAACAATCAGCTGCCCTGGTTCGTCTTCAAGTGGCGTTATAGAAAGTTTAACGCGACGACCATCTACCAATGACACTTCATGACCATCGTCTGCACGAGGATTAAATGAGCGAGCAATGATGCTACGCCATATTTGTTCTTCTAGCGGCTCACCCAGCAATGCCTTAGCTAAGTCATTGGCTTGACGTACAACCCCTTTGCCGTCAATAACGATGACGCCTGCCGGCATGACTTGAAGCAAGTTTTCCAAACGACTGGCTTGGCGACGAAGTGAGCTCACTTCTGCTTCACTCACATACGACGGTGTTGTAGCCTCAAGCGCATGCTCGACACTAGGCACATCATAAGATGAAGTGAATTGTTCAGAAGACGAAGTACTGCTGTCGTGTGTGCTATCAAAAATCATATGGCTCTCGTCAATTTAAAGACGGTTTGTGTATATGATTTTACTTTGCAGAAGACATGCCAGTTTTTATACTATATTTATCATATGGTTACGATAAATTAAGGAAGAAGTTTAACGTCAGGTAATTGACGTTAAACTTCTTCCATACGCTGAATATCGTACTTACGCATTTTCTCAACAAGGGTGGTTCTGCGCATTCCGAGCTTATCCGCAGCGCGAGCAACGACCCATTCTTGCTGCTCTAAGGCTTGGCGAATGAGGGTAATTTCAAGTTCAGACAAGTATTCTTTTAGATTAACCCCTTCCTCAGGCAGCGAAGAAGAAAGAGGTAAACTGTTCTCTTCCTCAGGTTCATCAAAGTGATCTTGCGAAGCTGATTCTGCAAAAAGCGCATTAAACGCGTCTCGCTCTAGCAATTCTTCGGGGTAATCTGGTTCGTACGCTTGAATTTCACCGTACTGGTATTTCTCTGGAAGGTCGGCCACATCAACGATTTGACCGGGATAAAGTATACTCAGGCGCTCAACTAGATTCGATAGCTCACGAACATTACCCGCCCAATTATGCTCCATTAACGATTCTATTGCGCGTTCAGTGAACCTCACACTATCTACACCATCCCCTTGAATACGGCTGTTGAGTTCTTGCAGCAGTAACGGGATGTCGTCTTTTCGTTGACGTAATGCAGGGCTATCGATAGGGAACACGTTTAAGCGGTAGTAGAGATCTTCACGAAACTTATCTTCTTTGATCATAGTTTCTAGATGACGATGGGTAGCCGCAATAATACGAACATTGCATTGTTGAGGCTTGCTACCACCTACTCGCTCGTAAATACGCTCTTGCAGTACCCGAAGCAGTTTGACTTGCATCTGCAACGGCATGTCGCCAATTTCATCTAGAAATAATGTTCCACCCTCAGCTAATTCAAAGCGGCCTTTTCGAGCACTAATCGCACCGGTAAAGGCGCCTTTTTCGTGACCAAACAATTCACTTTCAAGAAGCTCGCCGGGTATAGCACCGCAGTTAACGGGAATAAAAGGGCCATCTTTACGTTCTGACAAGAAGTGTACATTACGTGCCACCACTTCTTTTCCCGTACCAGACTCCCCCAAAATTAGCACCGTTGCCTCTGTAGGAGCCACTTGCTCTACCAAACGACGCACAACCTGAATTTCATCGCTCTTGCCCACCAAACTTCTAAACAGGCGGGTTTTAGAGCCACCAGCGCGGGTTTTACCCGGCTTTCTGCGGCTATATTCTTGGCATCGGTGAATTGATTGCGTAAGTACTGGGTAAGTAAGCGGTAAGGTGATCACGCTGACTAAATTGCACGAAGCGGCCACTTCACCATTTGAATGTAAAATGGCGACGAATGGTATGTGTGGAAAACGAGCAACCAGTGAATTCACCACTGACGACGACGCGTACTCAATAAGTACGGCATCTGCACCCTTTTCTTTCAGGTAACTTTCACAGTCAGAAAGCCCTCGTGACTGACACGACTCTCCCAAAAAGGTGACTATGGTTTCTAAGCTATGAATTAGTTCCTGGCTATCACTAACCAGCAAAATATCCTTCATCAAATCCCCGAGAACGCTTTGTTATTATTTACAGTTTAGCGCATTTGTAAATTGTAACGACAAAAGATCGCAGCGCAACTGGTGTTTTCGGAAATGTAGCAATAAAAAAAGCAGGTTTCCCTGCTTCTTTCGAATAACTCACTCAAATTTAATGTTTAACTGAGCAGTGCCAAAACCTGCCCTTGCTGCTGATTCGCTTGGGCTTGAACCGTTAAAGCCGCTTGCCCTTGGACATTATTTGCCGCTTGTTGAGAGCTTGCTTGAGCGTAATCTAAATCTTGAATTCGACTACGTGCTTCTGCCGTGTTCACATTGGATTGGGTTAAATTTCGAGCAGTACTAGCCAAACTATTTTGCGTAGCACCTAAATCGCCACGTGCGCCACCTAAAATTTCAATCGCTTCGTCGGTAGCATTTAACGCATCATCAATACTGCTACCAGAAGTTAAATCGATAGAAAGTACGTCAGATAGTTGGCTACCAATATCTTGGGTTTTGACATCAACTGAGTTGCCACCATTCGCCCCAACTTGAAAACTCAACGCGCCATTGTCAGACAACAAAGGTTTACCGGCAAAATTGGTTTGCTCAATGGTAAAGCTGATATTCTCTTGAAGCTGTGATATTTCAGATTGCAGCGCTTGACGGTCGCCGTCGCTTAACACACCGTTACCAGACTGAATAGTAAGCTCGCGTATACGATTTACATCATCGTTAATGTTGCTTAAACCGCCTTCAGCGACTTGAGCTAACGAAATGCCATCATAAACGTTGTTCACAGCCTGACGATTGCCTTCAACCTCAGACGTTAAACGGTCAATAATCTGCTGGGCCGCTGCGCCGTCTGAAGCATTATTGACCTTTTTGCCAGACGCTAACTTTTCAAACAGATCAGTCTGTTTATCTTGAATTTGATTGAATAAGGATGATGTGCTGCTGTTATTTACCTGCATAATTGCCACCATTTTAAACTTTTCCATGATGTATTATAGCATGATACTGCTCAACATCTAACCAGTTAAGCGTATAAACCGACATACCTTGATATCACTTTCTATAAACCTGCCTTTTACCTAGGATTTATTGATAAAATATTTGCCAATGAATCACGAGAAGTGCAGGAAATAAAGGCGTTCGTAATGAAAAGTAGGACACCACCACGCCGCTATAATTATTATTCTGTTCACAGATAGTTGTATAGTTAATAATGAAGGATTTTTTGGCGGTTTTTATCAGTCGTCGAGCGTGTTCTGAAAAGACCTTCTAAGTCACACTATAAATATACGAAAGGTAAAATACTGATGGCACGCACTGCCCTATTTTTAGTTCAAACTCCGCTACATGTTATTAATGCGCTAGAAGCAATAACAGAGTTTAATATTGAACAAAGTACCTTTTTTATCGTGGCAAGCGATCACAACCCTAAATGGCGGTTAATGATAAAACAACTTTTGCCTCCCCATGCAAAAACTATATTTTGTACTCGTAATGATCACGATATTGAAGAAGGTACTAAGGCATATGCTCAACATTTAGATACCTTGAAAGCAGAGTCTTTAGACTTTGTCTTTTTTGCTGATGCACGCCTCTACATTTTTGTGGATATCGTCAACTCTCTTCAAAATCCCTCGACCATCCTCATGGATGATGGCACTGGAACATTATTAGCAATTCACAGTTTAACGAGGTATGGCCTCTATTATGACATGTCAGTTAGCCGCAACATTGAAAGGCAACGCACTATTGAAGCTGTTAAAATAAAATATGGTCTATGGAACTTAAAGCCCGTTAGATATGACCTCTTTACCGTGTTTGATTATGAAGCTTGTGATTATTTTAACGTCGTGAACAACCCGATGAAGCAACTGTGTTTTACCCATGATGACCAGAAATCTGATTCCGTTCTTTTTTTGGGTCAACCGTTTGTAAAAATAAATCACATGACCGCTAGCGATTACGAAATATGTTTAAATGAGATTTGTGACCAGTTCAAAGGTAAGCGAATGCTCTACCTGCCACACCCGAGAGAAGATCATACTTTGATCGAATCACTTGCAGCAACGGGAAAAATTACGATTATACACACTGAACTAACAGCCGAGAATTTCCTGATAAGTCAAACCCACGCGCCTAAAACAGTGTGTGGTTTTTTATCTACGTCGCTTTGGAATATTGTTAAATTTCAGAAAGGGATAGACGTTCATGCTTTCAAAATACCAGCACATAGATTTAACGAAAAACTGGCAAAAAATCGTTCGAGAAGCAGTCATGTAACAGATTTAGAATTTATTAATCTTATTTACGACTATTACGAAAAACGCTTGCCAGTACATTTATTGAAATAAAGCTGCAAAACAACAGAAATTATGCGCGTTTATAAAGCCTGGTCATCATAGATCCCCAATAAGCGTGTCGCTTTTGTGAATCTCGTTTGTGCACGGAAGATAACCAGTTTTCATTGTCCTGATCTGAACGGTAGACAGAGTCTCGATAGAGATCCACATGATCAGCAAGTACAAAATTTAGCTCAGCAAACAATTCATCAACCAATGCCGCTGAAAAATGTTGAAAATGGCTAGGATAATGATGTTGAACCCATTCATCCCGATACAAATTGGCGACCGTAGAGCTCGAATCTGGTGTTGCAGTGATAAAGAAATATCCCTCTTCTGACACTAAATCCGTAAGCTGTTTTAATAACGCCCTAAAGTCCACCAAGTGCTCTAACACTCCTCGCAGAACGACAAGGTTCATCGTCCCCTTTCCTACTTTATCAACACTCAAGTGATATCCTTTCTGTGTCAATGTCTCTACCGCGCCAATGGATAAGTCATCTCCAAAGGCCCGTACGTTTTTAATTCCACCGTGTTCAACCAAGGCATCTAGGAAGTAGCCACCAGAGGCACCATAGTCAAATACAGGCCCTTCTAATGGATCGGTAATTTGGCTTTTAATCCAATCCACTTCTTGTATGTAAGATACTGCGCGCGCCTTATTTTTTACTTCCGAAGCCTGATGATTTTTTTCATGGTAATGCGCGTAATGGTTACTAATTTCAGTTGGCGTTGGTACAGGTACCGTGCAAATATACAGGCAGTCATTACACCGATAATAATTACCCGTCCAAATTTTCAAATCACTACCCTGACAGAAGCGGCATATTTTCATAATTAATTACTCATCAGTCTATTGGTTAACGAGAACCAAAACGATTTATCTACGTGTGTGTTAAGCGATTTACCCGCCAACGACATACGCTGACGCAATTGAGGGTCATCGGCAATTTTCTCAATAGCATTTATCAGCGATGGAATAGTATTTTCTGTTGATGGCAGTGCACACCCATATGAATACAAAAAGCGATATGCCTCACTAAAGTTTGTTCGCCGACGAATCACGGTCGGCATTCCCATTAACGCTAATTCAACAGCACTAAGACCACCTTGACATATAACTGCGTTGCACGCCTTTAGGTCACTATAGGAGAAAGCTTGCGATTCTTTATCTTTCAGCTTACGGTGTAAAAACTCGTTAAGCGATAGCGATTTATTTTTCTGAGGTGGATAAACAAGTGGCTCATATCCTTGCTCAGCTAACGCATCAACGATAGAAGGCGCCACTCCATCTGCATCACCTCCCCCCATACAAACACCTATCAGTCGTGTATTACGGGCTTTGATAGGCTTCGAAGCACTTTCCATCCATTTCGACGAAGGGATGTTGCATAGCACAGCAGACAAATCCGTGAGAAAGTGAGCTGGTGCAGTCATCCCATTTAAGCTAGGTGCAACAACGTAATCGACATCTTCATTAACATCTGAAATATAAGACAGCGATATCTTCTTCGGCGCCCTTACGTAGCATTCAGTTTCTTTCTTTAGAGATAATCCATCGAGAAAAACGATATCGGCATCAACAATATTGCGCAGCGCGTACTCATCTTCGAGCAAGGGATCACCCCACGGCTCTCGATTAACGACTTTTAACGTTACAGCCATTTTAGGCGAAAGTATTTCTCTCAAAAGTTGAGCGCGAGCAACATGGCCCCACCCCACATTTTTTCCTATTTCGGCAACGATGAGTACGCTTGCAACAATGTTCATTTAATATCTGTTTTGTCTATAGGCTTACCTGCAGTGGCATCAGTAAGCAGAGTCTGACCAACAACCACATCTAATGACTCCAGAGGAAAGTCCCTTTCTGGACGCAAATAAGCTATATCCTCTTTGGTAATAACGTGACCTTTAGGCAGTGCGTGCCTGAAGTAAAGTCCTCTGCGCGCTCTTTTTGCGGTATAAAGTTCCGCTTCAGTTGGCTCTGAGCGTACACTTTGCATCGCACTTTGGGTATCTTTTACCATTTTACAAAACACAGCGAGCGCTTCCCCGTCTAGGGAGTGCTTTACATCAAGACCGCCATTTGCGGGTGATAATGAAAAATGCTTTTCTATCCATTCGACCCCTAAAGAAGCCGCTAAAACTGCGGCGGCGTAACCGTCAGAGTGGTCAGAGAAACCAATAGGAATACCGTATCGATTTTGTAACCAAGGAATAGTGCCCAACATGGCGTTAGACAAATCATGGGGGTATTCCGCCACACAGTGCATGAGAACGATATTGGAAGTATGACTCAATAACCGTTCGACCGATTGATCTATTTGCTCAATGGTTGACATACCGGTGGAGAGAATTACTGGAAAGCCACTGGATCCAGCAGCATCAAGAAGATCATTGTAATTGTTATCACCGCTCGCAATCTTTATGAATGGAGGTTCTGTTTCGATAAGCTCTTCAAGCGATAACAAATCGAAAGGGGTTGATGTAACACAGCGATATCCCCTTTTAGTGGATGCACGCTCTACAATACTTTTATATTGTTCATGAGGAATTCGAGAGTGGTGCCTTAACCAACGAACATCATCAATATCGTAGGTGCCATATTCGTAATCACCTGGGGCATATAGGGTTTCATCGCGTATTAGTTGAAATTTTACGTAATCAGCACCAGCATTTAACGCAACCTCTGTATTGGTCCACAGCAAAGGAACTGAACCAAAGTGATTCATGGCCGCTTCAGCAATTATTTTCATTTTACCGGCCTCAATTTAGTCAAGAAACGATTGATTCCTTCGACTTGAATATCATGAAGGGTATCCCAACAAGGGGGGATCGCGACAGATTCTGGCATATTCTCAACATGATTTTTTAAATCTTCGAAGATTGTTTCTCGGCGCTCAATAATATTTAAGTCGCACGCTTCCATTCCCAGTGTGTTAATCAGGCTTTCCGAACGTTCATCATAAGAAAGGTTTAGAGTAGGTCTTCTAAGCGACCAAAGCGGTAGACTTGTATGTACACGAAATGAGATAGCGGCTTCAACGCTATTTAAAATATTGAAGTATTCATACACGTCGCTTGTGTATAGGATATCTCGTCCAAACGACATAGCATATTCAATATCTCTTTGATCGTTGCACAGTACGCGCGCCGGTTTATTGGTTCGTGATTCAAGTAAATCAAGACACCGCTCTGACAGATGGTGCATCTTCATTTTTTGAGATAGGGGAATATTCATCTGATCGGGATTACGTACCGCAAGCAACGGGAAACGCGCTTCTTGCTGACCATCTTTTGAAAATTCTCTGTTAGCTAAATCAGAAATGTAGACTGAAGGACACCCACCGACAAGATGATCGGGATGGCGCATGAGCGATTCGATATGATTATACGTTGCTGCATCTCTTGAGAGAACGACATCAGCATGCTCCAACAGCGTCACCAAGTCGCCGTCATTGATTGCATCTGTTCGCCTTACATACGATAAATCTGAACCGTAAATATTTCCGTAAGACGTTGAGTAAACCATCATAGGCTTTCTCAGCGCTCTTAATGCCCCTTTATCAAATTCTATTTCGCCATTTTCAAAGAGGTTGCCGCCACCGATAATGACGCCTGATGCCGTTTGATTTATATCGTATATTGTTTTTTTGGTTAGGCCTGACTTTGCACCAAACCCCGCAGCAGGTATGGTAATGAAATTCACCGCGCCGTTACATTGTCGCTCCACCATTCGTCGAACCGCCTGCTGAATCAGGAAGTTACCTATATTAAAGCCATGTCCAAATGGACAAATGTGGTAAATATTATATCTCATAATTTAATTCGTTCTTTGTATGCCATAGTAATTCGCTCAATACTTCCAACCTCAGTACTATCAAATACTGGATGTAGCCAGAGCGAACCAAAAAAGTCGGCGTCTTCTTCATAGTCAATGGTTAAGCGTACGGTTGAGTCAAAATCTGGAATGCTTAAATCATTGGCCTCGATGTTACAAATATTGTCGTTATTTAGCCTCTTACAAATTGGCGTAATATGTTCTCTTTCTTCTTCTGTATGGCTGCTGTTAACTATTTCACGTAGCCATCGTGAACAATACATTTCTAAAGAGATCCCATAAGGGAATGTCCTCTTATTCAAGTTAGTGATCAATTGCGTGGCGTCATCCATATCGCTCAATTTTGAAACGATGTGCTTAATGAGAGGGAATAAAATGAGCGGACTATCAGCATTAAGCCGCCATAGCCACGCATCCACATTTGCACTCGCTAACTCACACAACCTAAGCATGGGCGACAAGGCGCCTCTATAAACTTGCACACCCTTGCCTTCTCCATATCGTGCAATACTATCATCCACAGAGCGAGTTGATGTGGCTATTACTGGCTCTGCTATTGCACTCTCTTCATAGGCCAGAGCGCGAACTTGCGTAATAATACAATCAATGACGGAATGACTGCCTAAAATTGGCGATAATACCTTTCCAGGAAGCCGGCTAGAGTCGGCTCTAGCAAATACGACTGGCAGTATTCTCATATTTTTGACGCCTTATTTTTCATAATCGACTTCAGCAAAAGTTATGCCAGCAACTTTAGGGCTTCGTAAAGTTCGTTTCTAAATGAAAGTGACTTTTGGAATACATCCCCCCTAAAACGCGTTCAATTGTTTTATTATATCGACAGCTTTTTAAAATTCTTTTGCTTTAAATGCGAGGACGAATTTTGGGCTTCGGATGAGGTGGCAGGTAAGGTAAACAGAATTTTATTTTGACACAAGCGACATATCTATTTTTTTGTCCGACTCCACTCTTAATCCTGCGTCTTTAAACTCACTAAATTCAACAACCTGTGTATTTGCATAATCCGTAAACGTGATATTTTTCTTCGGTACATTCCAGTCTGAACCATACAAAAAGGCTAAATATTCACTGGATTGCACTGGCGTTTGAACTTGGCAAGTGTTCCAGTTGACCAATGCCGTACCGTTAAAATGCTTTTCTGGCGCAAACCACATCCCCAAGCTAGGAAGGTGGATAGATTTACCATCTTTGACTTCTCGCGCACTAAACGTTGTTTTGAACTGAGCTAGATTATTAAGGGGGTCGTCAAACTCCAATACAATACCAATACCTCTATTCTTTTTATCTAGGGTTTTTGAGACTTTCCAGGTTAAGTTACTTACGTTATTTTCGACAAATGCCTCGATAACATTCAGTACACTCTGGAAATAATGTGTGGGCATTGAAAAGTCGATATCGTCATCCCACTCGATAATATCTTTGTCTCGAATGATACCCAGCAATGTTCCAAAATCGAGCACAAGAGGAACACTCTCATTTATGGCTATTGAAGATAGCTCGCTAATAATGTTGCGACCCAATTGTCGGCTTGCGGCATTATAAAATGGTGGAGTTTGTTTTTTTAAGTGACTTTTAGGTGGCACAACGATTTTTTGATGCGGGACATTGAGTTCATTGAGTAACTGCGCTTCAACTTCTACTGCCCACTGGGTGGTTATTACTATTTCATCGAATACTAAGTGTCCAATAGCGGCAGGGCTAATAACTGGCACGCCTTCGATAAGTAACCCTTCTTTCTGTTTATCGTTATCAACAATACCAATAAACTCTCGGGACGTTTCATTATTAGAGATATACGTTTTTGAGCTTTCGCCTGCCCCAAATAATAGCGTTTTTGTTTTCATGGCCGAAAATGCCTATTTTTCTCGTAGTTAAGACAAACTCTCTTTAATGATGGCTTTAACTAAATCTGGCGTTACTGCCGTTGTAAAATTACCCGCCCGGGAAGGATCGAGTTCGCGGTCAACAGCTTTAAGCATTTGCGGTAATTCTGCAAACTTCTTCATTTCGTCGTTGAGGCGTAATGCATCCAAGAGATTAATTATCCTATCGACCATGTCTTGGGATAACTTTAATCTGTTTGCCCCTACAACCTTTAACATTGCCGCCAAAGTAAAACTACAGGCTAAACCGTGGGGTACCTTAAATTCAATGGTCAAAGGATATGAGATTGCGTGGGCAAGTGCAGTTTTAGTTTCTGAAATCGCAAGACCTGATAAAAATGCCGCGAATTGCAGAGCCGCTCGGCCTTCAATGTTCTTAGGTTTTTTAAGCACGGGCCGCAAATGCTCACAAATTAGTGCTATGGCTTGCACTGCATAGCGCTCAGAAGTGTTCGACCGCCTTACATTCCATAATGATTCGATAGCATGGGACAAAGCATCTAATGCTGTCACCATGGTTTCATAAGGCGGTAATCCTACCGTTAAATTCGGATCTAAAACAACCTTATCGCTTTCAGCATGGTCAATAGAATATTTCTTTTTATCACCCGTATCCCATACTGTAGCAAATGGGGTGATTTCAGCCCCTGTTCCCGAGGTGGTGGGGATGGCGATTAACGCCACAGAATTTGACACTGCTTTTCGTGCAGCCATAAGTTGGTGTAGGCCGCCGCTTTGTGTTTGCAACATAACCCGAAGTACTTTAGAGGTGTCTAACACGCTACCACCGCCTAGCGCGATAATATGAGTGACTTTACTTGTTTTAAATCGCGCATAAAGTCCATCGATATAGGTTAACTCTGGATTAGGGGTTACATCATCAATCACGTGAAAACGTTCACATTTCAGTTTGGCTTTGAATGCATCCACAACACCACGCTTAACAAACCCCTGACTTGTAACAAGTAGAACCTCATGGTTGGCTTCTATCAGTTTACTCACACTAGATAAGTAATCATCTGATTGAATTAACCGCTCGTTTAAGGCTTTAGTTAGCATGGGCGGCATGAAACTCATATCATTCGCCATGACTGTGCTGCATAAATGCTAATTTATTCTCGATGGGGGTAGACGTAGGACGTCCCAAATCACTTCTTGCACCTTGTTTAATTTTAACTTCAAACAAAATTGGACCTTTACATTGAGGCATTGCAGCAATAATCTTTGACCACGCTTCAGTAAGTGAGTCACTATCATCACAACAATAATACGCGTCGTATTTGCATCCTAATGCAATGCTTTCTATGTCAATACCTCCAGCTACAGTAGGCTGCCCACCCACCGAGTCATGGCATTGATTATTGAGTACCACATGGATCAAGTTGTCAAGGTTACTTGCTCCAGCAATAGCTAGTGCCCCCATGTGCATTAGCATCGAACCGTCACCATCAAGCGCTATCACTTGACGGTTTGGTTTTACACGGGCTACTCCCATCGCAATGGATAAGGTATGTCCCATTCCACCAACGGTAAGGAAATCTGTATTATCTTGGTTATTTGTTTGTCTAATTTCAAACAATTCCCTTGATGTTTTCCCAGTGGTTGAGATGATTAACTCTGCACCAGACATGTTTCCCAGCAAAAGAGACAGGGCTTCCTCTCTGCTCATCTCACATCGGTTTTCAACTGACTTACTGCTAGCCGAGTCCGTAGCTGAAAAGGTGTCTTTTCTAACCAAAATGGCTACAGGACATGTATTGGTTTTCATGGTTTCTAGTAATGGTGGCAAAGCATCTTCTAGAATCGAACCCGAATCTATCGTGATATAAGGGACTCCTAGCACATCCAACTGCTGCTGCGTTATTTGACCTTGTTTTACATGCTGTGGTTCGTCTTTAACATTAGGCTCACCTCGCCATCCAATCACCATCAACATTGGAATCCCGTAAACCTCTGGATCAGCAAGTGACGTGAGTGGATTTATCGTGTTTCCCAATCCAGAGTTCTGCATATATACGACAGCGGGTTGCCCTGCCCCTAAGTAATGACCTGTCGCCATTCCAATAGCATTGCCCTCATTAGCGGTAATCACATGCGCGTTAGATTCAAACGTAGAATCGATATAAGCACACAAATTTTTCAGTAGCGAGTCTGGTACACCGTAATAGTTGCTCAAGCCATGTTGGGCGAGTAAGTGACAAAACAATTCAGGGGATACCATAGTGCTACTTACCGCCCGGTATCAATTCTAGAATTTGTTTAATAGGCATCATTTGGGCATCAACTTCTGAACTTCGCCCATGGCGTAAAATAGACTCTGCAGTGTTGCACATTGCTGGGTATGCGCTTCGCAGTAATTGATTAGCATAAATAACTACATTCACACCCCGCGCTTGAAGCTCATGTTCAAAGACGGTGTTATAACTAGAAGGCACCACTACCAACGTTTTTTTGTTTTCGAATTTTGCATAACGGTCACAAAATTCAAATATTTCATCTGGTGATTTTTCTCGGCTATGGATCATAATGCCATCAGCCCCAGCCTCTAAAAATGCTTTAGCTCGCTCGAGAGCATCATCAATACCTTTGCCTAATATTAAGCTTTCAATACGGGCAATAATCATAAAGTCATTGGTAGCTTGAGCACTTTTACCCGCTGATATTTTTTGGCTAAAAGCTTCAATTGTATCTTGAGTTTGCGCTACATCAGTGCCGAATAAAGAGTTCTTTTTAAGTCCGGTTTTATCTTCAATAATAACCGCAGACACACCCAGCCTTTCTAAGGTCTTCACCGTGAAAGTGAAATGCTCTGTTTTTCCGCCCGTATCGGCGTCATAAATAATCGGTTTTGTAGTAACTTCTAGCACTTCATTTAAGGTGCTCATACGAGAAGATACATCTACGGCTTCAATATCGGGTTTTCCCTTTGCTGTTGAATCTGTAAGGCTACTTCCCCACATCCCATCAAACTCTTTAACCCCAGTATCCGTTTCTATCTTTGTATTCTCGATTATCAACCCTGACAAGGCGTTGTGAATATCCAAAAAGCGAACCAGAGGCTTAGCAGCCATTAATCGTTTTAAGGATTTCAATCGAATGGCAGGCGTGGTCCCCACTTCTTTCATCGCTTGGTGTAATTGTGAAGAAGAAATACCTTGGGTATAAGGCACTTCTATGAGCTTCCCTCCCCATTGGGCCAAGCAATCGATAACCCGCTGTCGAGTTTTCTGCTGAACACCCGTTTTCCAATCATCACCATGCACGACATAATCAGGTTTCAATGTCTCTAGATTAGGAACATAGTCTAATGTAGTTTGAGGTATTACAGCATCCACACCTTTTATATTTTCAATTACAACTTTCCGTTGCTCAAACTCCATAAAAGGCACTCGCTTATAACTCGCGATTGCAGCGTCGGTTAAAAGCCCGACGGTGACGTCGCCTAATTTGGCGGCGCTCTTGAGAACATTAAGATGGCCAGGATGAACCAAATCGGCACTCATTCCTACATAAACACTCTTTGTCATAATAATTTTTCCATACCTCTATCGCAAAGTCTTCTGGTGACGAGTTAATATCGGCACAAAAAATAAAACTTTAAATTTAAGTGTATTGGCAAAGTGGACTGTATTGAGTTAACGACACTAAGCATTAATATCAGATATCATGTTTTTCACACGGGTTTCATTTGCGTCTTCTAAAAGTAATGAATCTATCTGTATATTTCCTCTGCACACCTTACCTCTATTTCCAATATTATCGCATGCTAAGCTAGAAGCTAGAACGCCTTTACGAGGGATAGCAATATACCTTGCATATTCTATATATTCTTCAACCCATGAGAGAGATTCAAGTAATGGTGCTAAGTAGCGTTGCTTTTGAAGTGCACTGCTGTTCGTGAACTCATATTTAGGCAAGAACATGAACACATCTTCTTGATTACAGAGAAAACCTGGCACAAAATGTTGCTTAGCAGTGTGCACAAAAGGTCTATCTCCAGCTTCAAATGAAGGAATATCTAGCGCATTCGGCGAATACCAAATATAAATGCTAACCTTACTCTTAAGTTCGAATAATCGTGTAACAACACTTTCTTCAACAAGACTGAAGGTTCCAACGAGGCTGTTTATTTCGCTACCAATATTGCTCAATAAACTATCCAGAGCAGTTCCCTTGCGCCTAAAATGTATATGATAAGCATCACATTCACTACTTTTTGGGGTCTTAGCTAACGATAGTGCCGAGTCAATTGTTTCCACTAATTTCTTATCTGTCTCTTCAATATCTAGGCTGAAAGTTTTATCTCCAGATGTTATCCACGCTTTTATAAACACAGATTCTCTTAAAAATACGCAAGAGCTGGTAGTATCGAATGCCGAAGCATCGCCGATGTAGCTAATTGATACTTTCTCTAATGTATCTAGCCATTGCAAACGCGCTTCATCAAGCGCCGTTAAACTATCCGTTGTGGAGGATAATTTGCTGAAGACTGCATTGGCATAGTTGATAGTTCCATACAGCAAATAAAATAAGAGTGATTTCTTCATTTGATACGACTCGAATATCATCTCCTTTTGAACCTTAATAAACTCATCTGCTTCGTCATTTGATGAGAAGGGTACTTTTACTTTTTCCATGAAGATAGAAAGCTCGTCTTTCAGTGCATCAACATCGAATCTCGCATTAAATAGAGAGGGATATTCATCAGGTTTTTCAATTGGTTGAAACGCATTATTTTTTATAACATCTAGTGCAGCATCTCTTTGACTAGATGATGCAGAAATTAATACCATATCTAAAGGTAAAGGCGTTGCACCGGCTATTTTTGCACCATCGCTGCAGTTGAAACATGTAAGCCCATTTTGCGCTAAGGACTGCTCGATGATCGTTTTGGAAAGTTTAAACTCGTACTTCGTGAACACAGTGGCTCTGAAATTACCAGGCACAACAATTGATGTATTATTGCTGGCCTCATAGTCATAAACCTCTTTACCGTTGACATAGTAGGAAGATTCTTTCGAGTGGTGTTTAGTCTTGTCATAAAAGCCTAAATCTACGCCAAATAAGTAAATCTGATCCATCCCAATTTTTGAAAACAGATTGATAGCTAAATTTGATACCGTCGGGAATGCGAAACGTAACTCTTCATAGTTAGCCCGTCCTAAAACTTCTAAGGCTGAAACGGTGGACGACTCGCCATCTTTAAATGCTATATAAACATCGTTGAAAAGGTCACAAGTGTCAGGGTGAATACCATTAACTGAGATTAAGTTTATTTGTTTGAGATAATTAAAATCATCGACTCGACTACACCAATCAAAGGTAGAGCGATTTTGCTCAATTTCAGCATGAAAATCTGGCGTAATATCGTGTTTATACAATGCTGAAAGCGCAGTTCCGCAAGAGACAACAATTGCATTCTCTCGGTACTCCAAAATGGTTTCTATCGCCGAATCTAAAGACGGGCCATTCCCTACGATAAAAACAGGAACTTCTTTGTTTTCAAAAGATAAATATTGCGCAGGCTTATTACGCAGAAGTGGAAAGCCTCTTTTTAATGCCTCAGTAGTGTGAGAGATACCATACCTTGCATGGTCAAAATATTCCCCCATAGAAATAACGACCTGAAGTTGTTCCCTCAATTGAGCAATTGCCGACACTAATGCTGAATTGTAATAGCTCTGATAGAAATAGGTATTCGCAAGTATATAGGGGCCAATAGAATAAAACTGATTTAGCAAATCTTTAAATAAATTAGTGCCATCGTCACCGATGTTAATGTACAAACGCCCTTCTTTTTCATCAATACCAGATAAAATTTCATCCCACTTTATGGCAAATAAAGATGCGTAAAAAAAATCTTTATTAGGTTCGCATACAAATAACTTTTCTACGTCGTGATTATTGAACAAACGCTCTATTTGGTAACCCACTCCAACGCCAAAAAGAATCATGGACTTCAGCGTATCTGGCAATTGTCCTTCATCTTGCTCTACTTGTTTTAAGAGCGATTCTGTTTTATTGACAAATTGATAGTGGATATATTTCTTAAGCTTTTTCCCTTTATAGCCAAGTATTAGTCCGTCTTTATTCGGCTGATCACTAAAACTGTCAAAATTTAGCGCGCATTCCTGTTTGGGTGATTCTCCATACCAAGAAACAAGGGAGTCCTTCTTCACTAAATTGATTTCACCATTGCTGTCTTCTACAGGCAACCATGTTTGCGGTTCGTAATGACTAAAACTGTTAAAAATATCGGGAAAATATTTTTTGAAGGCAGCGAGGTTACTTTTCAGTCTACCTTGTGCTTCTGCACTAGGATCCTGGTAATTTTCTAATTGTATTGATTGCGTCCAAGGTGGCACGTATTCGGTTGGACTTCTTAGTTTATATGAAGTAATACCAGTACTCTTAAGCCGAGCCCAACCGCCCTGAATACATGTTTTTTCTATGGTATCGAAAATAGGAGAATTGTAATGTTTGTATAAATAAAATCCCCCTATGTCGAAATGCTGTCTAAGCTCTTCAATATCGCTAACAATATTTCGGCCATCTTTTTCGAGTTGAAAAAATAACCGCGTACCTTTGTCGTTAGCTTCTGCCAAAACGTCGTTCCATTTTGAGCAAAATACCGAGCATTTGAAATATTGTGCTTCAGGCTCGTAAATAACTAAGTTGGTTATAGAGTGTTTTTTTATTAACTCAACAATATGGAAGCCTAATCCAACCCCTAACACTACAAGAGTATCTATGGTCTCGGGTAAGGCACTTCGTTGTATATAATGTTGATATGAAAAAGTATTCGCTAAAGATCCCTCTAAACTTTCATTAGTTTCGACCTCTGCCGGATTAGTTTCATCGCATTGCTTAAGGTCGACAAAAATCGAGTGGGTACTATTTACCAAATATTGTTTACTGATTTCCGCTTCAGGATCTAGCCCATAAAGCGTTCGCCCGATGCCATAGTCGACTAAGTTAAACTGCCCGTTTTTGTTGCAGATAATAGAAATATTGTCATTGTTTATTTTTTGTATATTAGCTATTAGTGACGGTATAAATTGTCTAAAAGCAAACAGGTTTTTCTTATACTGTCGATCGATTAGCTCGGCGGTATACTTTTCGATTTGCGCTTGTTTCTCTTCATCTTTAAAAATATGCAATCGAACATTTTTAAGCATTTTTGGCGATTATCCTTTGTAGAATTTTGAGGTATGGCCTACTCAAAGTCAGCCAAAAATGAAGAAAAGCGTTTCTTTTGCAACCAGTCTTCTTTGTGAAGTTCAAATAGATATAAATCATACCACTCGTCGTTTTTATAAATATGTGATTGATATACACCTACATCTCGATAAGCATGTAACCTGTGTAACTTCATTACTTTTTCGTTATTGCTCAAAACTTCAGCTGTAATTTTGTTAATATTTTCACTCGCAAAAACATAGTTGTAGAAATAAGGAGGGATTAATCCGCCTAGCTGTTTTAAATTTGGATCTCCAATATAAAACCCCCAGCTACATCTTTTGTGTTCTACGCTAATTTCAGATTGATTAAGCACACCAATAGACTGATGGTTGTACTCAATAATCCAATACGCACTTTTACGATCAGACTGAATGGCTTGGAACCATTTCTTTTGCTGTTCAAGATCATAGCTCACGTCACTTAGCATAAACTTATTCACATCATCGCTTGTTCGCCATTTTAAAATAATAGCTAAATCATCGGGAGTTATATGGCGAAACTTAAACACTAAAGTACCTTTTATAGAGAACGTTGTTTTTTAAACCTTGGGCTAAATTGCACATTATCATCGAAGATAAACTTAGCGGGTACTTGGAAGTTTTCTAGGTGCGCTTTACAAAAGCGTTTAATCGCCGCCTTGAGCTCTTTTTTATTTTCATGCAGTGATCCTTCGGTGCTATCAACCAGCCTAATTTTGCTATATACCACATTACCCAACAGAGCATTTGGTTCGCCATACACTTCAGCTTCAGCGATATAGTCAAGTTGTTGTAATACACTTTCTACTTCCGCAGGGTATACCTTTTGACCACCAACATTGATTATTTCTGAGTCTCGCCCTAGCACCTTGATATATTCACCATTCACCTCGACCTTATCGCCGGTATGAAACCACCCATCAGGGGTATAAGGGCTAGGCGCATTCAAATAACCTAACATACCCGAATATGCCTTCACCTCTAAAATATTATCGGTGGTTATTCTCGTCTGGAAACCTTCCCCTCCTACTTTCATCCAAAGTGAAGATGACGACTTAGATTTAGAGCGTAAGATGCCAATCTCGGATAGGCCGTAGGTTTGGAGCAATTTGATGTCAGGAAATAACTGATTAAACCTAAGTAAAACTGATTCAGGCATGGGTTCGGTGCCGTATGTAACAGTACTTAATGAGCTAAGATCGTAACGCTTGTAGGCTTCACTAATGAGGATTAAGTTGATAAAGGTTGGTGATGTAGGTAGGAGTTCGGCTCTAAACTTGTCAACGGCTTCAAGAACGGTGTCAGGTTTACGATCTGTTACGGTAATAACGCATCCGGCGTTAGACAAGGTATACAATAAAGTATTAACCCCACCTATATGGTCATACAACAAAAAAGTGATTGCACGTAATGCATGCCGGCCGACTTTAAACTTTTCGAGTAACTTTGCCATGTCATGAACAGCAGCTTTACTTTTGCCTGTCGACCCAGATGAAAATAACACAAGACCCGGTATTTTTTGCCCGCGTAAGTCAGCTATGAGTTCATGAGAAGCCTTCGTTGATAACGTATCGATTTCATACTCATCGTTATCTTTAATTGTCACCACAACTTCGACCTGTGCAGTTTCAATAAACTCATCCCTCTTATGCGCTACAGAGGTAGTGGTTGGAACTAATATAGTGGCTCTTTCAATAAGTGCCAGCAGTAACGCCACCGAGCTTGGAGAATAGTCA
Organism: Alteromonas lipotrueae; assembly: GCF_019249255.1. Lineage (NCBI taxonomy): Bacteria > Pseudomonadati > Pseudomonadota > Gammaproteobacteria > Alteromonadales > Alteromonadaceae > Alteromonas > Alteromonas lipotrueae. The sequence continues at coordinate 509,095 of NZ_JAESDJ010000001.1, read as the reverse complement.
GCGTCTACCATCACCACAGTCCCTTCGGTAACGCCATAGTTGGCTAAAACATCTTGCCAAAACTGCGTTTTTTCTAGGAGCCATCCGTATGAATATGCCTGATCTCGCCAAACAATAGCATCGCTATTCTTATTCTTTTCAAATATTTCCAGAAAAAAATCAATAAACATCAGGCTCCCCCTAAATATAAAATTTGTCCTGTAATGAAACTGCTTTCTGGTTTGATATAAAAATCGATGACATTAGACACATCCGCCATTTCGCCGAATCTCTTTATACTCTGCTTTTCGAGCAGTTTATTTAACTTATCATCAGGAACATTTTTAATTAGATCCGTTTGAATTGGCGTTGGGCCAATGGCGTTCACAGTAACGCCAAATTCTGAAAATTCTTTCGCCAATGTTTGTGTCAGGCTTTCTACAGCAGATTTTGACGCGGCATAAATGGCTTCGCCTTCTAAAGCAAAAGGCACGGCAACTGTAGAGAAGTTAACAATTCGCCCATATTGATTTTTACGCATTAGCTTGACCGCTTCGCGGCAAAATAAGAAACTCGCAAATACATTAGTTGAGAAAATTTTCTCTACCGTAGATAGGGGCGTCAACATCGCGTGATTCATAGCCGCTATGCCAGCATTGTTGATAAGTACATCGAGCCGCTTATGACGCTTACGAATTGACGAGAAAAGAGATTTGACGTCAATTTCACTTGCCACATCTAAACTAAAATGTTGGTAATTTTGGTGTTCAATTGATAATTCCGAACGGCTACACCCAATAACAATATGACCTGCATTTAAATAGTAATGAGTTAGGTATAACCCTATTCCCCTGCTTGATCCGGTTATCAAAATGACTTGTTGAGTATGTGACGTATCCATTACCGTTCATTCAACGCATTAGTTAAATACGTCGCCAGCGTATCAATCGTTTTAAATGGGCTATTTTTTTGAGACAACGCTTTTTCATTCGCAATGACATATTCAACCTCTAACTCATCTTCAAGCAACTCCTCAAGTGTCAGAAGAAGGTTAACCAAATCAACGGAGTCTAATAGACTAGCAGAGCCATACAGCGCTGTGTTTTCGTCTTTCACTACTTGTTCACCTTCCCGAGTAGCATTAAGCTCATCGATTGCAGAATAAATTAACGCGATAATTTGCTGATTAGTGATCATTAGTTTATTTTTCCAACGAAGTTACTAGTTTGGTAAGGGTACTGATAATATTATCGGCACCATTAATGGTGGCTTGAGACATATTGGCCTTTATCATGTCCATTAGCTTCTCGTCATTGTGCCATACTTTACACGCCTGTCTCACAAACTCATCAATATCAAACTCTTCTCTAACATCAAAAATTTGAGCCCTACCTTGACGCTGACTTTGCAGACTGGCTTGTTGCTGGTTCTGAGCAACCACTAACAATAATGCCGGCGTATAAGTTGCCTGTAATTCGTATTGTGTGGAACCTGCGGCAGAGATAACCATACGAGAATTCAGAAATAGATTTGAAACCAATTGAGCGTTATGCCAATGACGAATACGGGGATTGCTAACAGAGAATTGATCAACGTCTTTAACATACTGGAATGCACTTCCCGTGATGATATTGATTGGCGCGTTATCGAGTGTTTCGCTGAATTTAACCGCCAGTTGAAGGGATATATTAGCAGTATCTGCACCACCTAGAATAATGGTTAACGCTTCTCTATTGCTTAATGACGAGGCTAGATTTAATTGATAGGGCTGAAGCAAAAATTCTGAACGTAAAATACGATAGTTTTCACCCAAACAACAATAAGCCTGAGGTTCAGTCACGGAGTACTCTAGCTGCTCCGCATGACTATTTTGATTAATGATGCAATCTGCATAGAGCATGCCTGAATCATTGTTATCATCAATGATCGCAAAAATCTTGTTTTCACTTTTTAAGAACTGCGAAAGCTGATAACGATAAGACGTATCAAACTGATAGCCATCTATTAGTAAACAATCGACGTGTTCATCTCGGCAAAACGTGGCTATTGTATCAAGCTCTTTGCTGTTGCTTTGGATCGGAAAAATATCTCCCACCCAATCACTCCTGCTTTGCGCTAGGGAAGAAGAAATATCGCTCATCAAAAATGAGACACGAATCTTTTGAGCATGTGCAAATTGGCTTAGCGCTAAACAACGCATTAAATGCCCTAACCCAATTTGACTATTTCCTTCAACTCGAAAGGCTATGTGCATTAGAGGTTAACTCAAATGCTCTTCAAAAATAGCATCTCCAGGTTCGAGGTTGACGCTAGCTATGTTTGAAAGAACCCGTTTATAGTGCTTCGGCGCTAGGCCTATGGCGGGGCGGACGATTTGAGTATTATCTTTGGTAAATGCTTCACCAGCTTTTATGGGCTTGGTAACAAAAATAGAGCGTCTATAGTATTTCGATTTTTCTTCCGCCTTTGTTCCCCCATAAACTATGGTGCCTAGGGCTTGGTGAGCTAAACCAACGCTATCAACAAGTGCTTTAAATTCTTGTGGCTCCAATGAAAAATCAGCGTCTACACCACCCGCATTTCTGTCTAGCACAAAGTGCTTTTCAATAACGCATGCGCCTAATGCAACTGAGACAACTGAAACACCTATCCCTTGGGTGTGGTCAGATAATCCCACCATACATCCAAACTTTTCAGCCATGTCTGTCAAGGTCACCAAATTGCTATTTTCAGGTTTTGCAGGGTATGTACTTGTACATTTCAGTAAAACAATTTCACTTGCACCAGCTGACTTCGCCGTGTTTACAGCTTCATAGATTTCCGCTTCCGACGCCATCCCGGTAGACATAATCATAGGTTTTCCAGTGCTCGCTACCTTTTCTATCAAAGGTAGATCAGTCAACTCGAAAGACGCAATTTTATAGGCTGGAACATCGAGTGTTTCTAGAAAATCGACAGCACCTTCATCAAAAGGCGAACTAAACGCGATTAAACCCAATTCCTGCGCATAATCAAATAATGCTTTGTGCCACTCGTATGGCGTACTAGCCTGTTGATAAAGCTCATGTAGATGCCTTTTATACCAAAGAGAATTTTCCTCCATAATGCGGAAATTATCGGAGTCGATATTCAACGTCATAGTATCAGCGGTATAAGTCTGCAATTTAACTGCGTCTACGCCTGCTTGTGCTGCAGCTTTTATCATCGCCTTAGCTAAGTCAAAATCTTGGTTATGGTTACCTGATAGCTCAGCAATGATAAAGGGGGGATCTGAAGGTGATATTTGTCTATTTGCAATTTTCATATCTATGATCACGTTTCTCTTTCAAATTTGTCCGCTTCTTGGCCGTAAGCGTTAAACATTAGTTCCGCCCGTTCCCAATCTTCGAAGGTATCGATATCTTGCACTAAATGCCGAGGAAGAATGATGGGATAGCTATGATGAGAAAACATAGATTTTTGACCACTAAGGTAATCTTGCGTTCTTCCCCAGTAGAACTGGCCTGCATCATGGTACGCCTCGGGTAAATCCTGTGAGCGCTTAGACATGTTGCCCGGAAACATCACCTCAACACCTTTTTCGGAGACGGTGATCGCGCGCTGTATAGGAAAAGCAAAGCTTGTCGCTGAAAATGCAAACGCTTTGGATTTATCATTGAGCAACGTTGTTAACCCCTGCTGTATAAACTTCGGCTTCAAAAAAGGCGCCGTAGCATAAATACAGCAAGCAAACTCGTAGTTATAACCTAAACCTTCCATCGCTTTGATACCGTGGCGAGTGACAGCCGTTGTCCCCACAAAATCATCGGAAAGCGCTTCAGGGCGAATAAAAGGAACTTCAGCACCATACTCTACCGCAATCGCGGCAACCGACTCTGAGTCTGTGCTTACTATGACTTTATCAAAACAATTGGATGCCAACGCCGCTTGAATAGAATAAGCAATGAGTGGTTTTCCAGAAAATAACCGAATATTTTTTTTCGGAATTCTTTTGCTACCTCCCCTAGCAGGTATTATTGCGAGGTTCACAGTATCGCCTCATGAAGTTGTCTGACGACCTCATCTTGTTGCTCTGATGTCAGGCTAGGGAATAGCGGCAATGTGACAGCCCTTTTATAATAACTTTCGGCATTGGGGAACATTTTTGGCACAAAGCCTAACCGTTGATAGTAAGGTTGTAAGTGGATTGGGATATAGTGAACATTCACCCCTATTCCCCGTTCTCTTAATAGATTAAATACCGATGTGCGTTGTTTATCTGACACTTCAATCATGTATAGATGCCATGCACTCTTGGCATCGAGAATAGGCCTTACTATTGGTAGCCCCTCTAATAGCTCATCATAACGTTTAGCAAGCGTAAAACGTGATAACACAAAATCATCTAAATGTTTGAGCTGGGAACGCCCAAGAGCAGCATGTATATCACTTAGCCGATAATTAAATCCCAGTTCAAATTGGGCATAATACCAAGGCTCTCCTTTGTGGTTATCATCAAAAAGCGTGTTGTCTCGACAGATACCATGGCTAATATAACGCCTAAGTAGGGTCGCGGTGGCTTCATCATTGGTTAAAACCATTCCACCTTCAGCGCTGGTGATAGACTTCACTGGATGAAAGCTAAACACAGTCATCGCAGAATACTTGCAAAGGCCAACCTTATTTCCATATTGATCGGCACCACCCAATGCGTGGGCTGCATCTTCAATTAGCACAATACCGTACTGCGTTGTTAATGACGATATTGCAGCCATGTCACAACTACTTCCCGCAAAATGAACAACCACTATTGCTTTGGGAAGTTTGTTTACGGCTACAGCAAGTTGTAGTTTTTCGAAAAGCTTTGCTACACAAAGGTTTCTAGTTTTAGGATCGATATCGATAAAATCAATATCGGCACCGCAATAGCGGGCACAGTTTGCTGAGGCTACGAATGAGTTTGGTACTGTCCAAACCAGATCGCCAGTTGTTATCCCCGCGGCAAGGCATGCAGCATGAAGACCAGACGTACCACTATTGCACGCAACCGCAAAATTGGCCCCAGTGTAATCACATACCGCTTTCTCAAACAGAGGAACTTGCTCACCTTGAGTTAAAAAGCCTTCTTTTAAAACTTCACTAACGGCAGTGATGTCCTCGGGGAAAATTTTATGCCTTCCGTAAGGGATCATGAAGTGGCCTTGTCCAAGTTCCTCAGCTCATCAATTGATAATAAATGTGAATTTGTTCCCGAATGATATTCAAATTTATCTTCGGCCGCGACGCCCTTCTCACCCAGTTTATTATTGTAGTAGTCCAGACTTTTATCAAAGAATGTAATAGCAGGAGCGATAACAAAATGATCGCTAAATTCTACTGTATGATGGGCCATCTCTTCGGGAACCATTATTTCGTGAAGCTTCTCACCGGGGCGAATCCCAATGACCTTATAATCCTTTTTCCCGCTCATCGCTTCGACTAAATCAGTTATTCTTACCGACGGTATTTTAGGAACAAATATCTCCCCGCCTTGCATACGGGAGAAGCTTTTAACGACAAATTCAACCCCTTCGTCGAGGGTTATCCAAAAGCGCGTCATCTCTGGGTGGGTTACCGGAAGTGAGTCACAGCCTTCTTCCAATAACTTACGATAAAAAGGCACGACTGAGCCACGAGATCCAACTACGTTGCCATATCGAACAACAGAGAAACGAGGACCTACGGCGCCAGAGATATTATTGGCCGCAACGAAAAGCTTATCCGATGCTAATTTAGTAGCGCCATAAAGGTTTACTGGGTTAGCAGCTTTATCTGTCGACAAAGCAACAACACGAGATACGTTATTCGCAATTGATGCATCAATAACGTTTTGTGCGCCGTTAATATTTGTTTTTATACACTCATTTGGATTGTATTCAGCGGCAGGAACTTGTTTAAGCGCGGCAGCATGCACAACATAGTCTACGTCTTTCATAGCTGTGATTAGACGTTCTTTATCTCTCACATCACCAATAAAGTAACGCATACAGGATTGCGAGAAACGTTGCTGCATTTCGAATTGCTTTAACTCATCGCGAGAGTATATGATTATTTTTTTAGGGGAATAGTTTTCTAATAGATAACTAACGAATTGATTACCGAACGAACCTGTGCCGCCGGTAATTAGAATTGATTTATTATTGAAATCTATCATAAAGGGGCTCTCACTAGTTTATGTGGCATGACTTAACTGAGTCGCCTTTTCACTTCTAACTCTCCTACCCCCATCTTGACTGCACAAAATACTAAACGTTTATTTGTATTTTTTTACGGCAGACCTGCTACGAACAAATCGAGTTATGTCATCTTTGGCTTCTTCAAGCAAGCTCTGCGCCATCTCTTTTAGTCTATTATTAACATCAAGCTCGAGATTTGCAAATTCTTGTTTATTCTCAGGTGCTAAGGTTTCCAAGTGTTCTTTAATTACGGAGTCCCGCCGTACTAACAGCGCCTTGAGTTCGGAAAAATCAGATTCTGAAGAACTTTCGAATTGCGCCGCTATTTGCTCGTTTATTTCACGCAGCGCAATTGGTGTTTGAGAATGGTCTAAATCGTTTTTATTCACACAGCTTGTCGTTTCTGACGCTGAGCTTCAAAGGCCTCTTGCTTTGCAGTTTCAGGAATTTGTACCCACGCGTCTCGAATAGGTGTTAATAGGCTAGACACTTCATCAAGTAACTTCAAGTCGTTATTTACATGTGCATCATTTAAACGCTGAATCATGTAGTCATATAGATTAAACATGTTCTGCGCTACTTCACCGCCAATTTCGATGTCTAACGTATCTCGTAAGTGCATGAGGATAGCACTTGTCTTAGAGATAAAATCTGCTTTGGTGATAAGATCTTTTCTTTCCATTGCACCTTTGGCGTAGGCGATACGATCCAACGCGCCCTGAAGCAGCATGAGTGTCAACTTATGCGGATCCGCAGACGCTATATCTTGTTTTAAGTTACCTTTGCGGTAAGCGTTAATGCCTTTAAGTGCCATAATATCTCCGAAAACTTCTTAGCCTAGCGACGCAAGTAATGCTGAACTAGTCTGGTTTAGCTGAGCAACAGTTTGGTCTAAATTCAGATACTTATCACGAAGAATTTCTTCATAGCTAAGCATTCTCATTTCCAACGTCTCTCGCTCGTCGTACAAATCATCTCTATCATCTTTGGCTGACCGTTCGCGTAAACTAATCAACCCGCTGTATGAGGTGTATTGATTGGCAAATTCATAAAGCCTAACCGCAACACCTTCATCATCATCAGTAAATAGCGTTGCTATTTCATCAAAATTGTCTTCAAGAGCATCTGCGAGACGATCTTCGCCTGACCCCAACCCATAGTCGGTGGTGCCAATTTCTAATTTACCATCGTCATCAAATTCAATACCTAATTGGAACAGGCCGCCAAGTTCAGATGCGCTATTGCTGTCACCCACAATGCTGGCTAAACCCGATTGAATACCACGAAGTAGCGAATCTCCCGCCAATGCGCCATCATCTTCTAGTTCCGACTCACCGTATTTAGTTAACAGGCCTATTTCGTCAATCAAACTATTATAGTTATCTACGAAATCACGAATTTTTTTATCGAGGCCTTCTTTGTCGTAACCAATCTCTAATTTTGTAGAAAGGAATTCGCCTACAGCGTCTTTGGGCGAAATTTCATTAACTTCAAAAGACACGTTTTGAATCGTATTTTCAAACTCATTCGATTCACTTTCAACCGCGATACCGTCTATATAGGCAATCGCATTTTGTGCAGATTCGATGTTCGCAGGGTCGATGCTACCTGTGCCTCCAGTAGTGGAAAGCCTATCCAACTCAGCGTTACCATTATCATTGGTAATAACTAAGTCGTTACCAGTCCCCGTTTCGCTAGAACTAAACACCAAACGAGGGCCAGCAGCTGTGCCGGTATCGATAATGTTGGCAGTTACACCGAAGTTATCATCTGCGTTATTAATTTTTTCTCTGAGCGCTGTTAATGAGGTACCCGCAGTGATATCAATCGTGAAGCTGTCGCTTCCGCCTACATCAAACGTAAGAGAGCCAGTACCCGATGTGAGTACTGGATCAGAACTGGCGGTAAATGCCCCATCGTCAGTAGTAATTCGGCTTCCCTGCGCGAGCTGTTCTACAACAATATCGTAGGAACCACGAAGTGCAGAATTAGATGCTTCTGCAGAAAGTACGTCATCGTCTTCGGAAGGATTAGTAATCGTCGGTTCACGACCATTGATGTCGTTATCGCTACGCAGGTCATCAACCGCGTCTTTAAAATCAGAAAATTTGGATTTTATCTGACCTAACCCTGAGATTTCCGCTTCAATCTGTTCTTCTTTCGCATTCAACCGATCTTCTTTCGGCTGACGTTCAGCGGTAAGAAGCTGTTGAACTAGGTCGTCAAGTGCTAAACCTGAACCTACACCTAATGATTGAATTGTCATACTTTACCTCGTTAAACACGGTTGTTAGACGCGATTGTTAATAAACACCCCAACACTGTCACCTACGTCTTGCTGCAAATCTTGAATGCGTTCAGCAAGCGCTAATACTTCTTCAGAGGGTATTTGTCTTATTACATCACCAGACTCAGAATCTTTTACCGTAACAACCGAGCGCTTAGTTTCGTCATCAATAGAAAACGCCAAATTCCTATTTTGCGTTTGCAAGAATGATTCAACTTCTTGAACTGCATTCTCTAGCGAGACTTGATTCTCTTTTACTGACTCTTTATCGGCTAACGCGTTAGAACCTTGAGCCAAATTTTGCACATTAGACACATCATTTTTAAGTGCGGTATTTGTTCCACTACGGTTCGCTTGCTGTTGACCCGTATTGTCGCTTCCACTGTCGTTTTCCGCTTTAGCTGAGCTTTCATTTGGCGCCACTTTAGAAACAGGTACGGATGTAGATACTGATGCAAAAGCCTGACCAGTTTGATTATTTACAATTTCCACTTATTTCACCCCCCTTTTGAAACGACAAAACGGGCCCTTGCACGTAAGCAAGCACCCGTTACATTCCAACTAAGGTATTAAATTATAGCTTACCCGAGCAAAGATAGCGCAGTTTGAGGGCGCTGATTTGCTTGACTTAGTACAGAAATAGATGCCTGCTGAATAATCTGATTACGTGTTAACTCTGCAGTTTCAGATGCAAAATCTGTATCACGAATCTGAGAACGTGCAGATGACAGGTTCTCACTGATATTGCTTAAGTTACGGATAGTTGACTGGAAACGGTTTTGAAGCGCACCCAGGTCAGCTCGAACCGCCCCAATACCTGATATCGCTGCGTCTACATCAGACAGAAGTGCTGAGGCACCTTTGGCTGTGGCGACACTCTCGCTGGTAATACCTAACCCAGTGGCACTAAAGCCACTGATAGAACCAAGGTTAGTTGAAGATAAGTTCACAGAAATGGTTTGGCCTGCGTTTGCACCTACTAAGAACTTAGCAGAGAAGTTGCCGTCCAAAATTTTCACACTTCCGAATTGCGTATCTGTCGCAATGCGTGAAATTTCAGTTCTAAGCGCTGATACTTCTTTTTGAAGTGCCAAGCGGTCAGCTGAAGAGTTAATTCCATTCTGCGATTGTACCGCTAGTTGGCGAATACGCTGCAAGCTAGATGTTACTTCGCTAAGCGCCCCTTCAGCAGTTTGTGACAATGAGATAGCATCGTTTGCGTTACGAACAGCTTGGTTTAACCCTTCAACTTGAGACGTTAGACGGTCAGAAATTTGAAGACCAGCAGCATCATCAGCCGCACTGTTGATACGAAACCCAGATGACAATCTTTCAAACGACGTGTTCAACTTATCACTTACGTCAAAAAGCTGACGTTGAGCGTTCAATGAAGACACATTAGTATTTACAAATAAAGACATTAGATTACCTCCTAGGGATTCAATGACGCCTGTGCTATCATTAAACCCTTCCAGTTCAAATTAGCTGGGTCACTACTCCCGACTAACTTCCTCTTGCAAAGTAAATTACATTACCCCTCAACAATAGGTATCGGCCAAGTCTTTAGCTTCTTTAGTTTTTTTTTGCTTTTTTTTGAAAAAAAGTTAATTTTAAATATAACTATCTGATTATTAAGTATTAAAAATTATAATTTTTTTGTGTCTTTTATCTTTTCAGCCACTCAAAAGACACGAATACTAATCTATTTGTGGTAAATCGATGCGCATTCTGACTAACAATTTTTACTTTTAAGGGTATCGCGGCATCATTAGGCCTAACAATGATTCGTAAATTTGACACATTAAGTGAATGCACTTGGCATGGAAGGTGCATTTATATTTGTGAACCATTAATTTTGCTCAAGTTAATGATTTCAGTTTGGCAGGGTGTTTTGGCTTAGAATAAAAAAAAGGCCGAGACATTAAATCTCGGCCAATCTGCTCACGTTAGGAGATTGAGCAAATACTGTTTCAGTCGGCTGGCAGGGTTTTAGTAGGATAAACTGGCCTCTCAACCAACACTTCTACACTCTCAGTCCTGTTAGTCGGCGCTTTCTCAAAGGGGGCGGCCTTAAATGGCCGCCATTCCTTCATTAGGGGATGGCCTCTCAACTCCTTCCCAATTAAAACGCCTTATATACTCCCTACCCTAGTAGTGACAATGCCGCTTGTGGACGCTGGTTTGCCTGGGCAAGAATAGTGGTACTTGCTTGCTGAAGAATCTGGTTACGGCTCAACTCTGCCGTTTCGGTGGCAAAATCTGTATCTTTGATTCGTGATCTTGCCGCAGATACATTCTCAGAAATATTACTTAGGTTTCTGATGGTAGATTGGAAGCGATTTTGAAGCGCACCTAGGTCTGCACGTAAACCACCTATTGCAGATATTGCTGAGTCTACCGACCCAAGTAGTGCTGAAGCATTAGTTTCTGTTAATACGTTATTGTTTCCACCCGTTATCCCCAAACCTGTTGCACTAAATCCGTTAATACCTGCACGGTTCAACGCTTGTGAAGATAAGTTAACAGAAATGGTTTGCCCAGCGTTGGCGCCCACTAAGAAGCGAGCTGAAAATGCGCCAGTTAGTACGTCTACACCAGCAAACTGAGTGGTAGTCGCAATACGTGATATTTCTGTGCGAAGCGCTGACACTTCTTTTTGAAGCGCTAATCTATCCGCAGAAGAGTTAATACCATTTTGCGATTGGATAGCAAGAGTACGAATTCGCTGCAGTGACGTCGTTGTTTCTTGCATTGCACCTTCAGCGGTTTGCGATAATGAAATCGCATCGTTTGCATTACGTACCGCTTGGTTTAGACCTTGAACTTGCGAGGTCATACGGTCAGTAATTTGCAGGCCTGCAGCATCATCAGCGGCACTGTTAATTCTAAAGCCAGATGATAAACGTTCAAATGCCGTATCTAAATTATTGCCTGTTGAAAACAACTGGCGCTGCGCATTAAGCGATGACACATTAGTATTTACGAATAGACTCATGAGAGGTCTCCTAACAGTTTAAGTTTTGCGCTATTGATTTTATTATTTGCGCGAGTTAATTAAATATTTTGGCATAGCTTGTGCTTCACATAATTGTCAGGATTTTTATTCTGACGCTTTAGCGGGTCACTCCCGGTGAAGCTTGTTACATAGAGAAGAAAACTTCTCTTTTGCTGACTGTCGGGTTTGTTGTTCCAGACCTCAAACCTCTCACTACCTCCTGGCTTCATTCTCGCCAGTCAGCAGCCCAATCAGCAAACTTAACTCTTTATCGACTTACCTCACCATTTCCTTTAGAACTTTATGAAAATGATTTTTCTGATTTTAAGCTATTGATCTCCTGACAATATCTAAAACCAAGCAGTCAATTAACACTCATTAAAACGCCATAAACATATTGCTTTTATTATTCGTTATAGGCTTTAAAGAGAGGAAGTAATGTTTACCTTCCCTTTGTTATAGTTATCGTACCGGCAAGCCATTTACTTTAGGTTTTTTTGATCTTTTTGAAAAAGCCTTTTAGTTCAACAATTTAATTCGCAGAAATAAAAAAAGGCCGATTGAAAAATCGGCCTTTTTGAATTTAAATCACTGTGGAACAGCTGAGGTTAAAGGTTCACTACCTCCTGGCCCCATTCTCTCACTATTAACGACTTGGCGTTATTAACCTAGAAGCTGTAGTGCTGCTTGTGGACGCTGATTCGCCTGAGACAACACGGTAGTGCTCGCCTGCTGTAGAATCTGGTTACGGGTCAAGTTAGCAGTCTCTGTTGCAAAATCAGTATCTTTGATTTGCGAGCGTGCCGCAGATACGTTTTCAGAGATGTTACTTAGGTTACGAATCGTTGACTGGAAACGGTTTTGAAGCGCACCTAGGTCAGCGCGAAGTCCACCTACCGCTGAAATAGCCGTATCTACGCTAGCTAACATACTTGATGCGTTTTCACTGGTAAGTACGTTATTAGTGCCACCTGTAATTCCCAAGCCTGTCGCACTGAAACCGTTAACACCAGCGTTTGCCAATGGTTGCGTTGAGAGGTTTACAGAAATCGTTTGGCCAGCGTTTGCACCTACTAAGAATTTAGCAGAGAAGTCACCTGATAATATATTTACACCAGCGAATTGCGTCGTTGTTGAAATACGCGATATTTCAGTTCTAAGTGCTGACACCTCTTTTTGAAGTGCTACACGGTCAGCTGAACTGTTGATACCGTTTTGTGATTGAATTGCTAGTGTACGAATACGTTGAAGAGAAGTCGTCGTTTCTGACAACGCACCTTCAGCAGTTTGCGATAGTGAAATCGCATCATTAGCGTTACGTACCGCTTGGTTAAGACCTTGAACTTGTGAAGTCATTCGGTCGGTGATTTGTAGACCTGCGGCGTCATCTGCAGCACTGTTTATACGGAAACCCGAAGACAGGCGCTCAAAAGACGTACCCAAAGAATTGCTTACATCATACAATTGACGCTGAGCATTCAATGAGGAAACATTGGTATTGACGAACATAGACATAAAGTCTCTCCTACACTCTCAGTCCAGCGTGAGCTGGCTGCCGGGGATCCGGCTATTACAATTTTAATAGTCACCAATACCTGAGGGGTAATGATGAACTGGCTCTCTCAGTGTTTGTATCGACATATCAGCAGTTCCCTTTAGAATTATTTACAAAATTTGCCGTTGTGCGGTATAAAATTGCCGTTTACGATTACATAACAGTCGGTTTTTAAAAGGGTATTAGCGTGAATATAAATTTGAAGATTAACGCGGTTGAGCAAATTTCATCGGAAGGTGAGCACTGCGCATTCACTGATTTAATCGAAAATCCCTTCGACAATAGTCGTAAATCACTACTTTGCTGCTATCGACGAGGCGTGAACCATATAAGCCCAGATGGCGTTGTAATTGTCTGCAAAGTGAATGTTGATTCGGGGGCAAAAACTTATCAGCGACTGGCACTACCCTCTTGGGATTTACGCGATCCAAAATTTTGTTTTGATGGACGAAAGTTAATCATCACAGCCTACGCTAAGCACAAAGACGCAAATACGGGTGCGATAACCACTAAAATGGTGAGTTACTTTTCTACCACCGGGGATTCTTGGTCAAGCCCCCACTTTTTTGGGCACTCGGGTTGGTGGCTGTGGCGGGTAACGTGGAACAAGGATAAAGCTTACGGTTTTGCCTATAATCGTAAAAATCAAAGAATTGATTTGTATGCAGGCGACCCACGCAAACAACTTTACCTTCAAAAGAAAGGCGCTATTTCTTTTGAGAAACACACATTTGGCTACCCGAATGAAAGCCATATATTGTTTGATGATGCTGATAAAGCGACGGCGATTGTGCGCCGCGACGCAGATAGCTTCAGCGCCAAACTAGGTTTCTCCTCCCCGCCCTATACCAACTGGATATGGCACGACTTGAAACACTACGTAGGTGGACCGGTAATGTTATCACTTACAGACAATATGTATATGGTTGCAGGCAGAAACTGGGATGGGAGAAATCTGACAACGGCAATTTGGTTACTTTCATCGACTGATTATTCGCTGAAACTTCTGATTACCTTACCTAGTAAAGGGGACAATAGTTACCCGGGCTTGATATGGCAAGGCGACACGTTATATGTCTCTTATTACTCAGATCATATCGATAACAAAACCCGAGTATACCTTGCCACATTGTCAGGGATGAATGGCCTATTAAATGAAGTTGAACAGGGATAAGTTAGACACTTGCGGAAAAGTAGCTAATGCCGCATTGAGTGCCGTTTCTTGTTTGGCAAATTCCGTAGAGGCCTCTGCATAATCAACATCTTGGATTGATGAACGGGATGCCTTTGCCGCAATTTCCATATCAAGGTTACTTTCGTAAGTAGATTCAGCGATGTTTAGACGGCTACCGATTGACGCACGTTCTAAAGATATTTTTTCTAACCCATTATCTAACCCAACTAATGTGTCGGCAATAGCCTCTTGCAGCGCACTATCATCAATGGTGCTATCCATGAGTATGGTTTGAATTTCGTGAAGCGATTGGGCCATACTTTTTTTCTCCGGCGCATCCAAAGAAAAGTTAATGGTATCACCAACGGCAGCGGAAGCTTCAAACTGCATGCCTTTGATAGTAAATGGGCTACCGGAAGTATAACCAACTGTTCCCACAATAGCGCCAGTGCCAGTATTAGTTAGCTGTGCTTCACCCGATGCCAAAAACTCTACTTCATAGTTGTTATTAGCACTGGTCACTGGGTCATAATTGTTGTTGAAGAAGGTATCAAACGTGCCTTGTTCTTTAACTACTGTGTTTTGTAAATCAGCAACTGTACTGCCGGTTACTGAGAAATCAAAACGGGATAGTACGTTCTCAAAAACTTCATAACCGTTACTCGTAGATTGTATTTTTGAGCTAGACGATAGCTGAATAAAACTTACGCCTGCATCACCTGAAAATGTGATGGCATTCCCTGTTGATGCGGGGTTGTAGGTAAAGGCTTGGTTTGCAGACTGGTAGCCTGCATACATGTAATTCCCATCGGCGTCTTGCGTATTCATCAAGTCGAAGATTTCCAACTTAATTTGTTCTAACTCAGCCCCGATAGCGCGTTTATCAGGATCATCAAGAATACCCGAGCCTGCTTGAACGACTAGTGTCCTAGCACGGTTAATCGAATTGGTAATATTCGTTAGCACTGCTTCTTGCTGTTCTAGAGAACCTGTTACCAAATCATTATTTCGTTGAAATTGCGTCAGCCCATCAAGCTCTTCGGTCAAGCGCAGTACTTTTGCAGCGCCCACAGGATCGTCTGCCGGCGTAATGATCCGCTTTCCCGTCGCTAACTGCTCCTGCGTTTTAACCAAATCTTGTTGATTTTCCATAATGGAGCGAATGCTTTGGTCGTAAACTTGACTCGTCGATATACGCATAATGTGTTACCTCGCCGCACTTAGAATAGTATCGAACAACTCCTGCGCTGTGCTCAATATTCTTGCTGCGGCAGAATAAGACTGCTGAAACTTAATCAGGTTTGCCGCTTCTTCATCTAGGCTCACCCCAGATACTGACTCAAACCAATTTTCCGATTGTGTTTTCATTGCTTCTGCTGAAGTCAAAGAAATGTCAGCCATGGCTGCATCTTCACCAATTCGCCCTACCATAGATGCATAGGCATCTTGAAAAGTACGTTGCTGATTGGTTGATTCACTGCTCACTTGCACTAGGTTCTCGTTCTGCAACGATGCGATTTCAAGTGCATTACTGTTGTCGTTAAAGCCATCAGTGTTGTAACTAATAGAAAAACTATCACCCGCTTTAGGTACGCCATCTAAACTAATGTCGTAACCCGGGTAGTCATTTAGTGATGAAAATGCTGCAGGCCAAGCAGGGCCGCTGCCACTACTTTCAGCCTGTGCTAATAAGTTACTTAAATTGGTCGCACCGGTCACATTGGTGATTACATTTGGCGGCGTTTCCCCATCAAGTACTTGATAGCTATCTTCTGCGGTAAAGACAATTTGAGCTGGCGCGCCAAACGTGCCACTGGGTGAACTGGCTAAATCATGTATTCCACCTGCGCCATCAAATGCAGATTGCTCAGTTCCGCCGCCGACTTCAGTGTTGGTGATTGTTACCCCGCTCACATTGGCGCTACCTAAATTCGTGGCATCCGCTTGGGCTCTTACTGGCGCCGCGAACGCGAGATCTTCAGGTCTGTTTGTGGCTAGCTCAATGGATGATGCAATAGTTTTGGTAGGTTGCATCAAAAACTCATCCCCTACCGCATAGGTTGAAGCTCCACCAAACTCTACTTCAATACCGCCAGGTAATTCATTAAACCCAGTAGTGACAGTGTAATTAGAAAAGACAATATCATTCCCAGAGCCGTCTTTTTGAGGTGTTCCGTCAGGATTTAAAAACGTAATTTCTATTTCGCTAGGAACCCCTGCCGCTACTGCCGTCACCTCAATTTGATAATCGGCGTCAGTAAGTTCAGCACTTTTGCCTGCAATAAGCTGACCGACAACCTGATAGTCTCCGTTGGTATCTTGTGTTTCCAATCCCCTAAAAGTAGGAATGTCGAAAATATTGCTGCCCAACTGACCGTCTAAATCCATACCTAGCTTGTTTTGGGTGTTGACAGCATCGGCAAAAGCAACGGAAAGCTGGCCTACGTCGCGCATGGCAGTACCAAGTACTTCGTTTCTATAACGAAATAGCCCACCTAAGCTGCCGCCTAAGTCACTCTCTACAATACGAACTGTGGTATCGTTTTTAGTTTGAGAACCAAAATCTGTTTCTAACTTTAGTTCTTTGTTGGTTGAGTCTGCACTCGTACTTATTTCAAATAAATTGAACGCGCCGTTATCTAATATAAGAGATTCGCCAGTGGTCAAATTCACGGTGATCGCACCGTTTTGACTTTGACTGTCTTTCACATCGATTGCCATAATAGAGGCAAGCTCTTCAACAGCGGCATCTCGTTTATTCATTAATGCGCTGGGTTCGTCGCTGGTGTTGTTCCCTTTGGCAATCACAATGTTTTTGTTTAGTTCGCCAATTGAGCTAATCAAACTATTGGTTCTATTAACTAAAGACGTGACTTCAAGGTTAAACTCTTCTTCCTTTTCCACCATGTAATCTGAGAGGGTTTTCATACGCTGGTATAGCGACTCTGATTTCCCTAATACCTGTTCACGTGAGGCCAAGTTTGTAGGGTCGTCTGACGCAGTTTGTACCGCTGCAAAGTAATCACTAATACCTTTAGATAGTGAGTTCGCCTCACCAGCCAGAAGGTTATCAATTGCAGAGGTTTTGGAAGAAAAAGCTTCTAGTTCACCCACCGAGGTTATGTCGCGACGAAGCTGGTTTTGCGCAAATACGTTAATAATTCGCTCTGTATTTCCAATTTCAACACCGAATACATCACTGTTAACTAACTCGGTTCGTTCACGTACGTACCCGGGCGTATTTACATTGGCAATATTATTACTGGTCGTTTGTAAAAGCTTACTACTGGCGTTTACACCACTGGTGGCAAGGGAAAATAAATCAACTGCGCTCATATATTAAACCCCTCTTCTTACGGCATTAAGCCGTTAAGCCTATCGCTGTTGTAAACGGCCATTATCTTGTTGGCGTAATTAGGATCCGTAGCATATCCAGCACTTTGTAGCTCGCGAGTATAGCGGTGTGCATCTGAGGCTTGTTCCACCGCATGCTGATAACGGGGCTGAGTGGTGATAAAGCGACCGTAGTCATCAACCGCCTCCTCTAATGACGCATAAGAACGAAATGCAGCTTTTTGCTTTTGTGGAATGCCGCTATTAAATTCAAGTGTATCGACAACCGCTTGCTCGCCTTCCCACTGCGAATTCGCTTTAATACCAAAAAGATTGTGCGAGCTTTCGCCGTCGGCATTG
This sequence comes from Alteromonas lipotrueae, assembly GCF_019249255.1. Taxonomy (NCBI): domain Bacteria; kingdom Pseudomonadati; phylum Pseudomonadota; class Gammaproteobacteria; order Alteromonadales; family Alteromonadaceae; genus Alteromonas; species Alteromonas lipotrueae. Next base: position 491,218 of record NZ_JAESDJ010000001.1, on the reverse strand, counting down.
TGAATAACAAACTTACCCCAACCTGTTTCAACCGCGGCCTGCGCGATAATGGCTTTAGCATCCATACCGTATTTGTCAGCCACTTGTTCAGCATAGGGGCGTAAGGTTTCAACAAAATCTTCAGGGCTATCGAACATGCTATCTTTTGCGGCCGATTTCACTCCTTTAGACTCGGAAGCCAGCACGGTTTCTTGGGCTTGCTCTATAGCGATAACACGGTCGCGGTTCAGCGAATTCAAGTTGCCGTCACTACGAATCACACTGGCTGGTAAATAGCTGTCTTCAGATTGGCCCATTTGTTTGACGATAATGTCAGCCAAGCCCATGCCGCCCCCCGCCGTTAAATCGGTTGCAAGCTGTTGGTCGTGCATATCGCGATAAAATTTAACTTGTTGAGAATTGAACGGGCTGTCTTCATCAGCCAGGGCATCTTGCGCTTTACGCATCGACTTCAGCATCATTTGCACAAATATGGCTTCAAATTGTTCTGCCGCTTCTTGCAATACACTTTCATCACCCGAAGCAATAGCCTCGCGCATTTTATTAATACTGCCAAGGTCGTGGACATTACGTGCCATATCGAGCTGATTTTTTGAGCTGAATGCTTCCATTAGATAATCACCAATTCACCGTGAAGCGCACCGGCCTGCCTTAAAGCTTCTAAGATAGCCATTAAATCGCCAGGTGCAGCCCCCACCTCATTAACGGCCCGCACTAGCTGATCCAGTGTAACGCCAGGTTCAAATGAAAACATGCGGCTATCAGATAAATCCACATCAACAATCGACTGTGTGGTAACTACCGTTTCGCCGTCCGCAAACGCATTGGGTTGAGTAACTTGTTGGTTTTCTGAAATCGTCACAGTTAACCCGCCATGGGTTATAGCGGCAGGTAGTAATCGCACGTCTCGACCAATCACAATGGTGCCTGTGCGGCTATTGATGACAACCCGTGCAGGGGCATCAGCTGGTGTAAATTCGAAATTTTCCAGTGTGGCCAAAAAGCCCACTCGCTGACCAACATCTCTTGGTGCCGATACACGTACCGACGCGGCATCAATGGGCGTAGCGATGGAATAACCTTTTTCTGGCTGTGCACCCAATCGCTCGTTAATCACATCAGCTAAGGCTTTTGCTGTTGAAAAGTCAGGGTAATGCAAGTTCAATGTTAATGAGTCGCCATTGGCAAAACCGCTAGGGACGGTTTGCTCTACCATAGCGCCGTTAGGAATACGGCCTACGGTCGGCGTATTCACCACAATTCGCGAACCATCGCCGCCTTGTGCGCCAAAGCCACTTACTACCAAACTACCTTGCGCAACTGCATACACTTTGCCATCTACACCGCGAAGAAATGTCTGTAACAGCGTACCGCCTTGCAAGCTACTCGCTTCGCCTACTGACGACACAGTAATATCAATGGTTTGTCCTGGTTTAGTAAAAGCCGGCAGTTCTGCGTGTACAGCCACGGCTGCAACATTCTTAATTTTAGGTTTGGTGTTGGAATCTAAACTTATGCCGAAGTTACTTAGCATGGTACGAAAGCTTTGCTCAGTGAAAGGGCTTTGCTCACCGGTGCCGGGTAAGCCTACCACTAGGCCATAGCCTACTAATTGGTTGCTTCTCACCCCTTGGATACTTGCTAAGTCTTTAATGCGTTGTGCATTGGTATTGCCTGACAATACCAATGTAAATGCGATAATAACTACTGAAAACAAACGCATAATGATTCTCCTAGCCCCGCTTAAAGCGGCCACCATGATGATGTGAAAAACTTCGTAAGCCAGCCTTTCTCTTGCGCACTGGCAAAAGAGCCCGTTCCGCTGTATTGAATTCTGGCATTCGCTATTTTTGTCGATAGCACTTCATTTTCGGGGCTAATATCAGATAAGCGAATGATGCCCGTCAAACGGATGTATTCGTCGCCATGATTTAAGGTAAGCCACTTTTCACCGCGAATGACCAAATTGTCATTGGGTAGCACTTCAACTACGGTGACAGAGATATTTCCCGATAAACTGTTACTTTGGTTTGTCGCTGCATCCCCTGCAAAGTCGTTTGACGAACTTACGCCAAGCTGAACCGATTGCCCGCCAATATTTAACGCCTGGCCACCTAATCCAGTGATCGTGTCTAAATCTACCGTGGTATCTTTTGATGTCGACGTGCCAGCTGATTTACTCGCGTTAGTATTTTCACTTAACGTGATAGTAATAATGTCGCCAACCCGTCTAGCCGTCATATCTGAATACAAGCTATTGGCCATGTAAGAGCGGAACAGCGAACCATCTTCTACAATCTTCTCACGAGGATAATCAGGTACCACTGGAGCAAACGACGGGTCGTTTGCTTGAACCGGTGGCTGGTTAGTGCTTGCACAACCTGCCAATATTGCCACTGAAAGGAAGAGTCCGATAATTCGCATAACATTACTCACTAAAGTTGCTGAATGACTTGTCCAAGCATCTGATCCACAGATGAAATCACTTTCGAGTTCATCTCGTACAAACGTTGACTTTCAATCAAATTAACCAGCTCTTCGGTCACATTCACGTTAGAGGTTTCTAACGTACCTTGTGCAATCGTGCCTATACCTTGAAGGCCTGGTACACCTTGAATAGGCGCGCCACTTGATGCTGTTTCAACGTATAGGTTCTGCCCAATAGGTTGTAGACCCGTAGGGTTAATGAAGTCTGATAAGTTCATTTGCCCAAGCACTTGCGGCTCTGCTTGACCACGAATTGACACGCTAATTTCACCGTCTTGTGAAATCGTGATTTGCTGCGCATCTTCCGGAATAGCCACTTCAGGTTGGAGTAAAAAACCCGCGCCAGAAGTCACTATCTGACCTTGGTCGTTCATTGAAAACTGACCATTTCTTGAGTAGGCAATGGTGCCGTCAGGCTGCAAAATCTCAAAGTAGCCTCGCCCCTGAATAGACATATCTAACGCATTATCTGTGGTTAGCAAGTTGCCTTGGGTATGTGCTTTTTGTGTTGATACTACCTTTGAACCAGAACCTAACATAAGGCCAGAAGGTAATTCGGTATCAGCTGATGAGCGGCCACCAGGTTGGTTTATATTCTGATAAAGCAAGTCTTCAAAAATTGCTCTGTCTTTTTTAAAACCTACCGTTGATGCGTTAGCCAGGTTGTTCGATACCACCGCCACATCTGTTTGTGCGGCATCAAGACCTGTTTTACTTATCCACAATGCTGGGTGCATGGCGACCTCCTAACCTTTAAAGTTCGTATAACGAAATTGTTAACTATTCTATAGAATGCGCAGTAATTGGTTGCCGCGAGTATCTAGCTCATCAGCTTGCTTCATCATCTTCACTTGAAGCTCATAGTGGCGCTGAAGGCTTATCATATTGACCATTTCGTCAACGGCATTAACATTCGAGCCTTCCAACATGCCAGACATCACTTTCACACCAGCGTTTGCTGGAGCTACCGTGCCGTCTTCCATTCTAAATAAACCATCAGTGCCTCGTTCCATATCGGCATAGTTCGGCTTAACCAATTTCAGCCGGCCAACATCTTCAATCACATTTTCTGGCGCGCCAAGCTGTCTCATTGACAACGTACCGTCCATACCAATATCTAGATTATCTAGGGGCACAGGAAGAAAGATTGGACCGTTATCACCTAAAACGGGGCGATTGTGCACATCTGTCAAAATACCGTCGTCACCTAACTTGAAGTTACCGTCACGAGAATAAGCTTCTTGCCCATTATCGTCTTGAACGGCAAACCAGCCATCGCCTTGTATAGCAACGTCTAAATCACGACCCGTTTGAATCATAGGGCCCGACTCATAGTTGTTTGACGGACTTTCGGTCATTGAAAAAACGCGAGACGGCAAACCTTCGCCGTAGGCAGGCATTGACCTTGCCTGTTCTAACTGAGCTCTAAACCCAGTTGTTTGCGCGTTAGCCAAGTTATTGGCACGTAGCCCCGTACCTAAAAGGTCTTGAGATGCACCACTGGCAGCAATGTAGAGAAGTTTGTCCATGACTGACTTTTGACTCTGGTTAAACCATATACAGGTTTTGCAATCCCAGTGCCAACATGCACAAATCGAAGTGGATACAAAAAAACCGCAACTATGTTGCGGTTTTTTTACTTAAACATCACTGCTTATCGGATGTTCAGGATAGTCTGGTTCAGTGAGTTGTTCACTTCAAGCGCTCGAGAGTTCGCCTGGAAGTTCCGCTGTGCAATAATCATATCGATTAGTTCAGTGGTAAGGTTAACGTTAGCTTGCTCTAGGGCTGATGAGTTAATTTCACCAAAAGTACCCGTAGTCGCTTCACCCGCTAATGCTTCACCAGATAGAATGCTTTCTTTCCATTCCGTGCTGCTTTGCTGTGTTAAGCCTTGCTCATTGGCAAACCTCACTAGGGCCACTCGCACAATTGGCTCAGAAGTACCATTTGAGAAAGTCGCTCGAACCAAGCCATCTGGGCCAATATCGATACCGGTCAAACGACCAACAGGCAAACCATCTTGCTCTAATGACGTAACTTCGAATGCTGATGCGTATTGCGTAGGCTCAACAGTAGTGGCTCCGCTAGGCTCTAGGTTAAAATCAATGCCAATTTGCTGCGTTGCATCTGCACCATTTGATAAGGCTGAACCAAGCGCTTCAGTAGTTAACTTATAATCGGTAGTTTGAATGCCATCTGGCGATTCAATACCAATAAAGTCACCACCTTGAGAAAACACGAGTTTAGCGGCTGTAACGCCGTTACCTGTGTTAGTACCCAATGAGTTTACCGCTGTTGTAGGATCGGAATCTGTACCGGTAGAATTCACTAAATCAGTAAGTTGATCGTCAACCGCTGTAGCCACATACCATTCGTTGTCTGCCGCCACATCTTTAACGAAGTAATAGGTCATCACGTGGCTGTCGCCTAGTGAGTCATAAACCGTTACCGAGGTTGCCGCGTTATAGGTAAGTGGATCTTCCGGGTCGAATGCAGCAGGGTCTAAGCCCTGATCACCCGCAGGTAAGTTCATACGAATATCAACTTCTGAGGTTTGAGCTGGAGACCCTGACGAATCTGGAATTTGTACTGGCTCAGTGGTACTCAATGCAACTGACGAACTGGTAGAGTCTGAGTTAACGGGAAAACCTAAAAGTAAGTCGCCGTTACTGTTAACCACGTAATTGTCATCATCTAACTTAAACTGGCCAGCTCGGGTAAACGAGAAATCTCGTGAGGTTTCATCAGGAACGGTGGCAAAAAAGCCGTTCCCAGTGATTGCTAAATCAAGTGCTGTATTGGTGAACTGTAAGCTACCTTGAGAAAACTGCTGGGCTACATCTTGTGTCAAAACACCGTCGCCCACTTTGGTCTTACTGCCAGCCAAAAGTGATGTGGCGTACACGTCGCCGAATTCAGCGCGAGACTCTTTAAAGCCAACAGTATTCACGTTTGCGATGTTATTCGCGGTTACATCTAAATCTTTTTGTGCGGCAGCTACGCCACTTAGTGCAATATTAAAAGACATGCTTCTTTCTCCTGCTAACTGCCGATTTGAATAACGTCGTCAAGACTAATGCTGACTTCGCCATCTAAATTTAAAATGACGCCCTGACCGCTGCCGGCCAAACTAACACTTCCTACATGACGATTAATGGCTGTATTCAATTGAACGCCTTCACCATTTATTTCGCCTGTAGCACTGATTACGTAGTCGCCCGCTGGCATATCGTTGCCTTGGGTATCCTTGCCATCCCATTCAAATTGAATGTTGCCAGCGGCTTGTGTGCCAGCATCAATGGTCTTAATCACTTCACCGTATTGATTTTCAACAGTGATCGTCATGTTTTGTACGCTCTGCTCATTGACCACAACACCAGATACGCCTGCAGCGTCGCTAGACATGTGCCCTACGTTGCCCTGTACCAACACGTTCTGACCTATCAAGCTTGATGCTTGTAATGCCTGGTTAGATGTCATCGAGGCGGCGAATGACTCGAATTTATCATTCAACTGAGAAATACCATCAGCCATAGTGAATGATGTCATTTGCGCTACCATCTGGTCGTTATCTACGGGTTTAGTAGGATCCTGATTCGCTAATTGCTCGGTTAACATGGCAAAAAAGTCTTCTTGCGAAAGCTGTTGCTCTGTTCCATCGACAACCGGAACCGTCTCTTCTTGCCAGTAGAGTTCGTTGTTCAGGCCAGTGGTGTTGTTAATTGTGGTCACAGTATTTTCCTCACATTACCTACGCGGCAACTTATTGCCCTTGCCCTAGCTGCAATACCCGACGAAATATCTTTTTCGTGGTATCTGCAACCTGAACGTTGGTTTCATAGGCTTTTGATGCCGACATCATATTTGCCATTTCTTCCACGATGTTGACGTTAGGCTTATAGATATAACCTTCTTCGTCAGCCATTGGGTTATGCGGAGCATACTCAACTTGCAATGGTGCATCGCTTTCTACAATTCCCTTAACTTCAACACCCACGCCTTTGGATTGATCGCCCATAGCACGCTGTAACTCTGCGGCAAACACAGGGTGTCTTGCACGGTACGTTTCGTTATAACTACTGCTTACCGAATTCGCGTTGGCAATATTACTTGCGGTTGTGTTTAAACGAACATTCTCAGCTTCCATACCGGTACTGGAAATTGACATCACATTAAATAAGCTCATGATTACTGGCCTCCAGAACTAAGGGCTTTTTTCATACCTTTGACTTTACTGTTAATAAACTCAAGTGTGGCTTGATAGCGTAAACCGTTATCTAAAAAGCGGTTACGTTCTGCCTGTACTTCCACCGTATTACCGTCGCCGGTATCCGGTTGCGTGGGTATGCGGTATTGCATTTCAAAATTTGATGCTACCGACGATACATCGCCACCTATGTGTTTATCGTGCGTTCTTACTAAGCTTCCACCACCCAATTTGTGCTGCCCTTCTTGGGCGCTCATGGCTGACTCCATCGCTTTATTAAAGTCGATGTCTTTAGCTTTATAACCAGGGGTATTGGCGTTCGCTAGGTTTCCAGAGATGACTTCCATTCTGTCGGTGCGTATTGCTAACGCCGACTGATGAAACCCGACTAACTTGTCGAGATTAATGGCCATATTGAAAACTCCTAGCTGAGAAATTCCGTAAATACGTCATGAGTAAACAATGACGAATTATCTGTTATAGGATTTTACTAGCAAGGCAGATGCCAACCTGAAGATTGGCACTGTATAAAAACATAAAAAAACGAGGGGGGAATTGAAAATAATTAAATAAATTCAGCAATTTAAGTAGTTATTTTTTTTGATAATACAAACCAGGATTACATTTGATCATGGCGTAAGTATCACTTGCCGCACTGATAGATTCAGACGCGCCAAGGAAAAGGACACCGGCAGGTTGCAGCTGCCCGGCAATTTGTTGCAGTATCTTTTGTTTTACATCTGCCGAAAAATAAATCAGCACATTGCGGCAAAAAACGATGTCGAAGCGGCCAAGTGCTGCATAGGAGGTTAACAAATTCAAACTTCTGAATGATACCATGTTGCGCACTTCTGGCTTTACCTGCATCTGGCCACTTTCGTGGGATTGGAAGAACATAGCCCTACGTTGTGGCGATAACCCTCTAGCAAGCGAAAGTTCATCGTATAGCCCTTGGCTACACTTGTTTAGCATTTCAGAAGAAAGATCGGTGGCTATAATTTCAACCCCTTGCCTAAGCAATCCAGGTCGCTGTTTTTGAAACTCTAATATCGACATAGCAATAGAGTATGGCTCTTGTCCGGACGAACAAGCTGCACTCCAAATTCTAAGTTTCTGGTTTTTCGTTGCCAGTTGAGGAAGTAAATCGCGTTGTAGCAACTCAAACGGGTAGGTATCTCTAAACCACAATGTTTCGTTCGTGGTCATTGCATCAATGACGCTTTGTAAAAGGCTACGATCGTAACCTTTTACAACCACATCAATCAGCGCATCAGTATTGTCATAGTCATGTTTATATAACAAAGACGCAAGCCTGCTTCTTACCAGATATTGCTTGTTTTCCCCGAGTACTATTCCACATTGTTTCTCGAGGAAGTGCCGAAACTTTTCATAGCTTGTCGGCGACACATTTTTATTATCCAACCCCTACCGCTCCATTATTCACAATCCGTCATTAACCACTTCTGAACTGCTGTTGCTAGTTCATCGGGGTGAAATTTCGCAATAAAGTCATCCGCTCCCACTTTCTGAACCATCGCTTGGTTGAATACACCGCTTAAAGAAGTATGAAGTACAACATGAAGCTTTTGAAGTTCAGGTGTATTCTTAATTTCAGCTGTAAGGGTGTAACCGTCCATCTCCGGCATTTCTATGTCGGACACTAATACCCCAATTCGCTTGGTGATATCACCATATTCTTCCGCGATTTCCTTCAAGCGGTTTAACGCTTCCAAACCGTTTTTTGCCAGCTCAATTTCTAGCCCGAGCGAGGTTAGCGCTTTTTTAACTTGGTTTCTTGCCACCGCTGAATCATCAGCAATGAAGATAATTTTGTCTTCTTTACCTTCCGTAGTAAGCCCTTCAGCAACATCGGCGCTTACTTCAGCATTTAGTGGTGAAATTTCGTTAAGGATTTTTTCAACGTCGAGAATTTCAATTAACTCGTTTTCAACTTCAGTAACAGCGGTTAAGTAACTTGCTCGGCCTGTCCCCTGTGGAGGCGGCATAATGGCATCCCAGTTAGTGTTAATAATGCGCTCAACAGCGCCCACTAAAAAACCTTGAACAGAACGATTGTATTCAGCAATAACGATAAAAGCGTTTGATAAATCTTCAATACGCTTGCCGCCCGTCGCCATGCTTAAATCGATGACAGAAATAGTTTGCCCACGAATATGTGCTATTCCGCGAACTAGCGAGTTCAACTTCGGCATTGAAGTCAGTGGTGGACACTGGAGCACTTCTCGTACTTTAAAGACGTTTATACCAAAGCGTTGACGACCATTAAGCCTGAACAACAATAACTCAAGACGGTTTTGACCAACTAATTGGGTTCGTTGGTTAACCGAGTCTAAAATTCCCGACATATCTCACCTCTTTTTAATACTGGGCATGATCATTGCCTTCACTAAAGAGAATAGACAATATCACTAAATGTATGCAGGTCAAACGACAGAAAAATGACGGTTTCGCTGCATGTACAACTTAATCACGGACGTACGCAAGTTATTGTCTCAACCTAATTTGTCTTATAAGCATAGACAATAACTCAGTAAGTGAACACGAAAAGTGACTATGAAAAATTTAAAAAATGTAAAATCTTGGCTTACAGGAATTCGTCTGCCACTTTTCACTACTATGGCGGCAGTTATTTTAGCGCCTTACAGTTACGCTGAAACGATGCACGATGTGGTGAATAAGGGCGCAGAAGAATACTTGCTGTCGACCCTTAGTATACACGATGAAAACACCGATATTGCGGTAAGCATTGCTGAAGTAGACGAAAGAATTAATATTCCTCAGTGTCCGACGGGATTTCAATTCCACGCATCTGATGAATCTTTGGGCCAATCTTATATTTCTGTGCGGGTAAGTTGCACAAATAATGACTGGTACTTGTTTACCAGCGCCCAAGTGACAAGAACGAAAGAAATTGTGGTTACTTCTGGCGCGGTTAGCCCTGGCACTGTGCTTTCTGCATCTAATCTGACGTTGGCATCCGTAGATATAAAGCGTCTTCGATACAGTGCATTTACCGATGTAGATGCATTGATTGGCGCTCGAATGAAACGTCGAATTGTTGATGGCCAAGCTGTGCAATCAAATATGCTATGCTTTGTGTGCAAGGGCGATAGAATTACCATTCGTGCATCATTGGGTGGGATGGCGGTTAAAACATCTGGAATAGCACAACAAGATGGTGTTATTGGCGATACCATAAAGGTGCTCAATGCCAGTAGCCAAAATCCCGTGATAGCGGAAGTCGCCAGCGCTCAAGAAGTCGTGGTACACTTGTAGTTCAGCGTGCTAAAAAACTACGTTTTCGTTGTATAAAAGCCTAAAGAAAAGAAGGTTTGTGCCGATAACTTGTACAGAGGCGAAAAGGTAGTGGAGAAATATTATGGCAATTAACAATGTAAACAATGGGTTACCCAAAACACCCGTTGATAATACAAAAATTTCGCAACAGAATCAGGCACAGCAGTCGCAACAGCAACAAGCGACGTCTAACAATGCATCTGTTGCTCAAGCACCACGACAAGATTCAGTATCCTTGACTCAGTCTGCACAGCAGTTGAATCAAGTTCAGAAGAAAGGTTCTGAAGCGCCTGTAAATCAGGAAAAAGTCGATCGTCTTAAAAAAGCGATATCAAGTGGTGAATACAAAGTTAACCCTGAAGTGTTAGCGAATAAAATAGCTAAGCTTGAGGGTGAGATTTTTGGCCAAAAATAATTAGGTTTCTATGACTAGTCATCTTTATTCAGCGTTATCACAACAGGTCACTAACTTAGAGGGCCTGTGCTTGATGCTGGAAAAAGAATTACATTTAATTAGCTCACGAGATGCAGAAACCTTGATGAGTCTTTTAGAAGATAAGTCTAAATTACTAGAGTCTATTCAATCTACGGACCAAAAAGTCGAGGCGTTATATCGCCAAACTACAGACGAAACGATTAGTGCAGATGAACAAGGGTTAATGGATAATGCGAAAAGTCTGTTAGAAGACTGTAAGTATAAAACCCAAATCAATCAGAAAGCCGTAGAGCAAGGACAGCTTCGCCTCACACACTTACGGAATCTGATGTTAGAAGTTCGCGCTAAAGAGTCGTTAACCTACGATAAGAAAGGTAAGCCAAATGCAGGCCGTTTAGGTTCAGGTATTAGCGCCTAAGTAATGCACTCGTTACCGAAAGCCCCAATAAAAGCACAAAAAAGCGCGTTTAATACGCGCTTTTTTGTGGGTGCTATTTAGCCATACATCGAAATACTTAATAGTATTTGATGTCTTTTATTCTTTGTGGCTTCGCTGTCGTCAAATAAATGTCGTACACGCGATGCATATCTAGCTCAAGTTCGGTGGCATAGGTGTCTTCACCCACGGGGTAACTTTTTATTACCCTAGCCCCTCTAATAACGCCCTCTACAGAAGCCCGCAAGGTTTCATTATCCACCACAAGGCTAGACAGTGATTGATTACCTTCAATACGCTGTCCGTACACCTGCTCTGCAAGTTCTCTGTAAGCCTCTAGTTTTGATGCTTTAATTGCCATCAAGGTTTTCACGGTTTCGCTTTCACCCCGTTGCGACATTATTGGGGCATATCCAACGGCACTTAGCACAGGGTAACTGTCTGGCTCAACCGTCTCCCACTCCACATGTTTGTCTACAAATAGACTACATCCTGATAAACCTGTTAGTGCAGCAAATAAAGCCACCGTCATCCATGCTCGGCTACGAATCAATTTTTCAAAAAACACCATTAGAGAAACCTCATTCTCAATTTTTCTATTAGTGGATAAGCAATGTTTACGCCTAAATTTTAAATTTGAAACATTGGCATCTATTTCGCTTATTATAAGTTGGAGCAAAAATTGACATAAAGTCGAAAAAAACCGATTAAAGAATCTGATACAAAAGAATACTGGCTTAAATTAACTGATGTAGTGCCCTCTTATCGCACTGCAACAAAAGGACAAGACTGTGCTTGGCATACAAACATTCGCTAAACTAACGTTAACTAGCGTGTCTTCTGTGAAAAGAAGATATCAAGCTAGATACGCCAAGGTCGCCTTTTTTATGACGCTGTTTTGCCTTGCTTTAGTGTCAACAGGGCAAAGCCATGCCGCTTGGTATGAAGCCAAAGGCCAAGCAGTTATCGTGAACGGTAATAAAGAAAAAGCACGTAGAGACGCCACAGAAGAAGCCCTCAAACAAGCATTGTTATTCGCAGGTGCCTCGATAAGCAGTGTTCAGCAGCTCACAAATGGGTTACTTGAAAGTGAAGACATTACCATTAGTAGTTCAGGTGAAGTGGATCATCTCGAACTCACTGATGAAGTATGGCATAGCGACTATGTTACCGTAAGCGTCAGGGCGGATATCTTTCCTGCGGCTAAACAATGTACCGCAGTTGAGTATGATAAAAATATTGCCACCAGTTACTTCATGGTAGAAAACCGCAATCATTTAGTTGAAGGAAAAATCCCTAACTTTTCCGAGGCAGTCACAAGAAAGCTGGCTACCGAAATGTCGGCGCAGGCGCAGAATTTGAATTTAGCGTACATTGCTCCACACACCACACGATGGGGAGTTAATGGGCTTGAAGAAAATGTGCGCGCATTATCACAACAATCAAATGCACAGTTTGTTTTAATCGGCAGCATTAATGACGTTAGTGTTGAAAGACAACGCCCTTCTTCGATTGCATTCTGGAAAGAAGAAAAAGCCACCCGTTACTTTTCGCTAAGCATTAAGGTTTTCGACGGTATAAATAGCGGCTTGCTGCTGCAGCAAGATTACATAACTGAAGCAAATTGGCCTTTTGACCGGTTTACCGATGTAGACGAATTTTCGTCAACCTTTTGGCGGACAGATTACGGCAATGCAATTAAAAAGCAGATGCAGCAGTTAACCGCTGATATTAACGAGACTATTGCCTGTCAGCCTATGACTGGCAGAGTGCTTAATGTTGCCGGTTCGCATATTTCAGTATCATTGGGCCGCGATAATGGCATACAAAATGGTGATGAGCTTTTTGTCTATCAAACCAGCGAAATTATCGACAGACACGGTAAGGCCTATTTGCAGTACCATATTTACCCCGGTGCATTTGTTGTTGAAAATGCTTATGGCAATACTGCAAGATTGATTCATAAAGACAGTGGTATTATTGCGAATATTCAAGAGAGTGATTTCGTTATCAAACGATAGTTCGGTTACAGCGTCTACTAATTACATAGAAGAACTAAACAACCGCTCACCCTTTATAGCAGGGTACAAAACTTAGATAAAGGTTTTTAAACCAAAGGGTTCCGTTCGCGGATTAAGTTCGTATAATAGCCTTGTAGGTCCCCATAGTTTAATGGATAAAACAAGGCCCTCCTAAGGCTTAGATGTTGGTTCGATTCCAGCTGGGGACGCCATCAATCTTAACCGCAGTCACGGAATGTAATCTTACCTAACGCTATTTCCCAAGATAGTGGTCTACTATCTCTTGCCACTCGTCAGTCTCTATCACTCTAAGTAACGCAGTATTAATCTTTTCTCTTTGCGCACTGTTTTCTGGTAACGCAATAGCATAGTCCTGACGTTCAATAACCTCGGGTAAAATAAGAATACTGTCACCAAAGTTGTTTTTAGTTAAGTACTGTAAAATGGGCTTATCGTAAACAAAAGCATCTAGGTCGCCTGATGCCAATTGTGACAAACCTTTTTCAACGCTTTCAAGTCGCTTAAATCCTATATTTTCTTTTCGTAAAAATACACTACTTGCAGAGTTTGCCAATGTAGCCACCCGCACATTAGGTAAGTCCTCAAGCCCTTTAACGCTCGAAGATAGTTGGCTAACAGTAAGGCTTGTGGCAATTGCAGCGGTAAAGCTACTGATTAAAATGATCGCTGCAAACATCCATATAAAACCGATTACCCTTCCACCAAGGGTAACAGGGGCTTTATCGCCATACCCTACTGTGGTCATTGTCACCGCCGCCCACCAAAAGCTAGCACCTAAACCTTGCTGGGTTGAGCCGCCAAACATCTCGGCGTTGCGCTTTCTTTCAAACAGCCACAGTAACGCCCCTACCGCGAGCAGCAACCCGCACAAAGCTGAAAGTGCAACTAAAAATTCCCAGCTGAAAAAACCTTTAACGGCTGACATCCAACGATTACCTTCACTAGGCACCGCAATAGCCAACCCTGTAGTATAAAAAGGATGCGTAAAATCGATAACCGACTCTCGCTGCGAATTTACGGTAAGCGCAGCAACAGATGCATCAAAACGACCATTTTCTACTCCCTCCACCAGCTCAACCAGTGAAGCTTCGGTCAACGCATAATCGGTAGACGTTAATTCTGCAATTTGTTCCCAAAGTGCAATACTTATACCTTCAAAAGAACCGTCTTCATTTTTAATGACAAACGGCGGCGCGACCTTCGTAGCAATAACCTGTTTTGGCTCATTATCATTGGTTTGCGCCATACTTGGCAGCATGACACTCAAGCTAAACACTATAATAGTGATCATTCGACTCATTGTATTCATACCTGTCCCTGTGGTTGGTTTACCTCTAAACTACTTTTAAGCCACTTCTACTAATAGTAACCCATCGGTAAATTTGCGACGTATAAGATTCAATCGCCAATAATTAAAAACTATCTCGACTTCAGCTTTTAAAATGATGCTACTTTAAGATTAGCCCATGATATATGAGCATAGAAAATTCAACAAACAGCCCCATATTGATTCTTAGTAAGACAGTGCTCACTCAGGCCAACGTTGTAAAGTAATATTGGCGTAGCGAATACATTCATGACAGTGACGCTTCGCTGAGTGTGGGAGAAAAATATGACTAATTTTGAAACAAATGACGATTTACATTCGTTCTTTGCAGAAATGCAGGATGTAAAACCTATAAAACCTTCAAACAAAGCGTTGTTGCATGATACAGAGAGTGCGATAGCTGAAAAAAAGCGGCGCGCTGCTCGTCAACGCAGTGAACGGGAAAAGCTGAAAAGCCCGCTAAGCTTAGAAGGGGTAACACCAGTAAAGCCTGACGATTTCATTTTATTCCAACAACCGGGTATTCAAGATGGTGTGTTCAAAAAATTACGCATGGGTAAATACCCATTAGAAGAAACCCTTTCTCTAAGTGGCATGACCATTGAACAAAGCAGAGATGCGCTTTATAAAGCCATAACCGACTCTCATAAACGGGGCGTGAGAGCATTATTAATTAAGCACGGTAAGGGTATAGAAAGTAAACCTTTTCCTGCTTACAAGAAAAGCTTTGTCAATCACTGGTTGCTTGAATTAGAAGAGGTGATTGCCTACCACACAGCGCAGCCTATGCACGGCGGGTTTGCAGCTACGTATGTATTATTGAAGAAACATCCCGATCAGAAATTGATCAACAGAGAGAAAAATAGGAAAGGATAAAAGCGCAAGATACATTAAATAAATTGGTATAGCGGAGTGATTAACGCCAGTATCTGTAAACAGATACTGGCGTTAGAATTTCACTTTCAGACTACTTAACTGAAGACTGCACAACTAGCGTTGAAGTAACGTCGGCAGATTTAGCTGAACTGCTGAAAACAGCAGTAACAAACATCAGCACAACCGCTATGGCTACTCCGGTTAAGCCAAACCCTTTTGATGAACGATTCATTCGTCGTCTCTTGTTATCAACACCAACAATATCTTTTGTTGGTACAACCCTTAAAACACACTCCTGTAACCAGTCTGCAATCCCTGCATTGCACTACAATAGATCAGTGACTTATCGAAGACAAGCCCTCAGTACAAATTTTTGACACTTTGCCAATCTATTGACGTGCTTCACGCTCATTTAACTGAAAAAGTAGAGATAAGAACATCTTACCTCTACTATGCCTAAGCGCGTTTTTATCCAACGAAACGACGCGCATTTCTGAAGATACGCATCCACGCACCATCTTCTTGCCAATCGTCTGGACGCCATGAGTTTGCTACTGCCCTGAACACGCGCTCAGGGTGAGGCATCATGATAGTGCTGCGCCCGTCAGTAGAGGTTAATCCTGTAATCCCCTCAGGCGAACCGTTCGGGTTAGCAGGGTATTGCATAGTGGGCTGGCCGTAGTTATCAACATAACGAAGTGCCACTTGCGATGCTACAGACAAAAGCGCGCTGTCGCTGGAAAATTCGGCTTGCCCTTCACCGTGCGATACCGCAATAGGCATGCGTGAACCGGCCATGTCTTGCAATAACACAGAAGCCGATTTAGTCACTTCTACCATGGCTACACGGGCTTCAAAACGTGCCGATTGGTTGGCAACAAAGTGTGGCCAATGTTCCGTGCCAGGAATGAGCGACTTCAAATTAGACAGCATTTGGCAACCGTTACAGACCCCTAAACTAAAGGTACTGTTGCGGTCGAAGAAGGCAGCAAATTGATCCCGTGCAACTGCATTGAACAAGATAGATTTCGCCCAACCTTCTCCGGCTCCAAGAACGTCACCGTATGAGAAACCACCACACGCAGCTAAACCCGCAAAGTCATCAAGGGTGACTTTTCCGGCAAGAATATCACTCATGTGCACATCAATAGCATTAAAACCAGCACGATTGAATGCGGCCGCCATTTCAAGGTGCGAGTTTACGCCCTGCTCGCGTAAAATAGCCACTTTAGGTTGTATGCCTTTGGCAATATAGGGCCCGGCAATATCTTCATTTACGTTGTACGTTAGCGCAGCATGTAACCCTGGATCGGCGGCATCCTGCTTAGCAGCATGTTCTTGCTCCGCACAAACTGGGTTGTCTCGAAGCTTCTGCATCGCCAAGGTGGTTTGCGCCCACGCAGTGCGCATAGCTACGCGACTATCGTTAAGCACTGCCACATTATCTCGAGTAAATTCGATAGTATCAGTAGTGTTTAACGTACCGATGTAATGACTAACACTGGTTAAATCGTAAGACGCGAGTACAGCATTAACTTCCTCGATGTCTTTGTCTAACACTTGAAGCACGCCGCCAAGTTCTTCGTTAAACAATACGGATAAGTCTGAACCCGCTTCTGCTCCTGAAATGCTATCAAGCGCAATACTTACACCGGTTTTACCTGCAAAAGCCATTTCGGCTAAGGTGGTGAATAGTCCGCCGTCAGAACGGTCGTGGTAAGCCACAACCAGTTGTTTCTCAATTAGCGTCTGCACTGCATTAAAGAAGGCCTTTAAACGCTGCGCCGAAACCACATCGGCAGGTGCATCACCTAGTTGCTCGTATACTTGTGAAAGACAACTTGCGCCAAGGCGGTTCTTGCCTTCACCTAAATCGATTAGCAACAGTTGGCTGTCGCCTTTATCGGTGCGAAGTTCTGGTGTTACCGTCTTACGAATATCTTTTACGGCACCGAAAGCAGAAATCACTAACGATAACGGTGACGTTACCGCTTTATCTTCGCCTTCCTCTTGCCATGCGGTTTTCATCGACATGGAGTCTTTGCCCACCGGAATGGTTAATCCTAATTCAGGACAAAGCTCTTCACCTACGGCCTTTACCGCTTCATACAAACCAGCGTCTTCACCAGGGTGACCTGCCGCCGCCATCCAGTTTGCTGAAAGCTTGATTCGGGTTAAATCGCCAATATTTGCTGCAGCAATATTAGTTAACGCTTCACCTACGGCTAAACGCGCTGACGCCCCATGTGATAACAAAGCAACTGGGGTTCTTTCACCCATCGCCATAGCTTCACCATGATAAGTATCAAAGGCAGAGGCAGTCACGGCTACATCGGCTACAGGTACTTGCCAAGGGCCAACCATTTGGTCACGGTTAACTAAACCTGTTACCGAGCGATCGCCAATGGTTATAAGGAAGGTTTTTTCCGCCACAGTAGGTAAAGACAATATACGGGTTGCCGCGTCAGCTAGTGTAATATCACTTTCATCAAAACCTGTGGCTTCTAATGGCGTGCTGATAACGTCGCGATGCATTTTAGGCGGCTTGCCAAGTAACACATCAAGGGGCATATCAATAGGCTGGTTATCGAATTGGCTGTCGTTTACATTCAATTCTTGTTCAGCTGTGGCCTCGCCTACTACCGCGTAGGGTGCACGTTCACGGGCACAAATCGCTTCAAACACTGGCATGTTTTCTGGTGCTACCGACATCACGTAACGCTCTTGTGATTCGTTGCACCATAATTCCAGTGGTGTCATACCTGGTTCGTCAGACAATACGTTACGCAGTTCAAATTTACCGCCACGTCCGCCATCGTTAACTAATTCAGGCAATGCGTTTGATAAACCACCCGCACCCACATCGTGAATAAATTGAATGGGGTTGTTATCGCCTAACTGCCAGCACGCATCGATAACTTCTTGGCAACGACGCTCCATTTCTGGGTTTTCACGCTGTACCGAGGCAAAATCTAAATCTTCATTTGACTGACCAGAAGCCATGGAAGACGCTGCGCCCCCACCAAGACCAATGTTCATCGCAGGGCCGCCAAGCACGATAAGTTTAGCCCCTACCGTGATTTCGCCTTTTTCGATATGTTCACGACGAATATTACCCAAGCCACCCGCAAGCATAATAGGCTTGTGGTAACCGCGTACTTCAACGCCATTGAAGCTATTCACTTCTTGCTCGTAGGTACGGAAGTAGCCAAGCAAATTTGGGCGACCAAATTCATTGTTAAATGCTGCGCCACCTAACGGGCCATCTAGCATAATATCTAATGCGCTAACAATACGCGGTGGTTTACCGTAGTCTTTTTCCCACGGCTGCTCTAAGCCTGGAATACGTAAGTTAGACACGCTAAATCCACCTAAACCCGCTTTTGGCTTAGAGCCACGACCGGTAGCACCTTCATCACGAATTTCACCACCAGAGCCGGTTGCCGCGCCTGGGAAAGGCGAGATAGCGGTTGGGTGGTTGTGGGTTTCCACCTTCATAAGAATATCGATATTCTCATGATGGTATTCATATTGGTGTGTTTGTGGATTGGGAAAGAAACGCCCTGCTTCCCATCCAGACATAACAGCAGCGTTGTCTTTATACGCTGAGTAAACATGATCGGGTAACACTTCAAAGGTGTTCTTGATCATTTTGAACAAGGATTTATCTTGTTCTTGCCCGTCGATTGTCCAACTGGCGTTGAAAATTTTGTGACGGCAATGTTCAGAGTTTGCTTGTGCAAACATGTATAGCTCTACGTCGATGGGGTTACGCGCCAAACGCGTAAAGCTTTCGAATAAATACTCTATTTCATCATCAGCCAATGCTAAACCAAGCTGAATATTGGCATCAACCAACGCTTGTTTGCCATCTTCTAGTATTGCTACTGAAGTAAAGGTTTTCGCCGTGGTATGTGCAAACAATACTTCTGCCGCTGCTGTATCAGGAAAAACGGTTTCCGTCATACGGTCATGCAAGTGGGCAGCAACAAGGCTGTAGTCCGCCTCGCTAAGCGGCTGCTCTGCTTCTATATAAAAAGCACAGCCTCGTTCTATACGATTAATCGTGTTCAGACTACAATTGTTCGCTATATCAGTTGCTTTGGTAGACCAAGGAGAGATGGTGCCTGGTCGGGGTGTTACCACGAAGAGGTTGCCAGTTGGCGTTTGGGTTTGTCGGGCAGGCCCGTAGGTAAGCAGCTTTTTAAGTATTTCTAATTGCTGCTGCGAGAGTTCACCATCTGAATCGATAAGGTGAATATATTCGCTATATAGGTTTTTCACCTTAATGCCGGATTGACCCAGCTTTGCAATCAGTTTAGTTTGGTGAAACTCTGATAGTGCGGGAGCGCCTCGAAGGACCAACATATTGCTTTACCTGGTTGTTCAGAAACAACGACCATCAATGGGACGCGTTGCCTCTGTAATTGATGAATATTTCGGCGCGGATTATAGAGGATTTATGTTCTATTGGTAACCTTCAACATAGGCTATGTTGCAGTTTTTTTTCCCAAGACCCAATTTACAACAATAAGAAAAGGTTTATGCCGTTACAACACTACAAAAAGCGATTAAAAACATCTTTTTTTATCGCATTATGCTTTTTCGCTACAAGTTGTGGCTCTCCTACCGTTCCGAACGCTTTGTTGTCATTAATTGAGCGCGGTTCGATAAAAGTGGGCACACTTTATGGTGCTGCTACTTATTATAATGGCGCTGAAGGTCCGCAAGGTTTTGAATATGAGTTGCTAGCTGGTTTTTCAGATTACCTAGGCGTGACACTCGACTTATATCCCTTCTACAGCTACGACGCAATGCTAGAGCAACTAGCCGAAGGCAACCTTGATATTGTCGCCACAGGTGATGCGGTTACCGATGCCTTATTGATGCGCTTTACTTACGGACCGGCGTATCAAACGGTTGCGCAACACTTGGTATACCGTGCGGGTACTGCAAGGCCTAGAGAACTCGATAGCCTTGTCGACCCTGTTGTTGCAGTGTCGGGAAGCAGTCAAGCGCAGCTACTTGCAGTATTAAACGGCTCGAGTGAGTCGCTGTTAGTCACCACAGAAGATTCTGATGCCGAGGAACTACTACAAAAAGTGGCTACGGGGGATATTGCTTACACCCTTGCCGATAGTAACCGTCTTGCACTACAACGAAGACGTCACCCCAATTTGGCCGTTGGATTAACCGTACGAGAAGAAATGCCGATGGCATGGGCGCTAAACCCTGAATTAGACGATTCAATTAAAGCCGCCATTATCGAATATTTTGGTACCGTGCATCAATCAGGGTGGTTTACCGTATTAGAAGAAAAGTATTTTGGCCACATTAGGCAATTTGACTACGTAGACAGCCGTGCATTTAATCAATCCGCCGAGTCGCTGTTAAAAGATTACAAGAGTATGTTTCAGCAATATGCAGGTGATTTGGATTGGCGCTTATTAGCCGCAATGAGTTATCAAGAAAGCCACTGGGATCCTGATGCGATATCTCGCACTGGCGTTCGCGGTTTAATGATGCTGACCATGGACACGGCCAATGACTGGGATGTTGAAGATCGTACCGACGCAGAACAAAGTATTCGCGGTGGCTCTCGCTACTTCGCCAGCTTGTTAGGAAGAATTCCTGCAAGAATTGGCGATCCGGATAGAACTTGGATGGCAATGGCGGCGTATAACCTTGGCTTAGGGCATTTGGAAGATGCCCGCATTCTTACGGAGCGTCAGGGTGGCAATCCAGATCTTTGGGTAGACGTTAAACAACGACTTCCCCAGCTAAGGCAAAAGAAGTATTACAGAACAACACGTTATGGGTATGCACGAGGCGATGAAGCACTTCAGTACGTTGATAATATTCGCCGATATTACGACAGCTTACTTTGGCTAGACGAACAAGGAAGAATTTAGCTGGCGCCATATTGAATTTTGTCATTATGATGTCATCTAAGATAAGTACTATCGAATGTAACTATCCTATTCGGCTAGCTAAGGCATAAATGCAGAAACGATTAAAGAGAATATGCCTTATTCAATTTCCCAATTTGTATTAACAAGGAGGGCAAAATGAAAAGAAACAAATTATTTAGGAAAGGAATAAAATTGAAAAATAATAATAGACGTAGAGTGATGCTAAAAAGAATGCATCAAAAAGTACTACAACGCCGCAAACTGTTTGTCACCAGTGAGATGTTTACTCAGTTGACCCGCAATTCTTAAGCGCCGCTTGTTTGGCCTTTTTATATAGCTTTATCTGCGCTCGACGACGTTTAAAAAATGCTGAAATTTTATCAGCACAGTCGTCGGCTAACACCCCTGGTATTACATCAACCTGATGATTAAGTGATGGATGGTTCAAAATATTCATCACTGACCCTGCAGCGCCTGTTTTAGCATCACTGGCACCAAATACCACTCGCTTAATTCTGGCGTGAACCAACATTCCTGCACACATCGAACATGGCTCTAAAGTGACATAAAGCGTGGCATCGGTAGTACGGTAGTTTTGTAAGTGTTTTGCCGCCATTCTTACCGCATTCATTTCTGCGTGAGCGGAAGGATCGCTATCTGTGATAGGTGTATTCCACCCTTCACCAATTAACTCACCATTATGTACAACACAGGCACCTACCGGCACCTCTCCCATTGCTTCTGCTTTATCTGCTAGGCTGAGGGCGTGCTGCATCCACTTTGTATGCTTTACCATGCGTTTAGAATTGTTAATTTCGTCATTCATTCGTTATTTTTACTAATTTTTTGTGAATTAGATTTTCACCAGCATAATTCAATAAATAGAAATTACTATAAACAATTGATTTATAGTGAATTTGCAACAATGGCAGCCATCTTGCTATCTTTCTTATAGACATACTTGCGAATTACAGAGTGCTAATGTAAATACAAACCTATGCATCGGCTTATTCTATATGAAGTAGGTAAAAAGCTTTAATGCACAGCTACGTATTTATTTACACTTTTTTCCCAACAAGCGTATTTATAAGCGCTATAGTAACGAAAAAAGCGTGTTTAGCGTAGTCGCTTTGTAAGCTAGGTTTGTAGGAAAGAACACTATTGTTCACCTACACTGAGTTCAAAGTAAATTAAATATAAACTAAAGGGAAAGTACCATGAATCTGACCGCTATTTTTATTGTTGCCATTATCGCTTGGGCTATTGTGAGTATCACAGGCTCATCAAAAACTAAAAAATCAAATAAGGCGTCAGACAAAGCAGCAGAAGCTTATCAAGCTGAAATCGCTTCACTCAAAGAACGTGTTTCTGTGCTTGAAAAAATTGTAACCGATGAAAAATACGACTTGAAAAAACAGTTTGCCGACTTGGAAAAAGACAAAGTTGCATAATCTTTTTGTAAAACGCCTTTCCTAAGTGCCTTTTTGAAAGCGTGTACGTACTCTGAATCTTTATCATGAACGGTCTAAAGCGTTCTGCAGGCGGCTAGCTGCCTTCCAGTAATTTTCTCTCTGCGCGTTCTACGCGCCGAGGTTTGCCTGCAATAACTAGCACATCATGGGGTTGTAACACAGCTTCATGGTCGGGGTCTTTTACCTCGGTGCCATTTCTTCTTAACCCACGTACACGCACCCGCATTTTGGCAAAGTCGATATCTTTAATTTTGCTTCCCATGCATGCTGCATGTTCTGATAGCACCACAGCGTGTATGAACTCAAGTTTATCCTCAGTGCCATAGCTGATTTCAGTAGTTTCCCCTGGGTAGAACCCATGCAAGTGATCGTACCGCCCTTTTCTTTCCGCCCGTACACGCTTTAGAATTCGTGACATAGGCACTCCAGCATAATGTAGCACTTGAGAAATCAGCATTAGGCTACCTTCTTGTAATTCAGGCACCACTTGATTTGCGCCAGCAGAATACAAACTTTCTAATTGGTAATCTCGCTTAGTTCGCACCATAACATCTGCGTTTTGTACTAGTTGATGTGTACCACTAATAACCTGCTTTGCCTTATCAGGTTGATCGAAGGTCACCAGGATAAGCTTGGCATTTTCAACATTAGCGCTGCTAAGAATATCTTTTTGACTGGCATCGCCAAATAGTACTGGCTCACCGGCATTTCTACTTTCATGCACACGCACTGGGTCCATATCGATAGCAATAAATGCAATGCCTTCCATCTTTAACATGCGAGCGACAGATTGCCCCACTCTGCCAAAGCCACAAATCACAACATGGTTAGTTAAGTCGTTATCCACTATTAATGTATTTTGCGCATTGTCCTCGCTCTTGTTAGCCACAATACGCTTTGCCAATACCAAGCTATTGTTCATTAACCAAGGTGTTAGCGCCATACTTAATACGCCCATACTGACAATGAGGGAAGATTGCCCAGTGGTAAGCACACCATAAGTGGTAGCCAATGCAGCGATAACAAAACTAAACTCGCCAATCTGACATAGCTTAATACCCGCTGACCACGCATCCAGAGGGTTGGTTTTCACAAACGAAGCGGCCACTCTTACCATAACAATTTTACTAACCATCAGCCCAACCACGCCCAGAACAATCGTAAACAAATTGCTCCATAGCACGTTAATATCAAGTTGCATGCCAACGGTAACGAAAAACAACCCCATCAAAATATCGCGAAAGGGGCGAATATCGGCTTCCAGTTGGTATTTGTATTGGCTTTCTCCCAACATCATTCCCGCAAGAAAGGCCCCCAATGCCATAGACAACCCAAAGTAATAGGTTAGGCCTCCGGCCAACAGTGCAATTAAAATTGTGGTTAACACAAAAAGCTCATCGGTGCGGGTTTTGGCAACTTCGCTAAAAACCCAAGGCAATACCCACTTACCTACCGACATTAAAAACGCTATAACGAATATACCTTTTAGCAAAGCCTCACCTAAGGCAAACGCAATACTCACCTCGCCGCTTTGAGCCAGCAACGGAATAGCAATAAGGAAAGGAACCACGGCAAGATCTTGAAAAAGCAGAATACTCACAGCCAACTGGGTTCTTCTGTTATTAAGAATACCCATTTCAGTAGCTTGTTTGATGACGATAGCCGTAGAGCTAAGTGCCAGCGCTCCACCAATAATAATGGAAGCGCTGATGGGTAACCCGAATAGGTAAGGAATACTTGTAAATACAGCGGTGGTCAGTAGCATTTGGCCAACACCAACGCCAAATACTAATGAACGCATGGCCACTAGCTTCGGCAGGGAAAATTCAAGCCCGAGTGAGAAGAGTAAAAAAACGATGCCAGTTTCAGCTAGCAAATGCATTTCTTGAGGGTGAGCGAAAAGCGCAAAAAGCTGAGGGCCCGCTAATATACCTGCAAACAAATACGCTAAAATTGGCGGTAAATGGATACGCTTAAAAACAGCCACGCTACAAACGGCAATAAACATTAATGCGATCACGTTCAAAAAACCGGCACTCACTTTACCTCTCCCTACCGCTAATTTGAGGTCTCGATATTTCAAAATGATTAAAAATAGCGCACATCTGAATTGAAATACTCCTGTATATCAAAGTATTACTGCTTCCCTAGCGACCATGTATTTTAAATAGCTTATATAGCATAGCAAGATTACCGGAATTGGCATCAAGATTGCTAATATCTATTAACAAATTAGCATAAGCGGCAAATTTTGACACTTTCCACTTATGTATATTTTCCGTATTGCTAAAGGGGCATTTCCGTGGATTTATCTACTACTATCTACGATAGCACACAACATGACAATTTTTATCCTCCTGCTAGCACGGGTCAGGCGTTATCCGCCAGTGAAATAACCTCCTTTATCAGCGAGATTTTGTCTACGCTGGAATTAGAACAACTTGGCGAGATTTACTTTCGCCAATTGAACGTTTTTTTCTCGTTGGCCGGTTTCAGCTTATCGGA
This sequence comes from Alteromonas lipotrueae, assembly GCF_019249255.1. Classification (NCBI taxonomy): domain Bacteria; kingdom Pseudomonadati; phylum Pseudomonadota; class Gammaproteobacteria; order Alteromonadales; family Alteromonadaceae; genus Alteromonas; species Alteromonas lipotrueae. The sequence goes on along the minus strand of NZ_JAESDJ010000001.1, from coordinate 466,197 downwards.
TATTGATTCTCGCTGGGTATACGGAAATGCCAAACTATCTTCAACACTTGTGGCAGTGCCTTTGCCTGGTGTTATGTCTCAGGAAGGTAAATCTGTTACTGCACATTATTATTTTGCAGTGCCACTTTCCCTCTCTGAACGAAATGCATTAGAGCAACTTCATGAACTATTTGCTAAACAAGTAGCTCAAGCACAATCTTTTTTACGCCTACACCAGATGACGACTAAAGACGTTTTGACTGGCTTGGGGAATCGATCAGGCTTCGATCAGGCACTTGTACGTCAACTAGGATGGGCTCAGCGTCACGAGGAAGGTTTTTCATTACTAGTCATTGACTTAGATAACTTTAAATCAGTCAATGACAACCACGGTCACCGAGAAGGTGATAAAGTTTTAGTACATGTCGCGTCTCAATTACAGCAAGTGCTAAGAGATGAAGACGAAGCATTTCGATTTGGCGGCGACGAATTCTGCTGCCTTTTAGATTGCCAAACACAATTTCAGTTGGAATGTGCTGCATCGCGTATACAACTTAGCATTAACCAATCAAGTTACTTAAGACGTATGAATGTGTCGTGCAGCTTAGGTGGTGCTATTTACCGTGAAGGTGACGATACCGCTCAGCTTTTTGACCGCGCCGATGCTGCGTTGTATAAAGTGAAGCAATCTGGCAAAAATAGCTACTTAGCGGCTTAAGTCACAGGTTCATATACCCGTTAATCACGTTCCTTGCGCGTTCGATGACAACGGTAGTAGCGGTGACGATGTTAACTGCCTGAAAGAAAATTACCCCCAGTGACTCATCGAAATAATGATAACTACTTAAGCGATTATAGCAGCAGAAGCTGCATGCGCTTTTGCGTACATTAGCTATATTAAATATATCTAAGCAAATAAGCTTGTGTTGGCACGGCTGCTATCAAGTAACTTCACACTTTTGCCCACTGGCAAATATTTGCCGACTCTGTCACCTTATTACTCATGAATATAGACTTTAGTCTATATTCACTAGTTCAACGGCTAATGTCGATGGCATGGTGTTTAAGGTAACCACCTTCTGATGTACTACCAACGCAACCACCTCATCATCTAAAAAGAGTATAGGCACTTCGGCTCTCTCCCACGTAGGGACTTTCCATTGCTTAAACCAATCTTTAAGTAACTTAGATACCTGTGCACGTTTTGGCTTTACACGAAGTCCCTTCACGCCAGTTTTAATCGTTACTGTGCCTAATGCGTTATTCACCACCCTTAAGGTTAGTGGTTCATTCAACCAATACAATTCGGTGTCGACGCTATTTGTGATATCCATGGTTTGCGGTATGTGAGTGTTGCGCCTTGATAACCAATAAAGGTCGTTATTGAACCTTGCTAGCTTCCCCCAAGAAAACGACACTTCAGGCGTAGCATCTTGGTTCGCCGTTAGCATATTTTCTATTTGCGTTAGTTGTGCTTGAGAAGGTAGCAACGCCGATTGCTTTGAAAACCATTGACGCAGTACGGCTCGTTGCCAGTTTTTAGACAAGGTAAGCAACTCAGCGCCTTTTAACTGGGTATCTGTTTCTAAGTACTGACTAAGATATACTTCAGCTTGTTCCGTTACTAAAGCCGTTTGCTCAGCACACAACTGGGCACTTCTTAATGCGGTTTTAGACAGCTGTGGCCATCGCTTAGATAACGCAGGGATAATTTGATTGCGAAGGAAATTACGATCATAGCGATTATCTGCATTTGACTCATCGTCAACCCACTGTAAATCAAGTCGAGTCGCGGCATTAACGATATCCTCTTTTTGAAGTGATAACATCGGTCGAACGGTAAATATTCCATTTCGCCATTGATACGCGCCCATGCCTGCTAGCCCTTGTGGCCCCGAACCGCGCTTTAATTGCAACAGTACAGTTTCTAGCTGATCTTCAGCGTGTTGCCCTAAAAAGAGTACCCCATTGTGGGCATGGCAAAACTCATGTAGCACTTTATAACGGGCATCTCTGGCTTCAGCTTCAAGGCTCTTACGAGCGCCATCGTCGACGGTTATGCAAAAATGCGTAAGCGGAATCGATAATTTTTCGCATTCAGATTGGCAGTGACTAAGCCACGTATCGGCATTGTCGCTCAACCCATGGTGTACATGAACGGCATGCACAGGTGTAGAGATTTGCTCGCGAAAGGCATGCAAGGCGTGAAGCAATAAAGAGGAGTCCACCCCTCCGCTGTAAGCAACAACAAGAAGAGGTGGCGCTTCAAATGACGTGTTAGCAAGGGCTGCGGTGATAGACTCGCAGATGTGATCTATAATCTCACTCACTTGCTATGCTCATTCTACTCGCTTCGTTTAACTAGCAGTAGCCAAAAGACATAAGGCGTTGATAACGCTCTTCCATCAAGTCAGCGGTATCTAAGCTTTTAAGTTGACTTAATTGCTGTTTAAGCACCGCTTTTAAGTTCGCAGCCATGCTAGTGTGGTCACGATGAGCGCCGCCCAGCGGCTCTTCAACAATACTATTAATTAGTCCAAGCTCTTTAATCTGGCCGGCACTTACGCCCATTGCTTCTGCAGCTAATGGTGCTTTTTCTGCACTTTTCCACAAAATAGACGCACAACCTTCTGGCGAAATCACCGAGTACGTTGAGTATTGCAGCATGTTCACACGATCGCCAACCCCAATAGCAAGCGCACCACCAGAACCACCTTCACCAATAACGGTACAAATGATTGGCACCGTAAGCTCAGCCATTTCAAACAGATTTTTCGCGATAGCCTCACTTTGACCGCGCTCTTCCGCGCCCACACCTGGGTACGCCCCTGGGGTATCGATAAAGGTAATAATTGGTAAATTGAAACGCTCTGCCATTTTCATCAAACGCAGTGCTTTACGATAACCTTCAGGTTTAGGCATACCAAAGTTACGCTTAATTTTTTCGTTGGTGTCACGCCCTTTCTGATGACCAATCACCATCACAGGTTGGCCATCAAGCATAGCTGGACCACCAAGAATGGCCTTGTCATCGGCAAATGCCCTATCGCCCGCTAGTTCATCGAAGTCGGTAAAAATACGCGGGATGTAGTCTAGCGTATAAGGGCGCATAGGGTGGCGAGCCAGTTGCGATACTTGCCACGCGCCTAAGTCAGAAAAAATCTTTTTTGTTAGCTCTGCGCTTTTACCGCGCAGCTTGTTAATATCTTCTTCAATACCAACATCGAATTCACCGCCTTGATTTACTAACCTAAGCTCTTCAATTTTTGCTTCTAATTCGGCTATCGGCTGTTCAAAGTCCAAAAACTGTATACTCATTGTATGTCCTATTCGTACTGCGCTTGTCAATGCCAACGCGAGATAGTCAATCTATCGAACTCTAACCATTAATGGTAGAGGATTGAAACGGCTTTTTCTCCCAAACATTGTTTGAGATCGTGCAAAAGTTGATCTTCTGGTGTAACAAACCACCGTGCACCACACGTAATCAGTGCTTCTGCATCAGGATGCGTTACTAATAAATGCACCGGGCAACTTCCGCCTTTAAAGGCCTGCAAGATAGATTGCATTTGATTAATCTTTTTCGGTTCAAGCAACTGGGTTTCAACATTTAACGCCAATGCTCTCGCGTTTTTCTCCCGTGCCTGAACAATGTCCATTACATCACGGGCGGTGATTGTATTGCCCCCAGAGAAATCATCAAAGCTGACCTGTCCCTTTATAAGCAATATTTTGTCAGTTTCTAGCATAGATTCATACTGTTCGAAGGTATCTGGGAAAAAACGAGCGTCTATTCGCGCACTTTTATCATCGAGTGTGACAATAGCCCAGCGTCTTCCCCGCTTATTGGTCATTACCCTAACCCCAAGCACTAAGCCCACTGCATTAGCCATTTGTTCTTTGCCTGTGGGTTTTAAGTCAACCAATCTTCCATCAGTGTAATGCCTAATTTCTTCTACATATTGATTAATAGGGTGCCCCGTCAGGTATAGACCTAAGGTATCTTTTTCACCTTCCAACCAGACTTTTTCTGGCCATAACGGAACATCGGCAAAGGCTTGCTCTACTTCATCAGGCTCAGTAGTGAGCAACCCGAACATGTCCGACTGCCCAAACGATTCTGCTTTAGCATGCTGCCCCGCTGCCGCAATGGCGTCGGGAAGTGATGCCATTAGTGCAGCCCTGTGAGGACCTAAATTGTCTAGTGCGCCCGCAAGTACTAGCTTTTCTAGCACCCGTTTATTAACACGCTTAATATCAATCTTTGCGCAAAAATCGAATAAATCTTTAAACGCACCTTGATTCTCTCTGGCTTCGATAATCGCTTCAATAGGGCCTTCACCCACCCCTTTGATAGCGCCAATGCCATACACAATTCTACCTTTCTCATCCACGGTAAACTTATGTTTACCCGCATTTAAGTCAGGGGGCAATAATTCAAGACCCATTCGACTACATTCGTCAACCAAGGTAACGATTTTATCGGTATTGTCCATATCGGCCGACATTACCGCCGCCATAAATTCAGCAGGATAATGGGCTTTTAACCATAAGGTTTGATAAGACACCAAAGCATAGGCAGCAGAGTGAGATTTGTTGAAACCATAACCTGCGAATTTTTCAACCAAGTCGAAAATCTTCATCGCTAAGTCTGGATCGATGTTGTTGTTCTTCGAGCCTTCAGCGAACGCGCCACGTTGCTTTGCCATTTCCTCTGGCTTTTTCTTACCCATAGCACGACGTAACAAATCGGCGCCACCTAGGGAATAGCCCGCCATTTCCTGCGCGATCTGCATTACTTGTTCTTGATACAAGATAATGCCGTAGGTAGGTTCTAGAATTTCTTGCAAGCATTCGTGCTGATATTCAGCGTCTGGATACGAGATGGCTTCTCTGCCGTGCTTACGGTCGATAAAGTTATCTACCATGCCCGATTGCAACGGCCCCGGTCTAAATAGTGCTACTAGTGCGATGATGTCTTCAAAGCTATCCGGCTTAAGACGTTTAATTAGCTCTTTCATACCGCGGGATTCTAACTGGAACACAGCGGTTGTTTCCGCATTTAGCAAGGTACGGAAGCTTTTTGCGTCCGCCAAAGGAATAGAGGTGATATCAATGTCGATCCCCTTCCCTTCCTTCACCATATCAATGGCCCACTGGATAATGGTTAGCGTGCGCAATCCAAGGAAGTCGAACTTAACCAGTCCTGCAGTTTCAACATCGTTTTTATCGAACTGAGTAACGGGGTTATTACCTTCATCGTCGCAGTATAGTGGCGCAAAATCGGTAATGGTGGTAGGGGCAATAACCACACCACCAGCATGTTTACCGGCATTTCGCGTTACCCCTTCTAAAATACGCGCCATATCGATGAGGTCTTTAACCTCTTCGTCTTGTTCGTACACTTCGGGTAAACGAGGTTCGGCGGCAAACGCTTTTTCAAGGGTCATACCAGGGTCTGGTGGAATAAGCTTTGAAATACGGTCAACAAAGCCGTAGGGGTGACCTAATACACGCCCCACATCGCGTACTACGGCTTTTGCCGCCATCGTACCAAAGGTAATAATTTGCGATACCGCTTGGCGACCATAAAGTTCGGCCACGTGGTCGATAACTTCATCACGCCTATCCATGCAGAAATCGACATCGAAATCCGGCATTGATACCCGTTCAGGGTTAAGGAATCGTTCGAAAAGCAAGTCGAATTCAAGCGGGTCGAGGTCGGTAATATCCAAGGCATAAGCCACTAATGAACCCGCACCAGAACCACGACCTGGGCCTACTGGAATATTGTTATCTTTGCTCCATTGAATAAACTCCATTACGATAAGGAAGTAGCCAGGGAAACCCATTTGATTGATTACTTCTAACTCGATACGGAGTCTGTCGTCGTATTCGGGGCGTTTTTCTGCACGTACTTGTTCATCAGGAAATAAGAACGCTAAACGGCGCTCAAGCCCTTCTTCTGAGACTTTTACCAAGAAATCTTCAGTGGTCATTCCGCCCGTAGGAAACTGGGGCAAAAAGTATTCGTCTAATCGTACCGTAACGTTGCATCGCTTAGCGATTTCAACCGTATTTTCTATCGCTTCAGGAATATCACTGAATAGCTCCACCATTTCTTCGCTGGTACGAAGGTATTGCTGATCACTGTATCGCTTAGGCCTGCGTGTATCATCTAGCGTGTAACCGTCATGAATACATACCCGTATTTCGTGCGCGTCGTAACCTTCTTTGTCAATGAAGCACACTTCATTGGTTGCCACAACGGGCAAACCTTCTCGCTCAGCAAATTCAACTGCGCGATGTAAATAATCTTCTTCTCCAGGCCGACCGGTACGAATCAGTTCAAGATAAAACCTGTCCGGAAAATGGGTTTGATAAAAGGCTAGCGATTCTGCCAGCAAGCCGGTGTTGTTTTTCGTAAGTGCAACACCTACATCCCCTAGCTGGGCGCCAGAGAGAATGATAACCCCCTCTGCATGTTCTATCAGCCAGTCTTGGTCGATAACCGCTCTGTGCGCAAGATGACCTCGTAAATAAGCCTTGGAAATAAGAACCGTAATATTCTTATAACCTTCGTTATTCATGGCAAGCAAGGTAAGGCGGAAAGGCTCATCGCCAAAGGCTTCATTGGTAACCCAGAAATCGGTACCAATAATCGGTTTAATGCCAAGCCCATGTGCGCCAGAATAAAACTTTACCAAACCACACATATTCATTTGGTCGGTAATTGCCACAGCTGGCATGTTGTACTCAGACACTTTGCCGAGTATGGGCTTAACCTTATTAAGCCCATCCATCATGGAATAATCGCTGTGTACGCGTAAATGAATAAAAGGCGAGGACATAATTATTGAATCTCTTGTAGTAGTGCCTTAACTGGTTTAAAGCTTTTGCGATAACCATCAATCACGCCATGGATGGCGAGTGCTTCAAAATGCGCTTTTGTAGGGTAACCCTTATGGCCAGCAAAACCATATTCAGGATGCAATTCATCAAGTGCAAGCATGTCGTTGTCTCGCTCTACTTTGGCAATGATGGAGGCGGCAGAAATTTCAGCGTGTAAGCTATCGCCTTTAACCACAGCTTCTGCAGCATAAGGCCAATCAGGCAAGCGATTGCCATCAACACGAACAAAGTCTGGCGTTACCGCTAAGCCTTCGACAGCACGCTTCATGGCTAACATGGTAGCATGGAGAATATTAAGGGTGTCGATTTCTTCTGGGGTGGCCCGCCCGATATGCCAGTAAAGTGCTTTCGCTTTTATTTCTGACGCTAACGCAATGCGTTTTTTTTCGCTGAGCTTTTTAGAGTCGGTTAACCCTACTATGGGGTTGGCTGGGTCGAGTATAACGGCGGCGGTTACCACATCCCCAACAAGTGGGCCTCTACCAACTTCATCTACGCCGGCTATTAACTTATGCAAACAATTCCTCCACTACAGCTTGTGCTGCTGTTTTATCAGCATTGCATTTTAGCGTATGGTGGAGGTCGGTGAAACGGGAAATTAAGTCAGTGTTGTCACTGTCGAAATAAGTAAGGGCATGCTGGCTTAATGTATCTGGGTTGACGTCTTCTTGGAGCAGTTCTGGCACTAACGCTTCGTTGGCCAACAAATTGGGTAAGGCGAAAAAAGGCGCTTTGTACAAACGCTGCATAATTCTATAAGTTATTGGCGACAATTTATACGCCACTACCATTGGGCGTTTGCACAACATGGCTTCAAGGGTAGCCGTACCCGAGGCAAGCAATATAACATCACTGGCAATCATGGCGTCTCGAGACGTCCCCTCAGTAACATGAATAGGCAGTCTTTCAATGGCATTGTTCGCCTCTTTCAACATACTCTTAATTTGTTCAAGGCGATGCGTATTGGCAGCGGGAATGACAAATTCAATATCTGGTCGTTGCGCCGCAATCTTTTCCATGGTGTCGATAAAAATAGGGAGGAGTGTATCTACCTCACCACGACGAGAACCGGGTAGTACAGCTAACACCGATTTTTCGATAGGTAGATTAAGTGTATTGCGCGAGGCTTGTTGGTCAGGCGTTAAAGCTATACCATCGGCCATGGTGTGACCGACGAAGGTATAGGGCACATCATATTTATCATAAACCTGCTGCTCGAAAGGAAACAAACCCAACACGCGGCCTGCGGCCTTAGCAATTTTATGCACCCGTTTTTCACGCCATGCCCAAATAGTTGGGCTAACGTAATGAATGGTTTTAACACCTTTGGATTTAAGTTCTTTTTCTACCCGCAGGTTAAAATCTGGGGCGTCTATACCAACAAAAATATCAGGCGGGTTCGCAGAGAAATGCGCGAGCAGCGCTTTTTTGACTTTTAAAATAGCGGGTAGATGGGACAGTACTTCAACTAACCCCATCACCGAAAGCGTTTCCATATCGAACAGGCTATGAAAACCTTGAGCCTGCATGTTAGGTCCGCCTATCCCTTCAATAATTGCATCAGGGTATAAGCGTTTTAACTCACCAACCATGCCAGCAGCAAGCACATCACCAGATGGCTCGCCTGCCACCATTGCAATACGCAAAGGTTTACTCATCTTATCGCTCTTTTTAACGGGCTCATGTTAACAGCTCATTTATCTAATGATACCGCGCTCTGCGTTCTTTAAAAACTCAGTCATGAGTGCAACACCACTAGAACTTGCTTCTTGTGAAGAAAGGATGTCAACCGCCTCAGCCACCGTGTTACCTTCACGGTAAATAACTTTGTAGGCCCGCTTAATCGCAGCAATCTCATCTTTCTCAAAACCACGGCGGCGCAAACCTTCAGAGTTAATGCCTTGAGGTATATTCTTAGTACCGCTGACCATCACAAAAGGAGGTGTATCACGAAGAATAATACCGCCAGCGCCTAAGAAAGCGTGAGCGCCAACTTTACAGAACTGATGAATACCTACTGCACCGCCCACAATAACGAAGTCATCAATGTGAACATGTCCTGCCACAGCAACGTTATTGGCTAAAATAATATCATTACCCAGTACACAATCGTGGGCAACATGTGAATTCACCATAAACAAGCAGCGAGAGCCAATAATCGTTTCACTGTTATCTTGTATAGTGCCACGGTGAACAGTCACCCCTTCACGGAACTCGTTGTCGTCACCGATAATAAGCTTAGTGGGTTCACCGGCATATTTTTTATCTTGGCAGTCTTCACCAATTGATGAAAATTGATAGAAGGTGTTATTTTTGCCAATGCGGGTGGTGCCGCGAACGACCACATGAGACTTCAATACGCATCCATCGCCAATTGTCACGTCGTCATCAACCACGCAAAATGGACCAATGGTGACGTTTTCGCCAATAGATGCTTTATCTGAAATTACCGCAGTAGGATGGATCACGTTACGCTATCTCTCTTATTGCACACATAAATTCTGCAACACAAACATTTTCGCCATCGACAGTCGCTACGCCTTTGAATTTCCAAATGCCGCGTCTTTCTTTTACTAAAGCGATGTCGAATTCTAATTTATCACCAGGGACAACGGGACGTTTAAATCGTGCGTTGTCAATTCCTGCATATAGATACAATTTATCACTTTTACCCATGGTCTTAAAACCAAGAACGCCAGCAGCTTGTGCCATGGCTTCTAAAATAAGCACACCTGGAAATATCGGGCGGCCTGGGAAATGGCCTGTAAAGCAAGGCTCATTAAAAGTGATATTCTTATATGCTTTAATTGATTCACCCAGAACGTAGTCTGTTACTCGATCAACCAACAGGAACGGGTATCTGTGAGGAAGTAACGACAGAATTTCCTGGATTTCTATGGTATTGAGTGAAGTGGTCAAAAACTATCTCCTATAGTGCAAGCATGACCTAAAAACTGTTTCATGGTCACAAACTCGCCGTAAATTACTAAAACGGCGGCAACCATACGCTGTTAGGCGCAAAAAACAAATCAGACCAACCCCTTTCGGGCGTTGGTCTGATGAAATTAGCGAAAAATTGTAAGCATTACTGCCTTAGTTTACTTTGCTAACCTGCTCTAATACTTGCTCTGACATGTCGTATTGTTCTTTTACGAAAGGCGTTGCCGTTGCGTTAAGTACAATGTCATAACCTTGTTTAGCGGCAACTGAATCAATTGCTTGCTTGATAAGGCTGAATAATTTGTTTTGTTCTTCGTTGCTACGACGCTGAATGTTTTGCTTAAGCGGTTGTGCTTTTTCTGCTAACTCTTCACGTACAGCCAACATTTTTTGCTCAAGTTCTTTCTTTTCTTGAGCGCTCATTGTTGCTGCATCCCGTTGTAGACGTTCTGCAAAGAACTGACCATCACGCTGAAGTTGATTCACTTCTTCGATACGGTCTTTAAACTCCATTTGAATGGCGTTTTGGATTTCAGCAGCTTGAGGCATAGCCTGAAAAATACCCTGAACGTCAACAACAGCAATTTTTTGTTCTGCCATTACTGAAGTACTAACTAGTGCGCTACCAAGCATTGCACCTGCAACAATATGTTTAACCAACTGTTTCAAAAGGAACTCCTTTTATCCATCTCTTTATCTGGGTGCCTAGGGCCCCGTTTAATATTTTAGAATGTCTGACCGATATTAAAGGTGAAGAATTTAGCATCATCACCATCACGTTCTTGGATCGCTCTTGAGAAGCTGAATACCATCGGTCCCATTGGTGAAATCCATTGTACCGAAATACCAGCGGAACTACGATACAGCGTCCAGTCAGAATAGTCCATTAACGAACCATACTGAGTGCTAGACTGATCAAAATCTTTGTATTGGTCGTAATCGAACTCAGTATCCCACACGTTGCCCACATCCACAAATAGACTGGTTCTTACCGAGTTGTCCATATCTGCTTCCACAAAAGGTGTGGGAACAATTAACTCAAGACCACCTAGTGCCATTGCGTTACCACCAAGACTGCGACTAGATAATGTAATCACATCATCAATAGGGTCTGTTGGATAAACTTCACCATCAGGACCTGTTAAAGAGCCACTTGGTGAGCGAATGATACCACGCGGACCTACGGTGTTATTCTCAAACCCACGAAGTGAATCCGAGCCACCAGCGGTGAAGTTTTCGGTGAACGGCAATATCTGCTCATTACCATTTACATCACCATAGCCGTTACCGTAACCCATTCTAATTCTGGCAAGTACTGACCAGCGCTGATTTCTAGACAGTGGGAAATACCACTTTCCATCGAACAAGGTTTTGAAATAATTCACATCAGAATTAGGTGTAGTAATACTAAATGAGGCACGCTGTGACGAGCCTGCTGTAGGGAATAAACCGCGGTTTAATGTACTACGACTCCAACTTACGCTGGCAAGATAGCTATGGTATTTAATGGGCGCATCAGGATCATCGCCATCAAGGAACTGGTTATAAAACTGCTCCGTTTGCTCATAATAACCACGGTTATAGAGCTCTACGTTACTGTACGTCAGCCCGAAGTTGATTCGGTTAAATTCGTTTATCGGGTACCCGATATTCGCACCTACAGACCACTGCTTCGAGTTATATTGGATAACGTTAAAGTCTGAGCCGTCAAATTCACTATATCCTAACGAACCACCTAAACTGATACCGTCGATAGTAAAGTAAGGGTCGTTATAGGTAATTTGCGCCGAACGTTGATAAGAAACCGTACTTAAGTTTAAACCCACGCGCTTACCGGTACCCAAGAAGTTATCTTGTTGAATACCCGCTTGAAGGCTTAACTTAGTTTGATCGCCGTACCCAATACCGGCGTTGAATGAACCAGAAGGCTGCTCTTTAACGTTGAAGTTGACGTCTACTTGGTCATCTTGGCCTGGAATTCTGATGGTTTCAAATTCAACCTCTTCCATATACGTCAAACGTGACAATTGGTTCTTGGAAGATTCAAGTAAGTTATTTGATAACCATGTACCTTCCATTTGGCTTACGTTCTGACGTAAAACGTTATCAGCAGTAACAACGTTACCGTTGAACTTAATACGCTTAACGTAAATACGTTTGCCCGGGTCTACTGACAAGGTCAGTTTCACCGTTTTATCTTCATCGTTAATGTTTGGTACCGTGGTCACTGTTGGATAAGCGTAACCAAATCGGCCAAGGTACTTACTGATAAATTCTTCTGTGTAAGTGACTTCGGCTTGGTTATAAAGCTCACCTGGCGTTAGTGGTAATACACGCTGAATATAGTCTTCATGACCCAGCACATCACCCACCAGCTCGACTTCAGAGATAGTGTATTGCTCGCCTTCACTTACGTTCATTGCAACGTAAATACCCGACTTTTCAGGGGTCATGGATACTTGTGTAGAATCCACATTGAAGCGAAGGTAACCACGATCTAAATAGTGATTACGTAGTGATTCCATATCACCTTGCAACGTTTGTTGCTGATAGCGGGTTTCTGACAAGAAATCCCACCACGGAGTATCGAACTGCAACTCAAACTGATCCATCAACTCTGCGTCAGTAAAAATCTCGTTACCAACGATGTTGATTTGTTGAATTTTAGCCGCATCACCTTCTTCGAAAAGTAATTTCAAATCGACACGATTTCGAGGAAGCGGCGTAATAATCGCTGTTACGTCAGCGTTATATTTACCAATGCTGTAAAAGAAATCTTTCAAGCCATTTTCAATCGACGTTAGAACGGTCTTATCTAAGGGCTCACCTAATCGTACGCCATTGCCGTCTAAACTTTCTTGGAGCTGCTCATCTTTAATATCATCGTTGCCCTCAAAAATAATATTACTTATTGTGGGGCGTTCGGCTACGCGTACTACCAATGTGTTGCCGTCACGCAGAATTTCGACGTTTTCGAAATGCGTTGATGAGTACAGAGAACGGATAAGCTGAGTTACCCGAAAGGTATTTAGCTCATCACCAACCTGAACTGGCAAATAGGTTAAGGCTGCACCTAGTGCTACCCGCTGTAGACCTTCTACTCGAATATCTTCTACAACGAATTCACTATTCTGCGCCGCAGCATTGGCAAAGCTAGCACTGGAAAAAATGGCTCCGGCTGCTACTAACTGTTTTAACTTCATCTATTTTTCTTTTCCTGGCCGCGTTTTATGTTAGCTGTTTTATGTTTCCTGACTTTCATCAGGCTATGCGAGCAATATCGTTCATAATAGCGATACCCATTATCATAAACAGAAGCACGCCACCGATTCTGTAACCCCACTCCTGTACCGCATCAGGCACAGGCTTGCCGGTAAGCCATTCCACGATGTAAAACATCAGGTGACCACCATCTAGCATGGGCAAGGGTAGTAAATTAATTATGCCTAAATTCACACTAATTAAGGCAAGAAAGCTCAAAAAGTAAGCCAAGCCATAACCGGCACTGGTTCCTGCTCCTTGAGCGATGGATATAGGCCCACTTAAATTTTTCACCGAAACATCGCCGGTGACTAATTTGCCTATCATCTCAACACTGAGTGTCATTAAGCGCCACGTTTTATCTAACGCTCTTCCAACTGCCTCTACTATGCCATATTGATGGGTAAACACATACCCTTCAGGCCAAGCTTCAAACGTTGGGCTTACCCCTAAATACCCAGTTTGCCCTTCTGGTGTATCGCGGCGCGCTATCGTTGCACGCAGTTGCTGGGGTTGTCCATCCCTTTCAATCGACAATACAACCGAATCTCCAGGGCTTTCAACAATCACATCAACTAAGGCCTGCCACGTGGTTAATTCATCGCCATTTAACGCGAGTAATTTATCACCTGTCTGCAAACCAGCCTCTTGTGCTGCACTTCCTTCTCCAACAAAACCCACTTCTAACGTTGGATTAGGACGAAAAGGGGTTATTCCTAGACTGCTTAAAGGAGACTCGCTATCAGGGTCAAAGTTCCAACCCTCAAGTGTAAATGTTACTTCTTTTTCTTTTTTATCTTGGGTTAATACAGTAACTCGGGCCGATTCTTGACCAATGTAAGAAACCACTTCAAGGTTCACTGCTTCCCAATCTGGGGTGCTACGACTTCCTACCTTAATGACTTCATCACCCTTAACAACACCTGCTTGGGCTGCAATACTTCCAGGTTCAATATTGCCAATAACAGGCTTTACTGTTTGAAGCCCAACTAAGTACATCAACCACAACGCAAAAACAGCAAAGATAAAATTCACGCCAGGGCCAGCAAAAATAATAGCCATGCGCTGTAATACCGGCTTATGGTTAAACGCCTTATGTTCTAGCTCTGGGGGTACGTCGTCAATTCGTCCATCAAGCATGCGTACGTAGCCACCGAGCGGGATCATAGCGATCACATACTCGGTGCCTGTTTTACTGGTTCTACGCCAAAGCGGCTTGCCAAAACCAATAGAAAAACGCTCTACTTGCACGCCACAACGCCGCGCTATATAGAAGTGTCCCCACTCATGTACCGCGACTAAAATACCTAACGCGACTATAAATGCACCTAAGCTCCATAAAAATCCTAACACGTGAACTTACCTCTAATGACTTGGTCTGCTACCGTGCGGGCGGCAGTATCCTGTTCAAGGATTTGTTGGATAGATGAAACGGTTACTGGTTCCATTTTGTTTAGGGTTTCTTCATTGACTACTGCAATATCCGTAAACCCTATTTTCCCCTCTAGAAAAGAGGCAACCGCTATTTCATTTGCAGCATTTAAACGGGTGGTAGCTGCCTGCCCTTCTCTACATGCATCAATGGCGAGTTTTAAATTTGGATAGCGCGTGAAACACGGCGTTTCAAAACTAAAATTAGCCATATCAGAAAAATCTAATGGCTTAACACCAGCATCAATGCGAGATGGGTAGGCAAGACCATAAGCAATCGGGGTACGCATATCTGGGTTACCCAGCTGCGCTATAACCGAACCGTCTACATACTGCACCATCGAATGAATAAAACTTTGTGGGTGGACCACCACTTGAATGTCGTCTGGTGATGCACCAAATAACCAACAGGCCTCGATAAACTCAAGCCCTTTGTTCATCATAGTGGCCGAATCTATCGTGATTTTACGACCCATAGACCAATTAGGGTGGCTGCTTGCTTCATCAATCGTAATAGCATTAAAGGAACTCAATTCACGCTCTCTGAAAGGCCCCCCTGAGCCTGTTAGCAAAATCTTGCTAATACCCGCCTTCTCCAATTCGCCATACTCATAACCTTGAGGGAGACATTGAAAGATAGCGTTATGCTCACTGTCTATAGGTAAAATTTCAGCGCCGCTTTGTGTTGCAGCATCAATAAATAATGCACCAGACATCACTAGCGCTTCTTTATTTGCTAATAATACCTTCTTACCCGCTTTCACAGCCGCTAATGTAGGTAGCAAACCTGCCGCCCCCACTATGGCCGCCATCACAGTATCGACTTCGGCTGCACAAGACACGTCTTCTAAAGCTTTAGCGCCACAGAGTATTTCGGCGGTGATATTGTATTCTGTCGCTAGCGTGCAAGCCTCTTTGTACCTAGCTTCATCAGCAACCACCACGAATCGAGGCGAGCACTTCTGCGCTTGCTGCATAAGTAATTCAAGCTGACCATTGCCAGTAATGGCAAAGGTGCGGTATTTTTCAGGATGACGATTAATAACATCGAGGGTATTACAACCAATAGAGCCGGTTGCCCCTAAAACGGTAACGGTTTGCATCACGCCATCCACGTTACATAGCAGAACGCAAAGACCGGAAATGCAGCAGTTAAGCTATCGATTCTGTCAAGCACTCCGCCGTGTCCAGGCAAGATTTTTCCACTATCTTTAATACCCGCACAGCGTTTTAGCATACTTTCGTTAAGGTCACCTAATGCTGAAACCGCCACGGTAACGCCGCCGATAATGAGGTGCAACCAAATGCGGGAAGGCTCAACCTGATAGTGCAATGCAGCAAAAGCAATAATGGCAAATGAAGCTGCAATGCCACCTATAAGACCTTCTAAACTTTTACCTGGAGAAACATTAGGACGTAACTTGTGGCGACCAAATTTAACGCCTACGAAGAAAGCGCCTATATCTGCTGCCCACACGATACCTAAAACGTAGAAAATAAGTGATGCACCATAAAAGGGGTCTACATCGTGCAGACTGGTGCGAAGGGCAATAACCGCCACCCAAGTTGGAATTAAGGTAAGTAAGCCGAACACGGTGCGTACAGTGCGGCTTTCACGCCAAAACTTGGTGTATTTTGGGTATGCCAGCACCATGAAAAGAGAAACTATCCACCACACCACTGCTATACCTAAAATTCCGTGATATAAATCGTGAAGTTGACCTTGATACCAAATAACACTGGTATCAACAATTAAGGATAAGCTGATGCAGATAGCGAATGCTGCTGCCATGAAGAGTATTTTTTTAGGGCGCTCACAAATACCGGACATATTAGCCCATTCGTAAGCCCCTATCGCAACCACACCGGAAATCGCAATTTCAAACCAGAAGATAGGCAGAAAAAGTATGGAAAATAGCGCCAAAGGCGCGAGAATTAACGCTGTTATTATTCTTTGTTTTAGCATAATTGGCTCTCGGCTCCTGTGCTCAGGCCTGCCCTGATACCTGCCTGCATAGAGTTAGCTGCTGGCAGTATCAATTTGTTCACCGGTAAGACCGAACCGTCGTTGGCGAACATTAAAATCATCTACGGCTAATTGAAAAACATCTTCATTGAAGTCTGGCCATAGTACATCGGTAAAATATAATTCGGCGTACGCACACTGCCATAATAAAAAGTTGCTGATTCGGTGTTCACCACCCGTGCGTATGAGAAGATCAAGTTCAGGAAGGCTCGCTGTAGAGGTATGTTGATTAAAAACTGCCTCATCAATGTCTTGAAGCGACATTTCGCCTTGCTTTACTTTTTCAGCTACTTCTTTTGCGGCATTAACAATGTCCCATCTGCCACCGTAATTGGCAGCGATATTAAGAACAAGATCGTTATTACCAGAAGTCATATCTTCCGCTTTGCGGATTTTTGCAACCAACTTGCTATCAAAAGCACTTAAATCGCCTATTACTTTTAAGCGAACGCCATTTTTATGGAGTCGTTTGGCTTCACTGTTTAACACTAAATTGAACAGTTCCATCAATACACTGACTTCTTCTTCGGGACGCTTCCAATTTTCACTTGAAAAAGCGAACAAGGTTAAAGACTCAATGCCAGTTTGACGAGCAAAGCGTACCACTGCTCGAACAGACTCAACACCTGCCTTGTGCCCGAAGGTACGAATTTTCCCTTTCTTTTGCGCCCAACGACCATTGCCATCCATAATAATGGCGACATGTTTAGGGCCAGCAACGGATGCTGGCCCTACTGTATCAGTCGTTTTGGCTGCGTTTGACCGCTTCCCAATCATAATACTTGTTACACTTCCATCAGTTCTTTTTCTTTAACTGCTAGCATGCCGTCAACTTTCTTGATGAAGTCATTCGTTAAAGACTGAATATTTTCTTCCGCTGCGCGGCTTTCATCTTCGCTGATTTCTTTCTCTTTAAGTAATTCTTTGACGTCGCTGTTAGCATCGCGGCGGATATTTCGAATTGAAACTCGGCCGTTTTCTGCTTCATTACGCACCACACGAATAAGGTCTTTTCGACGCTCTTCGGTAAGCGGCGGAAGTGGAATTCGAATAGAACCACCCGCGCTCATTGGGTTTAATCCCAAATCTGCCTGCATAATTGCTTTTTCAACAGCTTGAATAGCACTTTTATCAAACACAGTCAGTGCCAATGTACGGCTATCTTCCGCAATGACGTTAGCTACTTGCTTAAGCGGTGTGTCTGTACCGTAGTAAGGTACCATAATGCCATCTAATAAGCTTGGATGAGCACGGCCTGTGCGAATTTTGCTAAACTGGCCTTTAAGTGCACTGATGCTTTTATCCATACGCTCTTGCGCATCTAATTCAATTTCATCAATCACGTTATATTTCCTATTTTCTTAATTAACTATTGTCAGCGTGACAAATTAGGGTGCCAACTTGCTCACCCATAACAACACGTTTCAAACAACCTGCTTCGTTCATATTAAATACACGGATAGGTAGGCTGTGATCTCTAGCAAGTGTGAACGCTGACAGGTCCATCACTTTTAATTCTTTCTCGAGTACTTCTTGATAAGACAGTTGATCATATAAAGTAGCATCTGGATTTTTAACTGGGTCATCGCTATAAACACCATCAACTTTCGTGGCTTTTAGCACGGCATCGGCTTCAATTTCAATACCGCGAAGACACGCGGCTGAATCTGTGGTGAAGAAAGGATTACCTGTACCCGCTGAAAAAATAACCACACGGCCAGATTTTAATAAACTAATCGCTTCTGCCCAGTTGTAAGCATCGCACACGCCATTTAAAGGTATAGCTGACATCATACGCGCATTAACAAAGGCACGATGCAGTGCATCACGCATCGCTAAGCCGTTCATTACCGTTGCAAGCATACCCATGTGATCGCCTACAACGCGGTTCATGCCAGCTTTTGCTAACCCTTCTCCGCGGAACAAGTTACCGCCACCAATAACCAAACCTACTTGAACACCTAGTTCAACAAGTTCTTTGATTTCTTGGGCCATACGATCCAGTACTTTAGGGTCGATGCCAAAGCCTTCTTCACCCATAAGGGCTTCGCCACTTAGCTTTAACAGAATGCGTCGATATGCTGATTTCGGTGTGATACTCATTATTCGATATGTCCTCGTAAACCCATTTTGTCTTATGCTTTTCTATTATTTACACACTGCTTTTGCAGGTAAAAAGAATAGGACAAAATGCTTTCGTAAGCGTTTAAAGATTTTACCGTTTTGCACACTATCTTACCTTAGCAAAACCGTAACCCGCGGGTAGTAGCTATAAAAAAGCACCTCCGAAGAGGTGCCTTGTAGTTTATCTGACATTAACACAATGCAAAAGATAAACGCCCAATTATTTCTTGGCCGCTTCCATTTGTGCTGCAACTTCTGCTGCAAAGTCTTCAGTTTTCTTCTCGATACCTTCACCAACTTCGAAACGTACGAAGTTAACAACATCAGCAGAGTTGTTTTTAAGCAACTCAGCAACGCTGATTGAAGGATCTTTAACGAAAGGCTGACCAGTTAAGCTTACTTCACCAGTAAACTTCTTCATGCGGCCTGCAACCATCTTCTCTGCGATATCAGCTGGCTTACCAGACTGCATTGCAATACCGATTTGGATTTCTTTCTCTTTCTCAACAACTTCAGCTGGAACATTTTCAGGCTTAACGAACTGAGGGCTAGCCGCTGCAACGTGCATTGCAATGTCTTTAGCCAACTCTTCGCTGCCACCAGTAAGAATTGAGATTACGCCGATACGACCGCCGTGCACGTATGCACCTAGTGTATCGCCTTCAACGTTGATAACGCGACGAGGAGAGATGTTTTCACCGATTTTCGCCACTAATGTGTCACGAACGTCGCTTACTTTAGCACCGTTAAGTTCAGACGCATTCAACGTGTCGATATCGTTGATGTTGTTTGCTGCTGCTATTTCTAGCAACTCGTTACCGAACTTAAGGAAACCTTCGTCACGTGCTACGAAATCTGTTTCACAGTTGATTTCAAGCATAGTCGCGCGACCGTCTTGAACTTTTGTAAGGATTACACCTTCAGCTGCGATACGGCCTGCTTTTTTAGCTGCTTTCGCTTGGCCTGATTTACGCATGTTTTCAATGGCTAGTTCAATGTCACCATCCGTTTCAACCAGGGCTTTCTTACAATCCAGCATACCTGCGCCTGTACGCTCGCGCAGTTCTTTAACTAGTGCTGCAGTCACTGCCATTTTTCAATTCCTCAGCAATAAATATAAATTCGGTTAGGTAAAAGGGGCGTTATCGCCCCTCTCAATACGTTTCGTATTGTTGCACTATCATATGCTTTTGATATGACAGTAAAGCGAACAGAATTACTCTGCTGCTTCTACGAAGTCGTCTTGCTCAGCTTGTGCTTCAAGGTTGCTTTCGCGACCAGAAATTACAGCGTTAGCAGCGGCATCCAAGTATAGTTGAACTGCGCGGATTGCATCGTCGTTACCAGGAATGATGTAATCAACACCATCTGGGTTAGAGTTAGTATCCACAACACCAACAACTGGAATACCCAGGTTACGTGCTTCTGTGATAGCAATGTGCTCGTGGTCTGCATCGACAACAAAGATAGCGTCTGGTAAGCCACCCATATCTTTGATTCCGCCAAGGCTGTTTTCAAGCTTTTCCATTTCACGCTGAAGCATTAGGGCTTCTTTTTTGGTCAGCTTTTCGAAAGTACCGTCTTGGCTTTTTTGCTCAAGTTCTTTCAAACGCTTGATTGACTGACGAACTGTTTTCCAGTTAGTCAACATACCACCTAACCAACGCTTGTTAACGTAAAACTGGTCACATTTAACAGCTGCATCTTTTACCGCATCGCCAGCAGCGCGCTTAGTACCTACGAAAAGGATTTTCCCTTTCTTAGATGCTACGCTTGATAGGTAGTTAAGAGCGTTGTTGAAAAGTGGAACTGTTTTTTCAAGGTTGATGATATGAACTTTGTTACGTGCGCCAAAGATGTAAGGTTTCATCTTAGGGTTCCAGTAACGAGTTTGGTGACCGAAATGCACACCGGCTTTCAGCATGTCACGCATAGAAACATTTGCCATTTTAATTTCCTCTCGGGGTTAGGCCTCCATATACCCATTGTATCGATCCCACCTATAAATAAGTAGAACACCCCGATACGCAGTGTTGGTATATGTGTGTTTTAATTAAATTTAATTTACCCTTTTGACCACATGCTTTTAAGGGCATTCCGTCAGGGCGCGCGCTTTATACCATATTAAGCTTATCCACTCAAGTTTTACTGCCAGTTTAGCCATTACTTGCATTCTTTAAGACTGCCCCTATACACATTCAATCCTAATGGCTAAAATATACTTATATAGATACATTCTGCACGTTAACCCCTGCCTATTTTACAAGTGGTAGCGTAACGGCCTAAATAAACGAATAGAGAGACGCTGTGTCAGCTATTATTAAGACCTCTGAAGAAATCGAAAAAATGCGCGTTGCTGGAAAACTAGCAGCCGATGTACTCACTATGATTGGTCCCTATGTAAAAAAGGGTGTAACTACAGATGAGTTAAATACGATATGTCATGATTACATTGTTAATGAGCAGCAAGCTATTCCTGCACCATTAAACTATGGTCACCCCCCGTTCCCTAAATCAATTTGTACGTCTGTAAACCATTGTATTTGCCATGGCATTCCATCGGACAAAAAATTGAAAGATGGTGACGTTATTAATATCGATGTAACCGTAATTAAAGATGGCTATCATGGCGATACCTCAAAGATGTTCATTGTTGGTAAACCTGCAATATTGGCTGAACGTTTAACTCGCATCACGCAAGAATGTTTATATAAAGCAATAAAAGAAGTTAAGCCAGGCATGACATTGGGCGATATTGGTCATATTTGCCAAACCCATGCTGAAGCGCATAACTATTCAATCGTTCGTGAGTACTGTGGCCATGGTATTGGTGCTAGCTTCCACGAAGAGCCACAAATCGTGCATTACGGTAAGCCTGGCACTGGCGATGTACTTGAAGCGGGCATGTGCTTCACCATTGAACCTATGGTGAATGCTGGTAAGCGTTACTCAAAAATTCTTCCTGATCAGTGGACAGTGGTAACCAAAGACAGAAGTTTAAGTGCACAATGGGAACATACCTTGCTGGTTACTGAAGACGGTGTAGAAGTTTTAACTTTACGTGATGAAGAGGACCTTCCTCGCATCATTTCACACAGTTAACTTTTCACACCCTGATAAATACTTTTCCGGTTCGATAAGCACCTTTTATATAGTGCTTGTATCGCGTATGTTTAAATATATAGCAGCGTAAACTTTGTTTGGTTGCTATATATTTTCTACTCCTTCACTTTCTTTCGTTTACCGATAGCCTTATGTGTAATACGAGTTTTATACGAAAACGACTTCATACTATTTACCACCGTTGTTTTTTCACTTATCGGCTTCGCTATTCCTATCTATCGCATGAGCTGTTTTGAAATTAGCGTTGGTATATTTCATTTTACACTCGCAGCATACCTATAACATTTTTGTATATTTATTCACAATATAACCTTGAATATGCAGATAATCGGCACTGCGATTTCGTTTCATTTCGTGATAAGGTTCGTTGTGTTCAAAAAGCTGTACGCATAGAAGGTGTAATTTGACGCTGCAATCCCTAATAAAAAATATTGATCAAATAACGTCGGTTGACGACTTAGTTGCCATCAAGTCGTGTGTGGAAGATAGCTACGCATGGATAAAAGCGTCATTCGATAGTATTCCTGTTAACCAACTTGTCACGGGGCGTGCCCAATTCGTGGACGCCCTGTTGTGTCACTTGTGGCACCTCTACGGTTTAGACAATGAAAGCGAACTTTCGTTGTGCGCAGTGGGTGGCTATGGACGGGGACACCTTCAACCTTATTCCGACATCGATTTGCTGATAGTCAGCAAACGCACTCTTAAGCCCGCCACCCAAGAAAAAGTGAGTCGCTTCATTACACTGCTTTGGGATATTAAGCTTGATGTGGGTCAGTCGGTGCGTACTATTAAAGAAACTGTCAGCCTCGCCAAAGATGACATTTCCATTGCTACTAACCTAGTAGAAAGTCGACTGCTTTGCGGCAGCGAATCTATTTTTGAAAAGCTGTGGGATGAAGTTAACGGACGAAATTCTTGGACGAGCAAAGCGTTCTTCTCCGCGAAGTACGATGAACAAAAGCGACGTCACGCTAAATTTAACGGCACCGCGTACAACCTTGAACCCAATATCAAAGAAAACCCTGGCTGTTTACGGGATATTCAATCCATTGGTTGGGTAGCGAAAAAACACTTTAAAGAATATGACGGCTGGAACCTCGTGGGTCACGGCTACTTTACCGAGCAAGAACACAGCGAATTAATTACCTGTAGAATGCATTTGTGGAAAATGCGCTGTGCTTTACATCTCGTTGCTGGGCGAAGTGAAAACCGCCTTCTTTTTGATTACCAACCTGATGTAGCCACCATGATGGGGTATGGGGAAGAAGGAAAAAGCTCAGTTGAGAAAATGATGCGCGACTTCTTCCGCACTGTCGCCCGAGTTTCTGAATTGAACCAAATGCTTTTGCAACGGTTCAAGTATGACATGCTTAATCAGAGTGTTCAGCGTAGCGCGATTATTAACGAAGATTTCGAATTACTCGATAATATGATTTCGCCTCGCCATGAAAATGCATTTCCTTCGCCAGAGGCTATTCTAGACTTTTTAAATGTAGTCACTAACACCCCTGAAGTTCAAGGCTTGAGCACCACCTGTATTCGCCAAATAAGAAACGCACATCGCGCTTTTGAAAATGCTTACTTTGTTGAACGCCCCGCATGCCGTGAAAAGCTCATGATCTTGCTTAAACAACCCGACTTTTTTAAATTTGGTTGGGACATTATGCATCAGTACGGCATTTTACAAGCTTACTTACCTGAGTGGGATGCCATTGTAGGGATGATGCAATTTGATTTGTTTCACGCCTACACAGTGGATGAACATACGCACCGCTTAGTGAAACACGTGAATTACTTTTTCTCGAAAGAGAACAAAGATTTCCCACGCTGTGGCCGCATCTGTCGTAATTTAGACAAACCAGAAGTATTGTATATTGCCGCTATATTTCACGATATCGCCAAAGGGCGTAATGGTGACCATTCCACGCTAGGCGCTGTTGATGTTGCCAAGTTCTGTGAACAACATGACGTACCGGCAAACGACGCGGCTATGATAAGCTGGCTAGTGGAAAACCACCTACTGATGTCGGTAGTGGCACAGCGCAGAGATATTTACGATCCAGACGTTATCAATGAATTTGCTGGCGCGGTAAGAAGCCACAACCACTTGAACTTACTGTATACACTTACCCTTGCAGACATTCGGGCAACCAACGATAATTTGTGGAACGATTGGAAAGCCTCTCTCCTTAGGGAGCTTTATTTAATGACGCAAAAAGCATTAGATAACGGGTTACAATGCCAAGTTACATTAAGTGAGCGAGTCACTACTCACAAATATCAAGCGCAACAAATTCTGCACGAACGCGGGGTTAACTCTGAATCGATTGATGGATTATGGGCACGGTTAGATGATGACTATTTTGTACGATTCAAGCCCACCCAAATTGCATGGCATACCGAAGAAATCGTTAAAGCTCAGGATGATTGGCTAACACCAGATAGCCACCAGCTTCTAGTTAAAGCGAATGACAACAGTGCAAAAGGCGGCACGGAAATTTTTCTTTTCGGTAAAGATAGAAAAGCCCTATTTGCACAAGTGGCTTCCGTATTAGACAGCCGTAATTGCTCTATTCACGATGCCCATGTTACCGTAACGCGCGATGGCTATGTGTTTGACAGTATGTTGGTGCTTGAAAATGATGGCGCGAGGCTATCGTCAGAGTCCCGTATTCAATCGCTAGAAAAAGCGATTAGCACCCAACTTGAAAAACCAGGCCGTTCTCACGAAAATAAGCGTAAACTACCACGGCAAATGAAGCAGTTAGACGTGCCTACTAAGGTACGCTTTTTCGGTGTGAGCGATGAAGCGACACTCATTGAGTTAGAAGCACTAGACGCACCAGGCATATTAGCTAAAATTGGTCATGCTTTTGTTGATACTAATGTCACTTTAAAGCTGGCTAAAATTGCTACTATCGGCGAGCGCGCAGAAGATATATTTATTGTCAGTAATGATGCTGGCAAAGCATTAACCCAAGAACAACAAGTAAGCTTGAAAAAGCGTATCTTGTTTAAACTCGATCAACTTGAAGATATCACGATACCATGAATGAATTGAAAGCCATTATTGAAGACGCCTTCGAAAACCGCGACAACATTAGCCCTTCTTCTGCCCCAGCAGAAGTGAAACAAGCCGTTGCCGATGCTATTGCATTGCTTAATAGCGGAAAAGCGCGTGTAGCTGAAAAAATCGCGGGCGAATGGGTTGTTCATCAGTGGTTAAAGAAAGCCGTTTTACTTTTCTTCCGCCTACACAACAACGATGTTATTGAAGGCGCTGAAAGCCGTTACTACGACAAAGTACCATTGAAATACAGCAACTATACTGCTGAACAATTTGCTAATGACGGTGCGCGTATCGTGCCTCCTGCGGCAGTCCGTACCGGTACCTTCGTGGGTAAAAATGCGGTTGTTATGCCTTCATATGTTAACATTGGTGCATTCGTTGACGAAGGCACCATGGTAGATACATGGGCAACCGTAGGTTCTTGCGCACAAATCGGTAAGAATGTTCACTTATCTGGTGGTGTTGGCATTGGTGGTGTGCTAGAGCCACTTCAAGCAAACCCTACTATTATTGAAGATAACTGCTTTATTGGCGCACGCTCTGAAATTGTTGAAGGCGTTATTGTTGAAGAAGGTGCGGTTATTTCCATGGGCGTTTACATTAGCCAAAGCACCCGTATTTACGACCGTGAAACCGGCGAAGTACATTATGGCCGCGTACCGGCGGGCTCTGTAGTAGTTTCAGGTAACATTCCAAGCCCAGACGGAAAGTACAGCCTATATGCTGCCATTATCGTGAAGAAAGTAGATGCTAAAACTCGTGCAAAAGTAGGTATTAATGCCCTACTACGTGGTGTTGAATAAGTCTGTATTTTTGTATTCATAGATTTCTATTAAAAAAGGGCGCTTAGCGCCCTTTTTTTATTTTTCGAGATTTGTGTCGAACCCCGTTACACACCTAACTGCGATTTAATACCGTTAACCCACTCAATAACCATGGTTTCAGGTTCAAGGGTCTCTAGGGCATCAACTTCCAGCATGTCGGCTACCGCTTTACCTTGCAGCTCTAACAATAATTCATTGAATTGACGACCGGCTCCACAGAAGCTTTCTCCATAACTACTATCACCTAACGCTGCAACAGCAAAAGGCTTGTCGTTTAGCAATGGAAACTCGTCTTTCAAATCAGAGAAGACAAATTCTAAGTTTGGTGGAACATCGCCTTGGCCAGTCGTAGAAGTAATCAATAAGATAGCGTCGGCATCGGTAAAGTCGCTTACTGAAGGATCGCTCTCAAGCTCGCAATCTACACCTTGCTCTGCAAGATTTTCTTCAACTTGCTCTGCTACATGTTGCGCATTGCCATACACGGTACCTGCAAAAATTTTTAATGTCGCCATTACTTCCTCATTATCTTTTCAAATCGTGTGGGTTTCCCGTTTAAGCATCACACTTTCTAGCCCAAACCTTAAACCTGATATTCTTGCCACGCATCTAACACTCGTTGCATTTCTGAATGCATTCTAACAAACACCGATAGCCACTTTCCGGTTATCGGGTGATAAAAACCCATCTGCGTACAACTTAAGGCCAAATTCTGAAAACTAAAGTGTGTTTGCAAAAATTTGTTCTGTTTTCCGTCTCCGTGGGTGGTATCTCCCAAAATAGGGTGCCTAATATGTACCATATGACGACGCAATTGATGTTTGCGTCCTGTCGAGGGCAAAAGTTTTACTAATGAATAGCGGGCGGTTTCATATTTACCTACGGCGAAAGGTAATTCATAGTTCGCTAAACTTTCGTATACCGTTGTGGCTTGCTGAGGTGCCTGCTGCGGGCGCTTATGTTTATCGGCAATTTTATCGTAACGATATTTGAGCGCATAATCGATGAGCCCTGAATGTTTAACATAACCACGAACAATAGCGTGATACTGCTTTTGCACCTGCTTATTCATCAACTGCTGGCCAAGCAGCGCCGCTGTTTTACTGTCAAAACTAAACAATAGTACACCGGATGTGGGCCTATCTAGTCGGTGAGCGGGAAATACGTGCTTGTTGAGCTGATCCCTTAATGTCTGCACGGCGAAGCGAGTTTCATGCCTGTCGATAGGACTTCTGTGCACTAATAAACCCGGCGGTTTATCAATGGCCACGATATGCTCATCTTGATATAAAATATTAAGCGGCGGGTATGGCTGCACACTATTGCTGCCAGCCTTTTCACTCGGGCTAACCGATAATTCTTCAGGCATGATTTACTTCTTATTAGGTTCGGTTAGTTTATCAAGAGTAAGCAACGAAACTAAGATAGATTCGGGGCAGTTTGGCACATACATCTGCGCCGCAGGGGAAATTGCCATCTTCCCTGGTAGCTGACCCATCGCTATTAAGTAATGACATTTAGGCACAAAAACATACGCCAGCCATTCGAAAAAAGACAGGGTATCAATAGCAAAAGGGGCAGTACTGGCTAATTGCGCCTTGCTAGGTGATTTGTTCGGCCACGTTTTAGTTTGGCGCATCGCTGTTTCTAGCGTATTTAAATGATACTCGAATTCTTCTATTAACTTCATAGTCATTACATGGTTTAAGGTTTGCCGTATAGATCTGGACGGCAGTATACCAGAGGCAGCACTCATTCCGCTCGCACCTTTAAAAGAACAATGCCTTTGCCTGTCGGCAACTAAAATATGCTAAACTTTGCGCCCTAAAATCAGTTTTATGAAGTGAGAACGCCTGAAATGAACGCAAACAGTATTAACTCTATCAGCGAATTTTTATTGCATGCAGGTACAGAATATATTGTTTTTGATATGGGTCGAAGACTTACCGCTTTAGACAATCAGGCGTTTTTGGATATTGAGAATGGCTCAACTGTTGCGCCCTTCCCTCGCCAGCAACATGCGTGGTTCGGCATTGTTTTTTGGAATAAAAATAGCTCAAATCAGCACTATATTTGGTTTATCAAACTCCCTCTAGACGAGCAGGGATTAGTGGTAGCGGCTTCAAGAAACCATTTTCTGCAAATTATTGTCGATGCACTAGGCCAATCAATTTCTGATGATTCTGAAGCGGCTAACACATTGCCAGATAATCCTTATTCATTTGTGCCCGCGCAGTCATTACTTGCGCAATTTAATGCACTGGTTCGCGCGAAGCTGAATCAGCCAATTAGCGTCAGCGCACAGTATGTTATCGCCTACGTGAAAGCGCCGCAGGTGGCTGACTGGCAAACCATTCCCTTACAGGCAATTGCGGATGTGGTCATTAGATTAGACTCAATGGAAAACGCTCAAGAAGTGCAAGACAGTGTGCTGCGTAACTTTTCACTTTTTGCCGAACCATTTCAACGGGCTTTTATGGAAATGGCCGAAGTTGCGAACGTATCTGAGCGGCTTAACCAATGCATGCTTTCAGTGTTAGACGGTGATGAAATAAGTTTAGCCGCGCTACGGGGTTTGTCTTGTGAGACCAAAAACGACACTATATATACGCAATTAGTGTCTCACTTTGAAGCTAAGAAATTGAACCGATTAGATATATTAAGTGTTATTGCTGCCCGCCATTTTCAGCAAATGGACGAGAAATTACTGCTGCTATTTTTTGAAGCGGTTGCCGAGGTCGATAACCAAGAAAACTATAATGGCGACGTATTCCGCGGCTTCTTCTCTGATCTTGTTCAAGTACCCCAGTTACGTGAATTAGTACTAGGCATACTAAGAACCCCAGAACGCAGTGACTTACTGGCCAGCGCAATTGGCACGCTGTTTTCACAAACTAGGGGTAATGAATGACACTTCTTGAATTAACCTTATGGTTAGGCTTAGGCTTTGTCGCCTTTCAGTTTTGGCGCATACGAAGTATTTCCGAATTTACCGATAGTTACTTGCGCCAGTATTGCAAAAATAATCAACTGCAACTGCTCAGCATTGCCAGAGCCAAAACCCGCATTACTTTCAACTACAGTAAGCCTGATTGGCATAACATTTTTGTGTTTGAATTTTCAGGAAATGGTGAAGACAGATACAGCGGAGAAGTAGAATTGGTGGGTAAACATATTATTAGAACGACCTTACCACCTCACAGGGTAAATTAGCTTTATCGGGCTTGTTAGCTCGCTATGAAAATAGATATAAACAAGATGACTGTGCCGAACAGGAATAGGTGCTAACAAAATTAACGTTTTTAGTGGTAACGCTAAAAATTAAGCAAAAAAAGGGGTAGCCTCTCTGCTACCCCTTTTCCTGGAATTTTGAGTTTCCCTCTCTGCGTTCCTTTGCGACTAAAATCTTCCCGATTAAAATCCATATACGCCCCTTTCCATCTTCTCTCGCGTGTTCCCGTGCGAGTTACCCATCCTTGCGTAAATCCCTTTCCATTTATCCTTAACATCCCACCTATCCTACACGTGGGGGCCTCATCCTAAGGCTGTTCCTTGCCAGCATAAGCTGGTGTTCCTATCCTTTCATCCTTTCTGCATTACACATCCTGTGTAACTTGCTCAATCCCTAAGCGGTCCGTTCGTTCCTGAGCTGCCTTGCTCTTACGCCTCCTGCGTAAACTATCCTTGCTTAAGCCTTCCAAGCTTTCCTTTACGATACATCCTGTATCTTTCCTTTTTATGACGATCCTTCGCCAAATCCTTTCTACTTCCTGCTGCGATTCCTTATCGCCTGCGCTTTCCTTGCCTGTCCCTGTGGTAATTCCATTTCAGCACATCCGGTGCGCTTATCATCCCTGTAATGCTTCCTGCTTTTCCATCTCCCCTCACTCCTGTTAAGGGATTCTCTTCCTTAAGTTGTCCAAGGTTGTCCTTAAAATCATCCTGACTCATCGTGTTTCCCTGTGACGCCATTAATAATATCCCTACCAAGAATTCCTGCTAGGTAGAATTACAATAAATTAAGGAGAAAATAAGGCGCTAAAATGATCTAAAAATGAAAAAACCATATAAATCAATAGCATTAGACTTTAGTCTAGATTTAGACCACGATAAAAAACCCACATTTCCTACACTTTTGTAAGAAATATCGTACAAAGCCAGTCGCCATTATGACCAATTGCGAATTTAGGCGACAGTTACAAGCACCATTAAGACGAGTATTTTCTGTACTTTGATTGCTTGGCGAATGAGAACCCACTAAAATACTGTATAAATAAACAGTATTTTAGAAGTGTATGCTTAAATTTATCCCTATCACAGCACAAGCGGGCATCGTAGGCTTTGAATCGCCTGCCGCAGAATATACAGAACTAGGCTTGAGCCTAGACTCTCTCCTTATCGATAAACCTGCTGCTACCTTCATTGGCTACGCGCAAGGCAAGTCGATGATGGACGATGGCATTCACGACGGCGACCTGCTGATTGTCTCAAGAGCTGAAGATATTTCAGACATGTGCATTATTGTGGCGACCTTAAACGGCGAGTTCGTCTGTAAGCGTGTAGACAAACGCCACGGCTGTTTGCGTTCTTCATCACCATTGTACAAACCTTACTTTTTAAAAGAAGGCGATGAATTTTCAATAGAAGGGGTGGTAACGCGCTCCATTAGACTTCACAAAACACTACACCGCCGCCTAGGAGGCGAATAGTGTTTGCGCTGGTAGATGTCACCTCCATGTATGCATCGGTCGAGAAAATCTACAATCCTCACCTGCGAAACAAACCCGTTATGGTTTTGAGCAATAATGATGGCTGTGTGGTCGCGGCCTGCCCTATTGCCAAAAGATTAGGGTTTAAAAAGTTCGTACCCTATTTTCAGGTGAAAGAGGAAGCAAAAAAAGCAGGGGTTGTTGTGTGCTCGTCTAACTATGAGCTGTATGCCGATGTGTCTTCGAAAATGTTTTCTGTCATGTCTCAATTCTGTGATGAATTGCACGAATACAGTATTGATGAAGCTTTCATGCGCTTTTCGCCACGCCTACATGATAGCGAATGGCTGGCCCTAGGATATGAAATAAGAAAAACCATTTGGCGGGAGGTAAAGCTTCCCGTGGGTGTTGGATTTGGTCCCACTCCAACCCTTGCCAAAGCGGCAAATCACGCAGCAAAAAAGCTAGACGGCTTTCGAGGCTCAGCGGTTATTAATACGCCACAGGAAAAGCAGGCACTATTATCCCGCATGGCAGTAGCAGATGTATGGGGTATTGGTGGGCGCTTGGAAAAACGATTGATGGCCATGGGCATTATTAATGCTTATGCGCTTTCACAACAATCCCCCACTAAAATGCGTAAGTATTTTTCTATCGTGCTAGAAAATACAGTGAGAGAACTTCAGGGTGAACTAAGAATGACGTGGGATGAGATAAGGCCCGCTAAAAAAGAGATTTACAGTACCCGTAGTTTTGGAAATAGAGTTACTAAGCAAGATGAATTGAGAGCGGCGCTAGCGACCCATGCTGAAATAGCCACCAAAAAACTACGCGCTCAACATTCTCTCGCTCATAGCGCCACCTTCTTTGCGGCAAATTCGCCTCATGATGATGGCAGATATGTAAAGCGGTCGGCGCTTTCCAGCTTTGCTGTACCTACCAATGATACTCGACACGTTATTCACGCAGCGTCTGATACGCTAAATAAACTCTTTGTTCCAGGCGTGCGTTATTACAAAGTGGGGGTGGGTCTGTTGGACATTTGCGACGAGAAACATCGCCAAGGCGATTTGTTTACGCCCAGTACGGACAACTCGGCATTAATGGCAGTTCTTGACAATACGAACGCTAGGTATGGCAAAAACACGATGCATTTTGGCGCTAGGGGCTTTCAACAAAGCTTTGCCATGAAAAGAGACTTTTTGACGAAAAGAGCCACTACCCGATGGGAAGAGATCCCAAGAATTAAATGTTGAGACGTGGGATAGCTTCTGTTCCGTGTTTCTACAGTTGCTTGCTTTGCCTGCTGATAACTTAAGACTTTTGAGCAAAATACGCCATGATTTCAGCCTTGGTCATTTTTTTTGTTTTATTAGAAAAGCAATAGTAGTCTGGGCGTTGATCGCTGAAGTACTGCATATCCATTTCTAACCCATCTAGTGCTTGAAATATACCAACAGGAATATTGTACTCGCCGGTCTCATTGAGCCTATAAAACAGATGGGAACCACAGTTGCCACAAAAACCGCGAGAAGCCCAATCTGACGACCGGTGAATGCTTACGTTATTACCAGTAGAGGTTGTGTCTTCGAATTTAACCTGCGTACCGCATTGTAATGCGAACAGCGCCGAACCGCCCCACTGTCTGCAAGAATCACAATGGCAAACAGTGAATTTAGGATTAATATTCTCCGCCATTACGGTAATAGCCCCGCACAGGCAACTTCCTTGCGCACTTATCATTTACATACCACCTTATTTATTAAACGACGTAAAGTCCTCACCCAGTTTACGCATTTTTTATGACAATTTATGCAGGCTTTCGCCTAAACATTACATCGCCTTTTACGTGAGATAGGCTTAGCTCTCCCACCACATCATAGTTATCGTCGTTAAAAAAGGGCTTATGTTTAGCTACTGTAACAAACACTGCTACCCCTTCACTTTTAGCATCTTCTTCCACTACGCTGTCAATAGCACCTAATAGTGTATGTCCTAGTCCATGGTGTTGATAATCTGGGTGAACGGCAATGAAACTTAGCATATGAAAGTTAACTGCGGGGACCAATGCTCGCACTTTTTCTTCTTTTTCTAACATTTGCTTGGTGCCAAAAAGACCAGCGGTAAGTAGCATACGTAAACGCCAATGCCAATAACGGCCAGAACCAAAAGCAGCGTCTGGCGCAGTGAGGCATGCAACCGCGAGTAATCGCTCGCCATCGAACAACCCTACTATAGGCTGCTCTGCCACCCAAAAAGCGTTCAATTCTTCTCTGATAGCAGAGCGCAACCGACTCTCATAACCTTCTTTTTCGGCTTGAAATATGTCGCTAAAAAGTGGGTCGTCTACGTACGCATTAAATAAAATTGATGCAGCAACTTTCAAATCATCAACACCAAGGTAAATTGCTTTGATAGCCTTAAGAGATGGTACTAGTGACTCCACTACTTCATCTACTATGGCTTCGTTAGCCCCTTGTGCATTCGTCACTTGGCCTTCGGTTAGCGTATCGTTTGTCATGGGGCTACCCTCATTAATCTTCGGATTTATAGCCACAGAAAGCAAAAAGTGACCAATTTATGGTCACTTTACGGTAAAAACACTGAAATGTTAAATTAATGTTACCTTAATTTATTAGGTGATATGCGCTATCACCCCAGCCCACAAGGCCGCTATCTTTAAATACAATCGGGGTACATTCATCTTTTGTTGTTATACCATCACCCATGGTTCTTTGAGTACGGTAAAACAAAACACGATAGGTACCGTCTTGCTTTTCATAAAGCTCGTTGAAATCAGCTACACCCATTTTTCTTAATACGCTTTCATAGCTCATTCCTGTTTCAAGGTTCGAGATATGCTTGCGGTTATTGTACTCTCGATCTTCTACATCAGTACCGTAATGGCTATCACTTCCCCCACCTACAGATACCACGCAACCGGTAAGTAAAAATGATGATGCTAATGCGAGTGGTAAAATAATTGATTTCATGTGATTTCCTCTGATTTTTATCGTTTATAGTCTTTTATAGGCAAGAGTGTAATCAAGAATGAGACCAACTATTCAAGCAATTGATTTAAAAGTACTTATTTAAAATTAACGGTTATTAATTTTATAAAATGTGGTTTATTAAATTAATAAGTGGTCAGTTTGACACAAATTATTGGTTAAAAACCCTAGCGAAATCAGGCTGAAGTGGATAAGCTGAACGTCTTGTAATTTATTGGTCAATGAAATGTCACTGCAAAATAATAATAATCTGCAGAAATTAATGATTGTATGTCAGCAAATGGTGCAAAAAGGAACATCGCCTTCTGTTGCGCTGCTTAGAGCAAAAGCGCCTTTCAAAGCATCGGTAACAGAGGCTATTGAAGCTATTAAACAATTTAATGCTGCGAATGGCGCAAGTGACCCCGCATCTAACGGGAAGGAAGTGGAAACAATTGCATCGCTTTCAAAACGCGTTGCGGTACTTGAGCAGCAAATGACCGCGTTACAAAAACAGCTAGAAGCATCTATTGAGTAACCAATATAGCCACGTAATAGAGAATATGAAGTTACTTACCTTCAGCGCCTTCTCGTTGTTCACACCTTATATTGTCGTTTTTTTCAATGCACCAATACGCAAAGTTTAAGGCGAATTTCGTAAAGGATTACTCAGGCCGTAAGGTGGCAATAAATGCAGGAAGGTTTGGCGAAATGACTTTTTTAGGTGGCCTTCCAACTTGTTCTAACATCACTTCTCCAGTGCTATTTAACACACTTAGCACAAAATCATCTTCATCGGTTAATGCAAAAAAGAGTGTGGGCTCTTGTTTCAGTCTTTTTTTCATTAACAGGTGCCCAATTAAGTTTTGTTGAAGCCGATCAAAGTCTTCTTCATTCCAAACTTGCAATAACTCACAAAGCCCATGCTCAGCAACTACCGGTAAATTATTACTGAAAAATTGAGTAAAGAACTGACAAAAATCAGCGTTAAGCGTAATGTCCAATGCCTCTTCAACATTCTTAAAACTTAGCGCGGAATGCTGACTGTCGCTCTGGCACTTGGGCTCCCACGGTACCAATTCTCCTTCATCTCCCTGCTTTAAATAGCAAGGTGAGGGCCATTGACTATCATAAGGTATAGTCAACAGACTACCACTGCGCTCGTAGTGGGAAGTGAAAGCACCGATAAGTTGGGTTAATTCATTACTAATTGTTAAGGCCATTATGGGGTTACACCAATATTTTTGAGGTACACTATAGGTATAAGGTGCCAAGTTCAAGTAAGACGGCACATCTAAAACGGTTAGAATATATAGGTAAATATGACTTCGAAGGTAAACGATAAAATTTCTATTTCTGCGCCCAACGATCTTTCATTGGGGAAGCAGGTTGAATATGAATTTCATTACAACCCCGACCTACTTCAGGGCGTACCCCGTAGCTTAAGCCGAGATACGTTATCGTTGGATGCTGAAGCCCTGCCCTTTACAGGTATTGATACATGGACCGGGTATGAACTGTCTTGGCTCAACAAAAAGGGAAAGCCTAACGTAGCCTTGCTTGAATGTAATGTACCTATCACCTCTACAAATCTCATAGAGTCGAAGTCATTTAAGCTGTATTTAAACAGCTTCAATCAAACCGCTTTTGAAAGCCCTGAAGACGTTCGCGCCACACTGGCATCTGACCTGTCAAAATGTGCGGGTGAACCCGTGATGGTCAGCTTAACGCTTCCAAATCAATTCAATACACTAACATTTAAAGAGTTTGAAGGTGTACTGCTTGATGAGCTTGATATCGCTGTGGAAACTTACGAACCGGACACATCGCTGTTAAAAGTAACGGACGAGAAAAAGGCTGAAACTTTGGTTTCCCACTTACTTAAATCGAATTGCCTTATTACCAGTCAGCCTGATTGGGCAAGTGTGCAAATTCGTTATGAAGGGAGACGCATAGATCACGAAGGCTTACTAAAATATTTAATTAGCTTCAGACAGCACAATGAATTTCATGAACAGTGTGTAGAGCGTATTTACTGTGACATTATGCAACACTGCCAACCTGAAAAGTTGACAGTATGCGCGCGTTACACAAGACGTGGAGGGCTCGACATAAACCCTTTCCGCTCTAATTTTGAAACGCCCTATGCAAATAAAAGGCAAGCTCGTCAGTAATTTAGCTAACAGGTTAATAACAAAATCACTAAATGTGCAGGATGACTTCACCTAAGGTTGAGTAAACAAAAATTATGGACGCCAAACAGCTTCAAACCTACAAGCAACACAATACGTTACTTTCACAATTTATCGTTCGCTTGTCTGCCTTTTATGAAGGTTTTTCCGACAAAATTGATAGTGAACTACAAATATTGAGAGGGCATTTGTCCGGCACGCCAAACTTTACGCTTGCCACGGTCAGCATCAATAAGCTTAATAGCGCGCTTCAACACCAAGAACTGACATTAAAAAAATACAGTATTGAAACCGTCGCCTTGTTAGAAAGTGCAACTAAGCGTCTTCAAAAAGTAGTGTTTGAAGATGAAGTGCTTCAAAAACGAGCCACACAGCAATTGATAACCCTGAATCAGCCGGTTGGGGATATTTTTAGTATTTACAAGTTGTTCCAGCAAGCTATTGAGTTGCATCATGCGGCGTTAGCAAGTAGCGCAGCAAGTGAGCCTGCTGTGGGAAATAGTAAAGACGAGGCAGCTGTAGCAGATGGCGCTAAAGACACCAAGATAAACCCTCTTTATAAGTCTATTTTAGAGGAACTAAATCAGCTTATCGCCAGCTATGCCCAGCGCCAACCTGACGATAGTCAGTTAGTTGATATACAGAAAAAGTTAACTGAAGGCATGTCGGAAGACCAGTTACTAAAGAGCTGCGTAGTTATTCTTCGAATGATAGTGCAAGACGCTATGGCAGAAGCCAGCTTAACCGGTAAGGTCATTCAAAGCCTGCATAACTCCCTAGGTAAAATGGGAGGAGATGTTCAGCTAAGCATGGAAAATAGCCGCACTCAGTTTGAGCAAAGACAGGTTGGTAATGCGCAGCTTCAGTCCCATATCGAGAGTATTGAAGAAGCGGTGTCACACAGCGAGTCTCTAGAATCACTTAAAGAACACACGCAATTCTGTGTCCAGAATATTGCCAGCACGTTAAATGAACAAGCGCAATTAGATTCTCAGGGCCAAGAGTCATTAATGGGGTTACTAGGCTCAATGCAAAGCAGAATTGAGCAGCTTCAAAAGCAAACGATAACCTACAAGAAGAAGCTGGCTGAACAAATGATGCTTAGTCAAACCGACCCCCTAACCCGCTTACCTAACCGCCAAGCGTACAATGAGAAGTTGTCGAAGGCGGTTCAGTCTTGGCAGGATAATGGCGATGATTTAGCGGTGGCCGTCATCGATATAGACCACTTTAAGTCAATAAACGACCGATTCGGTCATGCTGCCGGTGATAAAACACTTCAAGTGGTAGGAAAAAACCTAAAGCAACAGTTAACAGAAAACACCTTTATGGCGCGCTGGGGCGGTGAAGAATTTGTTTTGCTTCTACCCGGTATGAATAAGCAAAAAGTCACCAGCCTGCTGGAAACCATGAGAACTAAGCTGGCCTCTTTACCCTTCAAATTCAAACAAGAAAAAGTCACTATAACCGCATCTTTTGGCGCGTCATTTTTCAAAAAGGGGGACACCCCAGACGCCGTTTTTGAACGGGCTGATAACTTACTATACCAGGCCAAAAATAGCGGTCGAAATCGCGTTATCACTGACAGAGACGAATAAGTATGAAGAAAGTGCAGTTAAATCCTGTTGGTTGGATGAGTCAGTTATCGCAGATTGAAGTGGCTCAGTTGCAAGATACGACAAATAGCGCACTTTACGGCATGTTTCGAAACTGTTGTTTAGCGGTACTAAATAGTGGTGTTGATGAAGATGATTACGAAGTGCTTTTTGAGCCTTACGAAAATTTCGATATCAAGCTGGTTCGTAGAGAGCGTGGCGTCAAAATTGAATTAGTGAACCCACCCGAAGTGGCTTTTGTAGATGACACCTTGGTTACCGGAGTGCATGAGCATATTTTTGCAGTACTTCGCGACCTGCTTTATATGGGCAACAAGTATGCGTTTACCCACAAAAGTGCGCCAGTCGATAGTGTAAACATTACCGATATGGTGTTTGACATGTTGCGCCATGCAAAGGCACTTGAAGGAAACGACGGCCTTAATACCGTGGTGTGCTGGGGTGGTCACTCTATTAATCAAACTGAGTATAAATATACAAAGGAAGTGGGATACCAGCTAGGGCTTAGAGAAATGAATATTTGTACAGGCTGTGGACCAGGTGCAATGAAGGGGCCCATGAAAGGGGCTACCATTGGGCATGCTAAACAACGGTATAAAGCAGGCCGTTATATTGGCATTTCTGAGCCTAGTATTATCGCAGCGGAGCCTCCCAACGCGATTGTTAATGAACTAATCATCATGCCTGATATTGAGAAACGCCTTGAAGCCTTTGTTCGCCTAGCTCATGGTATTGTGATTTTTCCAGGCGGAGTGGGCACTGCCGAAGAGTTGCTTTATTTGCTTGGTATATTAATGAATGAACGAAATGCCCAGCAACCCTTCCCTGTGATCCTTACCGGTCCAGCTGGATCTGAGGCGTACTTTGAGGCCATTGATGAATTCATCGGTGCAACGATAGGGAAAGAAGCACAGAGTAAATACCAGATTATCGTTGACGATCCTGAAGAGGTTGCTCGTGTGATGCGCACGGGACTCGGGAGAGTTAAAAAGTACCGAGAAGCAATGGGCGATGCCTATAGCTTCAACTGGTCACTAAAAATAGAAGAAGATTTTCAACGTCCGTTTATTCCCACACATCAAACTATGTCAGACTTAGCATTGCATCATGATCAGGATAATGCCTCACTAGCTATAGCGCTAAGGCAAGCATTCTCGGGTATTGTGGCGGGCAACGTAAAGGCTGAAGGTATAAGACACATTAAACAGCACGGACCATTTAGACTGACAGGTGATGCCAAGTTAATGGAGCGGGTCGATACACTATTAGAATCTTTTGTTTCTCAGCAAAGAATGAAGCTTCCTGGCACTGCATACACGCCTTGCTACACAATTGAGAAATAACTAGACGCATTTCCTTACGTTTAACACTTACCGTCGATGAACTTTTTACGGTACACTGTAGACTTAAGTAGTTATTCAAACAAAGGAACTGCGATATTACAGTTTGTAACCTGTACACATGTTGTAAATTGTTTATTTTAGCGCAGAAAAACGAAAAGTTAGGGTTATGAACTCCAAGGTAATTCGACTCATTTTTGCTGGCATCGCATTGTATGCGGCTTTTGTATTTCTAGTGATTTCAGTTTATCCCGATAAACCTGAAAATATGGACTGGAAAGACCGCGAAGAGTATAACCGCGTACAAATTACCAAATTAAAGTTGGGTAGCACGCGAGAAGAGGTGTTGGCCTTGCTTGGTTCGCCTGATATTACCGAAGCCAAACGACAGAATGATAATGCTATTCAAGTGATGTTTTACCGCACCCAGCACGTTCGTGCTGATGGTTTAACCACACAAGATGAATGTACGCCATTATTGTTTGAAAACGAGAAGCTCATTGCGTGGGGCGACGGGGCGTATTCAAGTTACCAGCAAAGCTAACCAAATGGAGCTCAATGATGCTTCTGAGCTTTCGGACGTCCTGCTTTCTCTACCTGCACTTTCCTCGACGCCTCAAGATATCGTTAATACCTGTCTTCATCGAGCTAAGCTTACCCTTTCATTTGTCCAAGCTCACCCCGCCATCCCTTTAGCACTTCAAACATGCACGAGTGATATCGACACCCTCACGCGTCATATGTTGAACCTAGCACTGTATGGCAAACTTAATAACTATAACGACCATTTTTTACAACATATTATTGCGGCCCACTTAGCTACGTATTATTTGGCAGCTTCTAATCTGGCTTCTTCTAATTTGGCCAAGGCATCAAAAAATGAGTCAATCAGTCAAAAAAAAGCGCTGCTTACGTTCATCAACGAGCATCACCTCACGCTGTGGCGACAAATTATTGCGTTGCAAAAAGTGCTTTTCACCTCACAGTCAATAAAGCATGTTGGTGAAGTTAAATTAACGTCACTTCAACGCATATGCCTTGTAACAAGTGTGTTTTCTTACTGTACTGAAAGTCACTCAAGGTCAAGTCTTCTGGCGTTTATCGCTCAGCGTATACCCATGATGCAGCGGACTTTCTTACACCCTATCGCATCACTTATTTCAATACCTTTGCCTGGGGCTAGCGTTTACGTAAAAGCCCACCCCGCTATTGTGATTGATATACAAAAACATCACGCGCTTGTGCATTCACCCAGTAGAAAAGAGGATGAGAAAATACTATGGGTTAAGCGCAATACACTTTTGGCGCCTAAAAACCTTTATCTGAGTTTTGAAGATTTCACTGGTCAATATCAAGCATGTGAGAATGCCCGAAGCGTGAAAGGAGAGCAGTCTTTTTTACCCGCAACCTTCCCTGTTCAACGTCCACCTTCAGCCCTTCTAGAGATTATTGATGAATTGCAAAAAGCGGATGTGGATGTACCTAATTTATGTCAAAAGGTAGAAAAGGTGCCCAGCTTCCAGCAGTTCTTGCTTTTTACTGCTAGCCTAGACAATCGCCTTAAACTCCCCGTAACGAGCCTCAAACAAGCGATACTAACTTATGGTTTGGAAAGAGTGGGCGATATGCTGGTACAACATGCACTTATAGAGCGCTTAACCCAACATCAATATCCACTGCTTGCCATAAGCAAACAATTTACCTCCCTGGCGTGTGGCATTGCTGCGCAGTTAACATCAATAACAAAAACGAAGTTTACTCCTCAATCTGCCGCCCTAGTGACCACCTTTTTGTGTGCCCCCTTATTCACGCTACCTGGATTAAAAGTGGCGACTAAACTACCTGTTAGCCAAAAAGACTACTTTCAGATAGGTAAAGCCTTCAAGGTTAAAGGCGTTTCTTCATGGCATGCTATTTCAGGAGAACTGGCGGAAAATTGGCACCAGAGTGCGACATGGCGAGCGATAATTCACCAATCAGGTCGGCGGCACGCAGAGGTGGCTGCTTCTTTGCAAAAGGAACATGCCATTTTACAACTGTCTTTTGGCCTCGCCAGAGAGTACTTATTCCCGTTGAATGCGCGAGATGCAGCCACTGACAATACCTTCGATACCTTAGTAAAGAGCGTAGCATTAAAAAATGAAGATATTCGCTGCGTAATGGAAAGACTAGGCGAATATCTGTTTTGCCCACTTAATTTGCACGAGTAAAATTAATCTTTACGAATGGCTATAACTTAGCCCCGCTATCGTATAAAATACGCCGCTTAGCGCCGCTTCAAATAACTACCCCTAATTTTCAAAATAATAATAAGATGAGGCGGTCATCTTTGGCGCGTTTCGCTCGCTAAGCTAAAATGTAGTAAACCTAACGATTTTGACAATAGAATTATCAGAGGATCCTTCCACATGACTCAGCAACACATTACAGTCATTCGCGGTGACGGCATTGGCCCAGACATTATTGATGCAACCACTAAAATTTTAGATAAAGTTGGCTGTGATTTTGCCTATGACTACGCAGATGCAGGCTTAGTTGCCCTTGAAGAGCATGGTGAACTTCTGCCACAAGCAACACTTGACCTTATCGCTAAAAATAAAGTGGCACTTAAAGGCCCACTAACTACACCAGTTGGCGAAGGTTTCACATCCATTAACGTTAGCTTACGTAAGCAATTCAAACTTTACGCAAACTTACGCCCTGTGATCTCCTTCAAAGGCACTAAAGCTCGTTACGAAGATATCGATATCATTACCGTGCGCGAGAATACTCAAGGTATGTATTCAGGCCTTGGTCAAGTGGTTTCAGAAGACGGTAACGAAGCTGAAGCGATGAGTAAAATTACTCGTGACGGCGCTGAAAAAATCGTTACCTTCGCTTACGAATTGGCGCGTCGCGAAGGCCGCAAGAAGGTTACCGCAGTACACAAAGCTAATATTTTGAAGTCGACTTCAGGTTTGTTTTTGAAAGTGGCTCGTGAAGTGGGTGAACGTTACCCAGATATCGAGTCTACAGAAATGATCGTTGATAACACCTGTATGCAGTTAGTCATGAACCCACATCAGTTCGACGTGATTGTTACGACTAACCTATTCGGTGATATCCTTTCTGACCTATGTGCTGGACTTGTTGGCGGTCTTGGTATGGCTCCTGGCGCTAACATCGGTGAAGACTGTGCTATTTTCGAAGCTGTTCACGGCTCTGCTCCTGATATTGCAGGTAAAAACTTAGCTAACCCAACATCAGTTATTCTTGCTGCGGCTCAAATGCTTGAATACTTGAATATGGGTGATAAAGCTGAAAAAATTCGTAGCGCATTAAAAGACGTTATTGAAACTGGTGACCGCACTACTCGCGACCTTGGTGGTGAAGCCGGCACTAATGAATTTACTCAAGCGTTGATTGACCGCCTTTAAGGTTAAAAATACGTCATTAATAAAGCGGGCTTCAAGCCCGCTTTTTTGTATCTGTCTCTTACTGCATACATTCTTCCCTCTCCCCCTCCCCGCACAAAAAAAGAAAAAACGCCCTAATTTACTGTTGGCCGTTTAACAAAACTGTCCTAAAACTGGTCTTTTCATATTTCACCCTGTGGGTAACATCAACACGGTACAAATGGTGTACACCCCAAACAAGGAATGACAATGAAAAAACAATTAACAAGCTTACTGGTTCTATCTGCGCTATATATTTACACACCAGCCATATCGGCCGCCCCCCTTGATAATGATGCTTCATCATCAATGGTAAGTGTTGGTATCGCGACAAAAATCGACCTTAATGACGCGAGTATTGAAGAGCTTCAAACTTTGCCTGGCGTGGGTATCTCTAAGGCAAAAGCTATTATTGCTTATCGACAAGATGTTGGGCCATTTTTAGAAGTAGCCCAAATAACCGAAGTAAAAGGGATTGGTGAAAAGATGCTCTCTAAACTGCAAGGCTATGTTGTGGTAAAAGACTGAATAGGACACTCGGTGTTACTCAGTTTGAAAGACACGTACAAAAAAGCGCGCCATAAGCGCGCTTTTAAATAGCCATAATCTTAGAGATTAAGGCTAGAGATATACTCTTTAAATTCTTGACCTAACCCTGGGTGTCTAAGCGCGTACTCTACGTTAGCTTTCATGTAACCTAGTTTACTACCACAGTCATGGCTCTTACCTTTCATGTAGTAAGCATCAACCTGTTCAACCTTCATTAATGCATCAATAGCATCAGTAAGTTGAATTTCATCGCCGGCACCAGGAGGAGTGAATTCAAGCAAGTCCCAAATCTTCTCAGATAGTACGTAGCGACCTACAACAGCTAAATCGGACGGTGCTTCATCAAGCGACGGCTTTTCTACCATTTTGTGTATTTTAGCAGACTCACCCGGCTCTATCGCTGCGCCATCAAGGTCTGCAATACCAAATTTGGTCACATCTTCTTGTGGAACTTGTTCTACCATTACTTGGCTGACACGAGTGGTATTAAACTTAGCAACCATGTCTGCAAGGTTATCTTTTTTCGGATCGCTTGCCGCATCATCAATGATCACATCAGGTAATACTACCGCAAAAGGTGCATCGCCAATTATAGGACGAGCACACAATACAGCGTGTCCTAGACCGTTCGCAACACCTTGACGGATATGCATGATAGTGACATCTTTCGGACAAATTGACTGTACTTCTTCAAGTATCTGACGCTTAACACGCTTTTCCAATGTGGCTTCAAGCTCAAAAGATGTATCAAAATGGTTTTCGATACTGTTCTTACTCGCGTGGGTTACCAAAATGATTTCTTTTATTCCTGCTGCGACACATTCCTTCACGACATATTGAATAAGAGGCTTATCTACCACTGGAAGCATTTCCTTAGGAATTGCTTTTGTAGCAGGAAGCATTCGGGTACCTAGGCCCGCTACTGGAATAACGGCTTTCTTTACTTGACTCATAATTTAATGTCCTTGTACTGATAATCCTCAACCTAAAATGAAGTATGCAATCCACATTCCATACTCACAACTTCATTTTGGCTCGAAACGGTTACGCGTTTATAAAACTTAAAGTTCACTTCATAATGATTTCTATTATAAAAAATAAAAAGCTTCATCATGAAGCACATATTTCAATTCATATCACATATAACTGGTGCTAATCAGCGCAACATCATTGAAAAATAATGTTTTTGAAATAAAAGGATTTGGCTAATCAACGCCCCTTTTTAATTCAGCGTTATGCACCAAAAAATATCACCTGCACATCTTTAGTGAAACCTTACATTCATTAAGCAGTGCTTTTAAAATTCCAACTAAAACCATTGCATAAACAACGTAAAGCCTACTTTATACTAGGCTCTTGAATCTTTCCTTTCTTCGCACTAATACCGTCGGCCAGCCCTTTCAGTAAATAATGCCCACGCTTTTTACCATCTGGAAA
Source organism: Alteromonas lipotrueae (assembly GCF_019249255.1). Lineage (NCBI taxonomy): Bacteria > Pseudomonadati > Pseudomonadota > Gammaproteobacteria > Alteromonadales > Alteromonadaceae > Alteromonas > Alteromonas lipotrueae. The sequence goes on along the minus strand of NZ_JAESDJ010000001.1, from coordinate 422,237 downwards.
GTAGAATCGATTGACAATATAACGTAGCGGTATTGCGGGAAGATGACGGCACTTCCAATAAAGTGGTACATATCCCCTTCGCGCTAAGAGTAATACGTTCCTCATTTGATAGTAAAGTCGAATAGGTGCGCCTTGCTTGAATGTTAGGCCTAGCACCTTTACACGATCATCGCCCTGACGGTGCGGCATGCATACTGATAAAGACTGAAATATAGAAAAACCGAGATTATTGGCGCGCCAGCACCACTCATGATCCACACCGTCTATGAATAAGCCTGTTTCTTTATTTCCGACTGTAGAAAATGCTGAAGAAGATAGCATCATACCTGAAGCAATAATTTGTTTTACTTCTCTAACCTTGCTATCGATTTGACGTCCCTTTTGAACTCGGCCTACGGCAAGCTTACCGGTAAATTGACAATGTATGGAAGGGCCAAGTGCCGCTATTTTATGGGAACGCTCAAGCTCGTGGTACTGAGCTAATAAGTCTACTGCCATATTTACCGTAAATAGACTATCTTGATCTAGCACTACCGCATGTGAAAGACCATTTTTAAATAGATAATTGAGGCCTACATTCTGAGCCTCGGCAATGCCTACGTTTTCAGGATAATGGAAGTACTGGCAGTGAGAAGAAAGCGATAAGACAGTTTTTTCAGGAGAATTGTCGACTAATACAATGGGCCATTCACAGTGCATGAACCCATCGATAAGTGATTGCACATGTTGAATATCAGGGTGATAAAGTACAACGACAATTCCACAGTTCAATGTTTACCAAACCTATCCAATAAATGACGATCGAGTTTATACGCTAATTTAACGACTTTTCCAGGCATCAATCGAAGCGTGAGAACCCCGCACGCATATGCGGCATTGTAAGGCGTTAGCTTTTTCAGTTTAAGCATGGCATTGAACCTTGCTCTAAATTCATTGAGTGATTTACTAAAACCTCTGCGCTTATAAAAGTTGTTTACGCGCCTGAATTTCAATAAACGATCTTTAAGATTTCTAAACACGAAACCGTTAGAAGCCAGGGTTACCCAAAGAAAATAGTCTTGGGTGTTCATTAGGTTGCTGTCGTATCTATAACCTTGCTCAAACACCGTGTAACGTATTACTACGGTAGGATGATTCAGTGAGCACCGTCGTGGCAAAATACTGACAATTTGCTTGTGAGACGAAGGCATGACCCGCGCTCCCACTTTCTCACCGTGCTCGTTTATTTCAGTCAACGCTGACCCCAACACTGATATATAGGCATGCTTTCGCAAATAACTTATTTGCCGAGCGAGTCGAGTAGAAATCGAGATGTCATCCGCATCCATTCTCACGAAGTAAGAAGGGTTCAACGATAGTCCCCATTCGGCCGCCTTGTTCATGCAGCTAGCCAAACCAGGTTTAGTCGCGTTTTGGGCAAGTACAACCCGAAGGTCAGAAAAGGCTTTATCTTTGAGTTTATTCATCATCTTAACGGTAATTTCCCCGTCAATTACAATGATAAAAACAAAATCTCGATAGGTCTGATTGAGGATGCTATCAATTGCTTGTTCTACCCACTCGACCTTGTCCCCCCCATAAACCGCCATAGCGACTAAGGTTTCAACACGTTTTTTCTTATAGTTGTTGTGAAGAATAGAAAGGTTCGAGTCCAAACAGAATTACCAATTTTAAAGCGTTGATACATGGAAAAGTAAAAGAAAAGCGCTTTCTAATCTTATTACACCGGCGTTAGAAATTTGTTTTTAGCATTCAATTTATCAACGCATTAGAAATATTACTCTAACGCTTTTTGATAAAGCGAAGTACGCTCCAAATGTTCTGAATGACGATACTATACAAGACCAGTAGACAAATAAAACCCCAAAACATGGTGTATTCTGGCACTAGGTATATTTCACCCAGGATCCCAATTATGCAATAACAGGCTCCCATGCATAGTATCGCGATGAGAGATTGGCGACTTGATAACCCAGCACGCATGAAAATGTTATGTAAGTGCTGGCGGTCGGGGCGCAGCATAGACTGCCCTTTGCGTGCACGGCGGTACATTATTGCTGCCATATCCATCAATGGCAATCCAACCAACCACACGGCGGTAATCGGTCTAAATGCAGCACTAACACCTTGGGTATGGTCGACTAATAACCATACTATCGTAAGGCCCACGAACATACTGCCCGCATCACCCATAAATATTTTATTTCCTTTAAAGCCCTTCCAACTCAAGTTAAAGGCTAAAAACGGTACGATGGCAGCTACAATAATTAGAGGCTCCATAATGGCAGCGCCATTGCCAGTAGCAATCAGAAAACCCGCTAAAGTAAGCAGAATAACCAGGCTCATGCCCCCTGCAAGTCCGTCAATACCATCAATCATATTAAAAGCATTGATAACACCCACCACGCACACAACAGTAAAAAAATATCCGCCAATATCGAGCGCAATATCGCCACCACCAAAAATATTACCTAAAGACGTGACATAGTTTTGAGCACTCCACGCCATTATTGAAGCTACACCAAATTGACACATTAAACGCCCTTTAGCGCTTAAGTCGAAACGATCATCAAGCATACCGAGAAGTACAACAAAGGCAGAAGCAGTAAAGAATAAAGGATTGTTTTTCATCCAAACATCAGTCGCAACACTCGCGACCAATACCGCCATAAAGATGGCGACGCCGCCAGTTAATGGAATGATGCCCGCATGGCGTTTTCTCGCGCTTGGTTGATCAACCAAGCCAAATTGATGTGCTAGCGGTGTCATCACCACTAACAGAATAAGTGCTACAAAAAACGCAGTAAAAAGAGGAACAAACTGCAAGTACGCTAACATATTAAACAAAACCTCGTGCCACCGCGGCTCATACCACCAGACATCAGTACTTCACTGATTGGTGTTCTTCCAAAGTGTGACATGTGAACCAAATTGGTATCCATATTAATACAACGTCCTTTAACGACCTACCGAGGGCTTCATTCTTTTATTTGAAAAGGATAGGAAAAACCCCCTTATCATAATAAACATTCTGTGTTGTAACCACCCTTAGTGGCAAAAACTTTTGTAACAGGAATAATAATGACTAATTAGCACCAATATTTCGTATAAATTTAAAACAACACGCCTTGAGCGCGCAACATTTTGAACAAATAAACATCCATCGACATGCAATTCGCAATGTAACGCATGACGAAAGCATGTTTTTTTTTGTTCTTATGGTATCCTAGCGCCAAATTGCTATATGGATATGACAGTCAATGTTAAATACGCATAAAGGGGCTTGCTTACTCGTTGCGCTAACCAGCTTACTAGCGGCGTGCAGTAACGTGCCTAAATCGACAACCGCCGATATTCCACTAGTACACGCTTCGCTAGCATACTCTTTGTCTGCCGAAGAAGATGTAGCAATAAGCATTCCAAATTTAAATTCTTCGTTTAGTCAGGGGCAGAGCATTCAAATTATGCTTGAAGGCATTGATTACGAGGCGACTAAATTGTATACCTCGGCAACCGGTAACGACTGCATTCGCTTTCAAGCTACACTTTCTGGCACCCAGTCCAAAAATGAATATACCAAAGACAAGGTTACCGTTTGTAAACGCGACGGGGCGTGGTCCATTTTGAGCCCACTGGTTGCTTCGGCACAAGTAGAAGTAGAAGGAGAATAAGTTGAAGTCGTTACATTTGGTTTCTTTAACTGCCGCAGTCGCACTTTCAATCAGTTTATTTTCTCAAGCAGTTTACGCGCAGAGTGCGGAACAAATAGAACAGTTAAGACAACGCGCCCAACAAACAGGCTCGTCATCAAGCTCTAGTACTGCAGCTGGCGTGTCCCCTCTCAGCGTTCAGAGTCAACGTACACTGCCCGGCGCAGGTAGCGCACAAAGTACAATGGGGCAATTTAGCACTCAGCCAAGAGATGGCCTTTCTCTTCCGGGTGAGCCAACTATTGAAAGTGTTTTCCCCCAACAAAAAGCAATGGCTAACCCACCGTTTGCTGCCAACCTATTTCTTGGCGGCTTCGAGTCAGAAAGAACCACAGGCTTAAACGATAACTACCTGGTTGCCCCTGGGGATAAAATTTCTATATGGCTTTGGGGTGCAATCAATTATTCAGATGTTTCTACTGTTGATAACCAAGGCAACATATTTATACCCAATATTGGCCCAATTCGGGTTGCTAACACGCCAGCGGGTTCAGTAAACCAGACAGTCAGTAGTAAAATTCGTCAGGTTTATACCAACGATGTAAATGTATACGTCAACCTACTTACTTCAACACCTGTGGCAGTCTATGTTTCTGGTCCAATTTTACGTCCTGGGCAATATGCGGGCTTAGCATCTGATAGTGTTCTGTATTACTTGAAACGGGCGGGAGGTATCGATTTTCAACGAGGTAGCTTCCGTAAAATAGATGTAATTCGCAACAACGAAGTTATTGCAACCGCTGATTTATATGCATTTTTCAGGAACGGCAAGCTTCCAAAAGTGTCCTTTAAAGACGGTGACACTATTTTAGTTCGCCCTATCGGCAATACTATTGTGGTAGAAACGGGTGCCCGAAATAGCTTTACCTTTGAGTTTTCAGATGAAGAGCTTACCGGCGAGGTAGTAAACTACTTTGCACGACCGGGTGAATTTGCTTCTCATGCTTCTGTTGCTGGCGTAAGAGAAAATAAACAGTTTGCACGTTACTTAAGCTTATCGGATTTTGAAGCCTTGCCTTTAAAAGCCGGCGATACGGTAGAGTACGTGGCTGATAACGAAGCACAAATCTATCGTATTAATGTAGCTGGCGCATTTTCAGGTGCATCACAATTGATGGTAGACAAAGGCACACGCTTGCTTGATGTGCTTGATCATATTGAAGCTGATACAACCTTGTCAGATACGCAAAATATCTACCTTCTGCGAGAAAGTGTTGCTATAAAGCAAAAAGAAATTATCGAGCAAGGGTTAGAGCGATTAGAGCGCAGTATGTATACTGCTCCTATCAGTTCTACCGGTGAAGGCGCTATTCGCGCACAGGAAGCTCAACTTGTAGCTGATTTTATTGCCAGAGCACGCCAAGTTGAACCCCAGGGTCGTGTGGTTGTGTCTGAAAATGGCGACACTGCGAACATTCTTTTAGAACCTAATGATACGATTGTGATCCCAGAAATTACGGATCTTATTCATATTGGTGGCGAAGTTTTACTCCCTCAATCGGTTGTATTTAACCCTGACGCAGATACTGAAGATTATATTGCATGGGCTGGCGGTTTTACCGAACGGGCTGAAGATGAGCGTATCTTGATTGTGCGCAAAAATGGCAACGTTGCGTTTGCTAATATTGATAATGGTATTTTAACGGCTAACGGCAGTGGCGCTAAATTATTACCTGGCGATCAAATCATTGTGCTGCCGGCTATTGATACCAAGGTGCTTCAGGCAGTAAAAGATATTACGCAAATTGTCTATCAAATCGCCATTGCTGCGAACGTAGCCACAGACTAATTATGGTAACGTTCAAAGAACAAGTTTACGCTTGGAGAAGTGTGATTTTCGCACTTTTCCTGCGTGAGTTTCAAAGTAAGTTCAATGATAAATTTGGGCTAAGCTGGGCCTTTATAGAACCATTTATTTTCATTGCTGCCCTTTCGTTTATAAGAGGCTTGATCAGCGGCGACGATGTTCACTCTATACCATTATTCATATTTATGATGATTGGGCTCGTTGGTCTGCAAACCCTAACCACCAACCTTCAATCAGTGTCCACGTCTATTCGCCGCAATAAACCTTTGTATGCATTTAGGCAGGTTCAACCGCTTGCCGCTGTAGTGACTGCGGGCTTTGTAGAATTATCGATAAAAACCGGAGTGATTGCACTCCTTGCGTTGTCACTTTATCTTTTGGGTGATGGCTTTGAGATTCATGACCCACTGCTGTTGATCACCCTTTACATCCTACTTTGGTTATTCTCTGTTTCAATTGGTTTGGTGTTTGGTATTGCGCTTGCTTTCGTCCCTGAAGTAGACAAAATAAAATCAATGCTTACACGCCCCCTTATGTTTATTTCCTGTGTATTTTTCAGCCTTCAAGATTTGCCCGAATACCTCTGGCCGTATTTCACTTGGAATCCACTAGTCCACTTTAACGAGCTTGCTCGATATGCTTGTTTTGAGTCTTACGGACATAAAGGGGTATCGTTTAGCTTTGTGGTAGAAATTACCATTGTATTCTTATTCTTGAGTCTTTCTCTGTATCACATTACGTGGAAAAAGGTATTGTCACGATGATCAAACTAGAGAACGTGACAAAAAGCTACCCGAGTAAAATGGGGCCCCAATATATATTTAAAAATCTTAACTTTGATTTTCCAACCGAGAACAACGTAGCCATATTAGGTAAAAACGGTGCGGGTAAATCCACCCTGTTTCGCATGTTGGCAAAAAGCGAATACCCCGATAAAGGGCGCGTGCTTACTAATAAAGCGATGTCTTGGCCAGTCGCACTGCAAACAGGCGTGCATCCCCAAATGACAGGCCGTGAGAACACACGTTTCATCGGTCGTATCAATAACGTGGCGTCGTTACCGGAATACGAAGAGAAGGTTCAAGCTTTTGCTGAACTAGATAACCGTTTCGATTTACCCGTGCGGACGTACTCATCAGGTATGCGGGCTAAGTTTGTATTTGCTTGTTGTATGAATATTGACTTTGATATTTATCTTATTGACGAAGCCACTTCCGTAGGCGACCCACTTTTTAGAAAAAAAGCCAGGGCGTCACTTAAAGAAAAAAGTGAAACTGCCGGCGTTATCATGGTCAGTCATGAACTCGATCAAATTCGAGAATTCTGTACCTCTACCGTTATTATCGATGACGGAAAATTATCGTATTACGCTGATCTCGAAGAAGGCATTGACGTGTACACGCAAGATGCAGCTAACAAAAAATCGTTAAAATAGGTTTATTAAACGTGGAAAAAACTCTTACTAAGCTGAATGAACTGATGAAACAGCATAAAACGCTTTTGCTTGTGCTGCCTTGGTTTTTATATGCCTTCTATCTCATTGTATGGGCTGCACCTCAATACGAAAGCCAAAGTCAGTTAATCGTAAAATCAAGTGATGGCGGTAGCAGTTTCGACCCTTCATCTATACTTATGTCGGCAGGCATGGGGTCAAGTGGGTTTAGCAACGAGAGTCAGTTGGTAGAAGCCTATATCAAGTCTGCAGATATGATTAAGTACTTAGACGAAACCATTAACTTAAGAGAACATTACATGTCTGACGAGGCCGATTTTTTTAGCGGCTTATCAAGTTCTCATAAGCAGGAAAGCTTCTATCAGTTTTACTTAGACCACGTTGAAGTGAGTGTAGATTCAGCTTCTTCTGTTATTTCACTTCGTACCCGTGCTTTTAACCCCGAATTCGCGCAAGTTATAAATCAAGCTATTGTGGTAAAAGCGGAAGAATTTATAAACAATATCAACAATAACCTAGCCAAATCAAAGCTTACATTTGCTAAGGGTGAGCACGAGATTGTTGAGCAAAAACTTCAACAAGCTAAAACAGAAATTTTAGGCTTTCAGTCAAAATATAATGTGCTTGACCCTACCGCAGAAGGCGCAGCTTTCCAGCAAATTGCATTTTCGTTAGAAGCCACCTTGGCACAAAAGAAAGCGGAGTTGAGTACCATTTCAACCATGATGTCTGATGCTGCTCCTGAGGTGATTAACATCAAGCGAGAAATTGGTGCACTGCAGAGTGAAATTAATAAGCGCAAAGAGCAGATCAGTACCACTGATCCAGATAGCTCTGATACTGACCTTTCCGTAGGTGAACTTATGGCACAATACAGCAACCTACAGGTTCAGTTACAGTTAGCTATACAAGCATTTTCTTCTTCACTGATTACCCTTGAAAATGCCCGAGTAGAAACCTATCAGAAATTACAGCACTTGGTAACTATCGAGACGCCTACGCTGCCCGATGACAATAAGTATCCCACGGTTGTTTACAACCTAGTCTTATTTGGCGTAATACTTTTATTGCTTTATGGCATCATTCGAATTGTATTAGCTACAATTAGAGAGCTATAACGGACAATACCTTGAAACCTGATTTGTATCGTACTTCGCTGCTATATTCTTAATAGCATTCGTTGTAATACATTCGTTGTAAAAAAGAGTGCGATACAAATTTTCAAGTAAACGACAAGCAGTAGGCGATTCCCCCATATTTTTAGCGCCAGCCCGCGAAAATCATAAAGAGTAACCGAAGCGACAACGCTCAATTTTCAAACAAAACGTGCTTTTGACAGGCTTAAAAGTAGAGTTTATCGCCCAAATCTTGTGTCTTCACTCGAGCTTTAGTATAACGGCTTATCCTTTATTGGACCTATATCAAAAGAGTGTATGCATTAAGCACTCTACTATAACAACCATAATTAATATGGAATGATAACGTGACTATAAAAAAATCTAACGACACCAGCTTTTTCGGCCATCCAGGGGGCCTTCGAACGCTGTTTTTCACAGAAATGTGGGAACGCATGAGTTATTACGGTATGCGTGCCCTTCTTGTTTTATTTATGACAGCCAGCCTACAAACTCAAGGGCTTGGTTTTACGGTAGCCACCGCAGGGGCAATTTACGGCCTTTATACCGGTGCAGTTTACTTTTTAGGTTTACCAGGAGGTTGGTTATCTGACCGTCTCATTGGTGGTAAAAAAGCCGTATGGTACGGTGGTATTATCATCTTCTTAGGCCATGTAGTACTTGCTATCGACTTACAGAACTTATTTTTTGTAGGTTTAATCCTTGTAGCGACAGGTACTGGTCTATTAAAACCCAATATCTCAGCTATGGTAGGGCAGCAGTATGGCGATGAAGATGCTCGCCGAGACAGTGGTTACGCCCTTTATTATATGGGTATCAACATCGGCTCTCTTATTGCCTATTTGGTAACGGGTTATCTACAGGAAAACTGGGGCTGGGATTATGCCTTTGGTGCGGCAGCGATTGGTATGGCTATTGGTCTTATTCAATACTACTTTACCAACTCATCGCTAGCGTCAGACTCAACAGCTCCAACTAACCCTTACACGGGCAGCGCTAAGAAAACCGCGTGGACAGCCGTTATTGCAACCGTAGCCTTAGCTGTCGTTGTTATTGTTCTTGCTCACATGGGGACAATTGTTATTGACCCTCTTGCACTCGCTCAGCAAGTGGCTGTATTTTTCACTGTGGTATTTTTTGCTTATTTTGGTTTTATCTATTTCAAAGGCGCATTAAGCGACAATGAAAAAAGACGCATGTGGGCATTATTTTTAGTTTGTATTGCCTCGGCGTGTTTCTGGTCAGGCTTTGAGCAAGCCGGTTCATCTTTAAACTTGTTCGCTCAAAACTATACCGACAGAGCTTTATCCGCTGGTTCAATTTTCACGTCATGGTTCGGGCTTTCTACCATTCCAACCGTATGGTTCCAGCTTTCTAACTCGCTATTTATTATTATCCTTTCGCCTTTCTTCGCTGCGCTTTGGATTAACCTTGCTAAGCGTATGATTGACCCTTCGTATACCCTTAAGTGTGCAATTGGTCTTGTGATTATGGCAACAGGCTTCTTGGTAATGTTTATGGCCTCTCAGTACGCTGCTCAAGGTTTAAAAGTAGCCCCAATGTGGTTGGTCACTACTTACTTCTTACATACTGTTGGTGAGTTATGTTTAAGCCCCGTTGCACTTAGTGCGGTAAGTAAACTATCGCCTAAGCGTTTTGCTGGTCAAATGATGGGGGTTTTCGTTCTAACCTACTCTATCGGTAACATTATTGCCGGCCTATTGTCAGGTAATTTCGATCCTGAAAATGTAGCCGAAATGCCTAACCTTTACCTACAAATCGCGTTGTTTAGTATTGCTATCGGTATTGTGATCGCACTGCTGAGTCTCAAATCACGTTTTTGGGAAAAAGCTGGCGTTGAGTCCCAAGCCTAAGTTGATTAATAGAAAATAGGAACAGGTGATTAAATTTTGCTGAAAAGAGCTCATTAGACCAATTACGGTTTGAACCTTTCCTGCAATCACCTACAATAACCGCCGTTACACAATATGTGTCGGCGGTTTTTATTTGAGTACGCTATGAAATTTTATTTTTCCACCCGAAATATTCCTCAGCTAAAAGGTCTCCCTCTTACTGAACGCGTTAAGCGTTTAGACAGAGCAGCTTCACGAATGACCGTTCCAGAAAAAACACTCATGAACGTGCTCAAGCTACTGGTTTTCATACCCGCTTTTGTGCTTATATTACAAACCGCATCGAACTGGACATCACTGTTGTGGGCGGGACTCGTATTTCTTCTGTACCCGCTTTTAGTTAAGCCTATACAACATTCTATCTGTGCTAAATATTTGGCACCTAATTCAGACAAGGAGCATGCATGAAAACCATCTTGGTTACCGGTGGCGCAGGATACATTGGAAGTCATACTGTACTTCAACTACTCGAACAAGATTACAGCGTTGTTGTCTTGGACAACTTGGCGAACTCGAGCGCAAAGTCACTGAGACGTGTTGAGGCTATCTCAGGAAAATCCGTCACTTTCGTTCAAGGTGATATTCGCGACACTGCCGTGCTTGATGGTATATTTAGCGAGCATACGATTTATGCGGTGATCCACTTTGCGGGCCTAAAAGCCGTAGGAGAATCGGTTCAGCAGCCCCTGTCTTACTATGAAAATAACGTTTATGGCACGCTTACCCTGTGTAAATCAATGCAAAAGCACAATGTTAAGAATATTGTGTTTAGCTCCTCTGCTACAGTATATGGCGATCCTGCAGCCCTTCCATTGCGCGAGGACATGGCTACTGGACACCCAACCAACCCTTACGGCATGTCTAAGTTAATGGTAGAGCATGTGTTGGCTGATTTGTTTGTGTCAGACAGTGAATGGAACATTGTGCTACTTCGTTACTTTAATCCTGTAGGCGCACACGCATCAGGTAGCATTGGAGAAGATCCAAACGGTATACCAAACAACCTAATGCCTTATATTTCACAAGTCGCTACGGGAAAATTAGAAAAACTCAGCGTATTTGGTGACGATTATGATACCCATGATGGTACTGGTGTACGTGATTATATTCACGTAGAAGACTTGGCAAATGGGCACTTAAAAGCGATTGATAGAATTGCTTTAAATATGGGCCTTGATAAATATAACTTGGGAACTGGTCAAGGTTACTCAGTGTTAGATATGATCAAAGCGTTTGAAAAGGCATCGGGTAAAACAATCCCTTATGCTATAGCACCGCGCCGTGGAGGCGATGTAGCTGCATGTTACGCAGACCCAACTAAGGCAGCTACTGAACTTAATTGGCACGCAGAGAAAGGCTTAGAGGCCATGTGTGCAGACACATGGAATTGGCAATCACAAAACCCTCAGGGCTATCCTAAAGCTTAATCAGCCTATCGCATATTTAGTAAGATAGCTCGCAATAGTGCGCTAAGCAGGATTTGAAAAAGCCCCTCAACGAACTGTCGTTAAGGGGCTTTTTTGTTTTATTTTGCTTTGTTAGCTGTAAACTAGTAGTACCATAGAGCTATGAATTAATTACCTTCAGGGCCATCATCTTCTGGCTCTTCTTTTGAATCGTCAGCTTCAACATCCGTTTCTTCATACTCCAGCATGGCTTCGAACTCGGCAAAATCATCAAGCTGTTCTTCTTCTAACGCTTTATCACCGCTTTTGCCATCGGTAACTTTAAACGCTAGGTTTTCGAAATAAGCATTTTTCACAAACGCATAGTCGTCGACTGATTGTTCAAGTTGTTGCTCTTGGTCAATTAATGAAGCACGCCCCTCTAATAGGGAAACCAAGTACCGAGCAATAGCAAACTGCCCATCGATAATCGCCATAGGATATACCATGCCGTCAACAACACTACCCGTAAAGCTTCTAGGATCGTTAGGCCCTAACGCAGGCAGCATTAAATAGGGGCCGGTATTTACACCCCACACGCCCATAGTTTCGCCAAATTCTTCTTCTTTTTCGACTATTCCAATGTGCGAAGCAACATCAATAGTACCAAACAGACCCACAGTCGAATTAAGTACGAAACGCGCTAAGCTATCCATTCCATCATCAACTTTGCCTTGGAACATATTGTTCATAAAATTTGCCGGTTCTTGCAAGTTTTCAGCGGCATTAAGTAAACCGGTACGGGCAAACTGCGGCATCACGGTAACGTAACCAACCGTGATAGGCCTTAAAACGTAAGCATCTAATACTTCCCAGTTGAAATCCCACATCACGCGGTTCACAGGCTCGAGGGGATCTCTAGGGTCGCCAGCATCTTGAACGGATGTGTTATTTTGCTCAACTTGTTGAGACGCTTGCTGACTTGCGCACCCGCCTAACAAACTCGCTAATAAAAGCGCACTTACCGAGACCCATTTTGAAAATTTAATCACAATAATTCCTTCTCTATCATCACGTTGATGTCTTTCACGTTTTGAGGTGCCACCTCGGTAACTTGACTACCTTCCCATTCCCCAGGCGATACAGATACATCGCCATCAGCAGATACTCGAGCGGTAAGCGTAACTTTGCTGAGTGAGTCCAATGTGTATTGCGGCATCATTGCATTATCCGTATCTAATGCAATAGTGACAGGAAAATCTTGTAACGGGATCTTAACCACGGCCGCCGGCATTCTGTTTTCGGAGTTCGCATCTTGCGCAAACACAATAAGAAAGCCGGATTGTGGTAACGCTGAACGGGCTTCATCAGATACATTAACGGTAATATTAAAACCTGTTTTCGTACTAGTAGTCTTTTCATTCGCGGGCGCTTGCGTACCAGATGATTCATCTATGGGACTATTATCTTGTACAAGCACTTGCCCTTCTAGCGCTTGAAGTTCTTTCTCTCGCATGGCAAGTCGCTGACCAATATCATTACCCGCAGGCAACTTATCTTTAACTTGCCCATAATAACGGGATAGGTTTTCTAAGTCGCCTAACTGGGCAGAAACCACCGCCATCATTAGCGCTAAATTATCATTTTCTGGCGTACTGCGTAATAACCCCTTAAGCACACCTTGTGCGCGATTGAGGTTATTCACATCACCCGTAGTCATCAAAGCTTGTGCTAGCGTAATTTGGTGGGACGTATTCCCAGGCTTTATCGCAACGGCCTTATCTATGGCCTCAATGGCCTGCACTTCTTGGCCTAGGCTTGACATAAGCCGCCCCACATATAGCCAGCCCGTATCATCTTCAGGGGTTTCTCGTAGGCGTTGACGAATGGCCAATGCCAAATTAGCCACATCTTCAGGCCCTAAATCACTTCCATTGCCACTGGCTAATTGTGCGCTTAATTCTGGTAACGCTACAATAGCATCAGAGGCACGCTGCACTTGGCTAAATTGATTCACCGAAGCGTATACCACTACACCGGCAACGACGGCGACTAGACCACCAATAAGTAAAGGAAGACCTGCCTTGCCAGTACGTGTTGATTCAAAACTACTTTCATCAACCAGTGCGACTTTTAGTTCATCAACAGCCACTCGCATATCGTGCTCGGTGATTAAGCCTTCTTGCACTTCTCTTTCAAGCTCTTGCAATCGCTGCTTTACAATTTGCGTGTTGCTTAGGTTATCAGCTTTAGCGTGATTTTTTCTACGAAGCCAAGGGAATGCCAACAGCATAAGTACTAAGGTAATTAACCCTGAAACAACAATATAAAACTCAGTCCAACTCATTCTTTTTCCTGCTCAAGCAATGCATCTGCCTTAGCCAGCTTGGCTTTGATATCCTGCGGAGCCGTCGAAGATTTCCGGCGTACTACAAAAAAAAGCGCGAAAACGACAAACAACACAGGTGCAGCCCACAGCCACATGGTGGCAATGGTTACCGGTGGTTGGTAATGCACAAAATCCCCGTAACGGGCTTTCATGAAATCGATAACTTCTTGCTCAGACTTGCCTTCTTTCAACAACGCATAAACTTTACGGCGCATATCGTGGGCAATCATGGCATCACTGTCGGCAATATTCTGGTTCTGGCACATAGGGCAACGTAGTTCGGCGGTTAAACTCAAAAATTGAGCACGTTGCGCAGGCGTATCAAACGCAAAGTTATCTTCAGCGCTACAAGCAGAAAAGGCGATAAATAAAGTGATAACGAATAGTAAACGTTTCATTCGCCGACTCTCTTATAGTTCTTTGCTTCCTTTTTACCATCAGCCTCGGCCACCAACTGTTGATAAAGCGGCCCCACTTTGTTTTGCCATACACGTTCATTGATATCACCAATATGATGCATGCGAATAACCCCGTTAGCATCCAGTACGAAGTGTTCTGGGGCGCCAGTAACCCCTAAATCCAAAGACGTATCGCGATATACATCAAAAATATTAAATGCATAAGGGTTACCGTACCGCCTTAGCATACTAGTAACTTCTTGTTGTACTCGGGTGAGTGTTTTTGTCCCAAAGTCAGGGTCAAGATCTTGGTCAAAGTACAAACCCACAAACTTTACTCCTAGCTCATTTTTAAGCTGGGTTAAATACGGCATTTCTACCGCACAGGTTACGCACCACACTCCCCATACATTCACAATAGTCACCTCACCTTTCAGTGAATCTGGCGTGTAGGTGGTATCGGGTTGCATTAAATCGGGTAATGAAAATTCAGGCAGTGGCTTGCCTTTCACTTGTGAATCTAGCTCTCGTGGGTCTGAAAACAATCCTTGGAATAAGAAAATCACCAGCATGAAAAAAAGAATCAATGGAATGACAACTAAAGGCGCCTTTTTCATTGTGTAACCTCCTGACTGCCGGCATCACTTGTATTTTTCGTATCTGCTTCAGGGGCGTGTGCCTTTCCTGTCATGCGGTTAATAGCTTCCGATACTTTTTTCACTTTGGCCATGCGATAGCGCTTATCGCTAATAGAGAAAATACCGCCAATCGCCATGACAACCGCGCCTGCCCACAACCATGCTACAAACGGTTTTATGTAAATACGAACTGCCCAGGCGCCATCATCAAGGGGCTCGCCCATGGCAATAAATAAATCCCGCGATACCGTAGAGTGAATTGCTGCTTCTGTCATTGGCATACGCTGAACTGTATACATACGCTTTTCTGGTTCTAAATGCACAACCAATTCATCCTCTCTGTTCACATCAAATACACCCACATCAGCGGTGTAATTTGGGCCTTGGAATGGCTTAACATCGGTAAAAGTAAAAGCATAACCGCCAAGCTCTACAGTTTCGCCCACTTCCATTCGCACATCCCGCTCCAACTCATAGTTAGACACTAAAGTAATGCCGATAATACTGATGGCAAAGCCGATATGGCCTAATACCATGCCCCAATGACTTGATGTGAGCTTGCGTAGCTTTGTAAATGTACTGGTATTACTTGGGTTAGCATTAACGCGCTGAAGCACTTCTTGCACGGTAGTAATCAAAATCCAAAACACGAGTATCATGCCCAGTACACCCATATACTGTGGAGTGTCGTAACTAAAATTGACCAAAAGCGCTGCACTTATTGCAATTCCACCAGCGACAAGCAACTGATTTTTGAGTGCACCTGCAGTCTGGTGTTTCCAGCGAGTTAAAGGGCCAAGGCCTAAGAACAACACAAACGGCACAATCAACAGGGTAAACATTTGATTAAAAAATGGGGCCCCCACTGAAATACTGCCTAGCCCTAGTTCTTTATGAACCAGTGGCAATAAGGTACCAAGTAACACCACTAACGTAGCGGCACACAAAAATACATTATTACCCATGAGCAATACTTCACGAGAAAACGCTTGGTATCGACCGGGGCTCTTTAAAGCTGAAGCGCGCATGGCATATAGCAACAAGCCAAAGCCACTCAACACGATAAGAATACCGAGTATGAATAGCCCACGTGTTGGGTCGCTTGCAAAAGAGTGAACGGAAACAATCACTCCTGAGCGAACTAAGAAGGTTCCCAACAAACTCAACGAAAACGCAGCAATAGCGAGTAATACCGTCCACGACTTAAAGGCTTTTCGTTTTTCCGTTACCGCCAAAGAGTGCATCAAGGCGGTTCCCACCAACCAAGGCATAAAGGATGCGTTTTCTACGGGATCCCAGAACCACCAGCCACCCCAGCCAAGCTCGTAGTAAGCCCACCAGCTACCAAGGGCGATACCCACAGTAAGAAACGCCCAGGCAGCAATGACCCACGGACGAGCCCAACGCGCCCATGTGGAATCGAGTTGACCTGAAATCAATGCAGAAATAGCAAAAGCGAATGCCACTGAGAAGCCTACATACCCCATGTATAACATTGGTGGGTGAATGATCATGCCAAAATCTTGCAGCAGCGGGTTTAAATCTCGGCCATCGACAGGGAAAAACGGCAACATGCTATTGAAGGGATTTGAGGTAAGCAGCATAAACAAATAAAAGCCAATGCCTACCATGCCTAGCACCGATAATACCCTTGCAACCATGGTAAGAGGAATACCCCGGCTAAATATAGCGACTGCTACCGTCCAAATTGACAGCATCAATACCCACAGCAAAAACGAGCCTTCATGGCCGCCCCAAACTGCAGTAATTTTATAAATCAGAGGAAGTTGGCTATTGGAATGCTGCGCCACATACTCAACGCTAAAATCGTCGGTAACAAAGGCATAGGTTAAACACAGGTAAGCAATAAGGGTGAACAAAAACAGTCCAATAGCCAAGGGCTTTGCGGTAGCCATTAACGTGTCGTGCTGACGGTGAGCCCCCCAAAGCGGGTAAACTGCAAGTAAAATAGATAATACTAAGGCGAGTGTTAACGCGATATTCCCAATCTCAGGTACCATGACTACTGGCCTCCTGGTTTAGACTTTGATCCTAGCTCTGATACCGTCTCTGACTCTAATTCTGGACTCGCTTCATACTGATAAGAAGATGAAGCATCGGTGACGGGCATATTGGCAGGTTTTTCATGTTTAATACCTTTCATTTTTTCTGCCAGCTCTGGTGGCATATATTCTTCATCATGCTTAGCCAGAACTTCTTGCGCAGTAATTTCTGTTGCCGAAGTAAGCACACCGGTAGCCACAATCCCTTGGCCTTCACGAAACAAGTCAGGCAGTATCCCCGTGTAGGTCACCGTAACGATGGGGCCCGTATCTATTAAATCAAAGGACACCGCTAAGCTTTTGCTGTCTCGACTCACACTACCAGGCACAACCATGCCGCCAATACGAAGCCGCTGACCAACATGGGGCATTTGCCCTTGCTTACCTCCAATAATTTCACTTGGCGTATAAAATAAATCGATACTGTCGTTCAATGCATAAAGCATTAAACCAATAGCGCTGACAATTAGCAGCCCAACGATGCCCACTACCGCCAAACGCTGCTTTCTTCTAGGATTCATGCAACTATCTCACTTTAAAAACTACTGACTACAACTTTACCGTGCTGATGAAGCGTGTGATTTCTCTCTCGCTTCTTTAATTCGCACCTGACGCTGTTGTTCTTTTAAAACCGATTTCAGTAACCCTTTATGTTGGTGAAAGCTTAATACTACTAGCAGTATCATTGCTCCAAAGGTCACACCAAAAGATAACCATACATAGAAGGCATAGCCTCCCATGTCTAAAAATGCTGAGAATGAATCAAACTGCATTAGCTATTCTCACTTGTTGCTTGCGCCAACTTTTGCACCCAAGGGCGATGCATTTCACGACGCACAATTTCGCTGCGTAACCTTACCGTAGTGACTGCCCCAATAAAAAAAGCAAAACCGAATAAGCTAATTAATAAAGGCCACAACATTTCAGGCGCAATGGAAGGCTGATCAAATTTGCTGATGGTGGCCCCTTGATGCAAGGTATTCCACCATTCTACGGAGTAATGAATAATAGGAATATTTACTACGCCGACTAAAGCCA
The DNA here is from genome assembly GCF_019249255.1 of Alteromonas lipotrueae. Lineage (NCBI taxonomy): Bacteria > Pseudomonadati > Pseudomonadota > Gammaproteobacteria > Alteromonadales > Alteromonadaceae > Alteromonas > Alteromonas lipotrueae. The sequence goes on along the minus strand of NZ_JAESDJ010000001.1, from coordinate 404,307 downwards.
TCACGCCTGCTGCTTTACCGGCTTGTTGTTTATCTTCAAACGCACCGTAGAGCGCAATAACACCGATATACAAAAATAACAAAATAAGTTCTGAGGTAAGGCGTGCATCCCAAACCCACCAAGCACCCCACATAGGTTTACCCCAGGCTGCACCGGTAAATAACGCAATAAAAGTCATGACGGCACCCACTGGCGCCATGGCTATCATGCTCATATAGGCCGTTCGCCACTGCCACACCATTCCCACCAACGCGGCAATGGCCATAGCCACATAAGTGCCCATAGACAACATGGCGCTTGGCACATGAATATAGATAATACGAAACGAATCACCTTGTTGATAATCTTGAGGTGCAAATGCCAGCCCCCATACCGTACCTACGGCCAAGCATAACAATGCCCCCAACCACAACCAAGGTTGTAAGGTTACGCACAATTGGTAAGCATTTTCTGTTTTAGCGTAAGGATGTAACCACTTCCACATCAGTTTTGACTCACTTTCAAAGAATAAGCTATGGCAAACGGCGCAGCGGCAGCAGCCAATAACAGCATGGCGCCAATAATAGCAAGTTGAGGATGATAAGGTAATTGCAGTGCGGCAGAATCTACAGCAGATGTGGCAAAAATCAGTAACGGAATAAAAACGGGGATTAAAAGCAATGCTAAAAGCAGTCCACCCCGTGCTAGTCCCACCGTTAACCCCACTGCAATCGCACCAATTAGCGACAACAACGGTGTGCCAATTAACAAGGTAAGCATTAATGCTATAAACATGTCCACGCTTAGGTTTAAAAACATCGCGAGCAACGGCGACAAAATCAATAAGGGCACAAAACTCACTAGCCAATGTGCCAGTACTTTAACCGTAGCAACGGCCGGCAATGACATGCCACTTAACGTATATTGTTCTAAAGAACCATCGATAAAATCATCACGAAAAAGCCGCTCCATTCCTAACAAGGATGACAATATAGCCGCGATCCAAATAACGCCCGGGCCAATACGTTGCAGTGTTTCTGGAGAAGGGCTTACGCCCAAGGGAAATAGGGTAACCACCATCAATAAAAACATGAGGGGTTGAACCAGCTCAGCTTTTTGCTGAAACGCAATCTGCATATCACGTTTGAAGATACCGAGTAGTAAGGGATTCAAAACCGGTACTCCAAATCGACACAGCGGTGCGTACCCGCTTCAGGAGACAGCGCTTGGTGGGAAGTAGTAATAATCATGCCGCCGTCTGCCACATGCTGCTTCATTTTACGCTCAAGTAATATTACGCCTGCAGTATCAAGGGCAGTAAAAGGCTCATCTAATACCCATACCGTTGCAGTCTTAAGCCAAAGCCGACTCAGTGCCACACGACGTTGTTGTCCAGCAGATAAGAACCTGACGGGCACATCTTCAAGACCAACTAACCCTAAGTGTTCAAGCACTTGATAAATAGTGCTATCAATATCAGAAATTTGTTTGAGAGTTTTATTTTGAATGCCGTGCTGCGCTAGCCAAAAGCGTAAATTATCAATGGCGGACAAAGCACCATTTAGTGCGCTTTTGTGGCCTAAATAAATAAGGGCTTGATAATATAATGAAGGATTGCTGCTAATGTTCACGCCGTTAAAAGTCACGTCGCCGCGTTCTGGCGAACTTAAGCCAGTAAGAATACGCAAAAGGCTGGTTTTGCCTGCACCATTCGGTCCACGCAAATATACTAATTCCCCTGCATTAAGATTAAACGAAAAATCGTCAAACAAAACACGATCGCGTTTTATGCAAGTTAGTCCAGATGCATATAAACCGGACACGCACGCTCCTTTACTATTCACTGTTCAAAACCGGCGTAGTTTATCACAGTAAGTTTCTTTCGCAGTCGCGAATTATGATTAAATATGATTTACTTCAATCACAAACGCGGTGATATGCCTCGCTTATTACCTATACTTTATACTTACCGATTAAACTCGCCGCTCACCTGGCCGATAAGCTCGTTATGACATCACAGTTAAGCGCACTGCTTTCAAACATTACTCAGGATACTTCAGGGTCGAAATCGTCGGCATCATCCGTGCTGAACAATTTATCCCAAGCTGCGGCACTCGATACCGCCGCGAAGGTAACTGTGGCGCGATTGCCTGAACAGGTACTTGCTATTCAGATTAAAGGACAGCCGGCAATACAGGTCTCACTTCCTAAAATTGCAAATCTCCTGCCGCCACAGCGCCCTCAATTAACCTCTTTCAGTCAAGGTGGACCAACACAAGCTGCCCTTATTAGCACTGAAACAGGAATGAGTACCAGTCAAGTTACGGCGATGCAGCTTAAAACCCTTTCACGTTCTTTAGCGACAATGCTGGCTTCTATGCCGACACCACAACAGAACATGCGCATTCACGTGCAGGCAACTGTTACGCAATTAACAAGTAATCAACTGAGTCTAACGCTAGCAGATGGTCAGCAATTAAATTTATCACTAAAGCCTGACGCCGCAGCGCAATTGAGCGCCGATATCAAAAACAATGGCAAGCTGGTTTCACTCTCACTTAATCAAGTGCCTGGTGATACCGGTAAATTGACTGTTTCAGTAACCTCAGGGAAACAAGCGAACTTAGCGAGTCAAGGTACTCAATCAGCAGCATCCAATTTACTAGCCGCCCCTCTATCAGTGACCGACAGCAAAGTTACGGCGGTGCTCACCAATGCATTGCGTTCCCAAGGTGTCGCCTTCGGGCATGGAAACCCTGTTAACGGAAATGTGCCTGATGCCATCGCTAAGCTACTCCCTAATATTCAAACACAAAATACCTTACAGCAAGTATCCATGCTCAGCCTTAAGGGCAATACATTAACATCGTATACCGCGGCCAGTCAGGCAGTATTGACGTTCCCTACACCTGAAGGCGGCGCTGCCATTCCAAGGGCTTCAGATCAACTTGCCGTTAAACTCAGTGCTTTAACCGTACCATCTGGAACTAGCGCTGATGCCAAGAGAGCCCCTATCGCTGCAGACAGTAAAAGTACTAGTGAGAATGTGGATAAAAGCGTTAAAAGCGATGCCACTAATCAAACAGGAAATTCAGCACAAAAAAAATCGTTAACCCCAATCTCGATGGTACAAGACAGTAAAGGGGTTTCCATACAAGGGACTGATGTTCACAAAGCAATCATTACTTTATCTCGCGCACTGCTTAGCCAAACAGGCTCTACCCAACAGGCGCTAACACAGTTAACGGCAATACTTAATGGGACTGTGGAAGGCAGCGATAAAACCACTGCCGTATTAAGTCAAATAGCAAAGCAAATTACGGGAATAAACAGCAACGCAATACCCAGTACTAGACCGCTGTTGACACCCCAAGCACCTAGTACAACTGCCACACCTGCCTCATCTAATGTGGGCCAGGGGAGTATTGCTTCTACCAATGACAATAACGCTGCTATAAGAAATGGCGTTTCAAATATAAATACAGAGAACGCTGATATTAGCTTACGAAAAGGTATTTCTCAGCTTATCGCTTTGCTAGGAGGTTCTGGGAATAATAATCGGGGGAATGCTACCCAAGGAAGTGCTTCGCTGGGTATTAACAACATTGTTACACCTCCAAATACAAACCCTTCGAGTGATAAAAATGCAACTCAAGTAGCTGGTTCACAGGATGCAGAAAAGAGTGGTGTAGAGGCAAAACCCTCAACACTAAGCCCCCAACAAAACACACTAGCGACGCAGAACAACGCCGATGCATCTATAGCGTCGCGTCTTCATGCTTTAATCAACGCCCCCGCTAGCGCGGTAACGCCGTTAACCTTAACATCTCCGATTGCCGCTTCTAATTTTGTGCAAGGTTTAGTGGCATTGTTACAACTATCTTTAGCGGGTAGAGCGCTATCGAGACAACCTTCTCTCAAAGCACAAATTGATTCACCGGAGAGTATTATTAGTAAAACGATAACTAATACGTCTGGTACATCCCCTTCTAGCAGAGTTGCGCAAGATATTGCCAACCTCGACAGTCGCACAAATTTATTGGCTAATTTAAAAACCTTATTAGCGAATCATCAACACAGTAAAGTAACTCAAGCCGAAACTCGGGTTCAGGGGCAAGATAGTTTTTTCTATGCGTTACCTTCCGTGTCTCAACATTACGCACCAGCAGAACTTTTAGTGCAAAGAGAGCCTGACCGACACCAAGGAAAAGAAGGTAAAGAAGGAGGGCGACGTTTATGGAATGTTACAATGAAATTGGATATTGGTGATGCGGGCCAGCTCCTTGCTAAATCCAAGATAGACACCGATACCATAACTATCGACCTTTATACTTCCAATGAAATCGTACTGGCTCGGGTTGCTGATACCCTCCCTTTTTTAGAGCGGCGATTAGCTGATTTAGGGCTGAATGTTGAAAAAATGAGTTTTCAGCGAGGCCATATACCTGACACACTGAATAAACGTCCACATCAAATTTTTGAGACCAGAGTATGAGCGAGAAAGCGAAGCGTGCTATTGGCCTCAAATATGATGGAGGCGACAAAAAAACAGCGCCGAAAGTAGTGGCAAAAGGCTACGGAGACCTTGCAGAAGCGATTATCGCCATGGCTGAAGAGTCAGGTATTCTTATTCATGAAGATCCGTATCTTAGCGAAGTGCTTAGTTCATTAGATTTAGGGCAGGATATTCCCGAATCTTTATATTTTGTTATCGCAGAACTGCTAGCATATTCCTATGTTCTGCAAGGCAAAATACCGCCTGGTTGGGAAGGTGTGGTGAAGTATATAAATTATGAGGTATAGGCGATTATAAAGCTGTTCATCACTTTCGTTTACTTGATTTCAGACTTATTTCGCGTGAAGTCTTGGTAGCATTCAGATGAATATCGCAGTAAAAAAATTCAGCTAGAGCTTTTTTAAAAAGCTTTTAGCCCACTCACTTTCGAATAAATTTCCTTAGCCTTGTTCAACAAAGTAGGATCAAATTCCAACGCTAAGTCGTTTTGTGTTTTTATTATTTCACCAGCAGAAATATTCAATGAAGGGTCACCGTGACCAGCACTCCCAGTCTTCTTGAATTTCTTATATGAGCTGGTTAATTCAGTGCCAAGACCCAGCCAATTTCTAATTTCACTCAATGTTTCAGTGGTTGAATCAACAATATTATCAGAATCGATTATCAGAACGTCTTCATATTCTTGAGCAATTTGGTATAAGTAATTAAGTCGATTCGTGTAGTATTTAAGCATGGCATCAACATCTAGGTATCCCTTATCCCCAGTAACATCTCCCATTGCAACAATACTTTTTACCGTCGCCTCAGGTTCGCGTACTAAGATTATAATGTACACATTCTTTCTTTTTAAAATATCATGTGAAACAACAAAACTGTTATGTAGCAACTTATCGAGAAAAAAGCCTTTCGTTGTTGATTGCCCAGTGTCTTTTAGCAATTCCACATGCATTTTTATAAGCGAACTTTTTTTAGGGTAGTCATAATGAAGTTCACCATATCCACACACTTCATCATGACTGCCAAGTACATGCGACAACAGGGAAGACCGACTGCGCATATGACTCAAAATTAGAATGTAACTTTGTTTTTCTAACAATACACTCGGGTGTTTAAGAATTAACAGCGCCTTATCTATTTTACTTTTAATTGACACTAGCTTGATATCCTATCAGCAATACAATTACATCATGGTTTAAAATTCATACTGACTTAAAACACAATGAAGTTCAAGATAAGGCTAAGGCACTATAAAGTTTATCTAAAAAGTACCTTTTCTTTATTAAACCAAAATACGCAAAACGCAATGAGTGCGACGGCGATGGCGGCAGTAGAGGTAAATATGCCAAACAAGGCAAAGTAATCCATGGTGCCTTTAAATAGCTCCTTCATCGCTAATGCAACATTGGTAAGTGGCACCCAAATCCAACCACCTTCTAATTTGACCCCTGGCATCATGGCAATTAACACAGGGAAAACTACTACCATAACAAGTGCCCCCATATAGCTTTGGGCTTCTTTAAATGATCGAGCATAAATAGAAAGAGACAATAAGACCGCGGCAAATATTGCCACTACCGGTATTAGCATTAAAAAGATAAGCACAAAATCAATGATGCCAATCATCGCCATCACCTCTGCTACAAATTCAATTGCCAACCCTTGAGACAAAACAATGCCCCATATGGCCATGGAAGATACGGTGATAAGTGCTGTAATTAGGCCCGCGACACCGATGGTAAAGAATTTTCCCAATACCAGTTTATAACGCTCCATCGGCGATATTAATAGTGTCTCTAGCGTACCTCGCTCTTTTTCACCCGCACCTAAGTCTGATGCTGGTGCCATAGCACCTTGTAGGCATAAAATGAAAATGAAATAAGGTAATAACCCGCCCAAGCGTTCACCCCAAACTTCACGATCATCAGCTATATTTTCTTTTTCAATGACAATAGGCGCGAGTAACGCTTGTTGCTGTGACTCATTCAGTCCTAAGTTTGCAAAGGCCGTTTTTTGAAATTCATCAGTGTAAACATCGACTATTTCAGACACTCTTCCTAAAACTTTATTTAAGCCTGCGTCATTTAAATACAATTGCAGCTTATGCTGACCAGAAGTGAGCACCTCGTTGTTAAAGGTTTCTGGGATAACTAAAACGAAGTCTAGTGTTTCATCTTTAATGAGCTTGGCATAGTCAGCGTCACCTTGGATATCCACCATCGTAAATTTGTCAGTTTCATTTGCGAATTGTTGCGACATCTCTGGCGCATATTGCTCGCCTACAATTGCATATTTCAATACTACGTTTTCGGCCTTTTCAGCGGCGGAATTCATGAAAAACATGGCTACACCGAAAATTAATGGGAAAAGCAGTAAAGGCAACACAATCATGAATATAATAGTTTTGCGGTCGCGTAATAACTCTTTAAATTCCTTTTTAAAAATTAACCACATTGCCCTACCTCCGCTGTATTCATTTTTAAAGTGTGCAAAAAGCTTTTATGCATTTGCCCGTCAGATAGCGCACTAAAAGCGGCAAGGGAATCGTTAAATACACTTTCGCCTTGATTAATCACCGTTACACGGTCGCAAAGCATTTGAACTTCATCCAAATGATGGGTAGAAAAAATAACTGGCGTTCCTTTATCTTTAAGGCGCTGGATAAAGTCCATCACTGTTGATGTGGCCATAATATCTAAGCCTGTAGTAGGCTCATCAAGCACTACTAAGGAGGGTTCATGAATAACAGCGCGGGCAATGGCTGTTTTTTGTTTCATACCAGAAGAGAAGTTTTCTGCGCGTCTGTCTAAAAAGCTCTGCATGTCGAGTAAGTCAGCCATTTCTTCAATACGTGCAGAAATTATCGATTTAGTAATGCCGTGTAATTCGCCAAAATATGCAATATTTTCTCGCCCAGTCAGTCTGCCATATAAACCAGTTGAGCTAGACAGAAACCCTATTTTTTTACGCGCAATTATGGGGTTGGCTAGTACGTCTTCACCATCAATTACCACGGTGCCGCTATCTGGCTTAAGTGCGGTTGAAAGCATGCGTAATGTAGTGGTTTTTCCTGCTCCGTTAGGGCCAAGCAAACCAAGTACTTCTCCCTGCCCACATGAAAACGATACATCTTTCACTGATTGAAAGTAGCGCCCTTTTAATCGTGGATCCTTTTTCTCTTGCTCACTTAGCTTTTTGGGGTTCTCCACCTCAAAGCGTTTAGCAAGGCTAGATATTTCAATCATTATCCCTTCCCTTTTTTATTATTTAATATCGAATGCTTACAGTACTAGTCTTTGCCTTTCTATTTTTATTACAGCGTTACTGTTTTTTTATTTTAATTCAATCCAAGATATAGAATTAAAGTGTTAGCAAGTATGTTTTTTGAACACAAAAAAGCCCACCATTGGGTGGGCTTTTAAATAACACAAATGCGCTATTTTATAGTGAGTTTAGTAGCTACTGCTGAGCATCATCTTCTGCAGCAGGTGCTTCTTCTACTTTCACTGTTTTAGGTAAAAGTAGCTCTGCGCGAATTTGTTTTTCAATCTCATCGGCAATAGCTGGGTTTTCTTTTAAGAACTTCATTACGTTCGCTTTACCCTGACCGATACGATCACCTTTGTAGCTGTACCAAGCACCGGCCTTATCAACCAATTTCTGCTTAACACCTAAGTCGATAAGCTCAGCTTCTTTACTAATACCTTCGCCGTAGCGAATCATGAATTCAGCTTGCTTAAATGGCGGTGCTACTTTATTTTTCACTACTTTAACGCGAGTTTCGTTACCTACTACCTCATCGCCTTCTTTGACCGCACCGATACGGCGGATATCTAAACGTACTGAAGAGTAGAACTTAAGTGCGTTACCACCGGTTGTTGTTTCTGGGCTTCCGAACATTACACCAATTTTCATACGAATTTGGTTAATGAAGATACACAAGGTATTTGAACGCTTGATGTTACCGGTAAGTTTACGCAATGCTTGCGACATTAATCGCGCTTGCAAACCAACGTGTGAGTCACCCATGTCGCCTTCAATTTCCGCTTTTGGCGTAAGGGCAGCAACCGAGTCAACAATAACGACATCAACACCGCCAGAACGAACCAGCATGTCACAAATTTCAAGCGCTTGTTCACCCGTATCAGGCTGAGAAACTAAAAGCTCATCGATGTTTACACCTAGCTTCGACGCGTAAATTGGATCAAGTGCGTGCTCAGCATCTACGAAGGCACAAGTTTTACCATTCTTTTGAGCCTCTGCAATTACCTGCAAGGTAAGTGTAGTTTTACCCGAGGCTTCAGGTCCGTAAATTTCTACCACACGACCACATGGCAAACCGCCTATGCCCAAAGCGATATCAATGGTGAGTGAACCAGTAGAGATAGCCTCAATGTCCATCGCTTGGTTGTCGCCTAAACGCATAATAGCGCCTTTACCGAACTGCTTTTCAATTTGCCCAAGTGCGGCACTTAAAGCTTTAGATCTATTACTGTCCACGTCAATATCCTCTAGGATTAGCGGTTAAATTCTTTAGTTGGTGATGTCTTTGTTGAAGCTGCCTTTGCTATTTATACTAACTATCTTTACTAACAGTATTACTCATCCATACAGCTAGCATTCATTGCATCAACATTTGCTTACCGACACCTTACCAAGTGTTGCGTGCATTCTATACTGTACAAGCATACAGTTTCAACCTGAGTTTTCATTTTATTTTGCTTGTTGGGTTCTTATTAGTAGCATCTTAGATGATCGTCTGTTCAATCAGCCAACATCGCCAATAGGTGGGTAATCGCAAATTCTATTGCATGCAGACGAACAGTCTCGCGGTCTCCAGCAAAAACCTGCTTAATCGTTTCTGATTTAGCACCACAGATAAACCCAAACCAAACAGTACCCACAGGCTTTTCTTCGCTGCCGCCACCTGGGCCTGCAATACCGCTTACGGTTACCACGACATTCGCGTCGCTCTTGTGCTTAACGCCCGCCGCCATCTCTTCAACGGTCTGCATCGACACCGCACCATGCGCATTTAGAGTTTCTGGCTTTACAGCTAATTCAAGTATTTTTGCGTCGTTTGAATACGTCACCCAACTTTGATTAAACCAATCCGAACTGCCAGCGATACTGGTAAAAGCGAACGCAACGCCGCCTCCGGTGCAAGATTCTGCGCTTGAAACTGTCCAGCCTTTACGGCGAAGCGCATTACCCAGCGCCGTCACCATCTCTGTTATATTGTCAGATACCATGAATGTCCTTTATCGCTATCGGCGCTATTATCAACTTCGGCCGTTGAAGCATTAATTTGAAGCATTAGGCTGTGCCGATGTACTCATTGATGAGAGCCATCAATCTACTAAAGAGTTCAGGAAATGGTTGAAAATTCCATACTCGTATCAATAATACACAGCAAATACGAAAAGCGATTATTTTAGCACCCCTGCTCTTTTAATCACTCTTCTGTTAATAATTCTTCTGTTAATATAACAAATTGAGTTATCCCAAGTAGCAGCAATAAAAAAGCACGAGGCATTTTTTGGAATCACACACTCCTATGATGCGCCAGTATTTAACGATAAAGGCGCAGCACCCTAACATTCTTATGTTTTACCGTATGGGCGACTTTTACGAGTTGTTTTTCGATGATGCCAAGAAAGCCGCAGAACTACTTGATATATCATTAACCGCACGGGGCAAGTCCGGTGGCGATCCTATTCCTATGGCTGGCGTTCCTTACCACGCGGTTGAAAGCTATTTAGCCCGGTTGGTGAAAATGGGCGAGTCGGTGGCGATTTGCGAACAAGTTGGCGACCCAGCTACAAGCAAAGGCCCTGTAGAGCGCCAAGTTCAGCGCATTGTTACCCCAGGTACGGTTACCGATGAAGCCTTATTAGAAGAACGCCGCGATAATGTACTTGCAGCAGTATGCGGCCATTGTATGCATTACGGCGTGGCCACATTAGATGTAACCAGTGGCCGGTTTGTAGTGGTTGAGTGCGACACCGATGATGCCTTGTTAGGTGAACTACAACGGATTAATCCTGCTGAACTACTCTATCCTGAAGGCTTTGAAAGTTTACCCTTGATTGAGCAGCGAAAAGGCTTGCGTCGTCGCCCCGAGTGGGAATTCGATATTGATACCGCCACCGAACAATTAACCGCTCAGTTTCAAACGAAAGAGCTGGCGGGTTTTGGCGTGTCAGATTTAACCAAAGGCATTGGCGCCGCCGGTTGTGTGCTTCAATATGTGAAAGATACGCAACGTACTGCCCTTCCCCATATTCGCCGGATACAAAAAGAACAGCAAGACAGTCGCGTACAATTAGATGCTGCTACCCGCAGAAACCTAGAACTTACTCATAATTTGGCCGGTGGCATTGAAAATACCCTGTTTAGCGTGATGGATACTACCACTACCGCCATGGGTAGCCGGTTACTACAACGCTATATTCACTCGCCAATTACCGATCAACACGAATTACATAACCGTCAAGATGCCATTGAAGCACTTATCGACAATGAGCCAGATGCTATTCGCGGTCATTTAAAAACGATTGGCGATATTGAACGCATAATGGCACGTTTGGCATTACGTTCAGCAAGACCCAGAGATTTCGCAAGGCTTAAAAACGCGTTGAACACTCTGCCCGACCTTCAAGAAGCGTTAGGGGCGTATAACGTTGCACAGCTAAATGAATTAAAATTGGCCATCAGTACTTACCCAGAGCTACAAGCTTTATTAAATAACGCTATTATCGATAACCCGCCTGTGGTTATTCGCGATGGCGGGGTTATTGCTGAAGGCTTTAACAGCGAATTAGATGAACTTCGAAAATTGTCGCAAGGTGCTACTGATTATCTTGACGCCATGGAGCAACGCGAACGTGAACGCACGGGCATTTCAACCCTAAAAGTAGGCTACAACCGGGTTCATGGCTTCTTTATCGAAATTAGTCGTGCCAATAGCGACAAAGCGCCCGCCGAATATATTCGCAGGCAAACCCTTAAGAATACTGAACGCTTTATTACCCCAGAACTTAAAGAGCACGAAGATAAAGTACTTACCAGTCAAGGCCGTGCGCTAGCCCTCGAAAAACAGCTTTATGAAGCGCTTTTCGATGAAGTCGCGCCAAGCTTAAATGCACTGATTGAAACTGCCGCAGCACTGGCTAAACTCGACGTATTGTGCTGTTTCGCCGAGCGCGCGTTAAGTCTTGATTGGTATCGCCCAACGTTAAGTATGGAAAGTGCGCTAACCTACGAAGAAGGTCGGCATCCTGTGGTGGAACAGGTTATGAAAGACCCTTTCATTGCCAATCCGCTAACACTTAACGATAGCCAGCGCATGCTTATTATTACTGGCCCTAACATGGGCGGTAAATCAACCTACATGCGCCAAACCGCGTTGATTGCGCTGCTCGCGTATATTGGCAGCTATGTGCCCGCACAAAACGCCCATATTGGAAAAATTGATAGAATATTTACCCGTATTGGCGCATCGGACGATTTAGCATCTGGTCGTTCAACCTTCATGGTAGAGATGACAGAAACTGCCAATATTCTGCACAATGCTACCGAGCATTCGTTAGTTTTAATGGATGAGATTGGTCGCGGCACCAGTACCTACGATGGTTTATCACTTGCTTGGGCGTGCGCCAGCTATCTCGCCCAAAAGCTGAATGCTTACACCCTATTTGCAACCCATTATTTTGAGCTTACCGAACTGCCCGATACCGAGAAAAGTGTGGTTAACGTGCATTTAGATGCAGTAGAGCACGACGATACCATCCGGTTTATGCATAGTGTACAAAACGGCGCGGCCAGTAAAAGCTTCGGCTTACAGGTTGCGCAACTTGCAGGTGTGCCTAAGCCGGTTATTAAAGCGGCGCAACAAAAACTCGCTATTTTGGAAAACGCGCATCTTATTTCTGAAACTGAATCTAGTGCTGATGATAAAACTGATAAATCATCTAACACTACGGATGAAACTGGCAAGCAACACGCTAAACAAAGCAATAGAAAGGCAGCGTCAACTGCACCTGCTCAGTCTCAGCTGTTGTTCCCCGATAAACCTCATCCGGTTGTAGAAGCGTTGGAAAATTTATCCCCAGATGAACTTTCACCACGCCAAGCACTAGACCTCATTTATACGTTAAAGCGTTTAAGTCAGTCATAAAAAGGAGCGCTTGCCGCAAAAGCGGCGCCCAAATAGCTAAAAGACGCGATTGTGTGGGCAAACAGATTGTTTGCTCACACTAACTTGCGTATACTATTAACCCGTCCAAAGTATGGCTAGTTTAGCTCCTAAACTACACTCATATTTACCCAATACAACTCAACGTTCTAGGTTTCGCATGACAAATTATATTTTCGTCACCGGTGGTGTAGTTTCATCGCTAGGTAAAGGTATTGCCGCTGCGTCTTTAGCCGCAATTCTTGAAGCTCGCGGGCTCACCGTCACCATGTTAAAGCTCGACCCCTATATTAATGTCGACCCAGGCACCATGAGCCCTATTCAACATGGCGAAGTATTTGTTACCGATGATGGCGCAGAAACCGATCTTGATCTTGGTCACTACGAGCGTTTTATTCGCACCCGTATGACTAAGCGTAACAACTTCACTACCGGGCGGGTATACGAAGAAGTATTAAAACGTGAACGTCGAGGCGACTACTTAGGCGCCACTATTCAGGTTATTCCACACATTACCAACGAAATTAAGCGCCGTGTGGTTGAAGGCGCTGAAGGTCACGATGTGGCTATTGTTGAGATTGGTGGAACGGTTGGTGATATCGAATCACAACCTTTCTTAGAAGCAATTCGTCAGCTAGGTACTGAGCTTGGCCGCGAAAAAGCCATGTATATGCACTTAACCTTAGTGCCTTACATGCCAGCATCTGGTGAAGTAAAAACGAAACCAACACAGCACTCGGTTAAAGAACTTCGCTCTATTGGTATTCAGCCAGACATTTTAGTTTGCCGCTCTGTTGGCGCGCTTCCCTCTACCGAGCGTTCTAAAATTGCGTTGTTTACTAACGTAAACGACAAAGCAGTTATCTCGCTTAAAGACGTAGATAGCATCTATCGCATACCAGCAGCACTTAAAGCGCAAGGCATGGATCAACTTGTGGTAGACCGCTTTGGTTTAGACTGCAAAGAAGCCGACCTTTCAGAATGGGAACAGGTACTTTACGCAGAGTCTAACCCTACAGCCGAAGTTAACATCGGTATGATTGGTAAGTACGTTGAACTGCCGGACGCTTATAAGTCAGTTAACGAAGCGCTTAAACACGCTGGGTTGAAAAATCGCCTAACCGTAAACATTCACCATATCGACTCGCAAGATGTTGAAAGCAAAGGTCCACAAATTCTAGAACAGCTAGATGCTATATTAGTGCCTGGCGGTTTTGGTGAGCGCGGCATTGAAGGCAAAATTGCAGCAGCACGCTATGCGCGTGAAAATAAAGTCCCTTACTTAGGTATTTGTCTGGGTATGCAAGTTGCACTCATTGAGTTTGCACGCAATGTGGCGGGTATGGAAGATGCGAATAGCTCAGAGTTCGACCCTGAAACACCTTACCCCGTTGTTGGCTTAATTACAGAATGGCTTGATGAAGCGGGTACAACAGAAGTACGTACCGAAAATTCAGACTTAGGCGGCACTATGCGTTTGGGTAGCCAGCTTTGCCATTTAATTGAAGGTACTAAGGTACATGAGATTTATGGCAGCGCTGAAATTTATGAACGTCACCGTCATCGCTACGAGGTGAACAACAACCTTCGTGAACAAATTGAAGCCGCAGGGTTAAAGGTAAGTGGTTTGTCCACTGACAAACGACTTGTAGAAGTAATAGAAATACCTGACCATCCTTGGTTTATTGCGGGTCAATTCCACCCTGAATTCACGTCAACCCCTCGTGATGGGCACCCATTATTTAAAGGGTTTGTCGCTGCCGCTGGACAGTATCAAAAAGAGAATCATTAATTTCTAATAAGGGAACACTTTCTCCCGTTGTGTTCCCAAACAATTGTTAAGGAAAAAACATGGCGAAAATTAGTCGCATTATTGGTCGCGAAATTCTGGACTCACGCGGTAATCCTACCGTTGAAGCAGACGTGTATTTAGAATCAGGCGTTATGGGTCGTGCTGCTGCACCATCTGGCGCTTCAACCGGTAGCCGCGAAGCACTAGAACTTCGTGACGGTGACAAGTCTCGTTATTTAGGTAAAGGCGTAGTAAAAGCTGTAGCCGCTATTAATGATGCCATTGCACCTGCGCTTTTAGGTAAAGATGCACTAGCACAAGCTGATATCGACGCTGTCATGATTGACCTAGACGGCACAGAAAATAAAGAAACTCTTGGTGCAAACGCAATTCTAGCGGTATCGCTAGCAGTTGCTAAAGCAGCGGCTCTAGAGAAAGGCGTTGCCCTTTACGAGCACATTGCTGATCTTAACGGTACTTCTGGTGAATACTCAATGCCGGTTCCAATGATGAACATCATCAACGGTGGCGAGCACGCAGACAACAACGTTGATATTCAGGAGTTCATGGTACAACCAGTAGGCGCAAAGAGCTTCAAAGAAGCCCTTCGCATGGGTGCTGAAATTTTCCATTCATTGAAGAAAGTACTTTCTGCTAAAGGCCTAAATACGGCCGTTGGCGACGAAGGTGGCTTCGCACCAAACCTTAGCTCTAACGCTGAAGCGCTAGCGGTTATCGTAGAAGCGGTAGAAAACGCTGGCTACAAAATGAATGAAGATATTACGCTTGCACTAGATTGTGCGGCATCTGAATTCTACAAAGATGGCCAATACGTATTATCTGGTGAAGACAAGAGTTTCGACTCTGAAGCCTTCGGCGATTACTTAGCTGACCTTTCTGACAAGTACCCTATTGTGTCTATTGAAGATGGCCTAGACGAAAGCGATTGGGACGGTTGGGCAAGCTTAACCAATAAAATTGGTGAAAAAGTACAACTTGTTGGCGACGACTTGTTTGTAACTAACACCAAGATTCTTAAGCGTGGTATTGATAACGGTATTGGTAATTCAATCCTTATCAAGTTCAACCAAATTGGTTCACTCACTGAAACTTTGAACGCAATTAAAATGGCGAAAGATGCTGGCTTCACTGCTGTTATCTCTCACCGTTCTGGTGAAACTGAAGACGCTACTATTGCTGATTTAGCAGTAGGCACTGCGGCTGGCCAAATTAAGACTGGTTCACTATGTCGTTCAGACCGCGTTGCTAAATACAACCAACTTCTTCGCATTGAAGAAGCCTTGGGTGATGCTGCAACTTATAAAGGTCGCTCTGAAATTAAAGGTCAGTAACACTATTGGCAGTGCGCTTGATGTAAAAGCGCATTGGTTACTTACCTGTTTAAAAGCTGCGTAAAGGCCCCTATATGTGGGTAACCTTTACGCAGTTTTTTGTGCCTGCTTTATACCCTTTTAGCAAATATCTATTGCACGTACCTTTTGACGCTAGCCCCTTGTATCCATCCAATTAAACATATTTCGTTGAAGACTCATCTGTACAACCCTTTAACCCCCATCCAAATCGAATGACGATTATCAAACACTAGCGAACTTAATTTTAAACAAAAAAAACCCCAGCTAGTGCTGGGGTTTTTCAATTTAGTGTTATTAGTGAAGCTAGTCGCAGATTAGAAGCGGTAGTTAGCACCTAAAGTAACTCTGCGGTCAGTAAGACCTTGGAAGCACAACAGTGCACCTTCATTAATACAAGACTGCTCAACTTCTGATTCAGTAATGTTTACCGCCTCAATACCTATGTTCAAGTCTTCGTTCACGTCGTAGTTGATGCTAGCGTTAAGCTGGCCACGGTCTTCCTGAACTACTGGAAAACCCCAAGGGAAGCTAGATGTGCTTCCGAAGTCGTCTGAGCGGTACGCTTCACGCCATGTGTAACGCATACGGGCTGACAAACCAAACTTTTCGTAGTACAAGGTAAAGTTATAGGCATTTTCAGATAAGTTGAGTAAGCCTTGAATTGCTGACACTTCAATATCATCGATACCCGTAGAGGCTGCAAATACATTTGCCGCACGACTAGTGGCCGTATTTTCTGAATCACCACCATCGAACTCTTGAATCGTGTAGTTAGCAAGTACACCGAAACCTGAAGCCCAACCTAGTTCTTTTTCAAAACCTGAAAGGTCATATTGAACCGCAATTTCGATACCTTTTTGCGTGGTTTCGCCAGCGTCGTTAATCTTAGTTTCTGTACCTACACAAATACCTGTGCCTAGTTCAGGTCCAAAAACGTTGATATCAGCAATTGGGTTAAACACACCGCCACCTTCACAAGGGTCGGTAAGATCACGATAACCTGTTACTGGATCTTCAAATGCACTTACAATCTGGTCAACATGAAGCGCTTTACGTGTTTTATGGAATATACCAACACTTAACACGCTCGCTTCAGCAAAGTACCATTCTGCCGCTAAGTCGAAAGAGGTTACTTCTTCAGGCTCTAAACCAGGGTTACCGATAGCTACATTTGGGTTAGGGCTTGTGCTAAATGTTACTGAAGTAGATAAGTCGTCGAAGTCAGGGCGGCGTATATCTTTACCGGCACCGAAGCGAAGGACAACATCATCAGCCACATCAGCAACAATATTTAATCGAGGTAGAATGAAATCGTAATCTCCCGTATTAGTTACTTGCGATACCAATTCGTTTCCATCACCGTCAACAGTAATTGAGTTACCTACAGAGGTAACGTCTGTCTGCAAATAACGCAAACCAAAATTACCGCGGAACATCTCATATTCAAAGTTTGCTTGCGCATAAAGTGCATGTGTTTCTTCTTCGATGTCGAAGAAACCTGATGAACTTGATGTTGGCGCATTCAATGTAGCCGTCGAACCGTGTGCGTCCATAGCTTGTTGTAGTGTAGCTAATACGCCATCTGGATCTGAAGCCACTAATTCAGGGTTAATGATTAAGAAATCTCTAACGTAAAGTTCGCGACCATCCGCATCGTTGAAGTTATTAGGCCCAGCGACTAGTAATTCAGAGAATAAATCACCTCGAGGACTGTCTTCCATACTTCTTAAACCAACACTGGTGTTAACATCGTCACGGGTGCTCGCTGATTTATTGTAGCGATAACCAAAGTCAACTGACGTGATCATCGAGTCTACGTAATAAGAAAAATCAAAACGGATCGCATCTTCTGAGTTTTCAGTGGTATCTCTACCTATATTCACATCACGTAAAACAACGTTAGCAGGGTCTAAAAGCTGTTCTACTGTTGGTGCGTATTCTGCACCAGAAGCAATTCCGAACGCTAATGAACCGCCAGATAAATCATATTCAAACGGAACACTGTTGTCGTTACCACCACCAGCATCTAGCGGTGCATTGGGGTTGATAAAGTTAAGCGTAGTATTAAAGCTAGGAGTGGTAGTATCTGAAGATGAAGAGGCAACTTCAGCACTTACAAACCATTTCTCGCCTTGCCACTCACCACCTAATCTAAAGATTTGGCTCTCTGTAATACGAGAGTTTGTATCGGTAGACAAACGAAGATTAGGATCGTCGTCATCGTTATCAAGATTGACTGGAATGACACCGCGAAGAGCAGCCTGCATTGAACCTAAATCAGTGCCACCTAAAGAACCGAAATTAATCGTTTCGAATGCATCGGGTACTGAAATATCGTTAAGTGCACTTACGCCTGAAGCCTGAACACGTGAGCTTTCTTGTAAACGTTCTTGGTCATTGATGATTGCGTCGAAGAAAAACTTAGTGTCGTCGTTTGGCTGCCATTCAAAGGTACCTACAAAGTTTTTCGTTTCATACTCGTAGTTGTCATAATCTTGTACGAAAAACTGGATGGGTAGGAAGTCGAAGGATTGCGCGCTGGCCACACCGCTATCTGATGCAATT
The DNA here is from genome assembly GCF_019249255.1 of Alteromonas lipotrueae. Classification (NCBI taxonomy): domain Bacteria; kingdom Pseudomonadati; phylum Pseudomonadota; class Gammaproteobacteria; order Alteromonadales; family Alteromonadaceae; genus Alteromonas; species Alteromonas lipotrueae. The sequence continues at coordinate 385,888 of NZ_JAESDJ010000001.1, read as the reverse complement.
AAGTTATCTCGGTCAGCACGGGGCCTGAATGCAGATACATCTTGCTCTGAATAGCTGCCACTTACTACGATACCAAATTTACCGTGATCGTTTTCCCAGTTATCACCGAAAGTCGCTGAAAGACGAGGCTGGAAACCACTGTCCGTAGACAAGCTACTGTTTTCACCTTGAACACGAATCGACGTCAGTCTCTCGGTTAATTGAAGAGGACGAATTGTTTTAAGATTGATGGTACCACCAACAGAACCTTCAATCGTTTTAGCGTCTGGCGATTTGGTTACTTCCAACCCCGCAATAATTGCTGCTGAAACGTCTTCAAAATCGATACCGCTTCGGCCTGCGCCTGAACCTACCGTTGACACACCGTTAATCTCTGTACGGTTTGCGTCCGTACCACGGATTTGAACCCCCGTACCAACACCTGCTTCACGAGTAATTTGTATACCCGTGATGTTTTCTAACACTTCCGCTAAGTTTTGGTCAGGCAATTTACCAATGTCTTCAGCTTCAATGACTTCTACTAAATTATTTGTAAAACGTTTTTCATTCAGTGCACTGGCAAGCGAGGCGCGAATACCAGAAACCTGTATAACTTCTACGTCTTTTTCGGCTTCTTGTTGAGCATCTTGAGCAAGCGTGGAAGTGGCAAAACTTAGCGAAGTTGCAGATAACATCGCTAAGGTAATTTTAGATAATTTGTGTCCCATGTGTGTTTCCTCTTGCAGCGTTTTGGTTTAAGCCTTCAAGGCTTCCAAAACAGCATTGCTAAGTTATTGGTTACATCCTGCACTTTAAAGATACACTTCATTTACAAGATGATTACAAAGCTAGACGAAAATCATACAATGGTCAACCTTTGATCACCTCAAAAAACAGATTAATCAACGCAAATTGTAATGCCAATTAACAACAACAAAGCTAACCAATAAAAACCAAAACAAGTAAAAACACACAATAACATTTAATTATCAATTGCTTAAATAATTAAAGCCGTGTTTTTAGTTATTTTTATGAGTTAAAATTGTGAGGTATATTAAATAATTATTCTTTAGCATCGTTTCTCAAAATGTAGCAAAAATCAAAAGTGGTAATACTATTTCTTATACAAATATATTGGGAACAACCATATTGGTAATGTATCAATAGTCATTCTCAGCGTTGGCCAGCTAAATTCTTTTAGCCTTTGAGGAGGTTTCAAGATATCTTGTCGCCTAGCACTATATAATGCTGGTGACGTGCTAGTGCCCTCTAGGCTGCGCCTATTAAGGCAGATGCTTTATATTAGTGAGGTGATATCACTGGGTTTCTGGATACCCAGCATAAATCCTGCTAACGTAGGTTTATTGCGTCTTTTTTATTGTCTTACCAGTATTATGACATCCGACGGACATACGTCTTCCACACAATCAGGCTTTTTTAGCAATTCAGGCGAACTTGGTGGTGCGCAACCGCAGTTCACTGAAATTTGTACTGCGTTATATGAAAGAGAGCTTTTGCTTATCGCGCATAAAGGCCCATCCAATGTGTCGATACTGCGTCGAAGATTAGCCGGCCTGCCTCACCATATTCGAAGTGTTGCGCGATACCTTATAGACAATCCCTCACCGCTAGATATTGATCCGCACAATGGAAGTTGGTTTATTAAGCAACCGGGAAAATGTCCTGGGATCAGCCAACCTACTGATAAAAAATATCAGTGGTATAGGCAATATGCAGATTACGGTTTAGTTTTGCCTATATGCATAACCACGTTAGAAGGTATACATATAGAGCTCGACTCTATAGATAGCGTGAACCACACCACACATACGCTTCATACCAATAAACATGGCTGGTTTTCTTTTGATGGCGAGGTAGCACACAGCGAGATAGAGAAAAATCAGCTCAACGCAGAACACGATACGTCTCGCTTTACCGATGCAAATGCGGTATTGAAGCGACAACTTCTGAAACCCACGACGGCAATTATGGCGTCTGCGTGCAGCGGGCACATGTGGCGACATAAATCGAAAGGGGCACCTCGAGCACTTTCATTGCGAGAAATGCGTCTGTCCACTCACATTAACTGGAAAAACTTCACCTTGAAAGGTCAGGCCTAATTCTTATTTTAGGCACAGCCAAACCGCGATGATTACGTTAAATCAATACCCGAGATCCGCGTCGACATCTAATCCAACGCTTCTTCGTAGCGTTTTATAAAGCGCGAGAACGCTTCTATGTGTGGTAAGTGTCCTAAACCATCAAGCTCTTTCACCGTAATGGCATTGTTGCGGGCTTTAACTTCAGTACCGAGTTTATCGTAACGCCCCAATTCCCTTGTTACCCCTTCTTTTTTCCAACCTCGTCCAGGCCCAGTTCTATCTCGTGTGCCTAAAATTAACGTGACCGGTACTTGGAATTTATCAAACTCTTCAATAACAGGTTGAGTAAATATCATGTCGTAAGTTAGCGCGCTTACTTTAGCTAGCTGGGCCCAATCATCACCTTCAATCCATCCCATTAAATGGCTAGCGTGATAAGCATAGGTATCATTCCAATCACCGTCGTAATAGTTTGATTTCTGATAGCTAACAATATTTTCTGGCTGCTTTTTCAACTCGTTCTGGTAAAAAAACTCGATATCTTTATATTCTACATACTGAAGGTAATTTTCTAACCCGATAGGATTAATCAACACGAGTTTGCTGGTGTATTCTGGATAATTCAGAGCAAATCGCGATGCCACCATGCCGCCCATCGAATGCCCAGTAACAATAACCTCATCAAGTTCAAGCAATGAAAGAAGCAGCTTAGTGTTCTTAGCTAACGCAGCAAAGCTGTATTGATAGTTCACCGGTTTATCTGACTTACCAAAGCCAACCTGATCTGGAATAACCACACCATAACCCTGCTCATGTAACCAAGTAGCTGTAGTTTTCCAGTAGCTACTGGCAAAGTTCTTACCGTGCAGTAACAACACCGTAGGCTTTCCTTCTTTCGCTGGCAGTTGCATATATGCCATTTGAAGCGCTTGACCCTGAGATTCAAATGCCATGGCTTGAGCCGTAAAAGGGTAATCGAATTTGGTTAAATTTTTAGAAAACGGTTTAGCGAAGGCTATCGCTGAAAATGAGAAGACAATAAAAGAATAACCAAGAGAAAAAATAGCGCGTTTCATAAGTGTACTCACTATATAAACTAGATTTTTACCCTATCAAACTCACACATGAATTACTCTATGATCTAGCAGACGAATTCGATTACCCATCGCAATTTATCGCATTAAGTGACACTTTTGGCTTTTTGATGTTTTTTTTAAATTAGTATACACATCCTAACACTCGACCTGAGCAACGGATTTCGACTACCACCAGAAACACACATCTCGAATAACCTTTAAAAATAGGATAAAAACTCTATTTTAAAAAAACCATTATTTATAACCAAAATTTATACGCATTATTCGAATCAAAGGTTGACCTTACAGGCGTGGATGGGTACATTGTCGCTATCAACTGGTCGGCAAAGAAAATACGCAAATGATGCGCAATCGCTTTCTTCTAACTCTACTCCTTATGGCAGCAAGACTGCACGGGTAGATTGCGACCAGCGATTAATTACACAGAAACCCGTGCTTAGCACGGGTTTTTTTTTAACTTTTATAAACGAGAGAGCGTTATGACAAATCAAGTGAAAATCTTTGATACCACATTGCGAGACGGTGAGCAGGCCTTACCTGCAAGCCTAAGTGCCAAAGAAAAGCTGCAGATCGCTCTCGCTCTCGAACGTTTAGGCGTCGACATCATTGAAGCGGGCTTTCCTGTGTCATCTCCTGGTGATTTCCGCTCGGTTCAAATGATCGCAAAAGAAGTTAAGAATTCTGTAGTATGTGGTTTATCTCGTGCTTTGGCAGGCGATATTGATGCCTGCGGACAGGCACTTAGTGTGGCTGAGCAATTTAGAATTCACACCTTCATTGCTACTTCAGAAATTCACGTTGGCGCCAAGCTACGTAAATCTCACGATGAAGTAGTAGATATGGCAGTTGCGGCAGTTAAACATGCCCGCAAATACACTGACGACGTTGAATTCTCGTGTGAAGATGCCGGCCGTACTCACATAGACTATTTATGCCGCATGGTAGAAGCCGCCATCAATGCTGGCGCTACCACGGTTAATATTCCAGACACGGTTGGGTACACCACGCCGACAGAATTCGGCGGCATTATTCAGCAGTTGTTTAACCGCGTACCAAATATCGATAAAGCCATTATCTCTGTGCATTGCCACAACGACTTGGGTTTAGCAGTAGCTAACTCGTTAGCAGCGGTAGAACAAGGTGCTCGTCAAGTTGAATGTACCATTAACGGTATTGGTGAACGTGCAGGTAATGCGTCCCTTGAAGAAATTGCAATGATTTTGCAAACCCGTCAAGCCATGTTGGGTATTAACACCAACATCAATTCGCAAGAAATTTCGCGTACGTCTAAGTTGGTTAGCCAATTGTGTAACATGCCTGTTCAAGCGAATAAGGCCATTGTGGGTGCGAATGCATTTAGTCACTCATCAGGCATTCACCAAGACGGTGTATTAAAAGCGCAAAACACCTATGAGATCATGACACCGGAAAGTGTAGGTATTAATAAAAACAACCTAAACTTAACCTCTCGTTCAGGGCGTCATGTGATTAAGCATCGCTTAACTGAATTGGGTTACAAGGTAGAAGATTACGACTTAGAAGCGGTTTACGACGCCTTCTTGAAGTTGGCTGATAAGAAAGGCCAAGTTTACGACTACGACTTAGAAGCTTTGTTGTTCTTCGATAAGCAAAAGCACGATCATGCTCACTATCAATTGATGAACCTTCAAGCGACTTCAGGAAGAGAAATTATTCCAAGCGCTACCGTAAAACTAAAAGTAGGCGAAGAAGAAATTATCCAATCTAGTATTGGTAATGGCCCTGTTGATGCTGCATACAATGCAATTAGAGCTATCTTGGGCCATGAAGATGTTGAAGTTGTAGACTTCAAATTAGATTCAAAAGGCGAAGGGGCCGATGCCCTAGCACAAGTGAGTGTAATCGCCACTTATAAAGGGCGTCGTTTCCACGGCATTGGTCTTGCCACCGATATTGTTGAAGCTGGTGTAAAAGCCCTTATTTTCGTACTAAACAACACTTATTTAGCTGATCAAATTGACCAGCAGAAAAATCAACAAGAACGCGTTGCAGGAGTTTAAATGAGCCAGTTCTCAATTGCCGTATTAGCCGGAGACGGTATAGGCCCAGAAGTAATGCAAGAGGCCAACAAGGTCTTAGATGCGGTAGAAAAGAAATTTAACGTAGCATTTAACCGTACTGCTTACCCTGTAGGCGGTTATGCTATTGATACTGAAGGTGAGGCCCTCCCCTCAAAAACCTTGTTAGGTTGTGAGCAAGCTGATGCCATTTTATTTGGCAGCATTGGCGGCCCCAAATGGGACACCTTACCGTTAGAACAGCGCCCAGAGCGCGCTGCGTTACTAACATTGCGTAGCCATTTTGATTTATTCAGTAACTTACGCCCTGCTCGCATTTATCCTGGGTTAGAAGCCTTGTCTCCACTGCGTGAAGATATTGCAAAATCTGGCGTAGATGTGTTGGTGGTTCGTGAACTTACCAGCGGCATTTACTTTGGCCAGCCCAAAGGGCGCGAGGGTGAAGGCGAAGAAGAGTTTGCTTATGACACTATGCGTTACAGCAAACGTGAAATTCGTCGTATTGCGGTTGCCGCTTTTGAAGCTGCGCAGAAACGCCGCGGTAAAGTGACTTCAGTCGATAAAGCCAATGTATTACTGACCAGTCGCTTATGGCGTGAAGTCACTGAAGAAGTGGCAAAAGACTACCCAGACGTAGAACTTGACCATATCTATATTGATAACGCGACGATGCAAATCATGAAGAACCCGGCGCAGTTTGATGTAATGCTGTGTTCTAATTTATTCGGCGACATCGTTTCTGACGAATGTGCCATGATGACAGGCTCTATGGGCTTATTAGCTTCTGCTAGCATGAATGAAGACGGTTTTGGTTTGTACGAGCCAGCGGGTGGTTCTGCTCCAGATATCGCCGGGTTAGGTATTGCTAACCCTATTGCACAGGTACTTTCTGCTGCCATGATGCTACGTTTCAGCATGAACCTAACTGATGCTGCCGATGCTATTGAAAAAGCGGTTATTGCCACATTGGAAGCGGGGGTTCTTACAGGCGAACTCCTTCCTGATGATAAGCGAGATAACGCGTCTACCACCTCACAAGTAGGTGATGAAATAGTAAAACAATTAATGGCGCAGGAGTAATTAACACCATGGCCAAGACCTTATACGACAAAGTGTGGCAAGCACATATTATCGACCAATTAGGCGAAGACAGCTTAATTTACATCGACCGCCACCTTATTCACGAAGTAACCTCGCCGCAGGCTTTTGCTGGCTTAAATGAAAAAAGCCGTAAAGTACGTTGCCCTGAGCGCACTGTTGGTACCATGGATCACAGTATTTCTACTCGCTCGTTAGCGATTGATGCGTGCGGTCCACAAAACGCACTTCAACTTCACACCCTTGCGAATAACTGTGAGCAACACGGCATTCAACTTTTCCCTGTTGGCCACCAAAAGCAAGGTATCGTGCATGTTATGGGCCCTGAACTAGGCCTGATTCAACCGGGCATGACAGTTGTATGTGGCGATTCACACACTGCCACTCATGGCGCATTCGGTGCCCTAGCATTTGGTATTGGTACGTCTCAAGTTGAGCACGTATTAGCAACTCAAACCCTTAAGCAAAGCCGTGCGAAAAGCATGCTCATTAAGGTAAATGGTACGCTTCCTGTTGGTATTACTGCGAAAGACATCATTCTAGCCATCATTGGCAGAATTGGTCACGCAGGCGCAACGGGGCACGTTATTGAATATGCAGGTGAAGCTATTTCTGGTTTAACCATGGAAGAGCGCATGACCGTGTGCAACATGAGTATAGAAGCTGGCGCTAAAGCAGGCTTAATTGCTCCTGATGACACTACTTTTGAATACCTTAAAGGCCGTGAATACGCGCCAAAGGGCCAAGACTGGGAAGACGCTGTAGCCTATTGGAAAACCCTTTACACTGAAGAAGGCGCAAGCTTCGATACAGTAGTAGAACTTGAAGCGGCTGACATTGCACCTCAGGTTACTTGGGGCACAAACCCAGGCCAAGTTATTGGTGTTGATGCACCCGTGCCGGGCCCAGATGATTTCTCTGATCCTATCGAAAAAGAAAGCGCCAAAAAAGCCTTGGGCTATATGGGATTATCAGCAGGCGATAAGCTTGCAGATGTTGCCGTAAACCATGTGTTTATTGGTTCTTGTACTAATGGTCGTATTGAAGATTTACGTGCAGCTGCGCATATTGCTAAGAATGGCAAAGTAGTCGATTCAGTTACCGCCATTGTGGTTCCTGGTTCAGGTCATGTGAAAAAACAAGCTGAGGCTGAAGGGTTAGATAAAATCTTTACCGACGCTGGCTTTGAATGGCGTTTACCAGGTTGCTCTATGTGCTTGGGTATGAACGACGACAAACTTGTGGCTGGCGATCGTTGTGCATCAACCAGTAACCGAAACTTTGAAGGCCGTCAGGGTCGTGGTGCACGCACCCATTTGGTTAGCCCAGCGATGGCAGCTGCCGCCGCTATTACTGGCCGTTTCGCCGATGTTAGAGAATTTCAGGAGTAACCATGTCTAATTCAATACAAGGTTTTACCGCGCACACAGGTTCAGCAGTACCGCTAGACCAAGCCAACGTAGATACCGACCAAATTATTCCCAAGCAGTTTCTAACTGGTGTGACTCGCGCTGGCTATGGAAAGCACTTGTTTCACGATTGGCGTTATTTGGATTTAGAAGAAAAAGTACCTAACCCAGAGTTCTCATTGAACAAACCTGAGTTTGCCGGTGCAAGTATATTACTTACTCGAGAAAATTTTGGTTGTGGATCTAGCCGTGAACATGCGCCATGGTCGCTGAACGATTTTGGTTTTAAAACCATTATTGCCACCAGCTATGCTGATATTTTTTATGGCAACTGTATTAATAACCAATTGTTACCGGTTGCGCTTGCCAGCAGCGAAATGGACGCATTGTTTGCAGCAGTTGAAGCTAATCCAGCGCTAGAAATTACGGTTAACTTACCAGAGCAAACTGTATCTTTTGGTGAGACTAGCTTCAGCTTCGACATTGCGGATCACCATAAAACTAACTTGCTAAAAGGGTTAGATGCGATTGGCCAAACGCTTGAGCTTACTGACAAAATTTCGGCTTACGAAGCGAAGCAACCTGTTTGGGTTTAATTACTGGCTGTAAAATACTAGCTGTAAAATACAAGCTCTTAAACGCTAGGTTTAAACTTTAGTATCGTTCAGTGGAATTTTGCTCCGTAGTGATGGCGAAGTACTCGTACTTCGCCTAACTTTAGTAAGTAATTAACATCGCAGAAAAAATTGAATGGAGTCTTTATGCTGAAAGCAGTACCTATTGATGATCTCAAACCAGGGATGTACATCAACCAAGTACTTAAACAAACCGGCAGTTTACGGATGCGTTCAAAGGGCCTTGTAAAACATCAAACGGTCATCAACACCTTAAAATCTCGCGGGATATTGACTGTTCAAGTAGACTTCGAGAAGTCTGTTATTCACGAACCAGCAACCGACTCAGCTCCCCTTCCCACATCAGAAACAATCACTCAAGCGCCTACTGATGTAAAAGAAGAGCAGTCGCCAGCGCCTAATAGCCTTACAAGAAACGCAATGAAAGAAGCTAATGGGCTTTACTTTGATGCGATAAATATACAAAACGGTTTTTTATCTGCACTTAACCGTGGTGCGGTAAACGACTTAAAATTAGTGAAAGACCTAGCGCAGAGCCTTATCGATAGTGTATTTGATAACAAAGACGCCCTGTCCTGCTTAACTCTGATAAAAAACAACAACGCTTACCTGCTAGAACACTCTATCAACTGCAGTATTTTAATGGGCATGTTTACCCAGTTTCTAGGGTATGACAGAGATACCATAGATCAAGCGAGTTTAGGTGCTTTGTTGATGGACGTTGGCATGTCGTCGTTACCTATGGATGTTCACAACAATGTTGACGATTTGTCAGCGGCAGATTGGGAAATGATGAAAACCCATGTTGATATTGGTGTTGAGCTTGTGGAGCAGTGTGGTGATATTTCGGATTTAGTGTTATCGATTATTGCGCAACATCACGAACGCATAGACGGCAGTGGCTACCCTAAAGCACTCAAAGACATGGCAATTTCAGAATTTGCGCGCATTGCAGGTATTATTGATACCTACGATGCCATGGTGTCCAATCGTCCCCACAAAGAAAGTATTAGCCCCACCCAGGCCCTCAAACGACTAACGGAAGATAAGAGCCTCGATCAAGCCTTGGTTAGCCAATTTGTCACATGCATGGGAGTGCACCCTGTAGGCTCAATTGTTAGGCTAAAAAGTGGGAAACTTGCCATTGTCAGCCAACAAAACCCACTTAGTACGATGAGCCCCATTGTGATGACATTTTATAGCGTTCCATCGCAGCAATATGACGATATTACTCGGCTAGATTTAAGTGCAAATGATGACGAAATTGTCTCAGGTGTACGGCCCGATGATTTTAACGTTAACTTGTCGACTTTCTTTCAAGACGTATTTGTCAGTCAAGCGCCAGACTAATGAGCAATGGGCATTAAAATGCACTTCAATACCTCATTGCTTAGCGCTTTTATTACCAATCCGTAAGCGCCGCCATGGTGAAGAGTTCTTCTTCAAAACCTAACACCACTTGCTGCGCTTCAATATTGACAATTTGCACCTTATCGTCAATCCAATCGCCCTCACTCATTTGTTTGCCGTTCACTCGCACCCAGCGATCATCGGGTCGTGATGCGTACATATGCGCACTGAAGTTCATAGAGGGCAATCTCGTTAATAGCCGCACAGGTAACTGATCAACACGCTGAATGTTGTCTCGAACCGTTACTTTCGTTTCCGGCTCAAAATCATTATTCTCAGCTTGGGTATCGAGTGCGGCCACCGCTTGATTAAAACGCGCTAACAGTTCTGGCGATACTTCAATCTTGTTGTCATCTTGGTTGCCTTGAGAATTAAGCACGCGCCCTTCTTCCTCAGCCACGGCTAAGTCGAACGTATCATCAGCATCACTTCGATTCTCCGTCAGAGCTTGATTTCCCGTAGAGTTTTGGCTTGGCAGAGATTGTGAATTTGGGCTGTTATTAGCGCGAGAGGCTTGCGATATATCATCTGAACCAACTTCTTGCGAAGCGATGCCTTCAGAAGGTGGATTACCGCTAGAGGTTGATACTTGTTCAGATGCATTGGGCACCATTAACGGCGTATCTATTGGCGCAGCTGTTTGTTCTGCCCCTTGCACACTGCCTTGGCCGCTAACTTGTGCAGTTAGCTGTGAAGATGTCTGTGCAAGCTCTTGTGTCGGCGCTTGTTTAAGCGCTTCAGAACCCAATTCCGAGGTAGCGGCCGTGGTTGAGGTTTCAGGTTGAATAGTTTCCACAACCGATGCTGTAACCGCAGGCCACCATTCACCTCGCGTGGCAACCAAAAAACCTAAGCAAAAACCACCTGCAACAATGGTCGAATAAGTCGCAAGTTCTTTGCCATATACCTTCCACATGGAAGGTAGTCCTTGCACGGTAGGCAAAAACAAACTGCGATTAAATTGATCAGATAGCGTTTTGTCGAACTTAGCGCTGGTATCATGCTGGCCACGCAGTAGTGCTTGGGTCTGTGTGCGATGGCCACTTCCCGCTGTAGTAGCAGGCGCAATTTCTACTGTTTGATCAGGATCTATTTCTATTTCCTGAACACCCATTTCGGCTAAGCCTTCCACCATAGCATCGCTAGACACCAAGCCCGATTTTCGAATTTTAACCGGCCCATTCTGTTGCGTAATTCTAACAATCACCATGCCGGGCTTCAGGTCACTAATACTAAGAATATTAGACATATAAACTCCCTAGGCCATAACCACAGAACACAGCTACAACAAATGCGGTTGCAAGCCACCACTTTCGATTACCTTGCATACGTTGGCTTACCACATCTTCACCAAGAATTTGCTGTGCTGCAGCAAGGAAAATAGGTTTTTGCACTACAGCATGTTGTTTGGTAAAAGAAAGGGTTAACGCCCTATCGCAAAGCAAGTTTATCACTCTTGGAATACCACCGGTTATTTGATGCACTGCCCGCAAGGTAGATTTGCTAAAAATACTCACATCACCATGCGCGACACTAAGTCTATGCGCTATGTAAGCACTAACTTCTGGGGCGGTAAGTGGCAGCAAATGATACCGTGCAGTAATACGCTGAGCGAGTTGTCTTAGCTCGTTGCGCTTCAATAGTTGCTGTAATTCAGGCTGGCCGATTAATACCACTTTTAATAGCTTTTCGCGGTTGGTTTCAAGGTTCGTTAATAACCGCAATTGTTCCAACACTTCTGGCAATAAGTGCTGCGCTTCATCAACCATCAACACCGTGTTCATACCCTGTTGGTGATTTTCTGCCAACTTAGATAAAATCAAATCGGTAAAGTATTTTAAGCTGGCTTTCTCTTCTTGGTAGTGTAAACCAAGTTCATCGCATACCGTGGCGAGTAACTCCAGCGCAGAAAGCGTTGGGTTTAGTATCATCGCGACTTGGGTGTTATCGGGCAGTTGCTGCAATAACTTACGAGAAACCGTGGTTTTCCCTGTCCCTACCTCGCCGGTAAGCATAACAAAACCGCCACTTTCACTTAGCCCAAAAGTAAGGTGAGCTAACGCCTCTTTGTGCCGCGGGCTCATATAGAGGTAATCGGGGTTTGGCGCGATTGAAAACGGATTATCACTTAACCCAAAGTAATTCAAATACATGGTATTCGCTGTTGAAGTTGAAAACGCGATTTAAACTACCAGAGCGTGAACAGAAGTCAAAGTGTGCTTATACAAACTGCTTCTGTAATAATACGCATTGGCTTAGTTAAATTTTAATATAGAGGTTACATGCAAGTTTATTTAGTTGGCGGCGCGGTACGCGACACCCTTTTGGGAAGAACCGTTACCGAACGTGATTATGTTGTGGTAGGAGCAACACCTGCGCAAATGCTAGCTAAAGGCTTCACTCAAGTCGGTAAAGACTTCCCTGTATTCTTACACCCCAAAACCTCAGAAGAATACGCACTTGCCCGTACCGAACGAAAAACAAGCAACGGCTATACAGGCTTTGAGTGCGACGCGTCTACGTCGGTCACGTTGGAAGAGGATTTAAAACGCCGAGATTTAACTGTAAATGCCATTGCCCGAGATCAAGACGGCGAACTTATCGACCCCTATCATGGCCAGCAAGATTTAGCGCAAAAAGTTCTTCGTCATGTTTCTGAAGCCTTTAGTGAAGACCCTCTACGGGTATTTCGCGTAGCCCGTTTTGCCACCCGCTATGCCTATTTAGGATTTACCATTGCAGAAGAAACCTTAAGCTTAATGACCGACATGGCCAAGTCTGGTGAGTTAAACAGCCTAAGTGCAGAAAGAGTATGGCAAGAAACCAAGCGAAGTTTGCTGGAAGCTACTCCCGAGGTATTTTTCAAAACCTTAAAAGCGTGCCATGGCTTAGACGACTGGTTTGCAGAACTTAGTCAGTCTGAAAGCGCTTTTATTACTGGTATTCAGACACTCAAACAAATTCAAAAGCAATCACACACTCAACCACAGGAACAAAACGCCAGTCAGACTGCGCCAATAGAAATTCGTTTCGCAGCGCTTTGTTCAGGCTTATCACTCAATGAAGTTCAGCAACTGTGTAAACGCTTAAAAGTGCAAAATACAGTGAGCGAAATTGCCGAAATGGTGAGTGCGCATAAAACATCACTTCTTAATAGCGACAAACTAGATGCCGAGACTCTGTTATCTGTGTTTAATAAAACCGATGCATGGCGACGACCTGAACGCTTTAGTCTTTTTCTCAATGCCTTGCAGCCTATTGCAAGGCAACTCGCTGATTCAGAACGACCGGAAACTGTAGATGCATTAAATTGGGCGAGACGCGAAGCGTTGATAACTAAAGCTTTAGCAACAGCCAATGCAGTGGATGTTCAGCACATTATTGCCCAAGGATTTAAAGGCCCAGAAATTCGTGAAGCACTAAACAATGCTAAATTGGAAAAAATAAGCGCACTACTTTGATAAGGCGCCCTGATAAACCAAGTTAATCAGGCGCTTTCATCACTTAATTTCGTAAGGTGCTATCAAAGGGGTTGTGATGTGCTTGCACAAAACGATTCGGTAAATTATCTATTACGTGTTTTTTTTCTACGTTTTGTACCATAAATGCTACAATACGCCCCATTCAATATGAGCGTTTTTATACTATGACTTTCGAAGATCTCGAATTAGACGAAGAACTCTGCCACGCGGTGGCAGATATGGGCTACGAGAGCCCCACCAGCGTACAATCTTTGGTTATCCCTCATGCAATGGACGGGCGCGACATTTTGGCTTCTGCGCCTACAGGCACGGGAAAAACCGCTGCGTTCTTGTTGCCAGTTTGTCAGTTTTTACTCGACTACCCGCGTAAGCAACCAGGTTCGACTCGCATTCTTATTCTTACCCCTACCCGCGAACTCGCGCTTCAGGTGTATGAACAAGCCGTTGAGTTAACCAGACACACTGATATTGTTAGCGGTGTGATCACCGGTGGCATTAACTACGGTACCGACAGAGAAACCCTTAGCCAAAGTATCGATATTTTGGTGGCTACTCCAGGGCGTTTGTTCGAACACATTCAAAATGAAATGGCCGATTGTCGTGACATCGAGTGCCTGATACTTGATGAAGCCGATCGCATGCTAGACATGGGTTTCCGCACTATTGTGAACCAGATTGCTAGTGAAGCACGCTGGCGCAAACAGAACATGCTATTTTCTGCCACATTGGAAGGCGGCGGTGTCAGTCAGTTTGCCAAAGACATTCTGCAAAACCCTGAAGTGATTGAAGCGTTTCCATCACGCAAAGAAAAGAACAAAATTCACCAGTGGTATCACTTAGCTGATGACTTAAACCATAAAAAGGCATTGCTCGTTCATATATTAAAAGAACAAGCGACTACCACGGTTGTATTCGTTAAAACCCGCGAACGCCTGCAAATGCTTAAAGACTACTTAGCGTCGCAAGATATTATGGTGTGCTGGTTACAAGGCGAAATGCCACAAGATAAACGTATGGCTGCCTTAACGCGCTTTAAAAGCGGCGAAGTGCCGGTACTCCTAGCCACCGACGTAGCCGCGCGAGGCATTGATGTACCTGAAGTTAGCCATGTCATTAACTTCGATATGCCACGTAAAGCCGACGTTTATGTTCACCGAATTGGCCGTACCGGGCGCGCTGGCGCCAAAGGCACTGCGATTTCATTGATAGAAGCCCACGACTTTGAATTTATTTCCAAAGCGGCACGCTACACCGAAGAGCCAATTAAAGCCCGCGTTATTGCAGAACTTCGTCCGCAAAACAAAACACCTAAAATTGGCCCAAGAAAGAAAAAGCTAACGGCGAAAGACAAAGCGAAAGCCAAGGCGAAAGCGAAGCCAAAAATTAAGAATCGCACGAAGAAGCGCTAACGCGATGAGCTGATCTGGGGATAAGTGATGCGGCCCTTTGCGTGCTAGTTGATGACGAGGTTGGCGATGGCACGGTTAGCGCGGCCAATCAGGTGTGTTGGCTGCGCAAGCTTTCTCCCAATTCAGGGCAATCTGCGAAACCGGCAGGTATAAACCACCTTTAGCCATTCAAAGTTTTTTAAAAACGGTGTCTTATTAAGTTGCTCTTAATCTGCTACACAAGCTATTAAATAAACCGCGATTAAAACTGCAATATTTGCGACACAGGCTAGCAAGTAGGAGAACTAACTGCACAGTAACCCCTCTGCCGCATGGATGCGGCAGCGGAGCGTACAGGGATGTATTCACCGCGTGGTTACGGGGTAGTTAGGTCTCCTGCTTAGCTTAGCCAGCGCCAGCTAAAACTGAATTAAATTTGTTAAGGTATTTTTATGACTTTTCCTCAAAAGATAGTGCTTGCGTCTGGTAATCAGGGCAAGGTGCGTGAATTCACCAGCTTGTTTGCTGAGTACGGTGTAGATGTTATTGCGCAAAAAGACTTGGGCGTAGAAGACGTACCTGAAACAGGCACTACCTTTGTTGAGAATGCCATTATTAAAGCGCGACATGCTGCCAAGGTAACCGGTTTACCGGCTATTGCTGACGATTCCGGCTTAGTGGTTGATGCCCTTGGCGGCGCACCTGGTATTTATTCAGCACGCTTTGCTGGCGAGGATGCTACCGACAGCGACAATATCGACAAGCTTTTAAGTGAGTTAGCAGGTTCTGACAATCGCAAAGCCCACTTCTTTTGCACATTGGTTTTCATGCGCCACGCAGGTGACCCTGTGCCACTCGTTAGCCAAGGTAAGTGGGAAGGTGAAATTCTTAAATCTCGTGAAGGTGACGGCGGCTTTGGATACGACCCAGTATTCAACGTGCCATCGCACAACTGCACCGCAGCGCAGTTAGATAAAGCTGAAAAGAACCGTATTAGTCACCGCGGAAACGCACTGGCTATATTATTAGCATCAATGAGAAACACCTTTGCGTAATCCTCCACTAAGTTTGTATGTGCATATTCCATGGTGCGTACAAAAATGCCCATATTGCGATTTTAATTCACACGGCTTAAAGTCAGCATTGCCCGAAAAAGAGTATGTAGCTCACTTGCTCGATGACTTAGCCATAGATGCTAAGCGCATTGGCGATAGAACCGTTGAAACTATTTTCATAGGCGGGGGCACTCCAAGTTTATTTTCAGCCGAGGCGATTAGCGACTTAATTAAGGGTATTCGCATACGGGTAAACTTAGCGGATGATGCTGAGATCACCATGGAAGCTAACCCTGGTACGGTGGAAAGTGGTCGTTTCGCTGGCTTTTATCAAGCCGGTATAAACCGTATATCAGTAGGTATACAAAGCTTTCAGCCTGCCCACCTAAAAGTGCTTGGCCGCATTCATAATGATACCCAAGCCATAGAAGCGATTAATCAGGCACATAGTGCTGGGCTACCTACATTTAACTTAGATTTAATGCATGGTCTACCCGAACAAAGTGTAGAAAACGCCATGTCTGATGTGAATAAAGCCTTGGCGTTGTCGCCCTATCATTTGTCGTGGTATCAGTTAACGATTGAACCTAATACGCCCTTTTATTCACGTCCGCCTGAATTACCCGATGATGATATTTTGTGGGACATTCAAGAACAAGGCCATGCACGATTAAAGGCCGCTGGTTATGAGCAATATGAGATTTCTGCTTACGCAAAAGCGGGGCATCAGTGCCAGCATAACCTTAACTATTGGCGTTTTGGTGATTACTTGGGAATAGGCTGCGGCGCGCACGGCAAGGTTACGGATATCGCCACGGGAACGATTACGCGTACGGTTAAAATTAAGCACCCTCGTGGCTACATGGAAATAAGCCGCCCTTATTTAGACACAGAAACACGGGTACCTGCTGAAGACTTACCGTTTGAATTCTTCATGAACCGCTTTAGATTGGTAGAGCCCTGCCCTATTGAGGACTACACCGCACTAACCGGTGTTGAATTAACGAAAGAATATCAAGACGCTTTAGACGATGCTCAGGCACAAGGGCTGCTCGATATTACCGATACCCACTGGCAGGTAACCGCAAAAGGCAGACGTTACCTGAACACTTTACTGTCTTGTTTTGTATAGATTGGAAGTAGGCAGGATTGGCCTCGCTTAGTGCGAGGCTATCCGCTATTCCGTTTCCTCTGGGGAATGGGAAATAATGAGATTATACGGTTGCAGTGCGGGTATTGAAGCGCGAAGCTTTTCTTCAGCAACATCTAATCGTTTTAGTTTGTTACAAATCCACTCTGCTTTATTTCGTAGGCTGGTTGCTTTGCTGTTCATATCTCTTTCAAGCTGCTCGCCTACCGTGCCTAATTGACGGGTAATTTCAGCGACTTTGTCACTGTTCACTTCATCACTATTGGTATTGATTCCGCTAATAGCCGACAAAATACCGCCTACCGAGGTAGAAATAGCCTCTTCCAATTGGGCTTCAATTTCACTATCAACAAAATCATCGACACTTTCTAACGATCCTGGGCCGATGAAGTAATGATTACTCGCATGTCTGAACTTGTCTTTAACCCTTACTTTTACCCGCTTCATAGCGCTATTTAAGCGCTCGTAGCTATCGTGGTCGCTTCCTACTAAACCTAGGTACACACTCTCAATAGTATCTACTGCTAAATCAACGCCCTCGGTAGCCAACACTATCATTTTGGGCACCACATAATGTAGGCCATGCGCATACTCACCTAACCACTCGCTTTGTTCAGCGGTAAGGGTTTGCCAACGCCCATCAATAAAAAGTTGAGTTTGATCGTTAATTTGCACCCGCGTGCGAGACTTTTCCATAACGCGAAGTTGAGTTTCATTTACCGCTAAGCCATAAGCAAAATCAATGTTGCACGAAATTTCTGCCGAGGCTGGTTTAATCCATCCAGCAAATAGCACTGTGCTTACCATGCCTAGTAAAAGGCGTTCAAAATATTTCATGAGAGTATTGTGGCTAGCTTACACGCAAATAGGAAGGTGACATGAGTCTAAACTGCGAAAAATCAGGGTGAAGTATCAAGGTAAACATGGATGCCTGCTAACAATAAGAAATACGCGCATTATAAGTGCGCGCCTTCATATTTCCTACCGCACAACCTTCTCATTGGTCTAAAGTATAAATCAAAGGTTTGTGCATCTTCACTAATCGTTTGTGTACGTTCGCACCAATCTTACGTAAATAAAGCGATCTTTCTCTTTGATTGAATGGCTAGCATTAAAGAAAGCCACTACCCATGCCCTATCGGGATCATCAACCGAAGGGGTAGAAGTCCAAAAGTCATCTGGCGGCGTTTCTGGGAACATGGTGCTATTTACCGCTGGTCGTACACAGTCACGCTCAACAATAGTGGCAAGTTCTTTAACATTGGGAAGTCGCCACCCCAGCAAATCTTCATCACTGGCCGCATGCGCTAACTTTAATGCTTGCTGCCATGTGTACTTCACGGCTTCGCCATCACAGGTAGACCCATCCCAGGTTTGGCCTTCTGCACAGCGCTCCCACACCAAGTCGGTAGGCGCGTGTAACACCGTACTACTAGTAATGGTAGTAAAGTCTTCATCAGGTGTGGTTTCAAGCCCGTCTGACAAACACGTTTGTGCCGATAAGCCAGTTGAAACTAGCATAAGCGATGCTGCTAGTGGTGCTAATACAGATGATAATTTAGGTGTTAAAAAAGGCACTACGTTTTTCATAATTATCTCCCCGCTCTTACTAAGCGTACTTTTGCCGCCGAGGATTTATTTAAAAAATTATCTACCCCAGAATCGAAATCCAGCGCCCATGCATTTTGGGCATCGTCGCTGTTTACACCGTCTGCGCTAGGTACAGAAGTCCAGTACCACACTGGGTTTGCTGAAAGCACACCTGTATAAGGAAAGTAATCCTCATCAATGGTCATGCTATCAGAGATACCTAAATGCATAAGCGAAAAAAGTTCTTGGTGCGTGGGCATACGCCAGTCGTAAAAACCACATAACCCTTGAGCGTTTAATGCTGTCACATAAGCTTGCGTGTTGCAGTTAGTCAGTGAACAAACCGTATCGTTGCCGCTTAAATCACCTTCATAACCACCATTAACATCGTCGCTATACCATGAATAAGTGTAGTCTTTATCTTGCAGTGTACCGTCGTCGGTCTTTACTTCCCACACTAAGCCCGTTACGTTGTCGCGTACGCATGACCACGCATCTGCACTGGCATCTTGTTCATCGCCATTGGCATTTAAGCGGGTATAATCGAAGCCCGCTTTGCCTCTTCCTGCTTTCTCAATTAATCCATTATTCTCAACAACATCAGCGCCTCGTTGACCATCTTGACCTGGCCACTCGTTTTGTTGCGCTTCAGTAAGTGCATTATCAGTTGCTTGCTGCAACACGCCAGTATCATTCATTAAGGGAGTCGGCATAGGGCGTACGCCCACATTAATTGTATCTTCTACTTGATTACCGTTGGCATCGGTCACGGTTAATGTGTAAGCCACTACGGTATATTCAGTTACCGCAGGCGCGATAGCAAAAGTAGATAAGCCATCTTCATCATCTATTGCTTGTATGTCTACGTTTTGGCTTAAGATAGATGCATCAGCTGCATTAGCAGGTAACGCTGTTGAAGATACATTATTACTGCGCTCCCAATCATAAGTAAGCGGTAACGCACTTGGAATACTGGTACTGGCATCGCCATCTAGCAAAATAGTTTCACCACTAAAAACACCCTGAGAAGAACCAGCGTCAACCTCAGGCAACGTATCTGACTCTGACTGCACAAAAATAGCCACTGATTCAGTGTCGGTAGTGCCTTCGCTGTCGGTTACTGTCAATTCGAAACTTAGGGTTTGTGCATCATTTGCGATAGGCGTCACTATGGTAAGCGTTGATAAATTGGTTTCTTCACCCGTAATCACGTTAGTGCCGTCGGTTTGCGTCCAGCTGTAATCAGAGATGGATGCGCTCTCGTCTGCAGCATCGGCATCGGTGCTGCTACTACCATCAAAAATAACTTCTACACCACCGGGGAAATTATTTGCATCTAAACCATCCCACTCGGGCACATCAATAATCGCTTCTGGAGCAATATTAATTGGCACCACGGTTATAATGGTTAAATCACTGGCTTCGTTGCCCCCCGTGTCGTTAACCGTTACGGTAATAGTGTATTCTGTGGCACTTGATACGCTTGGCGCTTCAAAGCTAGCAGCAGAATCGCTAGTGTCTTCATGGGTGATAGTCAGTGAAGGCGATGCCGACCAACGGTAGGTATATTCTTCATTCCCACCACTCACTACCGCACTCAATGAATAACTTGCGCCCTCGGTAACCGTTGCATCGTCACCGGCGTTAATCACTAAGTCACTGTTGCTAGAGCCACTGCCGCCATCTGAATCACCGCCGCCACCGCCACACGCAGCTAACACAAACACCATTGCAACAAGAATAAAACATTTAGTCGAAAGGGTAGTTTTTGCCTTCGCCTCTAATAGCAAAAACAAGGGTGAGAATAGAAACTGGAAAAACGTTCGCATAGTGACTCCGGCAACACGTAGAACTGCGGCCTCGTGTCGATTAACTCGAATAAAAAATGGGGGGTGGTTCGCAAGTTACTTGTGGCGATAAAAGTGAATACTAGCGGGCGAGCTGATTACGCTCTTGTGCTTCCGTCATATGCACCTGTATGGCTTCAAGTTGCTTTTTACCAACCGCAACATCTGTCATGTCGTAAATCATCATACTGATGTATTCAACATTTCCTGTAGCCGATATTAATGGCGACAGTGTGATGTTTTGATACATAAATGACTCACTACCTGTAATCGGCCGGTAGTTAGGAAACTTAAATAAATAAGGGCGCTGTTCCCAGGTCATAAATGCTCTGGTTTTTAGCTCGAATACGGGTTTAGATTTTTGCTTAAACCAGTCTTCTTTAATGGAGGGGAATAATTCAAAAAGCGACTTATCACGAACGTCACTGGGTAACATACCACTATGGCTTTCCATGAAGCCGTTCCAGACTTGAATTTTAAACTGTCGATTTAGCACAACAATGCCAACGTCAACCGTTTGAAGCATATCCATCATCCAATGGAATTCGAGTATATCATCCAATTGCTGGCTCATTAGAAGTCCTCCAACAGGTGGGCAAGTTTCGAATTCATCATTTTCATCGACTCTTCGGTAAATAACAAAATCAAATCACATTGAACATTGTAACCTTCTAAGCCATAGCTTAGCTCGATGGCGAGGGTTCGTTTCCATCTAATCTGATTCATACTGATAATTTCAGTAATGGCTCGGTGCTGCCCTAAAACAATAGGATGACCTTGGCTGAAGTTAACATCCATTTGCACTGCTAGGCCAGTAAGGCAAGTGCCGATAAGAATACTGGCAGCATCCATTAATAGCTCGAGCTGAAGCTGGTCATCTACTTCGCCTTCCACATTGAGAATTTTTGCCACATCTTCAAAGCTCGAATCACTTAAAATACAAATGGCCTCGCCACTGATGCCCGGCCCTATAAAGCCCTGGCAAACGGCGGTAACTTGTTCATGACTTTCGATATCTGAAAGCATCATGTGTAATTCAGAAACTTCAATGAGGTTTACATTGGGGATAGGAAGTCGAACGAAAACGTTCATGATGCGAGCTAAATGATCACCGGCTTGACCCATGGCGATATTCGTTATTTCTTGGTAGCAATCACGGATATCAGGGTCTAAAGGCGCAGCTTCCACAACAGGCTCTGGCTCGCTGCGCAATATGTCAAATTTATCGAGCACTTCAGCAAGGGTTTGAGGCGATACGGGCTTACGAATGAAATCCAATGCCCCCAAAGCCGTTACTCTATCGTAAGCTTCAGGTTGAATATCTCCTGAAATAACAATGACCTTAGTCGACAAGCCTTCTGCTTTAATTGCTTCTAACGTGCCATAGCCATCGAGTATGGGCATGTTCAAATCAAGCAGCAGTAAATCTCCTTTACCTTCTTTAAGCGCGACGAGTGCTTCCTGGCCATTCTTTGCAAAATGTACAGAAACATCCCAGTCCTGAGGTAAACATTTGGCAACTTGTTTTCGAGCGACTAACGAGTCGTCACAGACGAGTACAGAAAACATTGAATAATCTTACCACCTAGCTTTTTGATAACAGTGAAAATTACAATGCGTTGTAATCAACACTGTATCGGCGTTAATACTTCGAACTGAAGCGATAAATTTTGACGGTTCATATATTGACGTGACACGTCGAAACTCACAATAGCACTTTCGAATGAATTGCTTTAATCCATTGTAGTCAAAATTAAAGCGATGGTGAGAGAAAACTAAATATTAATGGCAAAATAATAGCGGTAAATATGCCATTTACGCATAAACCTAGTGTTGCCATGGCTGCCACATCATCACCCATATGTAACGATTTTGCGGTTCCGACTGCGTGTGCAACCGTACCTAGTGCAACGCCTTGAGATTGAGTATCGGTTACCTTAAAAACACGAAAAATACTCGTAGCGGCAATGGCGCCTACAACACCGGTAGTAATAACAAACACGGCTGCAAGAGCAGGAATTCCCCCTATTTGAGCCGATGCTTCCATGGCGAGGGGCGTGGTAATAGATTTGGCTAACATAGTGAGTTGAATGCTAATTGGCGAGTTGAAAACCCAAAGTGCTGCCCATGCCAAAATTGGCGCAACAATTCCTCCTGCCATTATGCTCACCACCAAAGGTAAACCATAGTGACGCAAACGTTGCCATTGTCGGTAAATTGGCAGTGCCAACGCAACCGTTACAGGGCCTAACAACCAATGTAACAAGCCAGCAGATTGCTGGTAATGGGCCATAGCAGTATTGGAAAAATACACAACCAATCCCACACTTAGCGCCGTAAAAATAAGGGGGTGAGAAATCGGGTAACGGTAGTATTTGCGATTTATAGCTAACCCAACCCAATAAAAAAGTAGCGTGATGGCAAGCCAAACCACACCCGAAAGCGTAGCGGCATTTTTAATAGCCTCAATCATTGTCACTTCCCTTTTTTACTTCCCGTTGCTCGGTGACTTGTTCGGCTGCATCTTTCTTAGCAGGTACTTGCGAAAGGTGTGCATGGCGTGAGGACAGTAGTTTTTCTGCTATTTTAGCGCTAATCCCCAAGCTTATGCAGGTAGTGATAATTATCGCGATACCAATGGCCCACCCGTTTTGTGCTATTTCACTCCAATATGCACTAACGCCAAGAACCGCAGGTACAAATAGTACCGACATATGACGTAGTAAGGGGGAAGCGGCACGTGCCACAAGAGGTTCGGCCGTCGGAACGATAAAAAGTACGGCCAGAAGAATGAGCAAGCCAGTAAGTGCACCTGGCAGTGGTAAACCTGTTGAGGAAGACAGCCACGTACCGAGGTAATAACACCCAAGTACTAATGTCGCGCCAGTTATCCAATTTCGCGTTCCAGCCATCACACTTCTTGTTCTCCCGAAAACACAGTAAGTTAGTAGAAAAAGCACTTACTTCTTAGCGAAAACAGTCTATCGGCTGAACGAATATGACGCTAGTAAGACATTGGTCTTTATCGAAGTTTTTCTTTCCAAGCAGAATTAGGCAGAAGAAGACAGAAACAGGCAGACTCATGCGTAAGCGGTTCATGCTAGGAGGTTGGTGCGTAAAGGAATAAGCGTGTATTTGATGATTTGTGCTCCCCCTTTAAATAAAAAAAGAGCTGCTGAAAAGCAGCAGCTCCAAATCCAGGGATATAAAATTCGATCAAACAGTCTAATTTTCTTGCCGTTAACGTTTTGCCGTTAAGACAGATTTATCAGCGTTCACTCTGCGAGCAAGATAGTCGCCTGTTGACGTCGCGTTATGCGACTGAGCGAAAGAAAGCATATCTTCGCCATTACACACTAATCCTTTGTGCAAATTTCTATAACTAATACGACTGCGTTTAACTGCTTTATGCAATGCTAAGCGATTATCTTCTTTTATCGCTTCACAAACTGCTACAAGGTCTTGTTCAGTACTTTCAGGATACCCATTTGCATTGGCTAGGCTTGCAGATAATGCAAGTGTAATTCCAAGACCAAACAAAGCAGGTAATCTAACGTGGCGTGACATATCCATATCAAGTTCCTCAAATGAGATTAGTTAAATGATGCGTCGACAACTACTTTTGTCTTCGCGAGCATAAACTAGTGAAAAAATATGACATTCGCGCTATAAAAAGGTTAAAGCTCTGTTACGTGAGACCAAGCGATAAACCGACGATAAAAGCCGATAACTAACCACGCTAAAACGCTTACTGGTCGCGGGTTATACACACTTTGATACAAGTTATTCAGTCATTTGACACGGAGGTAATCATGTTAGAACAGCAAAAGTACCATCATATTAGAGAACAAATGCGCCCAGGCGATATTATCGCTTTTGGCGGAAACAGCCTTTTTTCTCGCTGGACAAAGTTAACCACCCGCTCAGCGGTTACTCACATTGCTATTGTTATGCAAACCAAAATGCGTGACGAAGCGTCGGGCCGATACTTTAATCAAGTTATGGAAGCCACCGTTTATGGCGGTAAAAAAGGCGTCATGACTAACCGCTTAAGTGAACGGGTGCATACCTACGACGGCGACATGTGGTGGCTGCCGTTAGGTGAATCCGCTCGCAGTATGTTCGAGCAAAACAAACGGGACTTTTTTAATTTTATGTTTGCTCAAGAAGGGAAGGCCTATGACGTACTACAACTTTTTGGTTCAGCTGTAGACGCGCTAGATAGTCACCCTATTTTAGGAAGCATTAGCTACAACCAAGAAGACTTCAGTAGTTGGTTTTGTTCCGAGTTAATTGCCGAAGGGCTGGAAACCGCAGGTGTTATCAATAGCGTTAACGCATCAGAAGTCACGCCAGTAGATATTTGTCGATTTTCAATATTTGAACAGCGGTATGTGCAACTTAAAGGAGAAGCACGGCCAATAGCGGGGTTTAATACACAGCTAGCAGATAACTGGGGTCAGGTTTGCTGACCCCACGTTATTTCTTATAACTAGAAAATGCTATCTTGATGGATTTTGATGAACATACTGGTACCGATTTTTGTGTAATCGATTTTATATTCTTTTCCATTTAGGGTTTGAATAAACACTAAGGTTTTTTCATCGCCGAACACGTCGCTTGTCGTAATATCAACAAGTTCCATATCCATCATTTTAGCATCACGCTTATTTTCAGGGATTTTCCCTTCATATTGCTTGATGCCTTTATAAGTAACGATAATGGGCGGATGTTCGTCGCCGTTCGTTACTAACAAATCTAACTTTCGAATTTTATGGATAATGGTATTTCTACCGCTTATCAGGAAGGCCTTCTCTGTCATTCTTATCTCCGCGCCAGTTCGCCTTGTTCAGGAATCATTTATTTTTCTTAAGATAGCAAATTTTGACACTATGTGCACAGCATAACCTATTGGCGATAGGTTATTATCTCTGCTTAAAGTATAAGCATAAATTCACGTTCACGCGTATAAAAGCATCTATCATTGATTAAAAATATACTATTTAGCATGGCTGATACTTACGTCATCCATACGCTGGCATCATTATGACCCGCGAACCTCTGCCTCTCTAGTATCCGAAAGTCTATAATAAACCGTTAGTGCGCGTTTAATCCCACTTTATCCATGGTCTATTCAGCAAGTTACGTAACAATTGCTTGCATGGTTGTGTTTCAGGGTTCCCGAATTCACAGCTATCTGCCTCTAAAAGGTCGACCTGAGCCAAAATGTTGGATACTGAGATCTCAAGTGTCAGTTCGCTGTCGAGCTGTGTCATCGGTAAAATGAATTCTACCCTGTTAGTATAAGCACAAGATGCTTCAGGCGCTGCATCGACAGATTCAGACACACAATTAGCACTGCCCAAATGATATTGCCACTGTTTATCATTTGACCCCGCGTGAGATAAATCTAAGCGCAAGAAACGATGCCCCGACTGTTTGTTTAAAAACATGCTGGTATCACTTAACGGTGATGCTTGAGCTAGAGGGTCGGTATGGTTTACATCAAAGGGAAGCCCCATTGTGAACCTAAGGTTAGTCGCCAGTTTTAATAGACCTTCCGATACATCTAGAACGATTTTATTATTTGCATTTTGTGGCGCGCTACACAACGTATGAAACTTTAATAAGGCAGTAGATTGGGTTTGCCACTGCGTTTGCTTAAATGATACTCGCTGCCATTTACCGTCAATACGCACTTCAGGTTTGGTTAAGTAGAAGCCAAAGTAATCTAGTTGCCATTTTGTAGGCCCTACTTTTACCATTAATGGGCATGCGCCATTTTCGATGCCCGTGAGCGTAAATGGGATTTCGCCCACTTCTCGTTCACTCAAGCCCAGCTTGTCGCAGCCCGACAACCCTAAAATAATCGCTAATATGACACCTAAACGCCCGTGCATTTTCATTTCTATCTGTACTTCCTGTTTGAATTTAATCTGCGAGGGCCTTCGCCCAGTGGCGTTAATAAATAAACGACCCATTGCTAAGGATCCCCGTTGCTAAGGATCATAGTGCGGCTAATAAGGCTGGCTCGTCAAGGATTGAGGTTGCCGTGCAAGGTAAAGAAGGCGATAAGAATGCAAATTCGTCACAAATGTAGGTAAAGCTGAACAAAAATAAAGCAAACTGTTCACAAAGCCTAACCCTAGGCGTGACAAGGCAAATAAAACTGCTTATACTTGCGCTCGCTTTTCATTGATACGTTTCACGTTTTCAACCAAGCGATTTCAAATATGGCCCCATAGCTCAGTTGGTTAGAGCATCCGACTCATAATCGGCAGGTCCCCTGTTCAAGTCAGGGTGGGGCCACCATTTTTCTATATACACCTTCACCACCGTGTGCATAACCAAACACGATGTAAATCTGATTATCATTTACTAATAACGAACAACCTCACGTTTATTTCAAAGCGCTGGTGCTATCTCTAATGATGATTTCATAGGGAAGAATATATTCGGAAAAGCTGGGCTGTCTCCCTTCAATTATGCGAAACAAAAGTTCGGCGGCTTTTTCTCCCATCTCAACTGCGGGTTGCCTTATTGTAGTCAACGACGGATCGCAATAACTCGACACATCAAGATCGTCAAATCCTGTTATTGATATATCCTCAGGTATTCTAAGACCTTGCTCTTTAATCCCCTTCATTGCGCCTATCGCCATTTGATCATTTGCGCAAAAAATAGCTGTTGGCCTATCTTCCATTTTAAGAATATGGCGCACCGCATTTAACCCAGACCAATACTTAAAATCGCCTTCTACTACTAAGTTTTCTTCGTAGCTTAGGCCTGCTTTTTCTAGCGCTTGGCGATATCCTTGAACCCTTTCCTTCGAATGAGCGTTATCTCGAAGCCCCGAAATCACGCCTATTCGTTTATGGCCTAGATTAATGAGGTATTGCACCATTTTTTGCGCCGCATCAATATTATCGATACGAACAGATAAATAGGGCGTGCCCTCGCAGCCAGCAGCATTTATCGCTTTAACGTCTTTCATAGGCAGCAACGCATTTTTAGAATGTGGCGTAAGTTGAATAAGCCCATCAGCTTGTCGGGTTTCCACTAACCGAATAAACTCTTCTTCTCGGTTCATGTTGTCTCGAGTATCCCCCAACAGCACATTATAGCCATGCTTGGCAGCAGTATCTTCAACACCGCTTATAAGCGTCGCAAAAAATAGATTGGCGATATCAGGCACCAGCACCACTATGGTATTGGTTCGCTGCAAGCGGAACTTCTGTGCCGATAAATTAGGTCGATATTGAAGTTTCTCTATAGCCTTATTGACTCGTAAAAGGCTTTGTTTTGAAACCATCTCAGGGTTACTTATTGCGCGCGAAACTGTCGCTATTGATAAACCAGATTCCCTAGAAACGTCTCGGATGGTCGCCATAGTATTTTGATACTTATTGTTATTAACATGGAGGTGATTAAAAGAGTGCTACGGTGTGAAATATCAGATACCTGAAAATCATACTAACTTTCCCTTTCTGCCAAGTGTAATTCATGGGGAGTACAAAACGTACCCCCCAACAATGATTAGCTAAATTAGAACTTGGCGCGAACGCCTACTATGTATCTTGTTTCATAGTAATTTTGAAAGGCATACTGATCTTCCCATTGCAGGTAATAATCTTCGTATTCCCCAGTAATATTAGAGCCCTGCGCATAGACAGACATGTTCTCTGTAATGTCGTAGCTGGCAGAAATATCTACGTATGAGGTCGGCGCTTGAAATAGGTTAAGTGCTCCCCACCCGCCTTGGCCAGCTAGTCTTTCACTACGATAATTATAAGCAATACGCGCTTCGAACCTGTCTCCCTGATACCAACCAATAACGTTGAACTGACGTTCTGAGTTATCGGTGAACATGTTCTCTTCACCATAAATATCGGTACCTGCACCTTCGCTAGGCGAGTAAGTGAAGTTCGTGTCTATACCAAAA
Source organism: Alteromonas lipotrueae (assembly GCF_019249255.1). Lineage (NCBI taxonomy): Bacteria > Pseudomonadati > Pseudomonadota > Gammaproteobacteria > Alteromonadales > Alteromonadaceae > Alteromonas > Alteromonas lipotrueae. The sequence goes on along the minus strand of NZ_JAESDJ010000001.1, from coordinate 357,647 downwards.
CTAGCGAGTAATGAATCAGGTTCAACTATGTCGCTAAATGCTACTTTAGCGCCAAGTTCGAAGCCTTCAAGTGTTCCACCATCTCCCTGCACCAAGGTAGTTATAGGCACGCTTCTTCTTACAATGCCATCAGCATCTGGCATTTCCATATCTACCGTTTCATTCACAGTAAAACTGTCTATATCAACACGGAAAACAGCGGCACTCACCATACTCGCCTGACCGACGTACCATTCTAGTGACAAATCGTAGTTGGTAGAGCGCCATGGATCGAGTTGAGGATTACCCGCAAGACTTCCACCGGTAACAATGAACTGACCTTGCGTAGGGCTGCCTTCAACTGAATCAAGTGCATTGCTAAGTGCTAAACCTTCACCGTACTGGTTTAGATTTAATGGCGTCATATTTTCAGAGTAAGCAAATCGGGCAATTACGTTGTCAGTAATGCGGTAGGCCAAATTCAATGAGGGTAAAACATCGGTATATTCATTGTCTGAAAGCACATCGCCTACATCAATGGCTGTGGCGCTATACGGTAAATTATCACCGGCAATATTTTGCTTAACAGACAAGTCTGTTTCGATAACTCGTACGCCTACATTACCTGTTAATAAACCATCTAAGCCTTCAAAGTTAGCTTGTAGAAAATAACTCAGCTCTGCCACATCTGCATTGAAGCTGGAACCTGGCACAATTTCTCGGGTTGATTGGCCAAATACGCGATTGTGAAAAGCTTCTGGATCATCATAGTCAGCGGGGTCTACTGCCCATACGGTAGGTATGCCCGACACTGGCCCAAAGTCTGAGACTTGAATAACGTTGTTGTTCTGATCTAACGGAATATTTTCTAACGCGGCATAAGGCATAAATTGACCATCAACAACTTCACCGTCTGAACACGATGGAGCATTTGCACCAAGCAATACATCGGTCGCTTTCCACTGGGCTAAGCAACCTGCAGTTTGCACCGGTGAAAATAGATGATAGCGCTCATAATCGGCACTTCGCTTCCCATAACGGATCCCCGCTTCAATACTAGTAACGAAACCACTTTCAAAGAGATACTTACCTTTCATACTGAAGGCATTAATGTCGCCGTTTGCGTTTTCATTATTCTCAGAGCTATACGCGCCCACATTGTAGCTTCCCAGATTCCCCATATAATCGGCTATTGTCGCGCCATCGCCTAACCCACCAGCAAGAGAACGGTCGAAGCCACTCCATACAGGATGTTCACCGGTTGTATCGTAGGTAAGGTGCGGGTTTTCACTGTAACCTAACGCATTAATCGCTTGTAGGCAGCCGCCTTGATCGCCGACTACCTCATCCTCTGGTCTGCACTTATCCGCTGGCACTAGATTCGTCGTACGACCAAGCGTAGTTTGGCCGTTAGTCATATCACCTTCGTTATAACCGTGACGATGCTCCTGTGACGCTCTGCCTACGATTGCTCTAAACTGACCAGTAAATGCGCCACCATTATCGTAATCTAGCTGCAAATTTATATTCGTCGAGCTATTGTTATAAACGTCATTTTGCGTGAAAGACTTCATTCGCGAGGGGTAAAGCTCTGCTTGCTGCCAAGCGTACATTTCGCCACCATCAATCATTGCGCCCGTAGCTCGCTCTTCGGTTGGTTCAAACCAACCTCTAGGGCCCCACTTGTTGGTCGCGCTTAATCCTACTTTTCGGTTGTATTCTTCTTGCTCTGTGTAAAATACATCAGCGGTAAATATGAAACCTTCTCCTAAATCGACCTGGGTAGAGGAGTTTATCCCTATCCGTTCTCGTTCAGTACCTTGATTCCATGCAGAAAAGCCTTGTGCCCCAAGGATCACTCTTCCTTCTCGGCCTGCTACTCCGATATCATCGGCACTAGTTCGGTCAGTCCAACCAGCGTCGCCAGGGTTTGCTGTGTTTAAACCATTATAAGAATTCGCTAAATTCACATTGGCATAGGTACCGGAAAGCATGAAGCCAACTTTCCCGTTTTGCCAGTTATAAAGTGCTGATAAGTTCGGATCATTTGAGGTTGTTTCATCGCCTCGCTGAACCTCTGCTGCACCACTGAATGTTGAACCTTCCTCGAAATCAAATGGACGATAAGTTTTAAGATTCACCGTGCCGGTGATACCCGCATTTCCAAGGTTCGCAGTGGCATTTTTAAATACATCGGCACCACGAAATAAGGGAGAAGGAATATCACTGAAGTTAGGTTGAGTAGATACTACTGAGTTTGCGCCAAGGTACTGCTCACCATTTAGCTGAGTGACAACTTGAGGTAAACCGCGAATGTTAAGCGAACCTCCCTCACCAGCTGTGCGTCGAATTTGAACGCCTGAAATACGTTGCAGTGAATCAGTAATGGTGACATCCGGTAATTTACCGATATCTGTCGCGGCGATAGAGTCGACCACCGTTGCAGCATGCCGTTTGGCAAAAATGGAAGCCTCTTGAGAACCTCTAATACCGCTAACATTAATGACTTCTATATCGTCAAGTTCATCAGATGTCTCAGTTTCCTGGGCTGATGCCGTATAACTTTGTGTTGCAGCTAGAACGCACAATGCTAGTGCGGTTCGTTTGAATCCGTGATGGTGTTTTAAACTGTCTCTCATCTTTCATCCCTTTTAGCGTGATGGCAATATTTCATGAGTCAATGACGTCTAGCGCCACCACAAATGAAACCGTTTTCAGTGATGAAAATGTAAATCAGTAAAAGACACTTTTCAACAACAATTCATTTACATGGATTTGTTTAATTATTTTCTTAAAACCCTCAAAAATATTACAATAATTGTTAATATTCAGATAGATAAAATTAAAACACCTAAACAATTACAATTATAAAAAGTTCATCTATTACGATAAAACGCACATAAACAACGACAAGCAACTTTACATTTATGTTACACAAATATCATCAAAGCAACTCACCCAGAATAAAAATAACATATAAATATCAATAGCTTAAAATATAATTACAATGTAACAACCTTAAAATCTTGAAACCGGTTACATCAGGATGTAAATTAACAAATAAATCCAAATGAATTTACAGCATTTGAAAGTATCCAATACCTCTCAATTAAATATGTGAGACTAAGATGAACCGTAGAGACTTGATCAAAAACCTTGCAACGATATGCGGTGTAGCGGCTGCCAACTCAATGGTCAGTATGCCTGCACTTGCATCTGCCAAAGCATTTGGTGAAAAGCAAAGTGGAAAATCGCCAACGCTTTTCAGCGGAGATAACCTCGCGATACTTCGCCAAATTTGTGCGCTAACCATTCCTGCAACGGACACCCCAGGAGCAGCAGAAGTAAATTGTCACCTCTTTATCGACCATCAGCTAAGCACTGTGTACTCGTCTGAACAACAGCAATCTGCAATTAACGTCATGTCAGCGATTGATTTGGCAAGCGAAGAAATAAACAAACAATCGTTCGTTAACGCAGATAAAACGTCACAGTTGGCGTTGCTTTCTATGTTGGAAGCCAGCAAGGCACCATTTAGTGAAACGCTAAGGTCTGATTTCAAAACCATCAAGGGCTTAATCGTTTTTGGGTACTACACATCTCAAATAGGCGCAACTAAAGAGCTGACCTATCTCGCCGTTCCCGGCGGGTTCAAAGGCTCAGTGCCCTTAACTGCTGTGGGCAGTGCGTTCAGTTCGAAAGCCTACTATTAAGATACGGAAGTCTCAATTATGAATAAAGAAACCTATATTGAAGAATCATCAGAAACCTACGATGCCATTGTTATTGGCTCTGGAATTACCGGTGGGTGGGCAGCTAAAGAGCTCACTGAGAAAGGATTTAAGACGCTTATTATCGAGCGAGGTCGTATTGTAGAGCATCGTAAAGATTACATTAGCGAAGGTAAGCCGCCGTGGGAATATGCTAACCGAACAAAAGTGGATAAGGAACTTGTTGACGAGCAGTTCGCTATTCAAAAGCAGTGTTACGCTTTTCATGATGGTACAAAGCAATTTTTTGGCAATGATAAAGACTATCCCTACACCACCAAAACAGGCACTGAATTTAGCTGGATAAGAGCCAATCAGCTAGGCGGAAAGTCACTGCTTTGGCATCGCCAATCTTATCGTATGAGCCCTTTCGACTTTGAGGCGAATAAACTGGACGGACATGGTAACGATTGGCCAATCAGATATAATGATCTGGCGCCTTGGTATGAGTACGTTGAAAAGTTTGTAGGCATCAGCGGAACATCAGAAAATCTTCCACAGCTGCCAGATAGTGTGTTTCAGCCGCCGTTTGAAATGACTAAGCCAGAGAAAGATTTCGCCGCAAAAATGGCAGACGCTGAACCTGACAAGCCGGTTATCATCAGTCGATGCGCACACTTAACCAGGCCTGAGAAAGTTCATGTCGACTTGGGAAGAATGCAATGCATGGCAAGAAACGAATGCCAAAAAGGCTGTTCGTTTGGCGCCTATTTTTCTACTCAAAGCGCGACGTTACCCGCCGCCGCTAAAACAGGTAACCTATTTATTGCCCCGAACAGCGTTGTAGAAAGCCTTATCTACGACGACACCACAAATCGGGTAAAGGGTGTGCGTGTAATAGATAACGACACACTCAAACAACGAGAGTATTTCGGCAAGATTGTCTTCCTATGTGCATCAACACTAGGTTCTACTCAAATCATGTTGAACAGTACCTCAAAAACATTTCCAAAAGGCATTGCCAATAGCTCTGGTGTATTGGGGCAGTATTTGATGGATCATAATTACAATGCCCTTGTTACAGCCAGTATTGATGGGTACGAACAAGAGTATTACACCGGAAGGCGGCCAGCCTCTTTATACGTTCCCAACTTTCACTATGAACCCAGCCGCTACCATGAAAAGTTCAAACGGGGCTTTGCATTGGCGGGATCAGCATCTCGTGAAGACTGGCAATCTATGGGAACCAGAGACGGCTTTGGCGCAAGTTTCAAAAATATGCTTCACAACCCAGGTAAATGGGGAATTGGCCTGCAAGCCCAAGGTGAAATGCTTCCGCGCCAAGATAACCAAGTTACCCTCCACTCGTCGAAGAAGGACAAGTGGGGTATTCCTCAACTGCATATTAACTGTCAGTGGTCGGAAAACGAAAACCTTATGATGCAAAGTGCATTAGAAGTAGCGTCTTCCATGATGGAAAAAGCAGGGTTTCACAATATTCAAAAACGTATCTTGGGGCAACCGCCAGGGCTAGCGATTCACGAAGTGGGAACGGCTAGAATGGGGCGCGACCCAAAAGATTCGGTTTTAAACGGGTTCAATCAATCTCACGATGTACCCAACCTATTTGTAACCGATGGGGCCAGCTTCTGCTCAACTGGCGTAGGAAATCCATCACTTACCTTTATGGCCATGACAGCACGAGCAGTCGACTATGCTGTTAAAGAAGTTAAATCAGGACGACTCTAATGATATTAAGAAAAAAATACATTTCTTCCATCATGATGCCCTTCGTACTTTGTGCTACTGCCATGATGGCTGGGTGCAACAACGACAGCACTATGAATACTAAAACCGAGAATACTGGACAGCAGATGGAGAGCAAACAGCTAAACGCCACCCTCAATGCGCCCCAAATTAGTGTACAGCTTTGGTCTGTGAAAGATGCGCTTAAACAAGACTTTAAAGGTACACTCGAACAAGTGGCAGATTTAGGGTTTGATGGAGTGGAGTTTGCGGGCGATTTTGGCCCCTATGACAACGATCCAGCCGCTTTAAAAAACTACCTTTCATCCATTGGGCTAGCGCCAAGTGGTGCGCATGTGTCTGCCGAACTACTTAATAATAATTTTGATGAAATCGTTCAATTTTATACAGCGCTGGGCGTTACCGATCTCATTATTCCTTGGGATGATCGTGCATTTAATGACGATGATGTAACAGAATTCGTTAGTGAGTTGTCGCGCTTGTCAGAAAAATTAGCCCCTAAAGGAATGAGAGTTGGGTTTCATAATCACGCCGAAGAATGGGCCTCGTATGAAGACACCACGTTTTTTGATTTTATTGCGAATAACACACCTAAGTCGGTGATTCTTCAGCAAGATGTAGGTTGGACAATTCACGCAGACAAAGACCCTATCGCTTTTGTAAAGAGGTACCCAGGCAGAACGATTACCACGCATTTTAAATCTGACGTAGAAGAGGGCAGTAATTTACGCCCAATCATCGGTGAAGATGGTATTAGCTGGTCTGCAATTTACAAAGCGACGGTGGTTAGCGGCGGTGCAAAATGGATTGTTATTGAACAAGAAGAATATCCTGACAACCTATCGCCAATGGAAGCACTTTCTAAATCAAAATCTGGGTTTGATAAGGTTATTTCAGAGTAATCTTAGTCACAATATCGATGCGGTGCTTCAGCCGTTTGGAAGCCGAGTTTTGATATAGGATTTAAGAATAAAAAAAACCACTAAAGCGACAAAGCCAGTCACCCCTGGCTTTGTTTCTCTTAAAACGTCCCATAGTCTCTTTCAAATTTTTATCACACTTTTAAGGCTAATGCGCCAGCTGAAACCCCGGCCTGTTACTTTCGCCATTCAAGCAAGACTATCAGTTAAATGTATTGATGGGTGACGAACACTTAAACAGATGTAAAGTATGCCACGTGGCATATCGAGCTAATAGAACGTAGTTGTTTTACACTAATTATTGCTTGGCATGATAAGCGTTAGAAACTGCAAAGCTGTCTTCAAACCAGTTCCAGCTCTTTACTTTCCCATCTTCAACGTGAACGCGTACCGCCCAGCTGAATTTGCCCGTATCTACGCCAGATTCATTTGCAATAGCACTCATGCTGCCCATAAATACCGCTTGGTCACCATTTACAAAGCTGAAATCCGTAGACCAACTTGTTACTTTCAAACCTGCGCCGAAACGAGGAAGAAAAGTATTTAAAACCTTATCTTTTGAGTCCCACTTGCCAATCCAAGGAATACCCGCGTCACCTTCGTTGTGCCAAACAAAGTCATCTGCCATGAGTGCCTGAAGTTTTTCCATATCGCCAGAGCCTGCTGCCCAAAGGAATGCTTGCGCAATTTCTAACGTCTTAGCTGAATCAACTGACTCTGTCTCCTGTGCCGAAACAGACGTTAGATGGAAAAAAGCTAGCAAGCTTACGAGACCGATTAATAGACTTTTCTTAAACATTTTTGCTCCTGATTATCAGTTTTAAAGTTCAATGTGTTGGTGAGACAACTATACCTGTGCTAAATTTTCGGTAAATTCGCTAATCAAACACATTTGGTATGCAAAAATGCACAACATAAGATGGGGAGACCTGCAGTATGTTCTGGCGGTGGCTAACGAAGGGTCGCTGTCTGCAGCCGCTCGCTCACTTGGGGTGAACCACAGTACCGTATTGCGAAGGCTTGACGCGTTTGAATACCGCCATAAGTTACAGGTCTTTCATAAACTTTCTACCGGATACAAATTAACTGTTGAAGGCCAGAAGTTGCTTGAATCGGCGCTTGCTGTGCAAAACACCGTGAAAGAATTAGAGCATAAGATTTTCGGGCAGGAAATGAAGCTGGAAGGCACGCTAAGATTAACTACAACCGATGCCTTATCTCGCTTAATTTTAGGTAAGCATCTTGCTATTTTTCATCAACGTTATCCGAAAATTCAATTAGAACTTAGTCTGACATCTCGTCAATTAGACATTTCACACTTAGATGCAGATGTTGCAATTCGCCCTGCTGTTGAACTGCCTGAAGACTTGATTGGCACCAAGCTGTGCAAACTCGCATTTGGGGTTTATGGAGCCCCTGATTATATTGATAGCCTCCAAGGTAAACATCCTCTTGAATCTGCATCCTGGCTCGTGATGCATCAAGGCAATGCATCTAGTCAAATTTCAGAACTCATCTCAAAAGAAAAGATAGTCATGAAAGCCGACTCTTTTGAGCCTTTGTTGATAGCAGCTGAAAACAAGTTGGGGCTTGCCTATCTCCCCTGTTTCATGGGGGAAGGAACGGGAAAATTACAAAAAGTAAACATAGAAATAAATCACCAAAGTACTGATCTTTGGATGATGACCCATAAAGATCTAGAAAACGCTGCTAGGGTAAAAGCGCTTTTCAACTTTATACAAGAAGCCATGAGGTCGGATTTCAACCGATTAGCCGGCTTTACTAACTAGCACGTATTTCCTCTCATGTATTGTAGGTTTAACGCACTTCAACGTAGCCATTGAGTAAATATGTGTAAAGCACGTAAAAACACGTAAAAGCCATTGACCAAAACTCCCTCAAGAAGCTCAAATAATCTTTTATTTCATATAGTTATGTAAAGGCAGATTTACACAAATGAAATAAAGATGAAATAAAAATAGCCAACAATTGCGCTACCTCAGGCAACCGCAATACGACATGCTCAAATAAGCATGCGTGGCTAGCTGAGCACTCAAACCAAACTTTATTTAGAACGGGAAATACATGAACAATACAACTCAGTTCAATCGCATCGCGATGGCTGTGGCGTTGTCTATTGGCGTTGCAACAACAGCCGTTGCAGCCACTGGTCAATCATCAGCTATGCGCGGCACCATATTAGGTCCTCAAGGTAATCCCGCAGCAGGTAGTTCAATTACCATTATTCATCAACCTTCAGGAACGATAAAAGAGACCACCGTAAATGAAGAAGGCGCATTCTCAGCACGAGGTTTACGTGTTGGTGGCCCTTATATGATTATCGTAGAGTCACAAAAGTTCCAAAGTCGTGTTATTGAAGATGTATATTTAGAACTGAACGACACATTCGAGCTTGATACTGCCCTTGAATCTGCCTCTGATATGGAGCGTGTAACAGTAACGGGTACCCGCGACTTTTTCTCAAACAACGGTTCAAATTCAGTATTTGGTGAATCGGCTATTGAGAACATGCCCACCTTTAACCGAGATATAAAAGATATTGTTCGTTCAAACCCGTTAGCGGTGGTAAGTGCCGATGGTGAAGAATTAAGTATTGCCGGCTCTAACCCTAAATATAATACTTTCACCGTTGATGGCGTAGGCGTTAACGACACCTTCCGCCTACAAAGTAACGGTTACCCTACGTCACGCCCCCCAGTGTCTTTAGATGCTATTGGCCAAGTGTCTGTTGAGTTTACGCCCTTTACCGCCCGCGCAGGTAAATTTGGCGGTGGTAACGTGAACGTGGTGACCAAATCAGGTACCAATGAATTTCACGGTACGGCATTCTATGAAGAAGTGCCTTTCTCTGGCACCGCAAAAGACACCAAACTTTACAACACGGAATATGACGTCGATAACGATGAATCGTCCTACGGTTTCACTCTTGGTGGTCCATTAATAAAAGACAAACTTTTCTTCTTTGGCTCCTATGAAAAATGGGAAGAAGAAATCGATACCGGCTTTAACTCTTCAGCCTACCCTACAGAGCTCGTAAGCGCGGCAGAAGACGTGATTACTGCCCTTAGCGATACCTACGGCCTTGAAGATTCAATAGCGGGCGCGCCTGATGCAGACGAAGATGAAAAATACCTCATTAAATTAGACTGGAACATCAATAACGATCACCGCGCAGACTTTACTTATAGCTATCAGGAAAATACCGCGGCACAAAACTACAACGATGATTCAGAAACTATTCGCCTAACTTCAAACACTTGGACATTGGCGCAGAAAAATACTTACTATACTGCCCATGTCTATTCCGATTGGACAAATAACCTTCAAACAGAAGTCAACCTTTCATATAAAGAGTTTGAGCAAGCATCTGTTACCGCTTCTGATTGGGGTGAAATCAACATAGATACTGCCACGGGTACAGATAGTGGCTACAGCGTAGTGGCTGGGGTTGATGAAAACCGCCATGCAAATGTGCTTGAAAACGAAGTGTGGAACTTTGCATTGCATGCTACTTACTTAGCTGGCGATATCGAATATAAGTTTGGTACTGAAATAGAAAACACGTGGAACTACAACCTGTATGGTCGTGATTCTTTAGGCACCTGGTATTTTGACGATACTGAGGCATTCGCTAATCAGGAAATCTCTTATTTCGAATATGCCAACGCGTATACAAATGATGTTCAAGACCTTGCCTATGACGTTGAAAGTACGGTTTACTCACTTTACGGTGATGCTACTTATGAAGTGTTTGACGACTTTACGGTAACCGCAGGCCTTCGCTACGAGTACCTTACCGTTGAAGACTCACCACAACTAAACAGCAACTTCGCTAGCACCTATGGCTTTGCGAATACTGAAAATCTAGATGGCTTCGATATTTTCCTTCCACGCGTAAGCTTTAATTGGGATATCAACGACGACTTAACCCTTCGGGGTGGTGCTGGCCGCTTCTACGGTGGTATGCCACTGGTTTGGATATCTAACGCTTACACCACCGATGGTGTAACCAACGACTCAGTAACCTTTTCTAGCCTTGACGCAAGCTCGGTAGACTTCACATCAGTTCCTACAGAAGCCCAAAGTGCGTTAATGCAAGGTGCGGGAAGCACGAACTCAATCGATCCAAATTTTGAACTGCCCTCTGACTGGCGCTATCAAATTGCGGCCGACTACACGTTCGACATCCCTACCCTTGGCGACAACTTCGCGTGGACAACTGAGTTAACCTACGTTGACCGCGAAAATTCGGCTTATTGGGAAGACTTATCGCGTATCGATAATGGTAACAGTACCCCAGATGGCCGTATTATTTGGGACAATGTTTATGACGGTACTGAATATGAAGACAACTATGATATTCAATTAACCAACTCGGATGACGGCGGCCGTAGCATTCTGTTTACCACTGCGTTAGCTAAACAATGGGATAACGGCATAAGCCTAAATACATCCTATACCCACCAAGATATTACTGAGGTTAACCCAGGTACAAGCTCAACGGCTGAGTCGAACTACCAGTATGAAGTAACGGTTAATCGTAACGACCCTACCGTGGGCACCGCGTACTATGAAACCAAACACCGTTTTTTAGTGAACCTTGGTTACACTCACGAATTTTTTCAGGGCTATAACACTAACTTCAACTTATTCTTTGAACGCCGCTCTGGTCAGCCTTTCTCTTGGGTACTAGGTTCATATCAAGACGGCGGCTTGGGTGATCAGTCTGCGTTTGATGATTCAGATGTGTACCTTCCTTATATTCCATCAGGCGCCAATGATACGGCGGTAGATTTCACAAGTGGCCTTAGCTACGACGAAATTATGGCGATTGCTGAGCAAGCAGGTGTCGCTGGAAGCGCTGGCGGATATGTTGGAAAGTACTCGTCAACTCAACCTTGGATCACCACAGTAGATTTAGCTATTTCGCAAGAAATTCCAGGATTTGTTGAAGGCCACAAAGGTCGTATTTATTTGAATATCGATAACTTTGCTAACCTGTTAAACAGTGACTGGGGTAAAGTGTATGAAATGACTTATCCTCAGCAAATACTGTTTGATTACGACATCAACGATGCGGGCCAATATGTTTATTCTGAGGCATACGGCGGCACAGACACCAGCAACTATGACTCGTTTGATGAAGAGCAATCTACATGGCGAATTAAGGTAGGCGTGAAGTATACCTTCTAATTTTTAAATAAGTATATTCATCAGGACAAAGCCAGCTGCATTTAGCTGGCTTTTTTATTTCAGTATTAATGACGCATTTAATATGCTGAGTTTAGCGTCAAAAAAAGTTGGCAAGCTATTTGTAAGTTCACGGGCAGGTATTGAATAAAAGAGTGCGTAACACGCACTGAACAACGAGATTTTGACACTATGCGCCTACCGACGAAACAACTAATCAGTAAAATTGAAACACTATCTAATGATTTGTCTCATGACCAGCTCTCCAACTTTCTTGATATCATTAACGCGATGACTGCACTAGTCGAAGAGGCTAGCGAGTTGAGCAGTAATGACGACGTACCCAAATCAATTAATCCCGCTGCTTACAGCTCAATCATGCATTAACTATGTCGTCGTACATAAAAGGAAATAGCGCACTATGTATTTAAAAAATAGTGAAATAGGTTTACCCTTCTAGGCATAACAATTAAGAGTAACCAACTTTTCTCAATATGCGCTTTTTCTCCTTTTCGGTCGCTTTCTTTCTCAGCCTATTTAATTCAGGGTTGGTTAATGGAGACGTTATTAACACATCATCAATAACGCTTCATACTGACGATCACAATTTAACGAGCAGAATTAATCAACCGCATTCCCCCTTTTCCGCAAGTGTGGATACGGCGCAATTATTGGTTGATGCCATAGGCTACGATAAGCCTATTTTAGAAGTCTCACTCAAACGTTCATTCCAACAGATAGAGAATGGCGAATCGGTTTGTGTTATCAACAAGATAAAATCAGCCGAGCGAGAAAAGAAGTACACCATTTCTTTGCCACTTAACTTCTTTCAAACGCAACAACTATATCAGCTTTCCTCACTGCCGCCTTTGGCTCCAGAGCTACTAAACGAGAATGGCGAAATAGTCAGCATTCATAGAGTACTAGAGGCGTTTAAAGCCTCAGCCATTGTGCTACCAGAAACTTATTCTTATGGTGAGCGGGTAGATGATGACTTAAGTAAAATAGACGACAAACAAATTATAACCTTAAGCAACCCTACATTTTTCTCGAGTTTCACGAAGATTATTGCTGCTGGCAAAGCTGATTTCGCCCTTATATTCCCCGTGTCTTTGTATCAATCATTCGGCGACACTAAGCCTATTAAGATGAGAAGTTACGCTATTGCGAACAACCCAAAATTCGTTTCTGGGCACGTTATCTGCGGTAAGACACCTGAGGCGCTTGCCTTTATTGAGAAAGTAAACGCGGCGATAAAAAGTATTTACGCCAACCCAATTTTTATCGAAGTGCATACGAAATATCTCCCTGCAAATACGAGACAGATAGTCGAGCAAGCAATACACCAACAGGTAGCTAACATTCTGTAGGTTTTTTCCTATCACACCGATTCATTCTTTCAATTTTCGGCACTTTAATGTTGACCGTATACTTGGCTAAATCAACCTAACAGATTTAATCAGGTAACCGAAATGAATTCCTCTGCTGCGCCCACGTCCTTTCCTCTTTATGCCACCAAGCGCCCTAAACTTGCGCTTATCGCTGAAGGTGGTGGGCAGCGAGGGATCTTTACAGCAGGCGTATTAGATGCTTGGCTTGAAGCTGGTTACGACCCTTTCGATATGTTTATTGGTACATCAGCTGGTTCACAAAATTTGACCAGTTTTCTGGCGCGGCAAAAAGGTTATGCGAAACGTTTAATTCGGGGCTTATCGCGGCATAAGCGATTCTTCCAATTAGGCCGTGGTTTAATGGGAAAGCATATTGTCGATTTGGATTGGTACTTTGAAAAAACGAAAGAAGCGAACCGCATTTTAGATTTCAAGGCCGCGAAAGAAAGCTTGGGGGAGAGAGAGTTATTAATTACCGCTACAAACTCTCGCGATCGTAAGCCTTATTTTTTAAGCCCCAAAGGCAGTGGTAATCAATGGCGAGAACTATTGAAAGCCTCTAGCGCTTTACCCTTTTTATACAAACAAGGTGTAAAGCTTACTACTGAATACAACGCGGTTTCGGTTAGCGAGAACAAAGCGAATACACTTCCTCAAGCACAACCTGAATCAGACTATTACCTTGATGGCGGCTTGGGTGCACCTTTACCAGTGCGAGAAGCTTACGAACGAGGAGCAAGAAAAATAGTCGTTATACGTACTGGCGATGTGAATTTTCAAGCTCAATCGGCATGGCTGCACAAATTAAAATCATTGGTGTGCGCAACGGGTCATTGTCCAAAAACAATTAACTACCTGGTACAGCATGAGCAAGCGTACCAGCAAGAGTTAGCGTTTATCGCAAACCCACCAGCGGATGTGGAAATTATTCAAATTTTTGCAGGCACTAAATTACACAGTAAATTACTGGGCAGTGCGGATAGCGATCTTCGTCACGATTATAAAGTAGGTGTAATGGCTGGAAGACGTTACTTAATGCAGCAATTAGCTCCCAAGCCTGCTCCGCTTAATGTCGATAAGAGAAATAACATACCTGATGTAGCCAGCGCACTTCATAGCGCATCCGCAATAGCTCAAAATGAACAACACAAGCTATCTGCGTAGTCAAAGATTTGTGATGTTTGCAATGAGTGTGGCACCATAAATCTGGTATTTAGGTAACTTATAGGTCGTCACAACAATGAAATATATGTGCAATACAATGTGTTAAATTATTTGTATATATACGTTATTTTGTGACGCTACCGCCAAATAAAACAGACTGGAAAATATTATCGACAGACGACGGCTTTGAACGCTATAACGCGTTAAGAGCGTTTATTCGTGGGCTTACCAACGATAATGCAGTTGCTGATGACGTGTTGCAAGAAACCCTACTTAGAACCAGCAAAAGCGCTCAATACTCAGAACTAGACAATCCGCTCGCCTATATGATTACGGTGGCGAAGTCAGTCCTCTACGATCATCAACGCAAAAAGCTCCCTCTCTCGGTAGATTGGCAATCCGAAGAGCTTGAAGCCGCAAATGACAGCCCTGAAAAGAGCTACCACAATGCGCAAAAGCTTGCCTTTATCGAAACCGTACTGTCTGATATGACACCGCTGCGTCGCGAGGTTTTTATACTACGTAGAGTAGATGGATTGAGCCGCGATGAGATAGCCAACACATTAAATTTAAGTGTAGAGGCTGTCAAAAAACATCTCACCCGCGCCATGGTAGAGCTTACGTTAAAATTGGAAGCGTCAGGTTGGGTAGAAAAAAATCACTAAACCCACTCATTAGTGTCCCCACTTTAGGCGACAAACACTCTACTAATAGGTAGACGGGTAACAGAGGCATAGATGGAACAACAAAAGCATTTAGACCAGGCTGCTGATTGGTTTGATCGCTTCGACGAGTTAGACGAAAAAGGCAAAATCGCCTTATCAGCTTGGTTAAGTGAAGAGCAACATCAAATTGCATTTCAACGTATCGCACAAGCATTTGGGCAGCCGGAGGTTGCAATGGCAGCCATCAACGTTGCGGCTAACCGTTGTGATGATACTAGCTTGAAGAACGATAACGCAGCGAACAAAAAGCCTCGCCCCACCTATGTTAGCTATTGGGCTATGGCGGCAAGCTTTGTTACTGTTGCCGTTCTTGTCGCGTATTTAAGACTAAGCCAACCAACGCCTTCACCCGAAATCGTTGACAATGCCGTGCCATTATTAACACAAACCATGCAGCTAGCCTCCTCAAAAGCTCAGCGTATATCTCAGGTACTCAACGACGGCTCTGCGGTGCATTTAAATGGCGACTCACAATTAAGCGTTAACCATAATGCCACCTTCAGAGAAGTGAATTTACGTAAAGGGCAGGCCTATTTTGATGTGGCTCACGAGCCATCTAGGCCATTTATAGTTAACATCGATAAAGTGAAAGTACACGTAGTCGGCACCGCTTTTGATATAGATAAACTTTCTGACAAAACGGTGATCCGTGTATACGACGGTATTGTGAAGATTATTGCAGACAAAACCCATACTCTCATCAAAGGTGAAGGTATTGTTTTAGAGAATAACCTTTGGAGCCAGACCTTTAGATTGACGGATGATCAACTACCAGCATGGCGAAGTGGCTGGTTAGATATTTACAATGAACCACTTTATCTGGCGGTAGAGCGCTTCTCTCGTTATTTGCAAAAGCCTGTAGAAATTAACGTTGATAAAGATGCTTTACTAACAGGACGATTCAACTTATCCGAACCTGAAGCAGCATTACAACTGTTAGCCAGCGCACAAGGTCTAACGTTAGAAGAGCATCAAGATCGCTTTGTTTTAACCGATACTGCTCGCTGATGTTATGCAGATAAACGATGCGAGCGAATAACGCTTCAACAGCATACTTTAAATTATCTCGGGCACCTGTTGCATGCTGGTGCATCTGTCTGTTAGCGCTTTTCAACACAAGCTTTACCGTGCAAGCAGCACCAGGCGCTAACGAAACAAAACCGGTATTTTTAGAACCTCAACCCCTAGTATTAAGCCTTCAAGCTATTGCTACACAATTCAATCTTCCCTTTGCGGTAAATCAACAACACATTGCTAATATTGAAGCACCAAAGCTAGAAGGCAACTTCACACTCGCTGAATCATTAACTCAATTGCTGAAAAACACGGGCTATTCGTACCTTATTCAGCCACACGGATTCACGCTTGTTCAAGCGCCTGCAACACACACTAACGACAGCGCTATGGAAGAAGTCTCTGTTACGGGCATACGCGCCTCGTTAAATATATCTGGTAAGCGAAAACGTGAAAACCGAGTCATATCTGACATTATTGCGTCACACGACATTGCCACCTACCCCGATCGTAATTTAGCCGAGTCGATGCAGCGTATATCCGGTATTTCGATAACCAGAGAAGCGGGTGAAGGACGTCAAATAATGTTGCGGGGATTGAATCCTGATTTTACGTTAGTGACGTTAAATGGCATGCCTGTGTTAGCCAATAATGATTCCCCAATGGACAGTAGACAACAAAAACAACAAGATAGAACTTTTGATTTGAATTTGTTTTCTACCGATTTGTTTAGTGAGATACAGGTACTTAAAAGTTACTCGGCAGACCAAGCCTCTGGCGGCATGGCGGGCATTGCAGCGCTTGAAACCGCCCATCCATTTGACAATCCAGGGTTGCAATGGGGCATCACGCAACAAATTGGAAATAACCAATTTAGCGATCACTTATCAAAAAAACTGTCAGCAATGGTGTCTTCAACCAACGATAAGTGGGGTGCCCTTTTCTCAATAAGTTACGGGGCCCGTGAATCGCAGGAAATGGGTGCAAATACGTTCCGCTGGCGGGTAATTCCACCCGACGGCGCTGATACTTCAGAGCTCCCCCAAAAATTCACTGCGGCTTGGAACAATGGCGAATATCGTGTACCGCGGGGAAATCGTTATTCGGTGTGGCAAAGCGACATGAAACGGCTAGGCGTGGGCGCCTCGTTAGAATATAAAACTGCCCGTCACCATGCCACCTTCGACTGGCTCTACGGTAGATTAAGTGGCAACCGCTTTGAGTACCACCTTTACCCAAGGGGCTATCAGTCAACCCCTATTATAGAGGGCGAAACGGTTATTACCGCTGGCGAAGTCAATGAGAAGAATGAATTGGTCTATGCGGCGTACGAACAAGCTCAAGTAGGCACAGAAAGTCGTTTTCAACAGGTTTCCACCACGTATAACCAGTGGGTAATCAACTCACATCATGATATTGGCAGCACATGGAAAGGCCATTTGTTGCTTGGATGGGAAGGCGCATCTTACGATATTCCCACCAGCAACAAAGCCTATATGCAAGGTGTTACCGACGTAACCATTGATTATCGTCAAGATAGTCGTTTTGCTAATATCACCTATTCACATGATTTAACTCAACCTACGTTCTGGCGAATGAAAGAACTGGATAGTGAGCAGTACTTTACCTCTACCCAATTTATAAATGCCAAATATACGCTGAGTTTCGAGCCATCAATAACACGTTCATGGCAATGGGGAGTAGACGCGGTTAGATTCGAAAACGAGTCAGAGCTACTCAATATCCAGAATTTTTTAGACGAGGAATGGGCAGCTTATTTCAATGGTGTGCCAGAAGGAACAACTACTAGCAACGGCGTCACTAGCGTAAATAGCGCAGTTCCAGTAATACATAGTACAACACTTACCACTCACCCAAAGCTACATTGGTTAACCCTTGATACCAACAACGTATTTCGATATTTCAATTTGCCAACCAATACCCAAGCACTTCAAAATATAAACCGTGTTACCCACGAACTTCCTTCACACTATCAAAGCAAAGTCACCGAATCTCGCGTTGCCTTATTTACGCAATGGCAACGTGAAATTGGCCGTTTTCATATTAACAGCGGCTTACGCGTTGAATACGAAAATACCGAAGTGAATAATGTAAGTTCTTTGGTCAGCAACGTGCCTAACATTCACTATACCAACTGGCTACCATCATTGAATATTACCTATGAATTACAGCCAGATACGCTATACCGCCTAGCGTTAAGTCGCAGTATAGGTCGCCCGCAATTAAATGATATTACCCGCCCAGTGGAATACCTGCCCGAGACTAACTCGCTTTATGGTTTCAACCAAAATTTGCGCCCTTACTCCTCCTACAACCTAGATATTGCGTTTGAAAAATATACCAGCGGCGTCAATCAGTTTTCACTATCGGCATTTAGCAAATACTTAGATAACTATATTGTTTATACCTCTGAAACAGTGGCGTTTTCAGACACACCTGAGTATGCAAACTGGACGGGCGACACCATAAATGCGAATACACTAGTGCAACGAGTGACCACAGCAAATACAGAGCGCGCGTGGTTATATGGACTAGAGGGAAGTTGCCAATTGGAAACATCATGGCCGTGGCATCCTGAATACAAAATAGGTGTTATTACCAATCTAAGCTACACCCATGGACAGGTACAATATTTTAGTGCTGTGACTGGCGAGAAGCTGCAATATACCTCACTCCCCTACTTATCGCCCTGGCTTGCTAACGTTACTGCGTATTGGGAAAGTTATGCATTGAGCGCTCGATTATCTGCAACCTACCGCGATAGTTATTTAGCGCGTATCGGCGATGAGACCATTATTGATGAAGACGAAACAGGGTTTGAAAAAAGCGTTTATTTAGATGCCGTTGTATCCTTTCACGTAGGCGAACATTGGGAGTTACGAGCCGAAGCCACTAATCTGACTAACGAGCGAGAAGAGCAATATACTGACTCTGCACATCGCGCTTATAACACCACATTCAGTGGAAGAAACTTTTACCTTGGTGTTACTTTTCGCCATTAAGTCGTTTCTGCATTTCGAAATAGTAAAAAGGCACCCTAAGGTGCCTTCAATCTTTCACTACTTTCACATCAGTGTCGATATGGTATACGTTGCTGTTACATTGCGTAGGTAAAGCCTACGTAAAACGTTCTACCGCTTACCGTCGTGTTGTAAAGTCTGTCGTCTGAATCCGAATACTGTTCTTCTCGCTCGTTAGTCAGATTTACCCCTTCCACGCTCACTTTTAACGCATCATTGACGTTGTAAAATGCCGAGAAATCCCAGTAGGTAGAGCCATGAAACCCAGCTTCATCTTGATCGCTACTTGAGGTTTCAACCGTTACCAAATAATCATCGCGGTAAGCGGTAGAAACACGTGCGCCCCAAGTTTCAGTTTCAAAATAAAGGGTAAAGTTGTAAGTATGCTCAGATAGCCCATAGAAAGGACGAGATACTTGTACCGTTTCACCATCAACTAAAATGTTGTGAAGCGACTCGCCATCGGCATACGTGTAGTTTGCAATAGCACCAAAATTATCGAACGGCGCAGGTAGAAAATCAAAATCTCGTTGAACGCCAAATTCCCATCCCGAAAAGTCACTGTCGTCAAGGTTCTGCGGTTGAGAAAAGTTATACAAGGTGGCTGCCGTTTGAGGGTTACCATCTTCATCAACTGCACCTTCAATTAACGCCAGCGGGTAGCCTGTATCACCATAAGGAATGCTTACCGTGGTTGACGCTATAAAGTTCTCAATGTCTTTACGAAAGTGTGACATAGACACATAACCAACTTCATCAAAGTAGTACTCTACTCCCACTTCCATATTTAACGTTTCAAATGGCTCCAGCGCAGGGTTACCAGCACCAATATTCAAGCCACTTGAACCCGACAACGGATCCGTATTTACCGTACCACTTACCGACAAACTCCCCAGTGTAGGGCGTGTTAAGTTTTTACCTGCACTACCACGAACCACTAGATTGTCTGTGGCATACCACGCCACATTCATCGCCGATAATACACCGTCGTACTCTCGGGTTACGGTAACGTACTCTGCACCATTAACCAATCCGCTAGAGTTAATCTCGGTGTTGTAATAACGCAGGCCAACGTTAGCGCGAAGCTCACTATCGCCCAGTAGCATATCTAACTCATACACTGCATAGGCCGCTTGGGTTTCTTCTTTTACTTTATCTGGGGTTGGCGACGTAGCTAAGTCTCGATTAACACTGAAGCTATCTAGTACGCCATCTACATCAACACTCAACCAACTTTGTTTTTCATGGTTATCATTAATAAACGTGTAGCTTGCATCCACAATGTCTGAAATCTCACCGCTTTGCCATTCGCTGCGCAGTACGTTTGCCGTTTGAACATCGCCACTTTCGTGTTCGAACTGCTTCATTGACACACCAAACTTCAGGCTACTTTGATCATTTAACGCGTAATCGGCATCTAACTTAGCCACATCAAAGCTGTTATTCACTTCATTTTCTGCAAGATCCACTTCGTGATAGCGGAATTCATTGATGTCTGTCGGGTCGTAATCACCAATATATGAATTATTGCCGTAAAAACGGTCATCGCGATAATCAATGGTCATGTCAGCAAAAGACTCTAAATACACCTTAGCGCTATTACTGGTGTAATCACTGCTCATTGTGCCTATTAAACCAGAAAGCGATAAATCAGAACTCACCGTCCAATCGCCATTTAATACCACCTGAGTAATTTCAGTTTCAGCTATTTGACTGCGGCTTTCTGAATGCAAAGCTGCATTGGCCCACTGTGAGTAAATAACTTCATTGTTGCCGTTATATTCTAGGTCTACGAGTTCTGAACAAAAGTAGCGGCTCCCGTCATCATAGTCTGGTCCAGTACAGCCCAATGCGGTGGAACTCGAGCCACGACTTTGGAGATGGTACTCTTTTCTATCGCTGTCCAGCTTTCCGTAAAGCGCGTCAATACCGAAGGATAAGTCTTCGTTTGGACGATACTGCAACGCTACTGTTGCGCCTATGCGTGTTTGGTCGCTATTAAATTGTGAATAACGGCTGCCTCGAGAGAAGCGTAATTCCCCGCTTTCAACCGCGGCTTGGTCGGCCTCTGACAAGCTCGAGATATCTGAACCTTGGTCTGTTCTTGGGCGCCAACGATAGGTGTTATAACCTTGCTCACTCGTGTCACGATTACTGTAAGCGATAGAGAACAATGCACCGAATTTGTCCCACGTATTAGATACTAAAGCCGCTATCCGTGGACTTGTATCTTCGGTAAGTGAGTTTTGGCCAGCCTGTACACTCACTGCACCTTTAAAACCGTCGTAATCAAATGGTTTTGCGGTATGCAGCGCTACCGTACCACCAATGCCACCCTCGTCCATATCTGCAGAGTATGACTTTTTCACATCGATTTGATTAAACAACTCAGACGCAAAAATATTAAAATCAAACGAACGTGACGTGTTCGTGGTGCCGCGGCTGTCCATCGCTGATGAAGACGTACCCAATGCTTCCATACCGTTAAGCTGAACTTGCGTAAAATCAGCATTCAGGCCACGAAGTGAAATTTGACGCCCTTCACCGGCTTCACGGGTAATAGTCACCCCAGGAATACGCTGTAACGATTCGGCTAAGTTCAAATCGGGGAAGTCAGCAATATCTTCCGCCACAATAGAATCTTGTGAGCCAAGGGCATCGCGTTTAAGGTCTTTAGCCTTTATTAATGAGCTACGAAAACCGCTCACTACGATTTGCTCAATAACGTCATCTTCCGCTGTATTCGTTTGCGATACTTCTTGCGCAAAAGTAGGCAAAGATAGCGCGCCTACGCTACTTAGCACAGCAAGTGCTAGAGCATGCTTTTTGAACGTTGCGGGCTTTTTAAATACTGGATGCATTGTGTGTTCCTTTTAAAATATTGATATAGATCATGTTAATTTTTAGTCGCTAATTGAATTGGTGCGTATCAATCTGCCCTGCGCAAAGTGCACCGAGTAATTGCTGCGCTTTGCTTGGGGAGATTGTGGATAAAAGTCGGTAGATATCATTTGCGCACCGCTTCGAAATGCCGCGTCACGCTGCAGAACTTTTTGTTCATGAGAAGCTGATAAGTTGGCGTCTGCGCGGGTGCGCACCAAATATCCAGACTCCACCAATTGGCGAATGTCTTGATGTTGTTCAACAGGATTGTTGCGGATCATAATGGCCGCTGAAGGATGCCCAGGTTCAAATGACGCAAACATGGCTCTTCCCTTCAGATTATTTTGCCCTTGGGTGTACCTTTCGCGCTGGCTTTCATTGCCATCGAATAAAAATATGAATTTGCCACGTAAATCGTTAACGCTTGGCCAGCCTTTATTTGCAATAACGCTTTGCAACGATTGGGCATTGCCTCGAATGTCATCAGGGCTAACGAGTCGGTCTTGCAAAGTATTCTGTATTACTTCATCTAAGCTAGCGAAGGCAGCTTCATCAAACGGAGTGGGCTTTTTACTTTTCAAAAAATCGGGCTGGGTTTCTTTCGCATTCATCATGATGACGATAGGAAAATGTTCTGGGTGAGAGTCAGACCAAACCGTTAGCTGCTTCAAGCATGCTTGTAAGGTTATGCAATGGGTCATAACATCTACATGAGGGATATGCATCACCTTAAAACCAGGCTTCGCCAATTGCGCAGCCTCATGCACCGATAACCAGTCTTCATTTAAACGAGAAGCGAGCTCAACGTGGTGGTACTGATTTCCGTTAGGATCGTTTACCACATCAATTTCTAGCTGACGCAGGCCGAGTGATAACTGCTCATCAAGCGAAAGATGGGAATAGTTAAGTTGGTTAGCCTTATGTACGCTTTGCAAACGAAGAAACTGATACGCAGTATCGGGAAGCGCACGCTTGTAACTGTTGTGCGAGCCTATCCATTGATACTGATCCAGTGGCATGCTTTCATCAAAATCAGCAGCGCTAGCAAAACCTGCGGACAAACAAAGTAACAACCAAAAAAACATTTTTCTTCGCTCTTTAATTTCAATGTGAGGTAGAAGGAAATAAACGAAGAGCGGGGACAATAAAAATCGATAAACCATTAATTTTAATAAAAATGTCATACTACCGATGAAGTTTTTATGACATTTAACATTCACCTGTCCCCGTTTTTTTATGCGTTGCGTCTGTATCTAATTGATGTAGAAAAATGAGGTGAACATGAACCAATATTATCAAAAGCAGACAGGGCTATTTGGGGCAACTATCAATGCTACAAAATGCGTAGGGTTGATGCTGATGGTGTGTGCGCTTAATAATTGCGGTGCAACAAACTCCCATCCCTCAGTAAGTGAAAGTACCTCGCAAAATTTGAATCAAAAATCTCAAGGTACGCAGATCGCCTTTCTTGCCGATGTTCACTTACACGACATTTATGCCGCACCAATATCAGGTGGTGGCGACACTGATTTACAAAGAGCTAATCTGGCAAATAGCTTCCCTAAAGCACCAGAAACTCAATCCCCGTTGCTTATGCGCAGTATGCAAGCACAGTTAACCTCAACCCGATTATTCAATGAAAACTTCTTTGTATTTCGTGCAGCACTAGATGATATTGCTAAGCGCGGAATTAAACTGGTTGCGCTGCCTGGGGATTTTTCTGACGATGGGCAACCTGCAAATGTGAAAGCGATTGCGCGTATTTTAGATGAATATCACACGCGCTACGGCATGCGTTTTTTCGCCATTACCGGTAACCACGACCCCGTTCGCCCTTTTGGACGGCCCGGTGGTAAGCCCAATTTTCTTGCTGCCGATGGTAAGGAAGTGGCTATTTATAGCCCAGACCATACTCGGTGTATAAGCAACCAAGCATGGTTTTGCATGAATGATATTCGGGAATGGGGTTATCACGACATTATGCAAACACTCAAAAGCCACGGTTTTTCAGGGCACGCACAGGACGTGTTGTACGAAACGCCCTTTAGTAGTGCTGAATTTGAGCAGCGTGGTTGGCAGTGGTGCGACAAAACGTCGTGTATTTTTATGCCAGACGCCAGTTACTTAGTCGAGCCTATTAAAGACGTGTGGTTATTGGCCATTGATGCCAATGTGTATGTTCCTAAGGGGAAATATGCTGAACGTAATTTTAAGGGCTCTGGTAACGCCGGCTACAACGCGCTGCTGACCTACAAGCCCCAGCTGCTGCAATGGATAAAAAGCGTGGTTGAGCGAGCAAAGGCTGAAAACAAAAGGCTTATCGCCTTTAGCCATTTCCCTATGGCCGACTTTTATGACAGTACCCAACCACAATTGGAAATTCTTTTTGGCAAAACCTCAAATCAACTAAAACGAATGCCGCTTCCCTCAACCACCGACGCGCTTGACGCGACGGGGCTGAAACTACACATGGCAGGCCACATGCATTTATATGACATTGCCGTGCCCGCAAACCATAAAGGGCTAGTGAATATTCAGGTGCCTTCGCTAGCCGCTTATCAGCCCGGTTATAGCATTGTAACGCTCAATCCACACCATGAAGCCATCGTGGAAACCGTTCTTCAAAAGGAGGTCGCCCAGTTTGACATGCTATTTCCTATTTATTTTAAAGAGTGGCAACAACGTCAACGACATGGTCAGCCATTGTGGAATAAAAGCATTCTTGCCTCAGAAGACTATCTTGCGTTTACCGAAGCACATTTGAAAGAAGTGGTGCGACAGCGCTACGTAGGAAAGGAGTGGCCAAAGGTGCTGGCTACTTTTATAAAAAGCCATACTGTTGGTGAGGTCTTCAACGACGCTATGTGCTCCGTGGGGGCAAACACTATACCTGATGAAGTTGCATCGCTGCCTGCACTAGTACTTGCTTACGATTATTATAAATTAAGAAATGCAGGTGCATTTGCCAATATTGCAGGGCGCGAAAAATGGTATACCAGCAGCATTAATGAGGAAGGATTTAACGCCTGTAAAACACCTAATTCAACCGAACTGCAACACTTACTTGCGGATTTTCTATCGCTGCTTCATAACGCAGCCCTTGCTACCGACAGCACTGAAATTATCGTGAAAGGTGTGTAGAAGTGATTAATGGCAAATAAGCAGTTCACTACAAATTTGTGAAGATACGGCCAATAGCTCAAAATTTCCTCGACACAGCGGTCGTAATTCCTTATAGTGCGCGCCCAAAGCTTACTCGTACAAAACGCATTTTTTTGCGTTAACTACCAAGCTATCTTTTCTTCTGATTTACCCGCTGGATACCTGTTTTGATTACCACCGCCAATATCACCATGCAGTTTGGTTCTGCACCCTTGTTTGAAAATATCTCTGCCAAATTTGGTAACGGCAACCGCTATGGCCTTATCGGCGCAAACGGTTGCGGCAAGTCTACCTTCATGAAAATTTTGAGTGGTAAGTTAACGCCAAGTGCCGGTAACGTGTCTATGGCACCGGGTACCAAACTCGGTATCTTAAGCCAAGACCAATTCGCGTTCGAAGAATTCAGCGTAGTTGATGCCGTTATTATGGGCGACCGTGAATTGTGGGACGTCAAAAAAGAGCGTGACGAGATTTACAGCAAAGCTGATATGAGCGAAGAAGACGGTATGCGCGTTGCCGACTTAGAAACCCAATTTGCTGAAATGGATGGCTACACCGCAGAAGCCCGCGCTGGCGACATCTTGAACGCAGCAGGTATTGAAGAGCACTACCATTTTGGTTTAATGAAAGAAGTGGCGCCAGGTAAAAAAGTACGTGTTTTATTGGCACAAGCTTTGTTTGCCGACCCAGACATTTTGCTTCTTGACGAACCTACCAACAACTTGGATATTTACACCATTACGTGGTTAGCTGATGAACTAAACAAACGTAAATCCACCATGCTGATTATCTCGCATGACCGCCACTTCTTAAACTCAGTATGTACTCACATGGCTGATATCGATTACGGCGAGTTACGCGTTTATCCAGGCAACTATGATGCATTCATTGAAGCGTCAATGTTGGTTCAAGAGCAGTTACTTAATGAGAATGCAAAGAAATCTGCTGAAATTGAAGAACTTCAAGGCTTCGTAGCGCGTTTCTCGGCTAACGCCTCTAAAGCGAAGCAGGCTACCTCTCGGGCAAAGCGCTTAGAAAAAATTGAATTAGCTGAAGTTAAAGCTTCTAGCCGTCGCAAGCCTTATATTGTGTTTGAACAACATAAGAAACTACACCGCTTAGCCATTACGCTAGAAGATGTAGGTCATGGCTACCCTGATCTTCCGTTATTTAACAACGCTAACTTATTGTTAGAAGCAGGCTCTCGCCTTGCTATCATTGGTGAAAACGGCGCGGGTAAAACTACCCTCTTAAAATGTTTAGTTGATGAATTATCGCCTGAGCACGGTACAATAAAATGGGCTGAAAATGCCGCCATTGGTTATATTCCACAAGATAGCACCAAAGACTTCGATTGCGATTTAAGCTTGTTTGATTGGATGAGCCAGTGGCGCTTGCCAAAGCATGACGACTTACAAGTTCGTGGCATGTTAGGCCGCTTATTGTTTAGCTCAGACGACTTTAACAAGAAAGTTGCAGTATGTTCTGGTGGTGAGAAGAACCGCTTGTTATTCGGCAAGCTAATGCTACAAGACATCAACGTATTGGTGATGGACGAACCTACTAACCACTTAGATATGGAATCTATTGAAGCGCTGAACAATGGCCTTTATAAATTCGACGGCACGGTTATTTTTGTAAGTCACGACCGCGAGTTTGTGTCATCACTGGCCACGCAGATTATCGAAATAAAAGATAACAAGCTTAACCACTTTGAAGGTAACTACGAAGAGTTCTTAGCGCATAGCGAAGGCAAGTAACCCTTAAAGTAGTCAATGATATTGCTAAAGCCCAGCATGGTAAATTTACCTTGCTGGGCTTTTTAATATAGGGGACTTTTTAATATGGGGGGCTTTAAACTCTACAACACCAATACCTTTTTTACTGTTTTTCTAACAATAAAATTCCATGCGAAAAAACGGGCAATACTTGCTATACCTGCGTCTTTCGTAAATGCAAAAAAGCGCGCTTTAACTCGCTTGTACGCCAGCGCTCTATTTTCGTATTTCACATCAGCCATAGACGCATGATTTAAATGCGATGAATCTAAAAACTGCTGAATACTGTGATAATCACGCTTTTCGATGTTCAGCGGCAGTTGCTTTTGAATTACGCCTTCATCGCGCTGCTTATCTAAAATACCATTAATGGTCAGCATCGCATTTAATCTACCCCGTTCGTAATCATATTGGCGAAAGCGTTCATCAAAGAAGCCTAAAAATGCGCCTAGCAACTCACCACTAAGCTCGTCTTTTTTGGCTGTAATGGTATAAATGGTTTTTAAATTGGTTGGGCCTAACCCCGCGGCATGCTCTAACAACGCAATGGTGTCTACCCATAGCTTAAAGTGACTTGGTGGAAGTGGTTTTGTTTCCACATCAACGCGATATTGTGTAGCGAGTCGGGCAACATCGGCGGCATATTCAATAGTATTTCCACCATACACCACGGTGATCATTGAATCTATAATGGCTTGCTCTGCGAACACCTCATCGCTGGTAGCGCTGTACAATTTTTCACGTAAGGTGTCGGCTTGATGATCTAACCTAAGGACCTTTTCGTTATCTTGCTCTTGCAGTAACCACTCTTGAAACCCGCTTTGAAGGTACACGCTATTAAGCATTTGCTTGGCACTTTGTGCAAAGGATGCTGTAGTCGCATCAAATTCTGGATTGGCAGCACTCTCCCTAGGATTAGGAGAAATGTAAAAGTAAAACCGATTTTCATAATCGGTATAGTTTGTATCGTTTTGTTCAGCCAATGATACTGCCATCCCCAAAGGGTAATTATTAAACGCGCCTCCATCCATAAAGCTAAAGGTACTGTCTTCAAATTTTACAGCGCCGCGACCACTGTAATCGCCATGCAGCCAACTTCGGGTGAGTGACACAGGCGAGAACGCCACAGGGAAGGCGCCACATCCTCGTGCCGCGGAACTGATCTCGTTCCAAATAGCCTGGTTATCTGTTGTGTTGTCCAGTGTAGCGGTATACCTGTCTTGATGGCGCGTTTGGGTGAACTTTCCTTGCCCCAAGGTTTCCGTTAAATAGGCGAAGGTATCTACCTCGTAATCGACGCCATTGAGGTTAGACATGGCCAGCCCCAATCTGATAGAGGTCGCGCTGGCAACATGGGGCGTTTGAACTAGCGGTGTTTCTATTTGTGCTGGTGGGGAGTTAGGTGCTGGTGAAGCGTTATACGTTGGTGATTTTACGTATCGACTATTAATGAGCTTATCAGCAATGGTTTTTACAAAGCCATTCGAGAGCAATGAATTTTTGGCATTGTCCCCCGGCAAGGGCGTTAACAATCCATTGATATCAACCGACTTCACCCATGCTTCGTAACCAACATTGGTATTTTCGCCCGATAAGGCGTCGCCATCGTACAAAAGTTTCTGCGCTATCATTGCGGCGGTCATGCCACCAGCACTAGCGCCAGTAAGTACATCTATCTCAATTTTTGGATTGGCAGGGTTTTCGTTATGTTCTTTTAGCGCTTTGATAATTTCATAAAGCGTACCCGCTTCATAAGAGCCCAAAGAAACGGCGCCTGAAATGGCAATAGCAACGCGGTAGGTCATGTTACGCTCCAGAAAATTCAATAGTTTTGAATCACCGAGAAGACAGTCTCAGAACGCTGATCCACAGCACACTGGGGTAATATACGCTTGAAGCTTGGGTTATTGAAGCCTTCCTTTTACCCAAATCTTGGCTAACTTAATAGTGTCATCTACTAATAATACATTCGCATATTGCCCTGCTGCGATACTGCCTAGTGTTTTCTGCATACCCATAAAGGTTGCAGGCGTACTGCTGGCCATTGCACTTGCTTGGGGTAAGCTTACGCCTAAATCTTTACAGGTATTTACTACTGCCCCATGCATATCTAAGCATGAACCGGCCAATGTGCCATCAGGGGTGGTGAGTTTATTGCCACTGCGCCTAATTTCGGTATTAAAGAATGCAAGCGTGTTTAAATTGCTCCCCACATGCGCCATAGCATCGGTCACCAGCATTAATTTTTCTTTGCCTTTAACCTTTATGGCCAACTCAGCACTTTTAGGGTGAACATGATGATGATCCACAATTAACCCACAATAAGCGCTATCAAACAACAACGCTGCCCCCACCGCGCCTGGCGCGCGCGAAGTAAACGCTGACATTGCATTGTACAAATGGGTGAAACCACTCGCCCCAGCGTTAAGCGCATCGCTCACTTTTTCGAAGCTAGCATTGGTGTGCCCTAATGCAACCACTACTCCTTCTGCCACCATTTCTTTTATAAAACTAAGGCTCACACTTTCAGGCGCCACCGTTAACAGTACCTTACCAATATCCTTTCGGCACAAAGTCGCCAGCTCACTATCATGTGGCGTACGAATAAAGCTTTCTTCATGCACCCCTTTTTTCGCGGTGCTTAAAAATGGTCCTTCATAATGAATACCATCAATATTAGGATGATTGTTGGCAATGGCTTCACTTACCGCATCAGCGGCCTTAGCCATAGTCGTCGCATTATCGGTAATAAGCGTAGGCAACATACTGGTAGTGCCGAACTGCAAATGCGCATTCGCCATGGTTTTTAGTGCATCGTACGTAGGCGTATGATTAAACAGTATTCCCCCGCCACCATTCACCTGTGTATCGATGTACCCAGGAATAAGCGTACCTGCGTACTTTTCTGCAAGCTCTTCCTTTGTGGCATCTCGAATGTTTTGAATCACGCCCTGTTCTATACACAGCGTTTTATTTAACTGAATGCCTGCGTTGGTCAGTACTTTGTGTGCTGTAATTGTTTGCATTAAGCCAGTGCTGCCTTTTGTTTTGCGTATTGAATAACCCCGACTTCGGGTGACGATTTGGGCGTAATTAATTTTGATTGAATATCAGCACTTAACAACGGCTGATATACATGGCTTAGCCCACCCACTAAACAGATGGGCAAATCTTGATTATTGGTGAATGCTTTTTTATTAGATGCCTTCTCGTTAGGTGTCTTCCCATTAGATGTCTTGCAGGTGAGTGTTTGACCAACAGCGTTGAGGTAGCTAGCACCTTGTTGAATAAGTGCCCCGGCTGCCAAGCAACCTCTTTCATAAGCCTTCACCACACTAGGGGCTAGTGCACCGAACTCTTTACCTCTAAAGTCCGCCACTTTTGTTACCAGCTGGTGTGCGTTTGACACGGATAAATTGTCGCAGACAGATGCAAACAAGAGGCTTTGAGGAATAAGTTCATCAAACACCAAAAAGCTGTGTTTAACCGCCTCATGGCCTAACCAACCGCCACTGGCATTGTCGCTAATTGGCAGCCCATAACCGCCCTTGTCTTTAAAATCGTGCGCTTGAGTACTGGTACCAGCGCCAGTAAAAACCGTAGCCGCCGACCCAGTGCCGCAAATAATTAATGCACCGGCATAGCCGTTATGAGCACCAAGACAGGCTGCATGCAAATCACTAATGACCGTTACCGCTTTGAAGGGGTGCGCTAAACTGAGAAACTGTTTTAATGCGCTGGGAATATTTGCGCCAGCAAGCCCTGCGGCAAGGTGTATTTGATTGAGCTTGATTGCTGAGTTTGTAGGCTCACTCGCAGCGCTAATGGCTTTTTCACTAGCATCGATAATTGACTGCATTGCGACAACAGGATTGGTCATGATATTGGCGGAACCGGATTCGGCGCAGCTCAATACGTTACCTTGCTCATCCTCTAACTGCACTCTGCAGTGAGTACCGCCGCCATCCACACCAATATAAAAACTCTGATCTACCATTTAATTTTACGTTCCATTTTCATGCTACTATCAGTGGCAATAAGGAGTGCTAAGTAAAGCCATTTATCAGCTTGCACTTGGCGCCGCCGTTAGTTTATCAACGCTTCACTTAACCGCATTTTATCATAGCTTTACTCTCTACCAACAAAAAGCAAAAGCCATCCGATCTCGTCATTTTGTGTCGTTTATTCCGTCTTTTGATCCATCTTTTTCACCACCTTTTGACCCACCTCTTATTTCAACTTTTACTCCAACTTTTTTCCCAATTAGGTATGGCTCAGACATCCATCTAGTTGTCACAATTAACCGCCAGACTGTATTGATACCTAAAATCAGCTTCAACAAGGAATTTATCCGGTGCTACTTTCTCATAATAAACAGTTTCTCTTTGTACATATTGCCAAAACAGGGGGCACGAGTATTCGAGAGGCACTTTCACAGTATCGCTGGGGACACCGCTACGCCATAGCACAATTTATCAGTAATAAAGTGAGTCAGTTTTGTGGTCACAAGATTGGTAGCCGCTTTCCCCGCCATTCTCGCATTATTGCGGCAAAAGAAATGCTACCTGAAGAATACTTTCATGGATTGTATAAGTTTTCAGTGGTGAGAAACCCTTGGGACTTGCAAGTAAGCTCCTACCATCATATTAAACGCGAACGGCCTCAAGTGATGAAAGGTCATGATACCTTCGAGCGCTTTATGCGATGGAAATTTAATCCTGAGCGTCCATATCAATACCACATAGACACATCACTACAATTGCAAAGCGATTATCTTGTCGATTTACAAGGCAATTTGTTAACTGATTTTATCGGACACTACGAAAATTTACAGGAAGACTTTGATGCTATCTGTTCGCACTTGTCCATTCCCACATCGATACTTCCCCATAAACGTAAAGCAACAGACAGAAGCCGCTATCAAGGGTATTACACGGATGATCTAAAGCGCTTAGTGGATAACCACTTCGCAAAAGACATTCAATTATTAGGTTACCGCTTTTGATGTTAGTGAGAATGCTTAAAGGTATATAAGCCTAATGTGAAACACCATTGTATTATTTGAAGAGGCCAGTTCAATAAGCCAGTGCTCATTAAGTTAGCGCCCTCTTGATATTGGATAGTGTTAGATGGGCTGTGATACTTTAGTGTGGTGCGCTTTCTTTTGTTCATACATTAGGCGGTCAGCCTCTTGAAGCAAGGCATCTAAGTTCTTGCACGACGTATCAGTTATCACTCCGCCTACACTCGCCGTAACGGGAATTTGAGCATTAGGCGTTTGAATAGTTAGGTTACTTAAGCGCGCTTTAATTCGCCCCACCAACCGTTCAGACTGACTACGGCTGTGGCAATAACTTAACACCACAAACTCATCGCCGCCTAACCTACCTACCACATCTCGTTCGCGACATTGGCGTTTGAGAATTTTAGCCAAAATACGCAGTACATCATCGCCTGATTGATGCCCAAATGAGTCATTAATTCGCTTGAAATTGTCCACATCAATAAACATTAAGGTGATGTAACCACCGTGTCGATTAAAGTCATCCAAGAGTACTTTTGCCGCCCCTTGCCACCCGTCGCGATTGAGAATATGGCACAGCGGATCCGTAGCGGCACGCTTAAATGCTGCCATCCTGTCATTATCAAGCTTTTTCACTTTTTGCGCTGCAGCGAAAGCAAAAATTAACGCTTCTATTGTTACTGCTATGATAAGCCCATAGCGCTGAAGGAACGGACTGAAGTCTTTCAAATAGAACCTAGCCAGCATAGCAACCATTATTATCGACACCCCCAATAATACTAACTTTGCGCAGTGTACTTTATGATAAGCCGCATAAAGTATGGCTGATAAAATACCAGCCATGATAACCAGAGTTAGTTTCGACATGACCTTGTTTATCATCATGCTTACATCACTACTTAACACTAACTGAACGCTCACCAAAACTAATATGATTAGCGATAAATAGTGCAGTGCGCTTCTTTGCCACTTTTTTAGCAACGCCTTAAAATCGAGCAATTGATCTAAAAATCGCAAAGAAGCAAAGATGGTCAGCCCGGCAAAAAATACACTTAGCTGAATGCTATTTAACCACTGCACATTGGGTAATAAGGTGTAAATTACCCCTTCCTGCAACAAGAAAAAGATGGCCGCACTCGCCACGTAGAAACTGTAGGAATAGAACCCAAGACTTCGCATGCTATTGCCCAGCACCCCAACATAAATTGCTAAGGCAAAGCAGAAGCCTGCAAATGCACTCAGTGTTAACGTATGTATGGTATTAAATGCGTAGAAATCAGGCACTGAGGATATACTGGGGTACAGCGCCCTATCAAACTGGGCTTCTATATCTAAGTAGTAAGACGCTGCGCCAGTGGGAAGCATATAGGCGTGCCGCGCGCTCGGCAGTTCGATTGGCTGGGTTAAAGTAGGTGCTGCTGAACGCTGGGTATCTAAGGTACCGGTTACAGAAGCATCAACCTCTAACCGATACAGCTCGGATTTATTAATGAAGTTGCGGGGAAAATGGAATATATGCGGGTGTGCTAAATCACAGCTTAGTGTTAAACGCTGCTCGCCTTTCACCATTGGAATAGGTGTGCCCACTTTGCTGTTTAATGGTGAGGTAATAACGCACGACGCGAACACACTCTCACTGATAAAAATGCACAAAACTGCCATCAGTAATTTTACTGACCTTCTTACATTCAGGTCGCACATGGAAGGTTACTCGCCCCCAACAATCTGTACTGATGCAAGATCCAATTTGCATGGAATTACCTTATAAACTTCACCCTGACTAAACAATATGCGCCGTTAAAATTACAACACAGATTAGTCGGCATCACCTCTAAAACCGCCGTGTTGTATGCGATAGTCCATTAAAGGCTATTTTTAGTGTAGCTTCAAAAAATAGAACCTGCCAAATATCCGTCAATTTTCTGTCGCAGAGTAACGTTTTTCCAGCGCGCTTAACCCTACGCCATTTCGCTTTATCACTTTAAGCTGGGTAGGAATACGCTCTTTCATCGCTTCTATGTGGCTAATAACACCAATCATTTTACCGCTAGCATTTAGGTTATCTAATGCATCTAAGGCAACATCTAAAGTTTCGGCATCTAGCGTACCAAAGCCCTCATCAAGGAAAAGAGAATCTATGCTCGTTTTAAAACTCACTAAATCAGACAAGGCCAGCGCTAACGCTAAACTCACCAGAAAGCTTTCGCCTCCCGATAGGGTTTTAGTATCGCGCACCACATCCCCCTGCCACGTGTCTAATACACTCAAACCTAAACTGTCTTTTGTGTTGCGGGTAAGCTGGTAACGCCCGTGCAACCTATCGAGTTGTTGATTGGCTAAACGAACTAAATTATCTAGCGTTAAGCCTTGTGCAAATCGTCTAAATTTATCGCCGCTGGCTGAGCCAATAAGAGAGTGCAAATAAGCAATATCATCATACGATGTTTCAAACTCACGCATTTCATTGATTAAGCTTTGCTGTTTTTCAATCGCCTGCCTATTACTCTCTAACTGTTGAGATAGTTGCCCTTGTTGTGCCAGTAACCGATCTTTTTCATCATCTTTCTCATTCAAACTTGCCTGTGTCGCTTCTGCAGTCGATTGTTGCCATTTCGTGGCGTGCTCATGTGCTAGTAAAGTGCTGTGCTTTTGCGTGGCGGTATTTAATAACAACTGCGCATTCTGCTGCTCACGCTCAATTAATTGCTTCCTTTGAAGTAAACGCTGGCGTTCTTCATAGGGCAATAATGCACTTAAAAATTCGGTTTCATCAGCAAACGGGCTTTGGCTTAATGCGGAATCGAATTCGACTTGCTTTGCTTCCTTGTCTTGTTGTTTTTCTTCTAACTCTGCAGTGAGTATTTTTAGTTGGGCGGTAGTATTTTCTAACGCTCGTTGCACCTCGCGAAGGGCAGTGTCACATTCTTTATAGCGCTGCTCTTTTGCTGATAGGGTGTGCTGAATTTCACGTCTAGCAGCGCCAATATCCCCTTGGGGGAACAAATCATAACGTTTAGCACGTTGCGCTTCACGCTGGGCTTCAATTTCTTGAATACGTGTATTGTATAATTGGGCTTCTTTATCTGCAGCCGCTTTAATTTCACTTTGCTCAACCACTTTATCTTTAAGGGCTTTTAACTCGTGAGACAAGGTACTGTGCAGACGAGTTTTCTCTTGAAACGCTTCCACATCCTTGTGTTTCTGAGCAAGCCATTCAGTGATATTGGCATCTGGTGTTAAACCCACGCTTTCAATCTCATCAATAAGCGTGCGGCGATTATGGGCAAGTGCGGTCTCAATACTAGATTTAGTCGTGTGGAAGTCGTCTAGTTGCCCTTCTAGTTGCGAGACTTTTGCCGTTAAAAGCGCCATCTCACTGTTTATTGATTCTATTTGCTGTTGATGCAAAAGCGTCTTATTTTTGGCTTCGGCTAATTTTTCCTCGCTAGCGCGTATATTGCTAAGCTGGGCGTTTAAGCGAGATTGACGTGCTTTGCAGTTCAGCTGAAGCTGGTGAAAAGACTCAACATCTGAAATAACAACGCTATCCTTCAAAGACGTCATTGCCCCTTGCCAGTCGGCTTCAAGTTGAGAATAGGCATCTATCGCCTCTGCAATTATCTTCTCGCACTGCTGTTTTTCGAACTCGGCGGTGTTGATTTGCTCTCGCTTTTGCGTACCTAGTTTCTCTATATTCTCAAGTGAGCGGGTTAGTTCGTCGCGCTTGGCAATGGTTTCAGGCACATCAATATTCATCAAAGAAGCATCGTGCTCAGTGGCACCGCACAAGGGGCATGCCTCGCCTTGCGAGAGCGTTTGGCGTAAATGTGCAAGCTCAGCATCTAACTTAATTAACGATTCAACGTCTTTTAAATGGCTGTGCGTGGCTTTATAACTAGCCACTAACTCTGCCCGCTCTTGTTCAAGGGTTTCAATATTGGATAACAATGACGTTAGTCTTTCAGACTTTTCAGTATGGCTATTTTTATGATTGATATAAAGCCGCTGCCATTGTTCGCACGACGCAAGAACAGGCCAGTTATTATTAAGCACTGCGATATCTGCATTAACGCTGGCTGTATCACCATCACTAAGGAGTTGATTGAGGCTAGATTCACACAGTGAAACGTTATCTGCGCTTTGTTGATGTAACGCCACCACATTAGTTTTGGCGTGTTGTTTCTCAGCTAAATCGGCCACGGCACCGTCTTTAAGCTGCTGCGTTGCGGTTATTTTCTTGGTTATTTCCGCTAGCGTACTTTCGTCATCGCTAAATCGAGCCGCTTTTTCTTTCCAGCCACTGATTTCGCCTGCCATCTTACCATTTGCCGCATGAACATTAAGGTAGGTGGTTGATTCATCCAGCGTGCGCTTTTTACCTTCAAGTTCATCAGAGTATGCTTGCTGGCTTTCTTGCGCTCGGCCCTGCTTTATTTTCGCATCAGCTAGCGACTGCTGGTTTGTCTCAATGCGATTGGTAAGCTTATTGATTTCAGTATCAATCGGAATGATTTGTTCGTTAATCAGGGTTTCAATACGCTGCTGGTCGGCTCTTGCTTTGGTAAAGTTCGCCTCACTGCTTTCAAATTCGGCCTGCCGAGTTTGTTGCTGGCTTTCTAAACCTGGCAGTTGCTGTTGTTTCAGGCTGAGATTGTTGGCAATACGCTGCACATCGTCACTTAGCTGACTAAGAGCCAAGTGGGGTAAGCGAAGCAATTCCGCCGGCTCACCAGCAACTAATAGCGCTAGTTCGCCTTTTGCCTGCTCGAAAATGTTATTTGCTTCAACTAATGCCGCGTTCGCCTTAGTAAGCTCTTGTTGATTTTGCTCACACGCCTGTTGCCATTGCAACTGTTCTCGTAGCGAGACAATCTCGGTATTTACAGTAAGTAGCTGGGTTTTAAATTGGTCCAGCTGCGAACTAAGTTCGCTATGTTGCGCTTCACTGAGTAATGCTACGCCTTCCAGTTTTAGCTTGAATTCCCGTTTTGTGGTTTCTGCTGCCTTATATTTCTCATGAATCGCTTGAGATAACTGACCATAAATTTCTGTGCCAGTAAGCTCTTCTAATAATTCAGCCCTATCGCCTTCGTTTGCATTTAGAAAGGCCGCGAAGTCGCCTTGGGAGAGCATCATTGATTTTGTAAAGCGCGCAAAGTTAAGACCCGTCAGG
This sequence comes from Alteromonas lipotrueae, assembly GCF_019249255.1. Taxonomy (NCBI): domain Bacteria; kingdom Pseudomonadati; phylum Pseudomonadota; class Gammaproteobacteria; order Alteromonadales; family Alteromonadaceae; genus Alteromonas; species Alteromonas lipotrueae. The sequence continues at coordinate 320,706 of NZ_JAESDJ010000001.1, read as the reverse complement.
CGTTCAATCTCTTCACTCTTGGGTCTGACTTGGGTGGCCAACACTTTGCCAGATTCTACTTCTGCTAATTCCACGTCAGCAGACTGCAAATTACCATCAGCCTTCCCTCTAGCGCGCCGCATACTCCAAAACGCGCGATACGCTTTGCCCTTTATATCGAATTCAACTTCAGCCAAGCACTCTGACGTACCACGGGTCATAATATCGTTCGAGGTAGTCGAAATAGTGCCCAAGCGCGGCGTTTGGTGATAAAGCGCTAAACAAATAGCATCAAGCAATGTAGTTTTGCCTGCCCCTGTTGGGCCGGTAATGGCAAACAAACCGTTGTCGATGAAAGGAGACTGGGTGAAATCTATCTTCCACTCCCCTTTTAAAGCATTTAGATTTTTGAGCCTAAGGGTAAGAATTTTCATAGGTTCCCCTCACTTGCAGGTGAGGTATTAACAGGTGCGTTATTTTGCTTTTCATCAATAGCGCTGTTCACATCGGTAGCATTGGCATTATCTGCAGCTTCATTGCCCTTATGTGATAACTGCACATCGTCTACCACCTGCTCGAACAAGGTTTGTATTCGCTGTTTGCGTTGTTGGTCGTCGTCAGACTCAAACGCTTCCAGTGACAATCTTGCATCAAAAACCTCATGCACAGACAACTCACTTAAGTTAACCTTATTTTCTGCTGAAATAGCGCTGGCTCTTTGTTTACGCATTCGCTTTAATTGCAAAATTTCCGCGGGCTTGTCATCTATTAATGCTTGAATACGCTGCTGTAGGTCGGTTAAGTAATCTTGGGTTTCTACTTCAATACACAGCCATGCAGGGTGCTCTGCGCTTGCGGCTTGCATTACCTCGTTTTGCTTTAAGGCAAGCTCAATGTCCTCTAAGTTACCTCGTAAAACTGCCATCGCTTGAAAGCGGGGAATAGGTTTACTTTCTACCTGCACTAATGTTTTGTTTTCGAACGTGGCTATCAATACTTGTTTTTGTGACTTTAGTTCATCGAAGCTTAACGGAAGAGGCGAGCCAGAATATCGAATATGGTCGCACCCTGCCACTTTTTGGGGTCGGTGAATGTGGCCAAGCGCAATATAATCTGCCGGAGGAAACCCTTCGGCTGAAAAACCCTCTAGTGTTCCTATATAAATGTCGCGCACACTTTCACTTTGACTCACCCCTAAAGCCGTTAAGTGTCCAGTGGCAATAATTGGCACTTCTACATGCAATTCCTTGCGTTTATCTAACGCAATCTGAAAAAGGTTGACGTAGTGCTGCTTTATAGCCTCGCCCAGCGCCTGACGTTTTTCAATTGCCGATTCTCCTGCTTCGCTTCTTAAAACATCCCGAGCACGGATAAAAGGCACAGCACACAGTATTGCGCCTATTTTCCCACCCCTGGTGTGTAAAGGCAGTACTTGCGCTTCGCTATCGCCATAGGTGCTAGCAATAACATGGCAGTTTAGGTAAGACAGTAACTCCCTGCTTTCATTTAATACCGACACCGAGTCATGATTGCCCCCTAATACCACTAAAGTGCATCCCATCCCCTGAAAATCACCCACTAGTTGATGATACAGCTCCCGTGCGTAACTTGGCGGTGTACCAGTGTCAAAAATATCACCGGCCACAACAACAGCATCTATATTTTCTTGTTCAACCACCCCAAGCAGCCACTTAAAAAATTGCTCATGTTCATTCTTGCGACTTTTAGTAAAGAAACTTTGGCCTAAGTGCCAATCTGAGGTGTGAAGAATTTTCATGTAAGTTGACTCTAAAATGCAGTTAAAAATGGATAAAAAGTGTTCAAGTATAAAAAAATAGTAATTTTGAACGTTTAGTTATTAAATGACATACCCAAAAAAGTACTAATTTCATCTATTGTCTAAACGCGCTTTAAAATTATCCGTTCTATACTCTCCGTACTTTATTAGAGATTAACGGAGCCATCATGTTTGTATCCAGTTCACGATATAATAAGGAAGTTGCTTCACTCACGGATGAGAACGCCAGCTTAGCAGCTACGCTAAGTGCATTGAAAGATAACCTTGCGTACGCGGTTTATTCAGAAAGAGGAGATTGTCTGTTTGCATCGTCTCCGCTTTTAAATATTTTAGCGCGCCCCAATACGGCTACGACTTCTTTCAACCACAAAGATCTTCGTGTCCCAGGTATTCAGAGTGATAACGATTATCGTATATTTTGGCAGTCGTTGGTAAATGGAGAATCTTACACGAATACCGTTGCGATGAAAGCAGAGACCGGCGAAACAAAGTGGCTGAATGCCAGCTATGTAAATGTGGTAAATAATAACGGCGTTGAAATTCATGCTGTTTATCATGATGTTACCGAGCAAGAAAATGCACTATTTTCTGGAAAGTCTATTACCGACGCACTTAACAAATCGATGGCCGTTATCGAGTTTGAACCAGATGGCACCATTGTTACTGCCAATGAAAACTTTACCGCGACCGTTAAATACAGTCTTGATGAGATCAAAGGTAAACACCATCGCATGTTCTGTAAAGACGACTTTTATCAGAACAACCCACAGTTTTGGCAAAACCTAGCAAGTGGTCAATTCTCTTCGGGAAGTTTTGAGCGTATCAACGCTGATAGAGAAACTTTATGGCTCGAAGCAACGTACAACCCCGTTTTTGATGGCGCGGGAAAAGTGGTGAAGGTAATTAAGTTTGCTTCAGATGTTACCGCCCAGGTTCAAGAAAAGCATGCTATTGCGCAAGCCGCCGAGCTTGCTGTATCTACCGCAGAAGAAACGTCGCAAATTGCCTCAGATGGCGCCTCTTCTCTTCAACGTAGTATTGATGTATTCCAAGTTGCGTTAGACGAAGTTGATCAAACTAATAAGTTAATGCACGAACTCAGTGAGCAATCGCTGAAAATTGAAACTATCGTAACCACAATTAGCGGAATTGCCGATCAGACCAACCTTCTTGCACTGAATGCTGCTATTGAAGCGGCCCGCGCAGGCGAGCAAGGTCGTGGCTTCGCCGTAGTTGCTGATGAAGTTCGTCAACTTGCACAGCGTACTAGTGATTCAACAGTAGAAATTGAATCTGTAGTGGCTGAAAACCGCAAACTTGCGAATAAATCGACTAGCAAAATGGCAGTAGTGAAGGACAACGTAGACCTTAACAGTCAGCAAATCACCCAAGTACAGGGTGTGATGGATGAAATCCTTAAAGGTGCGACAAACGTATCGGAAACGGTTTCAGGCATTCTACGTTAATGTAAAGTAGTTTCTAGTAAAGTAGTAAAACACAAAACGTTGTTGTACCTGTATTTAGCCTAACGCGAAATTCAGTTACAATGACGTGATGTCGTATCCCGTCCCCGCTCAACAGATTGAAACCCTGTACGAGATTAAAAAAAGTAAGTTTATTGCCTTTGCCGCTTTCGCCGATAGCCGCGAAGCCGCTATGGCACACCTCGCAAATGTAAAGCAACAATACCCAGATGCTCGCCATCATTGTTGGGCGTATTTACTTGGTAATCCCCATTCCCCATCCAGCGCAGCAATGGCCGACGACGGCGAACCAAGTGGCACAGCCGGAAAACCCATTCTTAATGTTTTACAGCACAAAGGTGTGGGCGATGTCATGGTGATTGTTACCCGCTACTTTGGCGGTATTAAGTTGGGTGCAGGTGGTTTAGTGCGAGCTTACTCAGCCTCGGCGCAGCAAGCTATGGAACAACTTCCCACGCGAGAAGAAGTGCGTCTTTATGATGTCTCTATTAATATCGATTTTAAGCACGAGCAATTTATCCGGCATTTATGCGAACAATTTTCGGGCAAGGTAGTTAGGTGTAACTATGCACAGCACGTTACCGTTGATGTGCAATTGCCAAGTCACGCCATCGACGAGTTTCAAGAAAAAACTGCTGCCATGGCTATTAGTTTAACGCGCTCTGACAATGACTAATCATTGTTGGTAATCCCAGCACTTATCTAAAATATGTAACGAGAATTTATGACGAGCATTAAAAAGCCCGCTCAGCGGGCTTTTTGTTCTTAAACATTCCATATAGCGGCGATATTAACTATCCGTTAAAGGTGCCGCGAATTGGGTAATCATTTTCTGGGTCGCGAATAAATTCCAATCCGGATACCAGCTGTTCTAAATCAGGGCGTACAAAAGGTGCATTCGCCAACTCACTGATTTGAATTGTGTTGTTTTGATTTAAAATAAACAAGGCAGGCTCAGCGAAATTATGGTCGGTTTCCTTTTCGCTGCGAGGCACAGAAATATACAAACCTAACCCTTTCATATCATCTTCGCTTAAACCCGAAGCAATAGGGAACGTAATCGATAAGTCTTCAAGATGCTCATTCAACTGAGATTGACTGTCAGCAGATACCGCGATTACATCAACGCCTAGCGCTAACAAACGCCCTTTGTAGTCTTCAAGCGCGTTTAGATACTTGGTACAAATTGGACAGTGCTTACCACGGTAAACAACCACCATCTTCCAATCGCAACCTTCACGTTTGTTGCTTAATGAAACGGCCTCACCAGTGCTCAGTGTTACCTGCACATCGGGAAATGAGGAATCAGGTTGTAGTTTTTGCGTATACATACAGTCTCCTTAATTGCGTATTAGCTACATGAACCAATTACATCGGTAATATCAGTTATCAGTAGCGCTAACCATCCCGCTAGTGCTACCAATAATACCTAATTAGTTCTACGCCTTAAGGCTTGTAAAGATCGCTTTTATTCCACAAAGCCCTCGTTGGCTCTTATGGTTAACGGGTGATAACCCGGCCTCGCTTGTTCAAAGGCACGTTTAGCAAATGCTTTACCTTCTGGGGTTTTCGATAACTCGCGATACAGCGGTTTAACTAATTTATTACGGCCAATGTTAACAAGGTACTCGTACAATCTGTCGTAGGCTGGTTTGTATTCATTTGCCACCGCAATCATCAACCAACTGTGGGCTATTTCGTTATTTTGCGTGGTGGTTAACGAGAATGCGGTATCTAATGCAGCTAATTGCTTTGCTGATAGTTCATTTGGCATATTGTTCAAGAAATATAGCCACTCATGCACAGTCCATAGTTCTGTATCTATATTTACCGCTTCTTCGTCGCCTCCTAACCAAGCACTGCGAGTAGTATCAATTTTATCAAAGGCATCCGATTCAGGTACTGGCGCACCTTCAGGAATTCCAGGTTCAAAAACCCATTTGTGAATACGAACTTTACTCAGCTTATCTGGGTATTGCACCAATAAGGTTTCATCCAAATAGGCCAAGAACGTATCGGTGGTAATACTCTTAAACGCGAAGTCTTCAAAGTACTGCATTAAAAACGCATCGAAATTTCCACGTCCGATTTTGTTTTCAATTTCGCGTAAAAAGAGCGCACCTTTTTCGTAAGGGATATTTGAGAAAACATCGTCTGGGTTTCTGCCGCGAAGGTCTATAGCTAAAATTTCATCTTCTTCGTTTAGGGCCTGTATATCGTTTTGTAAATCTTGATACCCCAACACCGCTTCTTTTTTAAATCGGTCGTGGCCGTATATCATTTCCATAATGCGGTAAGTTAAATAAGTGGTAAAACCTTCGTTTAGCCACAAGTCGCGCCACGTAGCATTGGTAACCGTATTGCCCGACCAGCTGTGCGCCAGCTCATGAGCAATAAGCGATACTAAGCTTTTATCGCCAGCGATGACGGTAGGCGTAATAAACGATAAGCGTGGGTTTTCCATACCACCAAACGGGAAAGAAGGCGGTAAAATCAGTAGGTCGTAGCGATCCCATTGATACGGACCATAGGTTTTTTCCGTGACTTCTAACATGGCTTCAGTATCTTCGAATTCTTTTGCCGCGGCATCTAATACGCTAGGTTCAGCATAAACGCCCGTGCGCTTGCCCATTGGCTTAAATTTCAAATCACCAATTGCCAATGCAATTAAGTAAGACGGTACAGGCTGCGGCATAGTAAACGCGTATTCACCATCGCGAGCAGTGGTGGGGTCGTTTGAAGCACTCATCACTGCCAATAAGTCTTCAGGCGTATGAATAGTGGCAGTGTAGGTTACCCGTACTTGAGGAGAATCCTGTAGCGGTATAAAGCTTCTCGCATGCATAGCTTGCGCTTGGGTAAACAAGAAAGGATGTTGTTTTCCGGCAGTTTGCGCTGGCGTTAACCACTGTACACCCGACGCCTCAGGCGACGTTGAATAGACGATAGTTAGCTTATCAGCACCTTCAGGCAACTCAACAGATAGCGGCGTACCAAGTTCAGGATCGGCGTCGCCCATAGTAAAAGGCACTGCATCGCCGTTTACCGTTACCGATGTAATATCCAGTGCACGAGTATCAAGAACAACCGTGTTAAAGCTAGGCGCGCTGCGTTCAACCGCTAGCGTAGCACTACCGGATAATTTTGACGTTTCAAAATCTGCCGTTAAGTCTAAATCTAAGTGAGTGACTCGCACTTCTGATGGATTCGCGAATGAGTGGTAATCTTTACCCTCTTCAATTTCACTAACCACATCAACTTTAGATACTGCGCTCTGTGCAGCTACTTTGCTATCGGCGCTATCAGAAACCGCAGATGGTGTTTTAGTTTCTTTTGAGGGTTGTTCGCTACACGCAAACAACATTGGCGCACAAATGGCTACCCAGCCTATATTCTTCATAATACTTCCAGTTATTTTTTCTGTCTTTTCCATAATAACAAAGAAGTACCCTATTGCTTAAGCCCAAAAACGACAAGCAACGACACCAAAAGTTAAATTGACGATTCACGCCCTCCCTCACCTGTAAATTGCAGTGCGATAATTCGGTGAGAAAGGGAGTAAGGAGGAAGCAAGTAGTAGACGTTTTAGGCTACTGAAATTTGCACATCAATATTGCCACGAGTGGCATTTGAGTAGGGGCAAACTTGATGCGCTTTTGCCACTAGGCTTTCTGCTGCAGATTTCTCCATATCACCTAAGTCGACATTCAGTTTTACTGCAATAGCAAAGCCTACTTCGATGGGCCCAATAGATACATCGCCAGTTACACTAATATCGCTGCCCAATTTGATTTTTTCCGCAGCAGCTACATGCTTGAGCGCACCAATGAAACACGCTGAATAGCCCGCTGCAAACATTTGCTCTGGGTTAGTACCACTGCCACCCGCTCCACCTAATGCTTTTGGTGTTGAAAGGGCTACATCTAAGTTTCCGTCACTTGATTTTGCTGTACCTTCACGACCACCTGTTGCAGTTGCTGTACCGGTATAAACCACCTGTTGAAGTGTGTGCATTGTATAAATCCTCGTTTGCCTTGCTCATAGTGAGCATTCTGTTGAACATAAATAATGAATAAGAAATGCAAATTTATTTTGCATACAAAATAAATTAACACTAATGCGGCTTGTAGATCAAGTCTTTTGCATGCAAAATATTAATCATACCCTTTACACCCTTTTAGGAGCACTCATGTCTGATAACGCTAGGCTTGATGAATATATGCCCGACGACTGCGGGGCTGAAGCGCTTTCATCAGAAGCACTTAGGCCCGATTCGCTCAAGTTAGAAAGCCAGTTGTGCCATCGGTTTTACACGCTATCTAATGCGTTTACTCGCGCCTATCGTCCACTGCTGAAAAGCCTTGATATTACCTACCCACAGTATGTAGTGATGATGGCTTTGTGGGAGCAGTCTAATGTGACCATTGCCGAGCTACTCGCTAAAACCGTGATAGACGGCGGCGCTATGACACTGATCCTTAAAAAGCTAGAGCAAAAAGGGTTATTGGGTGTGGTCAAAGATGAGCATGATAAGCGTGTACGCCGAGTTGTGTTGTCGAAAGCAGGTGAAAATGCCAAGCTGAAAGCGCTTGATGTGCCTGCGCAAATGTTATGTAAATTGGATGGCATGTCGAAAACTGAAGCGAAGCAACTTGTTGTATTAATGGATAAACTACAAGGGTGCTTTAACGTAGATTGAATACACGGTTAGCGAGTCCCCCAAACATTGCTAATGCCAATTTCACTTTAGCACTTGTGTATAGTGTAGTCATAGTTTGGTTGGTCGTTACTTTTATCGCTACAAGGACTGTCACTTCTATTTATGAAGAGCATCATCGTTTCCGACATTTTTGGAAGAACTAACCATCATTTCGTACTACCCTTATATTCCCAGCATCAGAATTGTATTTTTCAGTGAAAGAACTAATGGATAAGTTAGGCTGCAACAGCACCATAAAATGTAGACTAGTTTTGTATCTTCATGGGTTTATGAATGCTCATTCTGTAAGTTATAATCTGCAGGGTTGTAGGCAAGAAATGTTGGTGTTGCGCGAAACGTTAGAGGGGGTTATAGAAATCACATAACTAGACGCTCGCTAAAATTGATACGTCCGCCTATTATCCAAGACGATATGCTGCACCTGAACTTAGTAGACATCAAAGAGAACTCATATGCATCTTGCACAATTAAATATTGCCAAAGCAAAGTATTCTTTAGAATCTACTGAGATTAAAGAATTCGTAGATAATTTAGACCCTGTTAATCGTATAGCAGAATCAAGCAGCGGCTTTATTTGGCGATTAAAGGACGACAGTGGAAATGCTACTGAAATTCAAGCTTTTTCAGATCCGAATATTATCGTAAATATGTCAGTGTGGGATTCGGTCGATGCGTTGAAGAACTTTATGTTTAGAACTCACCATAAAGACTTCCTTAGTCGTAAAAAAGAGTGGTTTTTTGAAATTCCCGAAGATACTTATGTTTTATGGTGGATTCCAGTAGGTCACATCCCTTCACTTGAAGAGGCGGTAGAAAAATTAGAATATCTACGGAGTAATGGCGAGACTCCAAAAGCATTTTCTTTTAAATGTAATTTTAGTGCCACTGAATTCATCCTGAGTAATACCTAACACATTGGCCAAAAAATCGAAAAGAGACTATTGATGAATATCGATGTTGCATTGGTAAGTTCCTTTACTGAAAATGGTAAAGTCGGGAACCCTGCGGGTGTTGTCTTGAATGTTGATGGCTTGTCTAATGCGCAAAAACTAAAAGTCGCGCAAGCGGTAGGCTATTCAGAAACGGCTTGTTACCGATGATGACGAAACAGACCAAGTTGGTGTAGCGTCTGGTGCTCATTTTGTGTTTACTGCCGGCAATCACTTTTTGAAAAACGACAACTGATGACTATCGTTAATCAGTAAGTGTTTACCGTAACCGTAGAACACATCGAAGACCTCCACGCGTTAAAATGGCTATCGACGAGTAGCATCAGCCATTGAATCATTTCTGTCTATTTTACCTGCTACACTTACAAGGCGTTTACCGATTAATGGGGAATAGAAATGGCTCAGCACAACAAATCAGAGGTGACACTTGAAGCGTTAGAGGCAGAAATAGCCGACCTTATCGATGACCCTGCACTCAGAGAAGAATGGCTAAATAGCAACGTTCCCATTCTGGAATCAAAAACGCCTAAAAGCTATTTCCACACTCCCTCGGATAGAACGAGGCTTATGCAAGTTGTGCTTGAAATGAAATTTGGTGAGATAGCTTAGTAACACTTCAACATTTCTCTGGGCGTCCAGAGCGGAAACGGGAACAATCCTCCCCATTGAATGCAAATCCGCCTGAGCGGGTTTGGTTTCAAACAAAGAATGTTTAAATTAATCAGTTACTTTCCACGATTCGAGTCTAGAAAAAACGACACTCGAAATAACCTGTAAGTTTTCAACCATGTTTTTTTCAGACGACGTGAACCTAAACACAAGATTTTCACTGCTTATAGTTATTGCATACTCCGGTTCTAACAGCGCACCAGTTCATATTAGATAGCGGCTTAATCCAGTTAAGCCAGCGCACGATTCCGTCTGAAAAAACGCAGTTGCTTTTTTAATTAATTCAGCAAACAAATTTCCTTTGGAACGAATCATGCTGAAGAAAAAACTCAAGATTAGAACCACGCATTTGATATGTTTTTAATCCATATTTTTCTAACATAAGTCATCAAGCAAAAGCGAGGGTCGGCTTATGAACACTACGGTAAAAGATTGGTACATTGTTACAGTTATGGATGGTGAGCAATTGGTCGGTGAAGTGTTGCATGGTACGGTGGCAGACGATCAAACTTTTCGTTTTTTTGAAGGGGACTATGTGACAACATCACGGATCGTGTCGATGGATGTTAAGGCTCAGCAGGTAATAACCGCCAGTAACTCTTACTATGCCCTTAAGGGAAGTGGAAAACGGGCCATCATCGACTTAGACGATTTCGAACTCCTTCGGCATGGATTTTCGCCAGAGCAAATTCGAGCGTTAAACAGCTCATCGCCTCTTTTAGCCCATTAGCTTTGGCACCAACCAAAGGAAGCGAAGCACCAAAACCAAACGCCTGATAAAAGAAAACCAGCTCCCGCTGGCTTTCGTTTGCTTGACTTAGGTTGCTCCCATACTACTGATCTTTTGATTCTTATACAGTCAAACCTATTTAAATCAGATAAATATGTGCCTAGTCTATTTTATTCAGATTTAAAGTTGATAATTGCTTTTCCGTCTTTGATAATTGCGTAAACAGGACTTCTATTAGAAGTATTAAAGTGTTCTTGCAAATCCCTCGCTAACATCGAAACATTATCATAAGAATATGATTTATCGCTCAAACACTCAGACAAACTACTATTAATTACTTTCAGTATGTTGTCTGGATAGCCTGTATGCTCTATTCGTAAGTACTTATCTGAATAGATAGTCTTCAAACCTAGATCAAAACTTACTGATTCAATATTTTTAATATGGGAATCAGAAATTTTACCAATTACTTCTGCGCAATCGGTAGGAATTGGAATTCTCAAAACTCCGTATTTTTGATCGCGGGTAGGTTGCTCATAAGTCGGTTTACTGAAATAACCCAAAGCAAAACTTAATGCGAGCAATACTACTGATAAAATAAACTTTTTCATTTAACAACCTTGCATCTTCATGGTTATACATTGTTGATGAACAATGTTTGCATTATCAGGCAGCCTCAAGGCACCTACGATTCCTAAAGGCTTTATGTTAACCGTTGTATTGTAGTCAGTACTCAAGACTTTGGTTTCCACCCTTTGTCCTACATTGCTAACATTTCCATTACCATCCTCTAACCACTGTGTTGTTACAGTTTCCTGTGTAGTCTCTGTTGAAGTAGTCACATAATCAACTTCAAACTCAGAATAAACTGAAGCATCAACCAGTCGCCATGCTCCTTCAGGTCCATATTTTAATCCCGGAGGTGGATCTCCAATGAACTTGGTATATACCCTAGCTCGTTTTATAGACTCAACTTTAGGATCTTGTACTTCAGGCTCTTGAACATCAACTCTTTTCTTTAGCTGTTTACCATCACTTCTTAAACCATCAGTCACAAATTTGTTCATTGCAAACTGAAATGCTGCGGTAATGGCTCCATTAGCGAACTTCCCACCTGTTATTTTAGAAATAGTTCCGCCTAAAACAGCAGATGCTATTGCCCCTTCGATCAATTTACTAGAGATCATTCCTGCTACTTGAGCACCCTTTGTCAAACCAGCACTAATAAAGCCATGCCCAAACTTCCCACCTTGCAAATCAGATATGATTCCTCCAGTGACACCATGCGCTAGGGCTTTTACGGCATTGTGTGCCCCCATAGTTGCCTGACCAACCCCTAAGAAAGCCATAGAAGTAAACGCACCAGTTAACGCTCCTCTGAGACTACCTGTACTTACGTATCCAGACGCAAATCCCGTAGCGGCGGCAATTCCGTATGCTGTACCAATTGCTCCGGCTTTTAGGGCAGCAAGAGCGTAGTAACCTCCCACAGCCGCCAATCCAACAGCAACAATAGTTCGCCAATGCTTCTTCACAAACTTCCCAAGTGCCTTAAAGAAATACCCACTAGGATCGGTGTAACTCATTGGATTATTTAGCACATAGCTATAGCGGTTATAGTTCTGACTATTCATTGGAGCCTGAATATGCGGATCAGCCTGCAAAAACCTACCCAAGGTTGGATCATAGATCCGACCATTCATATGGATAATCCCAAGCCCATCCATCATATTATGGCCAGTATAGCCTCGGTCGGTCGGCTGCATGTAACTGGCATTCGCAAATACCGATGCTTGGTGGATTTGAGTGCGCTTTCCAAACGGGTCAAAGAATGCCTGCTGTACTACAGTGCCATTAACGTTCGTTACCGTGGTAATAGATCCCTGATGGTCTTTATGTAAATAAGAGTATTCTTTTGTCCCGTTACTTCGGTGTGAAATAACAATGTCTCCGGCTACGTAATACTTGTGTTCCGTTGATGAGCCACTACCACCGGTCCTTCTCACTTCTTCATAATTGCCAAGGTAGATAGTTTGATATTCGTTCGTCTTTCCGGCTTCGACACGTTTCTCTTTCTTAAAGTAAAGTTCACGATCCACACCGTACTTCATGTCTGCGTATAGGCCACCTTTGGTAATTCGAGTAGGCTTATCGTAGGTGCCATAGTTGAATGTGCGTCCAGTGCCGTCACTACGGATGTTACCGTTATTGTCGTAGGCAAACGAACCAAAACCTGTAGCTGAGGTAAGGCGATGTACGCGGTTTGCATCACTATAATTATAGTTACTAACACCATTTTTCTTTTTCAAATTACCGAAGCCGTCATATTGATAATCGATGTTATCATCGAAAATTGAGGGCATGTTAGCCCCCCAATCGGCTACGCTCACTGAGCGGTAATCGAGGCGGTTCAGGTCATCGTAAGTGTAAGTCTCGGTAAACTTCGCCCCCACACCTGGGTTGGTACCGTACTCTGTCGTTCGAGTTTTTACGTTACCCATTTCATCGTGAGTCACCCCCGAGTAGAAAATTGCCGAAGATGAACGCATTACGCGCGTACTGGTGTGCCAACCGGTATCTCCACGGTAACCAAAGTGAGTGCGAATATTGTTTCCGTAAAGAATCTCAACTGCTTGACGTCGTCGATCGAATTCTTTTACTTCTTTAAGCAACGCACCAGTGGCGTTATTGGTAATCTTATAGAGGGCTCCGGACGACGTCTTGTAATGCATTTTCACTTGCAGTCGGTTGCCTTGGCTGTCTGCTGGAAAGGTTTTTAAAGAAGGACGGCTATAACCGTCAAAACTGGTATTCTGGTAATAGGTTTTTCCACCTGCGTAAGTACGGGTTTCAATTGGGCGTTCTGCACTGTCATACTTGAAGTACTTACGTATTGTGGCCGCGGTGGTGGGCGATGTACCGCAAGACTGGTTTTTACCATCATATTTTGCAGTCGCAAAGAGTCTACCCGCTTTGTATGCATCTCTGTTATCGCTGTTATTAGTGGCGTAATGCCAACAAAGTGTTCCTTCGTTCGCTTGGTAACTACGAATTTTTCTGCCTAATTTGTCGTAATTAAGCGTGAAGGTATGTCCGCGAGCAGTTTTCTGTGTATACAACTCACCAAACGCATTGTAAGTGTAAATCCAAGTACCTTTATCAGGGTCGGTCATCTTGGTTTTGCGGCCGTACGTATCGTACCAGTTCTGAATTTTGCTGCTCTTACCGTCGGCTTCGGTAATGGTTTCTTTCAGGTTACCATACGCGTCATATTTAAATTGTACCTCTCCACCTAATGCGTCAATGGTTTTAGTTGTCTGACCAAAACCGTTCGCATATTTGAAATAGGCATTGCCACGCTCGTCTAAAGTAGATTGCTCCAAACCATTAACAAAATAAGTGACTATTTCACCGTTGGGCTTGGTGACTTGGTCAACCTGCCCAAGTGCATTATAAGAATAGGTGGTCCGGTAACTGGTAGAGGATGGCTCGGTAACATAATCTACTCGCCCCTGATCATCATAGTACGTAAATACTTTATCCCAATCCTCTTCCGCGCTTCGAACATAACGAGCGACTTCACGCCCCCACTTATCATAATAAGCCTTAACCGCAGATTTGCCCGATTCTGTCTTTGACTCGTAATAGTAAGATCCAGAAACACAATTTAAACACCAATTTCGGGTTATCAAAGTAATGCGACTATCTGGATGGTCAATTTTGTAAGCCCGCCCAAAGTCATCATAGAATGTTTTGGTAGGCCGTGAATTAACAGAATATACCGTTGAGTTTTTAATCAAGCCAGATACAGCGTTTCCATACACACCGTTATACTGGTAGGTAACATAGTTGCCCATAGCATCGTGCTGACGGTGTACGAAGCGCCCATTCCCTTGATATTCAGTTTTTGTTGTACGAGTCTGTGTGCTGCCCGTATTCGTAGAATATCCTGCAACTGAAACCTGTGTTTTATTCCCGTAAGTATCATAAGAGTAAGTAGTGGTTGTTTTGTATTTGGCGTTATCCGGCGACACAATTGCCTGATGAAGATAATTACTACTGTTGTAAGTGAATCGGCTATTACGAGTAATTTTACCTCCACCATTTACGGTTTTTTCAACTCTCGTCGTTTCCAACCGTCCCCAGCGTCTGTCCTTGTACGTATTTACCGTATAGGTCTTCTGGTTGTCACCATATGTACCACTGAAATCGTTACTATCTTTATCGTAAACCGTAACACTGATGTTATCGACATTGCCCCAGGTGTCTTTTACCGTTCTTGTGTTAGTCTGGCTTACGAATTGTGTATTAACCCCGTCATATGTGTAACTTTTCTCAAAGGAATCATAAATATAAGCGTGATATCCCCCCTGTGCAGTCTTCATCGCTTTCAGGTTATTTTTCGCCCACGAGAGAGCATGTGTGCCGATAAATTGCGCCGTAATACGAGGAATACCCGTCAAGACAAAATTAGTATTACCGTGATATTGGTGGTTATAGGTTTCTGTGACTACCCCAGTTTGCTGGTCAATGGTTCTTAGTACTTCAAACCCCAAACTTCCACGGCCTTTTCGATGAAGTAACAATCCACCGTACTGATATTTCACAATAAGATCTTTACTACTTGTGACATCGGTTCGTACTTCAGATACCAGCTTCCCTCCAGCAAATGGTGAAAAGACGTTAGTATGCGTGTTGTATGAAGAGTCTTGACGGAAATATAACGCCGTGTTTGTCATTGGCGTGTATTTAATATTGGTCGCAACACCAAAGCCGTTGGTGATTTTATTCACCGTATATTCGTTTTGGTTTACACGTATGGAGTAACGCCGCCAGTCACTTGAAGAACCAATGTATAAGTCGAGATTTCCATCTCCGTTACCGTCACCAAAGCGAATAGTATTGTTACTGCCGAAACTCCGAGTTCTCACATAAGTAAAATTAACTTTGCTTGGAGATGTGGTTAGACTGCTAACATAAATAGTCCAAGAAGAGTTGCTTGTTGCGTAAAGCATATCTGCCTTACCATCGTAGTTAACATCAACAAACTGAGAGTAATTTGCGCTGTCAGTATCGTATGGCTGCGTCAATATCTGCTCGGCACCGAACGTTTTTCCATTTGATAAACGGTAGCGCCATTTACTCGCATAGGAATAAATCATATCCGTCAAGCCATCACCATTTAAGTCGGCATAACGAATATCTTTATAAGAGGCGGAGAGCGTTTGTACTTTACTGAAATAGGGGTCATTTGCACTGTTGGTTTTGGAAATAAATACCTGTCTATTCGACGTTGTATTCTCTTGCCACGTGCCCATCAAATCACCTTCACATTCTCGCCGAGTTTGGGCGAACAACCGGTCTCCACGGGAGTTGGTACAGTATCCGTCGGTTGACGTGACTTGAAGAATAATATCTGATAAGCCATCACCGTTAATGTCTATAGCGCTGGCGGATTTGATGGTAGCGCGATACATCTGAGCGTGCCCAAATAATGCGTCGCCGCTCAACTCTGAACTAAAAGTGAAAAGGTGATTGTCGGTAAACGATTTATTCCCCGTGTTTAGATAAGCACGAACCTCTTTACCTTTGCGGTAAACAATATCCTCAAAACCGTCGCCATTGACATCCATCACGGCGGCACCACCTTTAAAACCCCAGGCACGCAAGTTAGCCCCTGACGAATTTTTAATATATCCTTTTTTCAAGCTTCGACTTACGGTATGGCTGGGGCATTTGCTCGTACCTTCACATCGAGCTGGTGCTGACTTAGTATTTTCGTAGTACACGATATACCAGTTTTTATCCTCACCATCGGCAACTAGAAGGTCGCGTACACCATCGCCGTTATAATCAATGTTGAGTGCATATTGGCGCTGTGAACCACTATCTCCAATATTTGTTAGCGTAGTGGTTGAAGTAGAGGTCGCCGACTTTAAGCGCCAGTAACCGCTTTTTACGTACATCAGATCAGATTTTCCGTCGCCAGTTAAATCGAAAACCTGAGCTTCATAGCGGTTGTGCTCATCCCCAGTAATGTAAGAATATGCGTTAGTATAATCTACTGCTGTCGTAGTATTTGGGTGTGTCCAAGTTAGGGTCGTAGGTTTTAAACAGTTAGTAGTAGAAGAAGCTAGCGTCGGGCATTCTTGAACAGATGTGAGCATTCTGCGCTTGCTCTCATTATATGCCAATTTGTAAGCACGATATTCAACACCGTCAACTTTGGATACCACACTGGTAAGTACCTTGCGACGCATAGAATAGCCTTTATTGTTGTAGCCCGATGCGTAGAAGCTTTTATTAGTATAATTAAAATTGATAGACGCGAATGGCGCTAGCTTCTTTCCCAGGTGCCCCGAATATTCCACTTTGCTGATATAAGATGAGCCATATTCCTTAAGATAAGAAAAGCGAATATAATTACCCTTACGGTCTCGAATAGCTTTTAACATCCAAGTATTTGCTCTGGCGCTAGAAGCTCCAGAAGCAGTAATAAAGGCATCTGTTCCTGGGGTTACGCTTCCCACAGTCGAATCGTTTCGAGTATCTCCGTAATAGAAAAGCTCACCAGACTTTTTCCATACGACAAACCAGCGAGGGCCGTTTTCAGTATCGCCACCCAATGCTTTCGCATGACTAAAATCGTCATTCTCCAGATAATAGTTAGTGTTTGGCGCACCGTAACTGCCACTTTTAACTTTCATTTTCTGGCCATCAAGACAGAAGCGATCGTTTTTATTAATATTGACCCCTTCAATTCTGCCATCTTGAGAAAGGTTTTTCGGACAGCGCGATATGGCAGACAGACCACTAATATTCCAGCCTACGCCCAAAGGGCCTTCAAACGAGTTAGATGATGAATAAGACAACGCCATCTGTGGCTGAACACCTGCTCGACCAGTAGGCGCTGCTATTGGAATTGTGTAAGTTGCCGACCCACTTTCATCTACTCGAAAATCACCGGGTGTGAGCCCGACTTTTTCTGCAAAGGCAAAAGTTGGCAATACCGCCAGCACAATGGCAAACAATGAATGCAAAGCTTTCATCGGATCTTCCCTGTTCTGTTTTTTTAATTAAAGGATGTAATTACATCTGTCGCACAGTCTATGTATGGCAGATCGACTGTGAACGTGTTGTCGTTGTTATGAAGGGTAATACTCGTATCATAAATGACGTCATTTCCTGACATCACCTGAATTAAAAGGCTCGCATAACGGTCATCTTTGAGATCATATTCAATGAATGCAGCAATGGGGCCGCTCACGGGACATTCTTCAGAATCTTCATTATCTAGAATGGAAACAGAAAGTACCTCAGGGATCAGGTTTTCTGCGGCACAAATTAGCGGGAATATTAGGAATAAAGATAACAGCGTTGGTTTAATTTTCATTGTAAACAAATCCATGTTTTCATTTTTAGAATGAGTCTTTCCATATATCACTCGTCGACAATATACGTAGTTTTACCTCACCTCGCGTTCAAAAACCAACCAGAAACTAACAGCTTTAATAAAAATTTAACATTTATGTAGATAGCAACTTCAATAAGGCGGGTTTGAAATGGTTTAACGCTTTTGTGCACGTAAGTGAACTGACGCGCCGAAATGTGAGCTTTCTCCATTATTTGATGTGTGCGAGAAAAAAAACTTTTGCATTCAGATGTACCTATCTACTCGTACACCCTTCTTGGTAGAGGTAGTCAGTGCCATCGTTAAGGCACTGACTATTGCAATATTATGAGGATAACCGTTCAACCATTTAATAGGGAAGAACGAACATAATATCAGGGAAGATTAATGGTATGTTGCACAACGTTATCGCTACGCTTCACACCTTGTCCCCCACCTATAGTTACCCGTAACTTACCCTTATAAGGTTGGCGCTGACCCTGTTCATCAACATAAATAAGTTGAGAATCATCAATGATGAATTGCATTGACTGGCTTTCTCCCCCCCCTAAGCTTACTCGTTTAAAAGCAACCAACTCTCGCTGTGGCGTACGAGTGGGCGCATCAGGCATTCCAAGGTAAACTTGAACAACTTCTTGGGCACCTACATCACTTTTGTTGGATAACGTGGCGGCAATATTAAGCCCGTTGTCGGAGTGGGTAACATTGAGCTTATCGTAATGAAAGTCTGCATAGCTAAGGCCGTACCCAAACGGATAAAGCGGGGTACCCTCGAAGTACTTATAGGTTCGATTTACCATACTGTAATTTTTAAAGTCGGGTAAGTCTTCGACAGACTGATAAAAAGTGACTGGCAGTCTGCCAGAAGGGCTAGTGTCACCATAAAGAAGATTCAGCAATGCCGGCCCAGTTTGCTCCCCAGGATAGAAACCTTGAATGATAGCGTTCAGGTTTTTGTCCTCCCAGTTTAGTGCTATTGCGCTTCCGCTCATGTTAACCATAACAATGGGTTTGCCCAGTTTATGAAGCGCTTTTAGTAGTGATGATTGGCTCTTGGGCAGTTTGATATTCGTTCTATCTCCATGAGAGAACCCATCAATCTCCAGAGGCATTTCTTCTCCCTCCAGTTCAGCGCTAATACCACCAACAAAAACAATAACATCAGACTGTTTTGCCACTCTAATGGCTTCACTCTCTAAATTTTTATCTTCTAATAACCATTTGAAACTGATTTCTGGTTCAATCACATTACTGTGCCAGAACCGCTGAATAAGTGACTCAGCCTTAAAGTCATAGGGTTTACCTGCCTCAAG
Organism: Alteromonas lipotrueae; assembly: GCF_019249255.1. NCBI lineage: Bacteria > Pseudomonadati > Pseudomonadota > Gammaproteobacteria > Alteromonadales > Alteromonadaceae > Alteromonas > Alteromonas lipotrueae. Next base: position 301,652 of record NZ_JAESDJ010000001.1, on the reverse strand, counting down.
ATAGCGACTTTCGGTTGTCAGTTCTCCGTCTAGATAGACCTCGACATTTTTCATTTTAAAGTAATAATTTCCAGATTCTTGTGGGGTAATTTTGCCCGTCCAACGCACTGCAAACTCTTGATTTGATGATTTGTTAAACGGTATATCTGCGTTCGTAACATTGATGTTTTTTTCAATTTGACGCTTGCTAGGCTGGAGATTGAAGTGACTTGAAGAGTAATAGTTAGCGACTAAACCTGAGTTTGATTCGCCTTGCATATTTACATGGGTGAAAACCGTGGAAGGCACAGGACTAAAATGCGTAAAAATGGTTTCCGTAATACTGCTCCCTGGCGCGTAACCTAATTGGTCTGAAGGCAGCGCCTGCGAAAAGGCTTCTCTCGGCGTAACAGGCGTCACGGGAGTGCCATGGTAATTACCCACAAGTATGGCGGGATTGTCGGCATTCGGCCCGATAAGCGCTATTTTACTATTACGTTTTAGGGGCAACACACCATCATTTTTAAGTAAAACCATGGATTTCTCTGCCGCTTCTCGTGCCAATTCAGTATGGTTTTTAGCACCCACCACAGACATAGGGATTTTGGTATAAGCATGTGTACTGCTGCTATCAAACATTCCCAGTTTCATGCGTGCAGTCAGCAAACGAGTAAGCGCTCTGTCAACATCACTTTCATCAACCAAATCTTCGGCAACAGCTTTTATTAGATAACTAAAGGTGTTGCCGTGGTGGTCTCCGCAATTTAAGTCCGTACCAGATTTCAAAGCACTCGCTGCCGCGTGAGCAGGGCTATCAACTACATGATGGGAATTTTCATCATAGAAGTCAGCAATAGCACCGCAATCTGATACAACATAACCGGAGAAATTGAATCTTTCTCGTAGGGTATTTTGAAGTAGTTCTTCACTACCACAGGCAGGCGATCCGTTTACTCGGTTATACGCGCACATCACAGATGATACATTTGTAGCCGCAATGGTGTCTTCAAAGGCTCTCAGATAGGTTTCAGTCAAATCTTTTTCGGACGCGGCGTAATCGTCGCTGTGTCGAGAAACTTCAGGGCCACTGTGCACCGCATAATGCTTCAAGGTGGCGACCGATTTAAGGTAGTTTGAGTCATCACCTTCAAGGCCTTTTACAAAATTGATCGCCATTCGAGAAGTTAAATACGGATCCTCTCCGTAGGTTTCTTGGCCTCTGCCCCACCTAGGATCGCGAAAGAGATTAATATTAGGAGACCAATAAGTAAGGCCTGTGTACATCGCATTAGTATCTTCGCGCGAAAACGCGTGGTGCTTAGCACGTCCTTCGTCTGAAATTGTAGACGCTATCCTATAGATAAGAGGCTCGTCGAAGGTTGCAGCCATGCCGATAGCTTGGGGAAATACGGTGGCTTTACCTGCTCTTGCCACGCCGTGTAACGCCTCGTTCCACCAATAATATTCGGGAATGGAAAGGCGCTCTATTGCTGCTGATTTATCAAATAATTGACTCACTTTTTCTTCCAAGGTTAACCGGTCAACTAAATCTGCGACACGAGTCTCAACCGGCAGCGATTGGTTTTGAAATGGCAGTGTTTCAGCATAACTGAGGGAAGTAATTAAAAAGCAGGCGGATATGAGAATTCGCTCAGGCAGTTTTTTGATTATTCGATTCATGAATGTAAATGTCTCATGTCTTTCCTAAGGGACAGTTACGCTAATCATTTGAAATGAAAAAATCGTCAAAACAAAGTTACTTTTGCGTATTTGAACGTTCACGTCATCTCGGATTGATGTGAAAGGGCGCGGAGTAATTCCACAACGCGTCCTATGGGAAGCAACCTCAACAAAACGGCTACTCTCACCACATCACAATGATAACAAAATGTAACAAATATGTTTATTTATTGCCTCACCCAACTCATTCGTCGTTCATTTATACGTTTTTCACAATATTGAACTGTTTTTTTAAATTCATAAAATCAACAAGTTGAGAACAACCCCTCTCTTAAAATGAGATCTTTCGTTCAAATTAGCCGTTCACATCTACGCTGGGCGAAATGTTGTATTTATGTTGTTATTTTTAAATGGAGATTAAACGCTTTGGTGTTTATTAGAAACATGACTAGGGAAAAAAATGAAAAAATATAATAAATCGACGATAACTAATATAGTGAGAAAGCCTAGCTTTAAACTCTCGCTTGTTTCCAGCGCCCTCTTAAGTACGCTATTAGCCTTCCAACCCCAGCTCGCCTTTGCGCAGTCAAACTTCCCCTCAGAAGACAGTAAAAAAAACCAAACTGACGAAAATGTAGAAGACCTTGAGGTCATTGAGGTGCGAGGAATAAAGGAAAACTTAGCAGACGCACAGTTACTTAAGCGCTACGGTGATACCTTTCTTGATGCAATCTCAGCAAAAGATATCGGCGCATTGCCTGACAGAAGTGTGTTGGAGGCTATCGTTCGATTGCCTGGTGTTTCCATCGAACGTTTTGCAGGTGCCAACGATCCAGACCATTTTAGCGTTGAAGGAAGTGGCGTCGTGGTTAGAGGGTTAACCCACACCAGAAGTGAATTCAATGGTCGCGATACCTTTACCGCCGACTCAGGAAGAGGACTTAGTTTTCAGGATGTTCCCCCTGAATTAATGGGCGGTGTCGAATTATATAAGAATCAATCTGCAGAAATGATTGAAGGAGGTATTGCGGGTACCGTAAATTTAATCACTCGCAAACCCTTTGATAGCGACAAGCGTATTTTAGCTTTTTCTGCCGATGCCACCTATAGCGATTTTATAGAAAAAACTACGCCAACCTTTTCTGCATTGTATTCGGATGTGTTTGAAAGTGACTACGGCAAATGGGGCCTGTTGCTAAACTTTTCAGATTCCACGCTTAAAGCGCAATCAGACGGTACCCAAGTCGGTCGATTTGAAACACAAAACCAGCTAATTGACGGCGAAAGTGTCATGGTACCTCGCACCACACGGTTAACTCGAAAGCAAGATCTTAGGGAACGTCAGGGGCTAGCAGCAGCGCTTCAATGGGAGAGCGTAGACGATACTATACTCGCCACAGCACAGTTTATACGGTCAGATTCCTCGTTGTCGTGGACAGAACGCGCCATTGAATTGGCTGACGATGCCGTCATTAATGACTTAATCCCAGCAGAGGGTACAACATTTGATATCGACGAGCAGGGGCTGTTCGAGTCTGGAATAATTACGTCTAACGCGGGTTGGAGAGGAGATGATGCCGAGCGCCAGCCTGGCGGTATTTTCGGTGCTCAACACGCGATGATCACACGCGCCAGAGAGCAACATTCTGTGGTTGATGATATCGGATTAAATGTACGGTACCGCCCCAATGATGAGTGGGCATTTAGCGCAGACTTACAATACGTAGAGTCAACGTCAGATATTGTTGATTTCTCGGTAATGGGCGCTACACGTGCCGTGGTTGGAATCAACAATAATGGAGGCAGCACGCCTGATATATTTCTGACCGACCCAGCTAACGCCGGCGACGAAACGCATTTCTCCAACCCTTACAATTATTTTTGGCGCAGTGCGATGGACCATATTTCAGCCAACGAGGGGGATGAAACCGCAGTAGCGTTAGATGCAAAATATACCTTCGAAGATGGACTGTTTACGTCTATGAAAATAGGAACCCGCTACGCACAAAGACAACAGACCACCCGCCAGTCCACCTATAACTGGGGGTGGTTGTCAGAAGCTTGGGCGGGGAACGGCAATGCTTGGTTCGATGCACAAGGTGATGAGCTTGGCGCTGGACTAGGCGACTTATACGAGGCCGTGTCTTTCCAAGACTTTGCAAGAGGTGGTGTATTAACAACATCAGGAGGAAATACCTTTCTTTTCCCTAAAGAGTCTATCGCTGATAACTATCGTGATGCTGAGTCTACGTTCGCCAGCCTTTCGCCAGGCTGGGCTTCCTTAGCAAGCAGGCCAGGTGCCATAGGTGATTTTTTGCCAAATGAAATTAATGAGACTACCGAAACAAATAACGCATTTTTCGTTCAAGGTAATTTTGAGGGGGAAGTTAAAGGGCTCTTTTTCAGCGGTAACGTTGGTGTGCGCTACGTTAAAATTGAGAATAAGACAGACGGGTTTATTACATTCCCCGATAATCTAGCGGTTCAAGATGATGATCCTGAAAACTTTTTACCGCCTGACCAAGCCGCATTCGGCAATGCTGCCTCAAGGGAACAAACAGCGGTTAGTGATTACAGTAAATTATTACCAAGCTTCAATCTTAAATTAAATCTAAACGACGATATGCTGCTGCGTTTTGGTTACTCCAAAGCCATTGCCCTTCCTGATCTTGGAAACCTTCGCAATTACGTCGAAATACAGGGCGATGATTTGCAGGTTGAATACTCAGGTGAAGGCGATGATAGAGAAATAACCAGTGCGCAATACCAACGCTATACCGCAAAATCTGGCAACCCCTTTCTTAAGCCGATGGAAGCCAACAACTACGACTTCGCCTTTGAATGGTATTTTCCAGAAACCGTTGGCTCGTTGACCACATCATTCTTTTATAAAGATTTAAGTAACTACTTTATCAACGGTTCCACCGATCGCGTATACGAAAATAACGGCGTGTCGCAAATTGTTCAAGTTGATGGCGCTACCAATGGCGATGAGGGCAGCGTTCAAGGTGTGGAGATTGCTTATCAGCAGTTTTTCGATTTTCTACCAGGTGCGTGGAGTGGTTTGGGACTGCAATTTAACTATACCTATGTTGAAGATGAAGGCTCACCCAATCCGGGGTTATCACCAGACAAACCAGATTCTTCTGAAGGTGAAGGCATTGCTTTTGATAACTTACCGCTTGAGGGGCTTTCCAAAGACAACGTGAATATTGTAGCGATGTACGAGAAAAACGGCTTTAACGCCCGCCTTGCTTATAATTGGCGCTCTGAATACCTGTTAACCACGAAAGATGTCATCACTCAGCTTCCCATTTTCAATGAAGCAAATGGGCAGCTTGATGGTTCGTTCTTCTACCGGTTCTCAGACAATATTGAATTGGGGCTACAGGGCACAAATTTAACCAATACGGTCACACGTACCTCCATGCAAATTGACGCTGAAGGGAATCAAGTGGGCCGGTCGTGGTTTGTTAACGATCGCCGAATAAGCTTGGTCGCTAAAGGGACTTTTTAAAAGTTTGAGGATAAAACAGGCATGCCACATATAATGGCATGCCTTTAACGTTATGGGGAAGTTATGTCTCAATCAATGTCTATAAAGTCTATCGTGATTGTAGGCGGTGGGTCTGCAGGCTGGATGACCGCAGCGACCCTCAGCAAGGTCTTAGACCTATCAAAATATAGTGTCACGCTTATCGAAAGCAAGGACATTCAAGGGGTTTCTGTGGGTGAGGCGACAATCCCTCAAATTACTTTATTTAACCGAATTTTGGGTATTGATGAAGCTGACTTTATCCGTGCCACTAACGCGACGTATAAGCTGGGTATTGAATTTAAAGACTGGAAGCATCAAGGTCATGCCTATTTTCATCCCTTCGGCACGTTCGGTATTAATATGGAAGCATTGCCGTTTCATCATTTCTGGCTTAAGCGTTTTAACGAAGGTGCTGGTGGCGACCTTTGTGCGTATTCCGTTGAAGCGATGGCGGCTAAAGGTGGGCGATTTGGCAAGGTTAAGGCGCAGAACAATTCACCCCTCGCCAATATGAGTTATGCATATCATTTCGACAGTACTTTGTATGCTAATTTTTTACGCGACTTTGCAGTAACGCGCGGAGTTCGGCATGTTAGTGGTAAAGTTGAAACGGTTTCAAAACACCTTAATGGCCATATTAATACGCTTACCTTGCAAGATGGCCAATGTATTGATGGTGAGTTTTACATAGATTGTAGTGGTTTTCGAAGTTTACTTTTGGAAAAAGAAATGGGTGCGACGTTTAGCGATTGGAGCGACCTATTGCCCTGTGATAGTGCCATTGCAATCCCGTGTAAATCTGCCGATAGCATGTTAAAACCCTACACCCAATCAACAGCGAAAGCCGCAGGTTGGACATGGCGAATTCCTTTGCAGCATCGAATTGGTAATGGTTATGTGTACTCGAGTAAATTTACGGAAAAAGACGTCGTGCTAGATGAGCTCATGGCGCAATTGGAGGGAGAACCTTTAGCGGAGCCAAACTTTTTAGCCTGGAAGACAGGAATGCGCCCTCAAAGTTGGATAAAAAACTGTTTAGGCATAGGATTATCTGCTGGGTTCATTGAGCCGCTAGAGTCTACTGGGTTACATTTAATTCAATCGGGGATAGCGAGATTGATGACACTCTTTCCAAACAATCGGTTTTGTCAAAGCGACATTGATATGTACAACCGCCAGACTGAAAAAGAGTTTGAACAGATTAGAGACTTTATCGTGTTGCATTATGCTTTGACAGAAAGAAACGATAGCGAATTTTGGCGATACTGTCGCAACATTTCATTGAGTGAGTCGTTGAATCAAAAAATGCAATTATACAAAGATTCAGGTCGTATTTTTCGCATAGACAATGAGTTATTTAATGAAACATCGTGGCTTGCCGTCATGCATGGGCAAGGGTTACGAAGTGAAGGATATCACCCGTTAGTGGATAGAATGAGCACATCACTCATTGATGAACGACTTACCCATATCGCGAGTGTAATCGATAAGTCAGCTGCTGTACTTCCCGAACACGCACAATTTATTGCACAACTAAGTTCAAAGTAGCTCTTAATGACCACATTGTTAAGCGGCGAAATTGTTGCCGCTTATTCCCAGTAGTCTTTTCGATACTGGGTAGGTGTTTTCTCTGTTAACTTTTTAAAGAACGTATTAAATGTGGCTTTACTGTTAAAGCCCGCTGCATCCATTATATCTAACATGGTCGCGCGGCGATTCGACTCGCTTTCTAATAGCAATTTACTCTCTTCAATTCGGTAATGATTAATAAACTCAAAAAAGTTTTTATTAAAGTGATGATTAATAATATGAGAGAGAACCCGAGGGGGGACGTCTAATTGGTTTGCCAGATTTTCCAACGTTAGTAGATGGTTCAAATAAGGCTTGTTTAAATGCATGTAACGGGTGATTTTATCAACCTGCCGAACGTCTATTTTCGGTTTTTCTTTTGTGGCCGCGGGGGTAAGTTTACTGTCAATTCCACGAAATATGGTGGAATAACCTGCACTAAAGAATATCAGTCCAGATATCATTAACAAAACCGCATAGTTTGAACTTAGACCTATAAACCCATGGTCGATATAGAGCCCAAATTCATACGCAGAAACAATGGCAAGCGCCGTTACTACGGCAATAACTCTAACAACTAAAAAGCCTATAACTAACGCTTTTAACCACGTCAAATCCACACTCTCAGTTTCTGCAACTTGTTGTTTAAGCTGCCTCTGATAACTATTGAGTTCTATTAGGCACAACACCCCGCACGCCACTCGAAAAGCTTCACGAAACAAATATATTGCTCGCTCTACGAATGGAGTATTGGCAATAATATCCCCCTGCAAGGCGGCAATTTTCACAGCCTCATCTTCAAGCCACCAATTGTTAGCAAAATAGATGGCGTAAACCAAGAAAGGCAGTAAGAAAAGCAGGTCGTAGCGTCTGAACTGGTAGTCTTTGTATATTAGACTACGAATGTAGAAAAGTAATAATGGCGCTTCAACCCAGTACGCGAGTCCGAATGAGTAAAAAAGGTTTGGTGAAAAAGACAACGCTATAGAACGAAACATCTCTCCAAAATTGATTAGATTGTCTAAAGGAATTGCCGCTTGTGAAAGTAAAAAGGCGGCGAGCAAAAAATGTGTTTTTCTTTTGCCGCGCTTGAGTGTCGCCAAGAAAAGAGCAAATAAAAGGCACTGAAAAACAGTGAACAGCAAGACCATATCATGAAAGTTAAACAAAACGATTTTCATTAATAACCAAACACTTTTTTATTGTTTTATAACGTGTTCAATACCGTGACGCAAGAAGCGAATTGACCTAAATTGTGTAAATGGAATGTTTTTTTTCTTAGCCATCAACCAAACATGTCTACATTCGTTTAAATACACGTACAAAGCGTCTATTTCTACGCTTTGCGCCTTTAGTAAGACGACTTATCGTTGTATTTTGACAAAAATGTAACAACTTAAAACCACATAACACTAGGGTCTCTAATGTATCGCTTCTTGTCAGTTAGTTCGCGAATTATGAACCGAACCTTATTTCTTTTGCTATTAGTCGGTCTGACGAGTTTGATCTTGAACGGATGTGCAGATGACAATGGCAAATCTAAATTTCAACAAGCTCGCTCAGAAAAGCCCTTGAGTATTAAACTCAATCAGGTGGGATACCTACCAAATGGGAAAAAGCATGCACTTGTGCCAACGTCAGCATCAGGCAAATTTTCAATAAAGCGCTCAACGAGCGATGACGTTGTCTATCAAGGAGAGTTGGAAGTAACTAGCTCGTGGGACCTTAGTAATGACCCATCGTTAAAATTAGCGAGTTTTAATGACTTCGATGAACTTGGAGAATTTTACTTAGACGTTAAAGGTATACCGCCCTCTTTGCCCTTTACCATAAGCCCAACTATTTATGATGACGCCCATCGCGCTGCATTTAAGTCGTACTATTTTAATCGCTCTGGCATGGCGCTAAGTGAAGAATATGCTGGGCAATGGAAGCGACCAGCTGGTCATCTGGATACGCAAGTTAGTGTGCACTCCTCTGCCGCCACCTCTTCAATGGACGCTCTTAGCGCTCTGCCCTCTGAAAAGGGCTGGTATGATGCAGGCGACTACGGAAAATATACTGTTAATGCTGGCATTGCGACTTATACGTTACTTGCCGCTTACGAGCACTACCCTCAATACTATGAAACGGTAGACGTCGCGATCCCAGAATCAAACGACGGGGTTGCCGATTTACTAAACGAAGTGCGTTGGAACCTAGACTGGATGGCAAGTATGCAGCGCCACGACGGGGCCGTATTTCATAAGCTCACGACGTTAGAATGGGCAGGTGTTGAAATGCCCCACGAAGATAATGCGCAGCGGTTTATGATTGGTGTATCCACAAGCGCTACGTTAGATTTCGCCGCCACAATGGCAATGGCGAGCCGTATTTACAAAGACCTAGCACCCGATGTAGCCCACCAATGGTTGCAACAAGCTGAAGCAGCGTGGCAATGGGCGACCCTCAACCCTGATGTTCGCTATGTACAACCTGATGATGTACAAAGCGGCGAGTATGGCGATGACCAATTCGACGACGAATTTTTCTGGGCGGCGTCCGAGCTATACATCGCCACAGAGAATACCCGTTACCTCAGTCAAATTGAAAATAGTGAAATCAATTTTAGTATACCTGGGTGGGCAGATGTTGAAACATTAGGCCTGATTTCATTATTGAAAAATGCGCAGGACAAGCTGTCAGTTTCGCAGCTTATTCGGCTAGAATCTGCTTTTATCGCGCTGGCTGAAAAAATTACCGAGCAGGTATCTACCTCACCTTATTTAGTGCCAATGCAAGAAGATGATTTTGTGTGGGGGAGTAATAGTGTGCTCCTCAATAAAGCCTTTATTCTTTTAGCCGCATATGAAATCAACGGCACTGCAAAATATAAAGATGCAGTCTACGACAGTATTTCTTATATCTTCGGCATGAACCCAACAGGCTATAGCTTCGTTACAGGCTATGGAAGCCTCACGCCTATGTCACCCCATCACCGTATTTCAGCAAGCGATGGAGTGATAGCGCCTGTACCTGGCATGCTAGTGGGTGGGCCGCATGCAGGGCGTCAAGATGAATGCGATTATCCCTACCCTGAACCAGCAGAATCTTACATTGACGATTGGTGCAGCTTTTCTACCAATGAAATTGCTATTAATTGGAATGCGCCCTTGGTATATGTTTTAGGTGCTATTAACGCGTTGCCACAGTAAATCTGCATGGTAATGCCATTCAAAAAGAACGCGCATGGTATAAAATTTCAACCCTGCTGCGCTTTTTTATACTTCATTCGTTGACGTCGGTTAGCATGAAGGCGTTTTTGTATAAAGGTGTTCTGGCATGGAACGCCCCTGCACAAAGTGAGTTGGCATCATTGGCTTCGCGCCATCAGCAGCTTGTATAAACTGGTGTAGTGAATCTGGGGTGAAAAGACTTTTTGTAAACAGTGCTTGAATAAAGCAAAAAAAAGCTGCCATTGGCAGCTTTTTTTATTTCTTCACATGCATTTATTTATAAATAATTTGGTTTACGTAGTTCTCCAGCCCCTCTTGTTTTCCAGAGAATGGCTTAGGATCTAAGCCATTAGCTAGCGCATGTTTCGCCAGGGATTCTAAAGACATATTACCTTCTAAAATTTTCTGCCCAACTGTTGAACCCCATCCAGCATAGCGATTTTCCACATTCTGTGTGAGCACGTCATTTGAAAGCATTTCATATGCTTTCTTTAAACCCAGCGCACAGGTATCCATTCCACCTATATGACCTAAGAACAGGTCTTCTGCATCCAAACTTTGGCGTCGTAATTTGGTATCGAAGTTAAAGCCGCCCGATGTGTAGCCACCATTTTTCAGTATTTCATAGCAAATGAGGGTCATTTCTTCTACCGAATTAGGAAATTGATCGGTATCCCAGCCTAATTGCGCGTCTCCACGGTTCGCATCAATGGAACCAAAAATACCTAGCGCAAAAGCTGTCGCTATTTCGTGATGGAAAGAATGGCCAGAGAGTGTGGCGTGATTCGCTTCAATATTTACCGCAAATTCTTTCTCTAAACCAAACTCTTTTAAGAAGCCATAAACAGTTGCAGTATCGTAGTCGTATTGATGCTTAGTAGGCTCTTGTGGTTTTGGCTCAATTAATAATAATCCGTCAAAGCCGATTTTGTGTTTATGCTCAACAACCATGTTCATAAAGCGCCCAAATTGCTGACGCTCTCGTTTTAAATCTGTGTTTAAGAGCGTTTCATAGCCCTCTCGCCCCCCCCACAAAACATAATTCTCACCGCCAAGTGCCTTCGTTGCATTCATGGCGTGATAAACTTGGGTCGCGGCACGAGTGAATATTTCAGGGTTCGGGTTTGTGGCAGCGCCAGACATGTAACGTGGGTGACTAAAAACATTGGCTGTGCCCCAAAGCAACTTCATGCCAGTCTCTTCTTGCTTACGTGCAAGCACATCTGTCATTTCTGAAAGATTGCGAATGTATTCGTTAACTGAATTGCCTTCAGGGGCGACATCAATATCATGAAAGCAATAGAATGGTGCGCCTAGTTTTTCAAAAAAAGAAAAGGCCACATCGGCTTTTTGCTTAGCACGTTCCATGGGATCACCGGCTGCAAGCCAGGGCCTATTGAAAGTACCAGTGCCAAATACATCAGCACCATCCCAACAGAAATTATGCCAATAGCACGCAGCAAACCGCAGGTGCTCTTCCATCGTTTTCCCACCCACCTCTTCTTTCGGATTATAGTGTTTGAAGGCAAGAGGATTAGTCGACTCCGCCCCCTCATATTTTATGGTAGGGATGTTTTCGAAGTAGTTATTCATGGTTTTTCCTTTATCTAAAATGCGTAATAAATGACGATAAGCTTTGAGCTCGCTTGCGTTGCTACGTGAAGAAAGGCTCTACTGCGTAATAAAGTTCTCGAAACTGTTGACGCTTAAGAAGGTATCTATTGTGAATGTCTTTCTGAGGGCTGTAAGACGCTTCAAGAGGCGGCTTAAAACAAACATCACTTGGCGCTAACTGAGGGTTAGCAGCAAGCTTGGCTAATCGCGCGGCACCCAAAGCCGGCCCCACATCGCCGCCCTCTCTATACTCTAAAGCGTAGCCGCTGATGTCGCTGAGAAGCTGTCGCCAGAATATGCTTTTAGCGCCCCCGCCGATGAGGCTAATAGATGTTGTCGTCACGCCACTTTGGTGTACGGCATCGATGCCATCTGCAAGCGCCATCGATACCCCTTCAACAACAGCGCGAGCCATATGTACACGGCGAGTCGACGCCGACACACCAAAAAAAGCGGCTTTTGCAGAAGGGTTATTGTGAGGTGTTCTTTCACCCGTTAAGTAGGGTAAAAATAAAGGGGTTTCTGAGTCTAACTGGGTGGTATTGCGCTGAATGTCTTCCATCATTTCAACTACATCTTTGTAGCCACTTTGAAGGCAATACCATTCTAAACAACTTGCGGCACTGAGCATAACGGACATCATATGCCACCGGTCAGGCAATGCATGACAAAAGCTATGAACCGCTTGTGCAGTATTCACTGAAAACCTTTCGGTAACAGCGAAATAGACACCTGAGGTACCTAGTGACAACATGGCATGTCCGGGCTCGAAAATACCACAGCCTATCGCGCCAGCAGCATTGTCTCCTGCGCCACCAGCAATCACGACATTATGCATACCCCACCGCTCAGCCAGTGAAGCTTTTAAAGTGCCAGTCACTTCACTTCCTTCAAAGAGCGCAGGCATATTATCAACTCCAAGACCACATGATGCTAATAACACTTCATCCCATTGACGCGTTTCAGTATTCAACCACATGGTGCCAGCAGCATCAGACATATCAGATGCAAACTCGCCGCTAAGTTGATATCTTAAAAAATCTTTGGGTAGCAACACTTTACTTACTTTCGCAAATACCTCGGGCTCATATTTTTTAACCCAAAGTAGCTTGGGGGCGGTGAACCCCGCCATAATGACGTTGCCTGTGCGCATAGCTGAATCAGGAACGGCCTTGTTTAGCTCGTCACATTCGGCAACACAGCGTCCATCGTTCCACAGGATTGCTGGCCTTAGCACGTTCCCTGACTCGTCAAGCAGCGTTGCACCGTGCATTTGGCCACTTAAACCTATCGACTTAACATTGGACAATTCAATCTGTTCAGATAGCTCATCTAAACAATCGCACGTTGCCTTCCACCATTCGCCAGCATCTTGTTCGGACCACAACGGCTTAGGCATGGATACATTAAGCGGCCTGCTTACTGAGACCGTAATTACCCCCTCCTCATCCATTAACACTGTTTTTACACTGGATGTGCCTAAATCTACTCCTAAGTACATAGTCTTTCCGCGGTTATATGAGGCTATGCCTTAAATATTGATTACTAAAAGCGTCAATATCAATTATGAAATTTTGTAATCGTTTTGTTAATTACCACTTACTCGTTTAGTATATTTAAAACTAATAAACGTAATTGGCTTTACGTAATTTGTTTATATTCAGGAATTAACTATGGTTGAAAAAGCGCACAGTATTACGCTGCTTTTGAATGCAAGTAAGATATTTGATAGGCAAATAATTGAAGGTATCGGAAGCTACCTGCAAGTATCAAATGCCGATTGGGACCTGTATTTAGAAGAAGACTTTTTAACTCGTCTTGAGCATTTTGATGAGTGGAGTGGCGACGGCGTTATTGCAGACTTTGACAACCCCGCTATTGAGCAAGCGCTGAGTAACACCAAGATACCAGTCGTAGCGATAGGCGGCTCTTACCAAGATGATGCTAGCTATCCAAATGTACCCTATGTGGCGACAGACAATTATGCTTTAGTGGAAGCCGCTTTCAATCATTTACGGCATAAAGGAATTGAAAGGTTTGCATTCTACGGCTCGCCAATTGGCAAAGCGCAAAGGTGGGCGCAAGAAAGAGAGCAAGCCATGCTGTCTCTCGCGACACACTATGGCTATGAATGTTATGTCTATCGAGGCCATGCGGTTAGAGCCGAAACGTGGCAATATTCTCAGAAGCGCTTAACCGATTGGCTTAAAAGCCTACCCTCTCCCACAGGGATAGTGGCAGTGACAGATTCTCGCGCGCGCCACCTTCTTCAAGCGTGCGATCACCTAGGCTTTCTTATTCCAGAAAGGTTTGCCGTGATAGGCATTGATGACGATGAACTAACACGCTTTTTAAGCCGAGTTAGCTTGACGTCTGTACGACAAGGTAGTTTGGAAATGGGGTATCAGGCAGCACGATTACTGCACAAGCAATTAAACGGAACCGCAATAAAAAACAAACAATTGTTAGTCCCCCCTGTGACGGTAGCAGAACGTCAGTCTACTGATTTCAAAGCGATTAAAGATCCACTTGTAATGCAAGCGTCCCATTACATTCACATGAATGCGTGTAAGGGAATTAAAGTAGACCAAGTGCTAGATCATGTAGGCATCTCGAGATCTAACTTGGAATCGCGATTTCGAGAAGAAAGAGGCCATAGTATTCATACAGAAATACACAACGAAAAACTAAACCGCGCATGCCAAATGCTCAAAGAAACTGATGCCAATAGTGGTGATATAGCCAAGCGTTGCGGCTATCCGTCGGTGCAGTATATGTATGCTTTGTTTCGAAAGCACTTTGATAAAACGCCCGTTGAATACCGTCAAGATTCACAGCCCAACCATTTTGAAAATGAGCCAAGCTCATCAGTCATAAAAGCCAGTTGATATCGGAACCTTACCTTAAAGAGAATAATAATATGGACACTACAACAAATATTGACCTGCCTAATGAAGCCTCGGGGAATGGCTTCGTTTTATTTATTACTATCGTGGCTACCATCGGAGGCTTTCTATTTGGATTCGATAGCGGGGTAATTAATGGAACTGTAGAAGGGCTAAGCGTAGCATTTCAATCAGAGAGTGTCGGTACAGGATTTAATGTATCCAGTATGCTACTTGGATGTGCAGTAGGTGCTTTTTTTGCTGGTCGTTTAGCTGATAGATACGGAAGGAAGTCATTGCTCCTTGTAGCCGCAACCTTTTTCCTGGTTAGTGCATGGGGCTCAGGTATAGCAGGCAGCGGATCGGAATTCGTTATATATCGTATTATTGGAGGACTTGCCGTAGGGGCAGCGTCGGTTATGGCACCTGCTTATATTGCAGAAGTCGCACCGGCAAAGTATCGCGGCATGCTGGCGTCTATTCAACAAATAGCCATTATTAGCGGCTTGTTCGCTGCTTTTCTAAGTAACTATTTTCTTGCCGACTATGCGTCAGGTTCTACACAGGTGCTTTGGTTAAATTTTGAAGCGTGGCGTTGGATGTTCTGGATGGAAGTCATCCCAGCATTGCTGTTTTTCCTCATGTTACTTTTTATACCAGAAAGCCCTCGCTTTTTAGTGGTTAAGAAAAAAACAGATAAAGCGAGTGAAGTATTGGGCAAACTTTATGGCGCTAATGGGCAAAAGAAACTGGCCGAAATTGAAGCGTCTTTGTCGCAAGATCATAAACCGCAATTAAAAGATCTTATTGATAAAAACTCTGGAAAAGTAAGATCAATTGTTTGGATAGGGATTGGGTTGGCTGCACTTCAGCAGTTAGTTGGGATCAACGTTGTATTCTATTACGGTGCCGTATTGTGGCAAGCCGTGGGCTTTTCAGAAGCAGATGCACTACTCATTAATGTGATAAGCGGAGCTATCAGCATCGCGGCATGTGTTGTGGCGCTATCTGTTATCGACAAGATTGGAAGAAAACCATTGCTTAAATGGGGTTCTATAGGCATGACGGTATCGCTTGCCGTAGTAACGTTAGCCTTCCTAAACTCAGAACAACATGTTGATGGCAGGCTGGCGTTAAATGAATGGGGGCCTGTTGCACTCATCGCTGCCAATCTTTATGTATTCTGCTTTAACTTTTCTTGGGGGCCGGTAATGTGGGTAATGCTAGGAGAAATGTTTCCTAACCAATTAAGAGGCTCCGGCTTGGCCGTAAGCGGGTTAGTGCAGTGGTTTACTAACTTTGTTATCACATGGTCTTTCCCAATGCTTCTTGCAGGAATAGGCCTTGCGGGTGCTTACGGACTGTATGCTTTCTTTGCCTTGCTCTCTATCGGCTTCGTTCTTAGCTATGTTTATGAAACAAAGGGCTTAGAGTTAGAAGAAATGAAGGGTTAACTACGCCCATGACTACATAACGTAAACAAGACTCTACGTTCAACACTTTTACTGATTGTCATTCACACGCGATGAGATAAGTGACGAATACTTTTAGCGACAATGATACGAAAGGTTACGCCTTCATCAACGTACAATGTAAAATTGTCATACTCGTCGACAACGCTTCTGTTATACTTTAGCGAACAAGTGTACGCTGAAAGCGCGCTAAATGAATTACACGCGTTAAGGTACAAACATATCGCACAATTGTATTAGCAATAAACGTATCAGTACGGCCGCTAGATTAAAATAGAGTTGGAGGAAGTCATGACAAGTATTACGGCAAAAGCCTATTCTGTATTGGAAGAATGGCTTAACAGTATCAGTCATGGTGTTGGTTTTATTGCTGCCATTGTAGGTATGGTATTTCTACTCTACCGCGCAGATAACACCCTAACCATTACCGCCGCTGCGATATACGGCGCTACGCTCATTCTTATGTTTTTGAGCTCTACCCTTTATCATGCTACGTCACACCATAAGGCAAAGGGCTGGCTAAAGCTATTCGACCACAGTGCAATATATTTGTTGATAGCAGGTACTTACACACCTTTATTGTTAGTGTCGATTGGAGGCGTACTTGGCATCACCATGACGGCGGTAATTTGGTGTTTAGCTCTTGGTGGCGTTGCCTTTAAGCTTATTGCGCAGCACCGTTTTCCAAAAATATCCGTGATGACCTACTTATTGATGGGGTGGATTGCCATTGGGCTCATTTACCCGCTGTATGTTGCGCTACCAGGTGCTGGATTATGGTTACTGGTCGCGGGTGGTTTATGCTTCAGCCTTGGGGTGTGTTTTTATGTGGCGAAAAAGGTAAAATATACTCATGCTATCTGGCATGTGTTCGTATTAGGCGGGTGCAGCTGCCATTACTTCTCAATATATTATTATGTGGTATGAATAAAAACGAATCATCATCTGTATCCCAAGGTACAAATCGCCAAACATCCCTTGCGTGGTTTTCACTTAGCGCTGGAAAGATCTGTCTGGGGCAAAAACCGACATCTGATACCTATGCAAGGTTGAAAGGGTTGGGGGTTACTCACCTTGCCACGGTACAAACCGGTGAAGAAGATGCCCCTGTTATTCGCGATGGAGCTAAAGCAGCTGGGTTAGAGTGGATATGGCTGCCTTTTTTACACCCTTCAGCAGATTCACCTACCGATGATGTTCACTTGCATCAATATCTGCACGAACTATCGCAGATGCTATCTGAAGGCGCCAGTGTGTACTTACACTGTGATGGTTCACAGCATCGCTGTAGCTTACTGTTTTATGCCTTGTGTCATTATTGCCGCGTGCCTTCAAACAGTGCTTACAGTGCATTACATAGCTTTGGGGCAAGTTCGGCAAATGGGTTGTCGCGCGGTGAACTACAATGGGCGGCAGAACTCGGCCATACCGCCCCTTAGTTAGTGTCGTAATCGTATTGCGTACGCGCTGGTTTTGAATGTCTGGTTTTAATAGTACAGTTAAAAGGTATAAATAGTAGCGCTAGTCAATAGTGCTTCGGCGTCAATTTTCTCTTGTACACATGCTTTTATTTTGGCTTTGCTGAACACATAAATTCGGTCGTGCTTGTTATTATCATCGCCGTATTCAAAGTCTTTTAATATCATGCTGACGTGTTCTCCCTCAGGTACCCCCCTAAGTCCTGCGCCAAATCGGCAAAATGTGCTGCCAATACTGGCTTCAAAGTTAGCCAAAAATGAACGATAGGCTTGCTGACGACTTTCCTTTTGTTTCGCTAATTTTACTTGCTGCTCACCTTCTAATTGACGTACTTCTTCTTCTAGTTCCGCCGACTGGGCATTTATTGATGCTAAAGACGATTCAAGTTCCTGCATTTCTTTTTCAAGCGCTTCTTTTCTATCGTCATCAGCTTGTCTTAATTCAAAAGACATATCGCGCTTGCGGCGCTCGAGCTCGCGAGTTTCCCACGCTAATTCTCTAGAGCGAGAGCGGATATCACGTATTTGGTCGTTGTTATCTTCAAAAACCTCGGCAATTCGACGGCTTGCTTCGCCCGCAAAATCTTCCCATTCACGGCTTAGCTCAAAAACAATACCACCACCTTCTGGGGCAACCGGCGCTGCTGGAGGCGTTGGCATGCCTTCCACCATGGCTTCAATATCGTGGATCCAATCAGCACTTTTGCCTCGTACAGACACAGTGAACACTGCCCCCTGCCCCGCTAGATAACTGCTTTCTAGTCGCGATACTCGCCACCCTTTTGGATTAGCGTTTTGACGAAAAGCGGTGTTCATTACGCCCGACATAATTTCCAATTCATCTGACAAAGACGCATAAGAAGTAGCATTACTTTGGGCAAAGGTTAACGCACTAACACTGGTTAGTAAGCAAAGAGATAATAGTCTTTTCATAAGGGCTACCTATTGGTTATTCGTCTAATGGAGACGCTGAATTCGAGTTGGGAAGCACAACGCTATATCCCATACCTATGCCATCAATTTCATCTTGTAACTTGCTAAACTGACGGGCGTAAAATCGCTGATCATCAATGCGCTGATCGTTAATAAATTGAAGCAACTCAGCAAAATCTTGCTTACGCGCCTCTCGGCTAGAAGCCAATAAATATTGAGTGAGCTCGGCACTCGTCTGCTGTTGCTGTGCAGCAAGTGATTGTGCATATTCTTTAAACAACACTTGATTCGCTTCTTGGTACATTTCCCGCTGCTGTTTTACTTGCTGGCGCACTTGCACACGCACTTGTTCGGCAACCAAGCTTGATAGCTGCTCGGCATCTACATTGTTTGGTGTTTGCGCCGTTAGTAACTTCCCATTATCTTTATTGGGCATACCCGTAAACACCAATACAATGGCAACCGCGGATAGCGCACAAGCCAGTGCAGGGAAGCCTTGCCACTGAAACCAACTCGATTTATCTTGTGCTGGAAATAGCTGTGCTTTATTCCAATCAGGCACTGGGGGCGCAACAAATTCACTGGCGCAGCCTGCCAGAGCACTGGCATTATCAGCCGCGGCTGCAAACACGCTATCTTGGGCGTATTTTTTAGAAAATGTCGCTTTTTGTTCTTGGGTAAGGCTGTTGTTTACCCACGCGATAATTAATGCTTCATTGGTATGGTCAGGTTGATTCATTTATTCCAACTCCAACTTTAATTTGGTTAGTGCGCTATACAAACGCGACTTGGCGGTATTAACCGAAATATCCATTTGCTCTGCAATTTCTTCAAAAGTGAACTGCCCAAAAAATTTCAGCTCCACCACAGCTTTTTGTGCCAAGGGCAAAGCTTGCATAGCTTGCGTTACCGCCCGACTTTGGCGGTCGCTGGTAAGCTGCATTTCAGGGCATGAAGCTTCACATAGAGGCTCTGAAATATCATCGATATCGGTAAACGCTTTTCGCTTTCGGTACAGCTCCATACATCGACAATGGGCTATTCGATACAGCCAGCTTTTAAATGTGCCGTCGCCGCGATAATTCGCCAGGCTTCGATAAACCGAGACAAAAATATCCTGCATCAAATCAGAGGCGTCATGGCTATTTCCGGTCATGCGGATACCGTATTGGTACATGGCCGTTTCATAGCGCGAAATAAGCGTGAACCACGCTTTTCTGTTGCCTTTTAATGCTTGTTGTACGAGTTTTTCATCCCGTTTTATGAACACTGCGTTCCCCGCGATATAGGTGTTTTTTTATATTCCCTACTCTTACAGTCGACGCAGTGGGCGAAAAAGTTTGAAACTTTTTCGCCAAAAACATTATTTAAGGGTGGGAACAGGTAGAAGAGGAGAGATGATTTCGCCAATACGACGAAACAATTGCATACGCGTAGTGCCTGAACGCCACACTAAACCTATTTCTCTAAAGCCTTGCTCTTCGGCGGCAAAACTTTTTAAGTTGGTGTGTGCCAAGATAGATTGGTTAATGGCAAGCTCGGGTAAGAAGGTATAACCCATTTTACTGTTTGCAAGCTGTACCAAAGTGTACAAGCTACTGGCAGCTACAGAGCTTATTTGGTCGCTGTGCTGAAGGTTACATGCACTAACCGCGTGGCCGGTCATACAGTGCTCTTGTTGCAGTAAGAAAATACTCTTCTTGGGTAAAGAAGAAATATCGACGGGGTCGGGCAATTTGTCAGCCATTTCTTCATGGGCCACAAGATGGAAAGGGTCGTGCCCCAATACCATTTGCTTACACCCTGGCGTTTCCATCGGTAACGCTAAAATAAGTAAGTCTAAACGCCCATCAATTAACTGCTGAAGCAGCTTTTCCGTAGTGTCTTCTTGCATCTCAACATTGATGTCAGGCAAGAAGGCGTTAAATGCTCCCAGCATGCCTTCAAACAAAAATGGCGCGATGGTGGGGATAACACCTAGCTTCAGTGTACCTCGTTGCCAATTCCCTGCATTTTGTGCGTATTCCACCAGCTCACCGGCTTCTTGCAGCAGCAACTTGCTTCGTTCAACAATATCTAACCCCAATGAAGTAAACACAAAAGTCTTGTGCTCCCGTTCCAGCAACTGGCTGCCAAAATGTTCTTCTAGGTTTTGAATTGCCGTGCTCAATGTAGATTGGCTTACATTACAACGCTGGGCAGCGCGGTGAAAATGCTGCTCTTGATATAGGGTAACTAGGTAATGTAAGTGTTTGAGATTAGGCCACTTCATAACAACTCTTTACTGATTAGGAAATTAGGTTTTAATCTAGCACAAAGATTACAAAAGACCCAATAAGAATACGGTTATTACCCTTTTATGAAATCGCACTTTGTTATGATGTAAATCATGCTTTCAAGGTAGCAAGCTTGCAAATCAAGCGTTAGGATGAAGAATAAGAACGTATAGCGCCTCAATAGCTAAGGATTTCTATGGACAGCCATTTTACTAATATTTTATGTGTACTCAGTGACTCACATCGCCAAGACGATGTGGTTGCCCAGGCCATTCATATTGCAAAGAGCAATCAAGCATCACTAACCATTATGCTTACCTTAGAAGCCCTGCCCCCTAATGCAAATATGGTAATGGAGTCATTTGCCTATATCGACTCACACCAATCTATGGAGTCTCAGGCAAGAAATTGGCTTACCGAGCAGGAAGAAACATGGTCGAAAGAGTACCCCGTGCAAACCGTAGTCAAAATCGGACACCCACTGATTGATATTGTAACCGACGTGCTAAGACACCATTACGACTTGGTTATTAAACGAAGCGAAGAAGGCTTTTTAGACCGCCTATTTGGCGGGTTAGATATACGCCTGTTTCGTAAATGCCCCTGTCCGGTTTGGGTGTTAAGTAAGAAAAACCGTAGCCAATATAAAAACGTGGTGGCGGCACTCGATTTAAATTATCACTACCCTAAACACGAAATCTCAATTCGCAAAAAGCTTAATTTAGATATATTACGCCATGCTGCCCGCATCGCTATGTTGGAATTTGCACAGCTTCATATTGTGCATGTTTTTGATGCAGTCCCGGAGAACATCGTACGAGATGGTTTTATTACCGTAGACAATGACCAAATGGAAACCGACCTCGCCAAAATTCATGACGAGAGAGAGCAAGCCCTCGAATCGTTATTAAGCGAATTAGAAAGTGGACTAGCCCCTGACATTATCGACTTCTTGCAACCTGAAAAGCATATTGTGCATGGTTATCCTCGTAGAGAGATAGCGGCTACCACAAAATCACTTAATACTGATGTTATTGTAATGGGTACTGTGGCCCGTATTGGCGTTCCAGGCTTTATTATGGGCGGTACGGCAGAAGAGACTATTCAACAACTTAACTGCGCGGTGGTAGGCATTAAGCCCGAGGGGTTTGACTCTCCCATCAAGCTTGATGAATCTGAACAGGCTGAAGAGTAGCGAATACAAAATAGCGCGGGCTTCCGCGCTATTTAAATATACGCGTTATTAAAAAAACAAAAACCGCGTTAAACGCGGTTTTTGTTTTCAAATCTTAATAGGCAATTAAACGCCGAAAGCTGCCTTCAGTGCGAAGAAGAAAATAATGGAAAGAATTGCGCCTGCAGGCAGGGTAACAATCCACGACACCACAATATTTCTTACGATGCCGAGATTAAGCGCAGAGACGCCTCTGGCCAGCCCCACACCTAACACCGCGCCCACAAGGGTTTGCGTAGTTGAAATAGGAAGACCGGTTCCTGACGCTATCACTACAGTAGTAGCTGCCGCTAATTCGGCCGCGAAACCACGGCTTGGCGTAAGGTGAGTAATACCTTGGCCGATAGTTTTAATGACGCGGTGACCGAATATGGCTAAACCAAGCACAATACCCAAACCACCAAGCGGTAAAATCCACCATGCTAGGTTGGCACTGGCATTAATTTCACCGCCAGAAGTCACCACACTCACTACCGCGGCCAAAGGCCCAATAGCGTTAGCAACATCATTTGAACCATGCGCAAATGCCATACAACAGGCAGTAACAACCATGAGTAAGGCGAACACTTTTTCCACATTGGCAGCTTGTAAATCAGCGTCTTCTGAACCGCTGAACTTCATGCGACCAATAAACCACTTACCAATTATGGCTAATATAATAGCGATAATCACAGCCAATATATAACCGTTCACGGCGCTCATTTCTAAGCCCACGTGTTTAAGCCCTTTTTTAATGGTAACTAGCGACATAATGAAGCCTGCTAGTGCCATATAGAACGGAACATAACGCTTGGCATTTTCAAACGGAGATTTGGTTTCAAAGATAAGTTTATGGGCACTCATGAAAATAAGGTATGCAATAATGCCCGAAATAGCTGGCGTCACTACCCAACTACCAACAATGCCGCCTACTTTGCCCCATGCTACCGCGTCCATACTAACGCCAGTTGCGGTAAAGCCGATAATAGCGCCAATAATAGAATGCGTAGTAGATACAGGCCATCCTAGCCAAGATGCAAAGGCTAACCATATACCTGCTGCAAACAGAGACGAAATCATACCGAGTACGAGGTACTCAGGAATAGCGGAAAAATACTCTGGATCAATAATACCCTTACGAATGGTAGAGGTTACTTCCCCACCCGCCAAGTATGCTCCGGCGAACTCAAAAATCATGGCAATAACAATTGCCTGTTTTATTGTTAACGCTTTAGAACCAACAGATGTTCCCATTGCATTGGCGACGTCATTTGCACCAATACCCCAAGCCATAATGAAGCCGACACCGGCAGCAAGGAGAATAAGAATGAGACCATAACTCTCGAAAAATTCCACGGATAACCGCTCCTGATCTTTACGCGATTTAAGCTAGCTACTGCCACATCACCCGACAAATGTACGGCTATGATGAAGACAAAAAATGATAGTTACACGGCAAAACGATTCTTAGCAAAGGCTTAGATTATTTTTTGCACGAATTATACTTTGCTGCGGCGCATGATAGCGTAATCGTCTGCAGAGCCATAGTGAAAATCTACGAAAAAACAGAAAACGCAACGGAATTAAATTCATACGATGATAATTTGGGCAAGTGTTGCGGTTTTGTGACAGTTTTTGAGCATTTTTTAACTCAAATCTTCTAACTTTTGATGAATGTTTTCTAGCGGCGTATGCCTTACATCCGTCCCCCTGGTTAAATAAACTACGTATTCGCACACGTTTTTACACCTATCTCCAATCCGCTCTAAGGAACGCATGGCCCACAACACGTCTAGCCAGTCTTGCATATCTTCTGTGGTTTTTTCCATTTCTGTGGTGGTGTAGGTAAGCAGGCGTTTATATTCGCTGTCTATTCGGTTGTCTTGTTTATACACCGCCAAGGCTGCACTTTCATCCTGACGCGCAAACGCATCGAACGTACCCCGCATCATCGCCGCTACACGTTCGCCGATTAACAACATGCTGCTTTTAATAGTGTCAGAGCTGGGTAATTTATTACGGGTGACCAGCTTAGCGATACGTTCTATTTCGTCGCCCATTCTTTCAATGTCGGTGATGGCTTTAGAAATGGTCATGATTAAGCGTAGATCGCTTGCCGTAGGATGGCGCTTGGCGATAATTCGAATACATTCTTCATCTATCTGGATTTCCATAGAGTTAATCTTAAGGTCATTCAACACCACTTTTTCTGCCAAGCCAGGGTGGTTTAATTTAAGCGCTTTTAAGGTATCTAATAATTGCTGTTCTACTTCGCCGCCCATGGTTAATACCGAGTTTCTTAAATTTTCCAACTCAATATTAAAGGTTCCGGAAATATGGGTATTCAGTGCAACCTGACGCATTGTATCGCTCCTATTCACTACTGCTGATTTTGCTAATTAGCCGTAGCGGCCAGTAATATAATCTTCAGTCTGTTTCTTCTCTGGCATAGTGAATAGCGAATCGCTGTCTGCATATTCAACCAATCGCCCCTGATGGAAGAACGCCGTGTAATCTGAAACTCGAGAGGCTTGCTGCATATTGTGGGTAACAATCACTATAGTACAACGCTTCTTAAGCTCAGCCATCAACTCCTCAATGAATAAGGTCGTTAATGGGTCTAGCGCTGAGGTAGGCTCATCTAACAACAAAATGTCGGGTTTGAGTGCTAGCGCTCTGGCAATAACAAGGCGCTGTTGCTGACCACCGGATAATGCATTAGCCGACTCAAACAACCTGTCTTTAACTTCATCCCATAACGCTGCTTCTTTTAATGCGCTTTCTACCGCATCGTCTAGATGGCGACGAGTTTTAATGCCTTGCAGGCGAAGTCCGTAACATACGTTATCGTATATACTCATGGGAAAAGGATTAGGCCGCTGGAATACCATACCTACTTGGGTACGCAGCCGCGACACGTTCACTTTTTTACTATTGATGTTGCGACCACCAATATTAATTTCACCCTCGTATTTGCAGCCATCGTACAAATCGTTAAGCCTATTAAAGCAATTAACCAAGGTAGATTTCCCGCACCCACTTTGCCCGATTAATGCGGTGATTTTGTTTTTTGGAATACGCATAGAAATGTCGTTAAGCACATGCTTATTTCCAAACCATAAATTAAGGTTACGCACATCGATAGCCGTGGTCTCATCAGTGATGTCAGCCACGTTGAGCGTATTGCGTTCAAACAACTTCAGCATGTAAAAGGTTACCCTTGTAAATAGCGCTTTCTTAACCGCGTTCTTAGTATAACTGCCAGCACATTCAATACAAATACCACTATTAGCAGTAGCAAGCAGGCGGCAAACATCATTGAAGAATTCTTCGCATCAGTATGACTATGAAAAGCGCCATCATAAATAAGTACGCCCAAGTGCATGAATTGACGTTCTAAATGCAGATACGGGAACTCTCCATCTATAGGTAGCGTAGGAGCAAATTTCACCGCTCCAACCAGCATTAGAGGCGCGACTTCGCCTGCCGCCCTAGCGATTGCCAAAATGACGCCTGTCATTATTCCGGGTGACGCTATGGGCAGAATGGTTTTAGCGATAGTTTCTACCTTGGTGGCGCCAAGTGCATAACTTCCCCGCTTCAACCCTTCTGGTACCCGCCGCAAGCCTTCTTCGGTGGCAACAATAACGACTGGCAAGGTTAAAATAGCCATGGTCAAACTCGCCCAGAACACACCTGGGGTCCCCATGGTGGGCGCTGGCAATCTATCAGCAAAGAAAAGTGCATCTATATTGCCACCCAAGGTATAAACAAAAAAGCCTAAACCAAAAACCCCGTAAACAATTGAAGGTACGCCCGCCATATTACTAACGCTTATTCTTATAGCGGTGGTAAACGGCGTATCTGGAGCGTATTCACTCAAATAGATAGCCGCAAGTACGCCAAAAGGCGTCACGATAATGGTCATTAAAAATACCATCAGCACGGTGCCAAATAGCGCGGGATATACCCCTCCAGACGTATTCGCCTGTTTGGGAGAATCAGTAAGGAAGGTAGCAATACGACTAAATACCACCTGCCATTTTTCAAAATAGCTAAGCTGGCTTACATAATCGACGCTTTTAATTTCCGACACCCGAATAGCGTACGCTTGCGCATTGGCAAAAGTGACGCTGAGTTCGTATTCGTCTCGCTCTTCCTCTAGATGAATAACTTCATGCTGCCAGCGTTCAAACTGAGTCTCTAAGCGCTCTCTTGCCGGTGCATTTTGATCAACACCTTTGCTATCTAGTGATGCCAAAGATTCATGAATGGGCGATAGTCGCTCGCGTCTAATTTTCTCAATTTGAGCACTTAGTGCCGATACTCTGTTTTGAATATCTGAAAACAGCGACAAGTCTTCCCGTCGGCTGTCTGGTGTAGATAAAAACTCTGGCTGTCCCAATACAAAGCGACCATCTTTTGTTTTTATTTCGGCACTGCCGTAAGCAAGTTCTTTGTTAATAATATCCGCACTGGCCAACTGCATTTGTGAGCCGTAAGGGCTTTGTTCGTCAGCAAAGTGAACTTGATATATTTGCTCTACTTCGTCTGCCATATAAAGCTGAGCGAACATTTTATGTTCGGATTTAGCACTTTCATTGGCTCCGGTAACTTTATATGTCACATCATAAATGGGCTCAGGCCAAAAATACGCACCACCACGAAAGGTAATAAGGAACAACACACTCACCAAAGCAATTAACAGCAAGCTAGTAAAAAACGCCGTTAACGATATCACTAGCGACTGGCGATGAACGGCATTAAAGCCGCCTTTGAACATATTATTCATAATAAGATCTACTGCGTAAGCGTTGACGAGTAAATTCAGCAATCGTATTTACAACAAACGTGAAAACAAACAGTATGCCAGCGGTAAAGAACAGAATTTGATAGTGTGCAGATGACACATCGGCTTCGGGTAATTCTATGGCTAAGTTGGCCGTTAATGCCCGTAAGCCTTCAATTAAGCCCCAGCTCGATATTGGGGTGTTTCCCGTCACCATGAGCACAATCATGGTTTCCCCGAATGCGCGACCAAAACCCAGCATAATCGCCGCCATAATGCCCGGAAACGCGACATGCAGTACTATATATTTAAGGGTTTGAAGCCGCGTGGCGCCCAACGCAAATGATGCATGCTTTAACTCATCGGGCACGCCCCCAATGGCATCTTCAGCAATGGAGTAAATACTCGGTGAAATAGCCACACCTAAGGCTATCGCCACCACTATCGTCGTTTTTCCTATGGGGCTATCAGACTCAGCGGCTAGCATGTCAAAACCATCTACATTAATTAAGCTAAAGAACCATTCTGGCGCCCATGCCACACTAATGTAACCCAATATAAAAACGCCAAGTAACGCAAAGCCCAACTCAGCGCCATGTCGAAGTTTAGCGGGTAGGCGGTCGGCAACAGGGCGTTGAAAAAACGCCACGGCAATGAGTACAAATGGAACAACAATAAGAAAAAAAGCAAAAGAAAATAGAAACTGTTCAGCCATGGGGGCTAGCCAAATGGCAGCGATAAAACCAATAAGCACACTGGGAACAGCTTCTAGCATTTCGATAGCGGGCTTCAGGGCATGGCGAAGTCGCTCTTTTGCAAAAAAGGCGGTGTATATCGCTGCACCTATTGCTACCGGTATAGCAATAAACAAAGCCAGTAGCGACGCTTTCAAGCTACCTATAATTAACGGCGTAAGACTAAACTTGGCCTCTTGGAAATCCGTGGCGTTTGTGGTTTGCCACACCGTATCTGCTTCGGTATATCCCTCATAATGTTGCGGCGCAAATAGCGACCGCCACGTAGTAATGCCGCTTAAATTATTCGCCCGCCAAATGAAAATAGAATCATCGTTATAGCCGTAAAGACGGTTGCCAAACCAAGAGATTGATTGCATGGGTTCAGGCAAATCAATTGTCGTAACCACTTCACCTGATACTCGATTTATAAATAGTAGGCGTTGTTTATCGGTAAGCGCTGCCACCACATTAATACTGGCATGCTCTTTTATATCAATCAGCCGTTCGTCCGCGTTCAAAAGGAACTGGTAGGTTTCAATGAAACCGAGCGTGTTCGCATCGCGATGTAATACCCAGCGGGTAACTTGGTTAGTGCCATCTTGTAAGAAAAACGTTCTGTCTTTCTCTAGAGATAAAATAGAAATGTCATTACGGCTGAGTTTATCAAAAGACGCTAACAGCGAGAGCTGTGATTCATCCTCGAAAAGCCGTGAAAGGAACAAGTGTGCTCCTTTTTCTACCAACACCATTTGTGCACCAGGCAACAAATGTACTTTATCGACATTGGCAAAGAACTTATCAACCATTTGCGTAGGATTGAGTTGGTTCACTCCTCGTATATATGTGCCCGACTGTGTATGCAGCGCTATTGCCGCCCACTTAGATGAGAACGCAAATTGCCAAGACGTAGTTTGTGACCAATACTTGCCCGGTAGAGCAAAAGATATTGTAGAGGACACAAGGCTTGAAGGTTGAGCTAAAGGGTCTGAATGATTCGCGATTATTACACTGCGATACGCTAACGATCTGACGGGCACCACCCGAACTTGCCCGCCCGCAGAGATATCCACAATCGCATTTTCGCCCATTAAAGAGGTCGTCGACAACTGATGTTCACAAGGGCGAATATAGTCGTGATGCTTAGCGAAATCATTATCTTTGTAGCCATATAAGCTTAAACGGCAATCCTCACCGTTAGTTACCACTAATTGGCCGCCAAGCAAATCTCCAGCGCTTTCTACTTGGCTACCTTCGGGTAATGCAAGCTGGTGCTCTTTCTCAATATTAGGCACTAACGCCAGAGGTAAAGCCTGACTAACAAGGTGCGAAATTAAAATAACCAGCGTCAGCAATACCAGCCCACCAAAGCCGGTGACGATATATCGCCCCCACTTATCATTGCGTTGGCGTTTTTTATTGATGCTATCGCTGTAGGAAGTCATTCTTATTTAATAATATTATCAGGTGTAAATTACACTGGTGAGCAGTGTAAGTTTTGTTATGCTAATAGCAAGCGAAAACTTTTGGGTTAGTTCCGGTGAATAACGCCTAAAGTAAGCAGCCTCAAACACTGTTGCTATCAAGGTTTATTAACAATACTAACCAGTAGCGCTTTTTCAGTGTGACTTATGGTATTACCGTAAAACCACAGTAGCAAACGTATTTCTACAGATTCTGGAATAGGAGTTTCTCATGCAATCGCTCATTATTAGTATTATGGGTAAAGACAAGCCTGGTTTGGTTGATACGCTAGCTAAGTGCATTTACAAGCACAAAGGTAATTGGCAAGGCTCTAGCTTTGCACATATGGCGGGCATGTTTACCGGCTTTGTTGAAGTACACGTTCCCGCTGACGAGAACGAAAAACTTGTCGACGCGCTAAATGCCATTTCCGATTTATCGGTTCAGTCTGTGGCAGTGAATACATCAACCAATTCATTAACGAATCAACTTACCGTTGATGTAATGGGCAACGACAAAGCCGGCATAGTGCAAGAGTTAACCTCGGTGCTAAACCAATTTAACCTTAACATCCTCAACTTCTCATCACGCTGCGAAAGCGCACCTAACTGGGGAAGTTTAATCTTTAAAGCTAATGCAGTTATTGCGGTGCCTGAAGGGTTTGATGACGATGCGTTGCAAGACGCCCTTGAATCGTTGGCGAACGACTTGGTAGTGGATATACAGGCCAAGCAATAAGGCCCTAGCGACACAGAAAGGTTTCAAATCACCTCGTTGAGGTAAGGGACTACGAATTAACCCTATTATATCTAAGGGTTGTCACAGTAATGTCATTGACTGATGTCAGTCTTTGGCCATTTTAAGAAGTGAAAAAACGATAAATTATGGATAACCCAGAACTATATTATCCCAAAGAACTTAGCTGGTTAGCATTTAACGAAAGGGTTTTGCAGGAAGCTGCAGATAAGAACAACCCTGTAGTAGAACGTATTCGGTTTTTAGGTATTTACTCCAATAATCTTGACGAATTTTATCGTGTTCGTGCTGCTGACGTAAAACGCCAAATAACGATTGCCCAAAATGATGGCAACGAAGAAGAGGCGGAAAAGCAAACCGCGCTAATGGCGATTATTCAGCAAAAGGTTGTTCAGCTTTCCGACAAGTTCGACCATATTCATAAAGACGTTTTAAAAGCGCTCGCGCGATACAATATTCATATTCTGCAAAAGCATGAATTAAACGAGTATCAAAAGCAGTGGGTACGTAACTTCTTCGTCAATAAGGTGCTTCGCCATATAGCCCCTATCATTATTGACAAGAAAATGGACTTGTTAAGCCGTTTAAATGGCACATCTGTTTATTTGTATGTCGCGCTGCGCCGTAAAGACCGCAACACGCGCTATGCGGTTATTCAGGTGCCTACGTCTGAAATGTCTCGCTTTATGCTTATTCCGCCGGAAAAGAGTCGAAAGAAAAAGCATATTATTATGCTCGATGACATGATTCAGCTTAGCTTAGAAGACATTTTCCGCGGCTTTGTTAAATTTGACGAAGTCGAGTCATTTTCATTCAAGATGACCCGAGACGCCGAATACTCTATCAATGACGAGATTGACGAAAGTTATGTAGAAAAAATGTCTGAGAGCATGAAACAGCGCTTAATTGCCGAGCCTGTTCGGGTTATTTACGACAACGATATGCCTGAAGATATGATGCAGGATTTACGTAAGCGTTTACGTATAACTAAACTCGATACCATGCATGCTGCAGGGCACTATCGTAACTTTAAAGACTTCATTGGCTTTCCAAACGTGGGCCGCGAATATTTAGAGCATGCTCCGCTACCGGCTATCGACAGCAACGCTTTTTCCAATTTTAATACGGTATTCGATGCCATTACCGCCCACGATATTCTACTGTATTACCCATATCACCGATTCTTACATGTTACCGAATTTGTCCGCCAAGCAGCATTCGACCCTAGCGTAAAATCTATTCGCATTAATATTTATCGTGTGGCCAGTAACTCTCGCATTATCAACTCGCTCATTGATGCCGTTGATAACGGTAAAAAGGTGACCGTAGTGGTAGAACTGCGCGCTCGCTTTGATGAAGAGGCCAACATTGAATGGTCTAAACGCATGACCGATGCGGGTATTCGCGTAGTGCTCGGCGTGCCAACCTTAAAAATTCACTCGAAGCTTTGCGTGATCACCCGCGAAGAACGTGGCGCGATGATTAACTATGCGCATTTTGGTACGGGTAACTTCAACGAAAAAACCGCAAAAATCTATACCGATTACAGTTTATTCACTCGAAACCAAGAATTGGCCAATGAAGCGGTGGCAGTATTTGACCTTATTCAATACCCTTTCCGCCGGTATAAATTTCAGCATTTGCAGATTTCACCGTTAAACGCGAGAACCCGAATTCAGTCACTTATTCGTCAAGAAATTCAGCATTTAAAAGAAGGCCGTCCTGCACAAATTACCTTTAAGATTAATAACCTTGTTGATAAGGAATTAATGGATGATTTGTATCGGGCCAGTCAAGCAGGGGTGAAAATTCGCGGTATTGTTCGCGGTATGTGTTCCATAATACCTGGCTTAAAAGGTATTAGTGAAAACATTGAAATCATCTCTATTGTCGATAGGTTCTTAGAGCACCCTAGGGTGATGGTATTTGAGGGCGGTGGCGAGAGAAAAGTGTTTATCTCTTCTGCTGACTGGATGACCCGCAATATGGACAACCGCATAGAAGTAGGCTGCCCTATTTACGATAAAAACCTGCAACAGCGCATTGTCGATATTATGGATATACAATTCCGTGATACGCTTAAAGCGAGAGTGATTGACAAGGAACAAAGCAACAAGTACGTTGCTCGAGGCAATCGCAAGAAATTACGTTCACAAATAGAGATTTACGACTATCTTGTGAAAGAAGAAGAAAAAGAAGCAGGAAAATAAAACCCTAAATGACTCAGCATGAATCTGTTTTTGATACCGTTGAAAGCCGTGAGGTTAATAAAGTAGCCGCGTTAGATATTGGCTCGAATAGCTTTCACCTTGTGGTAGCGCGTATTGTTGCTGGGTCTGTTCAAATTCTGCATCGCGTTAAACAAAAAGTAAGGTTAGCTGAGGGGTTGGACGACGACAATATTTTGTCTGATGAAGCCATGGAGCGTGGTTTAAAGATGCTACGTATTGTGGCTGAAAGTCTACGCGGTTTCGAACCCGACTCGGTTCGTATTGTGGCCACACACACTCTGCGCAAGGCCAAAAACGCCGACCACTTCATTAATGCCGCGAAAGATATTCTGCCCTACCCTGTAGAAGTAATTTCAGGCGTGGAGGAAGCCCGCCTGATTTACTCTGGCGTAGCACATACTAACCATGCTGATGGACAACAGTTAGTGGTGGATATCGGTGGGGGCTCAACAGAATTTGTGATTGGCGAGGGCTTCAACCCACTTATTTGCCGCAGTTTGCAAATGGGCTGTGTTAGCTACACTAAGCGATTCTTCCCAGACGGGTCATTAAAAAACAAATCTTTTGAGCTGGCCATTACTGCGGCTGAACAAGAGCTGGAATTTATTCAAGATAAGTACCGCAAGCTGGGTTGGGTACAATGTGTTGGTACGTCGGGCACAATTCGCTCGTTGTTCACTTTATGCCAACAAGATAGACCCAACGACCACGATATACCCGTTACGCTCAAGAGTCTGCGTAACTTAATGAAGCAGTTTATTAGTGCAGGTCATATCGACAAACTCAACTCCCCTGATTTAACCGAAGACAGACGCGTGGTTATTGCCGGCGGTTTGGCTATATTAGTGGCAGTATTTAAAGCGCTAGAAATAGACACTTTGGTTTATTCCCCTGCTGCATTACGCGAAGGCGTGATTTACCAGATGGAAGATGAGCTGCATCATGCCGATATACGCGGCAGAACAGCTAGCAGCTTAGCTACCCGCTACGATGTTGATACCGCGCAAGCTACGCTTGTGCTTAACACGTCACTTAACCTCTTTAGCCATGCTGAAAAAGCCTGGAAACTTAAACACCACGACTTTAAAAGCATGTTGGGTTGGGCGGCGTTGTTGCATGAAGTGGGCATTCAAATTAACTCGCGCGGTGTGCAGCGCCACAGTGCCTATATTCTCGCTAACGTAGATATGCCTGGATTTACGCAAGAACAACAAGAATTATTAGCCACCCTAGTACGTTTTCATAGAAAGAAAGTGCGGGCGAACGATCTTCCCAACTTTAACTTGTACGATTTAGCGGCCGTTAAAAAGCTTATCGCTTTATTACGTATTGGCGCGTTGCTCAATATCAAACGCCAAGAAGGCTTCTTGCCGGATATAGAGATTGATGCAGATAAGAACGGCTTAAGCCTTACTTTTCCTAAAGATTGGTTGGAAGAAAAACCAATTCTGGCAGCAGACTTGGTTCGAGAAAGTGCGTATTGGAAGGCGTTAGACTTAACCCTTTCTATTAAATAAGCCGGTTTGCGAGCAATAGAAAAGGGAGCATTAATGCTCCCTTTTTACGTTTTACGTCAACGTATTTCAGGACGGGACATAATTAATAAAAAAGGGGCGCTGACAAGCGCCCCTTTTAAACAATAAAACTTATGCTTTTGAAGCTTGGTAAATACCTTCAATCGCACCATCTAGTGTCGCTTCAAACTCGTCATCAGACTGTTTGTCAGAAACACCTTCAGTTAGTGCTCTTGAGAAACTTGCGATAATGCCTTGGTTTTCTGAAAGCTTCGCATTGGCTTCTTCACGGTTGTAACCGCCAGATAATGCTACCACTTTAAGTACACGAGGATGATCAACAAGCTCTTTATAGAAGTTAGCTTCATTAGGCAGTGTAAGCTTTAACATCACTTCTTGGCCTTCGCTCAACAAATTAAGCTGAGTAAGAATTTCAAGTTTAAGCAGTGCTTCTGCTTCCGCTTTTTGAGGACTATGAATATCTACTTCAGGTTCAATGATAGGCACTAAACCTGCTGCGATGATTTGCTTACCTACTTCGAACTGCTGCTCTACCACATCTTTAATACCTTGATGATTGGCCAGTTTTACCACTGAACGCATCTTGGTGCCAAAGACATCTTGGGCAACGGCTTTAGCCAGTAACTCATCTAGACCAA
This sequence comes from Alteromonas lipotrueae, assembly GCF_019249255.1. NCBI lineage: Bacteria > Pseudomonadati > Pseudomonadota > Gammaproteobacteria > Alteromonadales > Alteromonadaceae > Alteromonas > Alteromonas lipotrueae. The sequence continues at coordinate 267,653 of NZ_JAESDJ010000001.1, read as the reverse complement.
CAATCGGCTTCATCACCTGTACACCGTTGTTCTCTTCAACAAGCCCTTTATCCACTTTCAAGAAAGGAATAACGCGCTTCTTCTGCCACAAGTAGTGGGCAGTAGACATACCTTCAATTTCACGGTCTAGGGTATTTTCAAATAAAATAGCGCCTAGAACACGCTCGCCACTGAAAGGGGTGCTGGTGATAATACGTGTACGCATTTGGTGAACAAGGTTAAACATTTCTTCGTCAGAGCTGTATTCTGACTCTTCAATGCCATATAAACGTAGCGCTTTTGGTGTACTACCGCCGCTTTGATCCAAAGCTGCAATAAAACCAACTTGCGTGTTAAGTTTATCTAGCATGGCCTGCTGTGCTTGTGATGCCATTGCAACACTCCTTTTTTATAATACTGCTCTAAGAACAGGTGTAGGGTTTATCGTTATATGCCGACGTACTTCAATGTATCGCCGGCGAAAATCGGAATCGATTTTTTAGTAGTCTGCTAATTTTATTTGTTTTTTTCTTCTAGCATGGCTACTGCAGGTAATGTTTTGCCTTCTAAAAACTCTAGAAATGCACCACCACCTGTAGAGATATAAGATATCTTATCAGCGATTTCATATTTATCTACTGCTGCCAGTGTATCACCACCACCTGCAATTGAGAACGCATCGCTATCAGCAATGGCTTCGGCTAACGCCTTTGTACCAGCACTGAATTGTTCAAATTCAAATACACCAACAGGGCCATTCCAAACAATAGTGCCCGCATTTTTAATAATGCTTTCAAGAGCTTTTGAGGAATCAGGGCCAATATCAAAAATCATGTCATCGTCAGCGACATCGCTAACGGCTTTAAGCGTCGCTTCTGTGTTTTCATCAAAGGCTTTACCCACTACCACATCGGTAGGTACTGGAATATTCCCACCATTTGATACTGCATCGCTCATTAGCTGCTTAGCTTGCTCGGTTAAGTCCATTTCAACCAACGACTTACCTACGTTATGACCTTGCGCGGCAATAAACGTATTGGCAATACCGCCGCCAACAATAAGCTGGTCAACTTTTTCCGCTAAGGTTTTCAGTACGGTAAGCTTAGTTGATACCTTAGACCCGCCTACAATGGCTACCATTGGACGTTTAGGGTTATCTAGGGCTTTGCCTAGTGCATCTAGTTCTGCCGCAAGAAGTGGGCCTGCACACGCTTTAGTGGCAAATTTTGCCACACCATGGGTAGACGCTTGTGCACGGTGCGCGGTGCCAAATGCATCCATCACGAAAATATCGCAAAGGGCTGCATATTGCTTGGATAGGGTTTCGTCGTCGCTTTTCTCACCTTCGTTAAAGCGTACGTTTTCTAGAATAACTAATGAGCCTGGTGCTACATCAACACCTTCCAAATAGTTTTTTTCTAAAGTAACCGGTACGTCTAGCGCGTCGTTCAAATAATTCACAACAGGCTGAAGTGAGAATTCTTCCGCTGGCTCACCTTCGGTAGGACGGCCTAGATGCGACATTACCATTACCGCAGCACCAGCATCTAACGCCGCTTTAATAGTAGGAATGGAAGCTTTAATACGCGCATCAGAGGTCACTACGCCATCTTTTACTGGCACGTTTAAATCTTGTCTAATTAATACGCGTTGACCATTTAAGGCCAAATCACTCATACTTGGAATTGCCATTGTCTTTCCCTTGTTAATCGAATAACTGTGAAAGCTGCCAAGGCTGGCGCTACCAACCTTGGCAGCAAAATTCTTAATTAGCTTGCGTCATACATTGCTTGCGCAGTGTCGAGCATTCTGTTTGCAAAACCCCATTCGTTGTCACACCACACCAGTGTTTTTACCAGTTGCTTATGACTTACGCGGGTTTGCGTACCATCCACAATACAAGAGTGAGGATCGTGATTGAAATCAACAGAAACTAGCGGCTCTTCAGTGTAATCTAAAATACCCTGCAATCGCCCTGCTTTCACTCGCTTGAGTGCTTGATTGACATCCGCAATAGTCACTTGCGTACTTAAGGTTACACTTAAATCCATTGCAGTAACATTAATGGTTGGCACCCGTACCGCAATAGCTTCAAATTTACCTGCAAATTTAGGCAAAATACGCTCTATGCCCGCCGCTAACCGTGTGTCTACCGGAATAATAGACTGACTGGCTGCGCGAGTACGGCGTAAATCTGGGTGGTAAGCATCAATTACTTGCTGATCATGCATAGAAGCGTGAATAGTGGTAATCGTTCCGCTTTCAACCCCAAAGGCCGCGTCTAGCGCTTGAATAACCGGCACGATACAGTTAGTGGTGCACGACCCGTTAGACACCAACTTATGCGCCGCTTTCAGCGTGTCATCGTTAGTACCAAAAATGATAGTATTGTCTAAATCTGGCGAGCCTGGAGAGGAAAAAAGTACCTTTTCTGCGCCTGCATTAATATGTGCCTGCCCCGATACTCTATCATCGAACTTACCTGTGCATTCCAGCACAATATCTACCCCAATTTCGCGCCAAGGTAGTAAGTTGATATCCGGTTGTGCTAACAAGCGAATAGCATCGCCTGCCACGTTAAGTGTGTTGTTTTCTAGTGTCACATCAAAACCGAACCGCCCGTGGGCGGTATCGTATTTTAATAAGTGAGCTATACCTTCTGGCTTAGCAACATCGTTAATCGCAACCACATTAAAGTGGTTATTGCGCCCGCTTTCATAAAGCGCGCGCAATACATTGCGACCAATACGACCAAACCCGTTTATGGCAATGTTTACCATAGACTGCGGTGACCTCGTTAGCTAAGAGACAATGCTGCCTCTACCACTGCTTCAGTAGTAATATTGAAATGTTTGAACAAGTCACCTGCTGGTGCTGATTCACCGAACGTATCCATCCCAATGATGGCGCCGTTGAAACCTACGTACTTGTACCAGCTTTCTTTAGATAACGCTTCAACTGCAACGCGCTTAGTTACGCTAGAAGGCAATACGCTTTCACGGTAATCCGCTGATTGACGGTCGAAAACGTCGGTAGAAGGCATAGAAACTACACGAACCGCTTTACCATCTGCAGTTAGTTTATCTGCTGCTTCAACAGCAAGTTGAACTTCAGACCCTGTAGCAATAAAGATGTATTCAGGCGTGCCTGCACAATCTTTAAGCACATAACCACCTTTGGCAACGTCAGCAACTTGCTGTTCGTTACGTTCTTGCTGAGGCAAACCTTGGCGAGTGAAGATCAACGTTGAAGGACCATCGTTGCGCTCAATCGCGAACTTCCATGCAATAGCAGATTCAACTTGGTCACATGGACGCCAGTTATCTAGGTTTGGTGTAGCACGCAGCGCCACTACTTGCTCTACAGGTTGGTGAGTTGGACCATCTTCACCCAAACCAATTGAATCGTGAGTGTATACGAAAATAGCAGGTTGCTTCATAAGCGCCGCCATACGTACCGCATTGCGAGCGTATTCCATAAACATTAGGAATGTAGCACCGTACGCTTTAAAACCACCATGAAGGGTAATACCGTTCATCATGGCCGACATACCGAACTCACGTACACCGTAATAAATGTAGTTACCCGATGCGTCAGTGGCTTCAACGCCTTTACTGCCATCCCAAATAGTCAGGTTTGAACCGGCTAAGTCGGCAGAGCCGCCTAGAAGTTCTGGTAACAAAGGACCAAATGCATTTAATGCATTTTGTGATGCTTTACGTGACGCAATGTTTTGCGGGTTAGCTTGCAAATCAGCAATGATTTTATCCGCTTTATCGCTGAAGTCTGCTGGCAATTCGCCATTTACACGACGCTTAAATTCAGCGGCTAATTCAGGGTATGCACTTTCATATGCTGCGAAGGCGTCGTTCCACGCGCTTTCAGCATCGCCGCCCTTGCCTTTAGCATCCCAACCGGCATAAATGTCGTCTGGAATTTCAAATGCACCGTGCTTCCACCCAAGCTTTGCGCGGGTAGCGATAATTTCGTCATCACCTAATGGTGCACCGTGACAAGACTCAGTGCCTTCTTTGTTTGGTGAACCGAAACCAATTACGGTTTTACAGCAAATTAGCGTAGGCTGAGCGCTGTTCGATTTAGCTTGCTCAATAGCTGCTTTAATTTGTTCAGCGTCATGACCGTCAACACCTTCAATCACTTCCCAGCCGTAGCTTTTAAAGCGTGCTGGTGTGTCGTCGGTAAACCAACCTTCTACTTCACCATCAATTGAAATGCCGTTGTCATCCCAAAAACCAATAAGTTTGCCCAGGCCCAATGTGCCAGCAAGTGAACAGGTTTCATGAGAAATACCTTCCATCAGGCAGCCATCGCCCATGAAGGTATAGGTGTAGTGATCGACAATATCATGGCCATCACGGTTAAACTGAGCCGCTAATACTTTTTCAGCTAGCGCCATACCTACTGCGTTACTAACGCCTTGGCCAAGTGGGCCAGTGGTAGTTTCAACACCTGGTGCATACCCATATTCTGGATGGCCTGGCGTTTTAGAGTGCAGCTGGCGGAAGTTCTTAAGCTCTTCAATAGGCAGTTCATAGCCTGAAAGGTGAAGCAAAGAGTACAACAGCATAGAGCCGTGACCGTTTGAAAGCACGAAGCGGTCTCTGTTTGCCCAAGACGGGTTTGCTGGGTTGTGTGATAGAAAATCACCCCATAGTACCTCGGCAATATCAGCCATCCCCATAGGGGCGCCTGGGTGACCAGATTTGGCCTGTTGAACAGCGTCCATGCTTAAAGCACGGATGGCATTGGCAAGTTCACGACGAGAGGGCATGTTGTCTCCTGATTTATTTGTAGCTGAATTTCGCTAAGGGAACACTGTGGGCAAAATCCCTTTGTTCAACCTTAAAGCGCTGCATTGCTGTATATCGTAATGTGGGCGTTATTCTTACCCATGCCACCATTCAGTTCAATGGCTTTTCATTGCCATTACCGAAAGTTGGCTAAAATAATGAATATTCACATCATTCCTTTGCAAGCCAATGTCGCTTCACTAGGAAAGCGTGGCTAAATTTACTCAATTATCTATAAAAGTGATCCGCGACTGTCAACAAATCGTAACGAAAGGACTTTTAGACGTCTAGAAGTAAAGACTGGTATTTATACCTTGTTTTAGTACAATACTCACCTATTTTGAACAATAAACGCTTATGGAGCATGTATGGCCACGCATTTATTCACCTCCGAGTCAGTGTCTGAAGGACACCCGGACAAAATCGCCGACCAAATCTCAGATGCGGTTCTAGATGCTATTCTAGAACAAGATCCTCGTGCCCGCGTGGCCTGTGAGACTTACGTTAAAACCGGAATGGTATTGGTAGGTGGTGAAGTCACTACCTCAGCGTGGGTTGATATTGAAGAAATCACACGTAAAACGGTAAGAGACATAGGCTACGTTCACTCTGATATGGGTTTCGATGCTGATTCTTGTGCCGTATTAAACGCTATTGGTAAACAGTCGCCAGATATCAACCAAGGCGTTGACCGCGAAAGCTTAGAAGAACAAGGTGCAGGCGACCAAGGCTTGATGTTTGGTTACGCCAGTGACGAAACTGATGTATTGATGCCAGCGCCTATTACTTATTCTCACCGCTTGGTACAGAAACAAGCTGAAGTGAGAAAATCTGGCAAGCTAGACTTTTTGCGCCCTGATGCGAAAAGCCAAATTACCTTTAAGTACGAAAACGACAAACCTGTAGGCATCGATGCCGTAGTACTTTCTACTCAACATTGTGACTCAGTTTCTACTGCGCAAGTACGCGAAGCGGTAATGGAAGAAATTATCAAACCAGTGCTTCCTAGCGAATGGATTGATAGCAACACCCGTTTCCACATTAACCCTACTGGTCGCTTTGTTATTGGCGGACCTGTCGGTGATTGTGGTCTAACTGGTCGTAAAATCATTGTAGATACCTACGGTGGTATGGCCCGTCACGGTGGTGGTGCTTTCTCAGGTAAAGATCCTTCAAAAGTAGACAGAAGCGCGGCATACGCAGGCCGTTATGTTGCTAAGAACATTGTTGCTGCTGGACTAGCTAAGCGTTGTGAAATTCAAGTGTCTTACGCCATTGGTGTTGCCGAGCCAACCTCTATCAGTATAGATACTTTCGGTACCGGCGTAGTTGATGAGAAAACGCTAGTGGCCTTGGTTCGCGAACATTTCGATTTACGCCCTTATGGCTTAATCAAAATGCTTGATTTAGAACGCGCTATTTACTTACCTACTGCTGCTTATGGTCACTTCGGCCGTGAAGCCTTCCCGTGGGAAGCGACTGATAAAGCTGAAGCGCTCCGCTCAGCGGTTTAGTCTGCTCAGCGCCGTTAATCTAGCTCAAAACTGAAAAAGGGTCGCTTTGTAAAGCGACCCTTTTTAATTTCAGGTCATTAATTTGCTATAGCTTGGCGATAGCGTGCTTATATTTTGGCTATATGGAACCTGCGAGAATGGAAGCACTTTTCGTACTCCCACTCGCTATGACCATATCAGGCAAGCCAAATCGCGCTAACGCAACATTTTGAAATTCTTTCTTGTGGGTCACTTCCGTTTCAGCAAAATCTGGCGGCAAAAACTGTCGACTACTCATTTCACTGTCAAATTCAACTTCCACTACTTTCAACGGTGCTAAGTTACCGGTGAAAATATCTATCACCAGCTGAGCTCCAAAAAAGTCGATACGATATCGCTGCTTTTCCACCCGCATATTTTGGGTTAAAGGCCATAAATCAGCGAATTGCTCAGAATCCAACGCAATTCGCGTGTCTCTGCGTTTAAGGCCAACACCTTGTTTAACGGCCATGGTGTAGTTACCGCCTTCATCTCTAATTCGAATATGCTTATCCGGCTCGGTGGCTAAATAACCTTGTCTTATTGCCACAGGTTTTCGTGTATCTAACAAACCTTCTGGCACATAGCTTACTAAAAACTTTCGTTCAAATTCCCATTCCGTTTGCATCACTCACCTCCGGCCATGTTCCCTATTTGAAAGTACTGCTTTGCCTACTAAATTGAAGTAAGTCTTACTACTACCCTTTAAAAGTTAGTTCACAATAGAAATATCTAACAAGTTTATTTTTAACCTTTTAGATAAAAGACTACACTTACTATTCAGCACTCATTTTTTGTTTCAGTTTTGTGTCAAATTTTTATTTTAAAGTTAGGCACATAGGGCGAACAAAATACACTCGTGGCTATGAAGCTACCACTTATATTTATAATAATCGGTAGTCATTAGAACAAGTTAACGCTGTCTCACTCGACCAGGAAATTTTTCATGAAAACATACCCAACTTGCGTGGTTTGTTTAATATTGCTTGCCCCTTTGAGTGCCGCTTATAGTGAGGCCGCTGATTGGGACAGCTACTACGGCCCTATCGTGTTTAAAAGCGAAAAGATAGCAAAGTGGAAAATTAAAAGTCGCTTCAATGAAACGCGCCTCGAATCCATACCTGGCTACGATAGTCATTTTAATGCCAGCAAAAATAGTCAACTATCAATTCGCGCTCACCGTGCGTTAACGCTACTTTTCGAACAACAAATATATGCCTCGTTTAATACGAGTCACTCACCTTTACAGTACTATCCTGAATGGCGCTATATACCCGAAGACTTAGGCACTTTTACTCGATTGGGTTGGCTAGTTGGTGACGAGAGTGGTTTAAATATGGCGCTGGAATTTGAACATCGAGAAGTAGGAGATAAAGAAAATAATGCGCTTACGTTAGGTGTTCAATACTTTTTCTAATGTCTGGAAGAACCCTTAATGCGGGTTCTAATTTTTGTGTTTTGCTGCTTCCACCTGATTACGGGTTTCCACATACGTGCTTTGAATAACTTTTGCATCGGTACTTGCTCGATGGCGACGGTCGTCGCTTTGCGATTCAATATTTGATTTAACGCCGTGCCAAAGTGCCATTTGAGGTTCGCTTAACACATACTCTAATGCACGACATGAAAAAGACATTTGAACCGAGGCTGCTGCAAAAAGTTTAATAAGCCAAGGGTTATCTACCACCCAACCATCGCTGTACACAATGGTATTGCTTAAAAAGGCGTTAAGCTCGTGGCACACTTTGACCGGACAAACGCCGTAAGTGTTCAACATGGCTCTGGTGATACCATGCAAAGACTCTGCTTCTTTATCCCAATGAACCCAACTATCAAAGGGACGAATGAGTTTGCACCATTTTGCACCATCATAACGCACTATCCCTATTTCAATAGGATAACTACGGGCACCAAACCCACTGGCTTCCAAATCAATAATGGAAGGGGGATAATTTCTCTGCAAGCTAACTCCCATCTGCGCTGACGTAAAATGCGCCATCCTTCTTTAAACCTAATAAATTAACTCAGAAAGCGCAAACGGAATTGAAAATCATACTTCTGTTGTATAATTAAAAAACAAATCGACACTTCATCTACCGTGTTAATAGTAGAATCGTGCCAATTTGTATTATTGTACAATCAGAGCGCGAGCTATAAATAAAGCGACAGCCCGCTTTTAGGTGGTTATTACTCAGCCACTGCCAAGTTGAGAATTTGCTCACTTACTTCTGGGGTAATGGCACCCGTTTCACCGAGTGAGAGCATTTTGTTTCCTTTCAGCTTTTCGACCACAGCATTAACGGCACTTTGCTTGTCGCCTTCATGCTCAGTAAGCTGGGTAGCGACTTCAAGACTCTGATAGAACGCTTCGATAGCGTCGATAGTTCGAAGCGCAATATCATCGCTCTCGTCTAAACCAAATACATTTTGGCCCATCTGCGACAACTTTACTGACTTAGTGTCAAGTTGAACCCGTAGTAGTGACGGCTGAACAATCGCTAATGAACGAGCGTGATCTACACCATAAAGTGCCGTGAGTTCGTGGCCGATCATATGGGTAGCCCAGTCTTGCGCAACACCCGAACCGATAAGACCGTTCAATGCCTGGTTTGCAGACCACATTAGGTTAGCGCGCCATGCATCATCTTTGTTATTAATTTTTCCGCCAAGTTGAATGAGGGTTTTCAGCAAAGTCTCGGCGTAACCATCTTGAACCGGTGCATTTTGCGGGAAGGTTAAGTACTGCTCGCAAACGTGAACAAAGGCATCGACTAAGCCGTTAACTACTTGGCGATGCGGAAGGCTTTTTATTACATCAGGGTCTAATACAGCAAATTGCGGATAAACCAATGGAGACATAAACGCCAATTTTTGCTTTGTCGCTTTTTTACTAATAACAGAGCCGCCGTTAGATTCAGAGCCTGTTGCTGGCAAGGTCAGAATGGCACCGATAGGCAGCGCGTTATCAACGGTGTGCTTGCCCGTTAGAATATCCCAGCCTTCCCCCTCATATACGGCGCTTGCCGCAATATATTTGGCACCATCGATAACGCTACCACCGCCTACTGCAAGAATATAGTCAACGCCGGTCTCTTTAATTAGCGCAACAGCTTTGTCTAGCGTTTCAATGGTTGGGTTGGGTTCAACGCCACCGAAAGATTCCCAATTGTAGCCTACTAGCGCGTTTTCTACTTGCTCATACACGCCATTTTTTTTAATAGAACCGCCGCCAAATAACACTAATACGCGGCTGTCTTTTGGGATCAGGGTATTGATTGAGCCAATCTGCCCTTGGCCAAATTGAATGCGAGTTGGGTTGCTGAATGAAAATTTCATAGTCTTTCCTCTGTCATTACATGCTTGTGTTAATGCATAATAGTGCTATTACGCGTAAACAAACCGTCTATTTCTGGAAAAATTTGCCTATTTCTACAAACAATACTGTTTCCACTCCTGATATGATTTTATTAAGTCAAATTCTAAAGCAGTTTTTAAGCACCCTCGGTAAATCAGCGCTTAGTGGCGTGAGCAAAACGGATATAGAGGGCATACGAGTTTTTCGCGACCCTCATGGAAGCCCCAAGCAGCCTCTACTTTATCAGTCAGGCATTATTATCATGTTACAAGGCACTAAACGCTTGTATGTTGATAATCGTGAAATAGAATACAAGAAAGGCGATTACATTGTTTTCGGTGTGCCCTTGCCTGCTCAGTGTGCAGCAACCTTGGATGATGACGACTGCATATTGGGTTTAGTCATTGATATTCCCGCTTCGTTACTTGTAGAGCTTTCCCAATGGCGTGACGCCAAGGCAAAAAATAGCCCCGCTCCTACCTTCACAGTAAGTCAGCAGTCATTAGATAAAAACATAGCCGATGCCACACGCAGACTACTTCAAGCTTTAGCCCACGGTAATAGTGCAAAGGCATTGGGCGCAGGTTTTGTACGAGAAATTGTATATTACATCCTTAATGGCCCTGCCGGTCATGTTCTTTGCGGCCTTACCGACAACGGACATTATGCGAGAATCGCACAAGCTTTGCGGACGATTCATGATGAGTATGCCTCTGCGTTAAACGTAGATTCACTTGCCGCCCGTGCGAATATGAGTGTTTCTGGTTTTCACCGCGCATTTCGGGAAGTAGTATTGGATTCACCCGTTCAATATATAAAGAAATTTAGACTGTCTAAAGCCAGAGAGTTGATCGCATTAGGTTATCGAGTGGGAGACGCTGCCGACGCGGTGGGTTACAACAGCCTGTCTCAATTCTCTAGAGAGTTCAAACGCTACTACCAATTCACCCCAGTACAAGACCGTCAATCTGCTCATTAATTGCCGTAATATAACTAACTTAACGCTATTATTCACCGAACAAAACCTTGCTAAAAGTGCGGTTTATGCATGACTAATAATTAAACAAAAATAGACGAAAGAATAATGTTTGGAAGGTAAAACTAACCAATTAATGCTATACAATTACAAGCCTTACCCTCAACTTAAAGATTTTATGCGCTTACGTTTCACTTTTTGGCTGTTAACGTTAATGACATTAAGCTTTCACTCTAACGGCAGTGAGGCGTCTTCACCACTTTATATTGGTATAGACGCAGACTTTTCGGCTGTCGCCGTTGACGGTGGTGTAGCTATTAAACGGGGCGTAGAACTTGCGGTAGATGAAATTAATAAAAAGGGGGGCTTACTAGGCCGTCCAGTTAATATCATTTTAAAAGATCATAGAGGCAACCCTGCCCGCGGCATTCACAATATTAAACAGTTCGCCACCAACAGCGATTTAATCGCCGTAATAGGGGGCGTACATACGCCTGTTGCGTTAGCCGAGCTTGAGTCTATTCATCAACTTAACTTGCTATATCTCGTTCCTTGGGCGGCAGGAACACAAGTAATTGACAACCAATATGCTCCTAACAATGTATTTCGCGTGTCAGTTCGTGACGCAGAGGCGGGGAAAGTACTTATTCAGCATGCTGCTTCTCGTGGTATTAAGCGTGTAGCACTGGTGTTAGAGCGTACTGGGTGGGGTCGCTCTAACGAGGCATCACTCACCTTAGCCGCTGCCGACATGGGGATAACCATAACGACTATTCGGTGGATTAACTGGCAGCAGAAAAAATTTGAAGAGGATATATCTGCTATCAAATCAGACAAAGCAGAAGCCATCATTCTGGTTGCCAACGCACCTGAAGGTGCGGTAGTAGTAAACGAATTAGCAGCACAAAACCTCACAGCTTTACCTGTTATTTCCCATTGGGGCATTGCTTCGGGGAACTTTATAGAGCGTTTAAACGTTGAGCCGGACTTACTTAATTTGTCGGTTCTACAAACCTTCCACTTTGATTATCAAAAACATGCAAAAGCCCAGCAGTTGTTAGAGGCTTATCACAGCAAATATGGCCTAGTCGATCCTTTAGCTATTCACGCGGTTACAGGTATTGCGCACGCTTATGATCTTGTCAATATGCTAGCGTTAGCGGTAACCAAAGCAGGCAGTACCACGGTAGATGCGCTGAGAAATTCACTGGAAGATTTAGGTAGTTTTGAAGGTGTAATCAAAACTTATGACCCAGCATTTACACCCACACAGCATGACGCATTAATGGCTAAGGACTATTTTATGGCTTCATTTGATAAAAAAGGTAACTTGGTCGTTCTGGAAAATCAGTAATGCAATTTCAGCCACCACCGCTTAGAAAGCGCTTATTAACCAGTATGCTACCCCGTTTGTTCGGGTTGATTTTAATTGTTGCGTTAATGCTTTTTGCGTTTGCCTTCTTTTTTGCCAAGCAGCAAATCGAAACTGTACAACAACAGTCTATTGAAGGCTTAAAACAAGACCTTTCTTTTATCGTTAATGATACGACGCGACAATTATCAGACCTGGCGTCTAATGACATCATTATTAATTCCCTGGTCGACTTTGAGCAGAGAGACAATTATCTCCCAATGTTCTTTAGGTCGTTAAAGTTAACCCAAACCCGTAATGTTGAGTTTGCGTTGTACGACTTTTCCGGTGAGATGGTAATTCAGAAAAATTGGAGTCATTCTATTTCTGAAAAACTAGATACTGCGTGGCAACAAAGAACACTAGGCGCGTCGCTATCATTTTCTTCAATCACCCAAAATGGGGTGCTTTTTTCAGTTCCGGTTTTGCTTGGCGGTGCGGCAGAAGGGGCATTGGTCATGTATGTAGAAAGCCTTCAAGCCTTATTAGCCCCCTACCCTAGGCTAACTAACCAAATTGTTACTGAAGAAAATGGGCTGGTACTTTTCAGCAGTGATCCTGAATTTATCGTTCCCGGCACACCGTTTAGTGATGTCGATACCATGGGCTATGTGTTACAAGACTCGCGCTATCAAAACTTAATCCTGTATAGCATTAAACCTATCGGCAATGCTCTAAAAGGCTTGTATTGGTTGGCGCTGCTCATGCTGGCCATTATTGTAGGTATTGTCTTAGTTAATTTTCACATGATTCGAACCACTGCACTACTTGCAGAGAATACCTTATCAGCCCTTTATAAAGACATTGTTAATCGTATTAAAGATACCGACTCACAAGAGCCAGTGATTGTAGAAGAGGCTAGAGAATTAGCCAATATTCGCAGTGCGTTTGATACCTTAATTTCTGACCTTGCAGAGATGTCCTTATCGAATGAACAGTTTTCTAACGTTATTGATTCGATGGGAGACATGCTCTTAGTCGTAGATGAAAACCACCGCGTAATGTTAAGTAATAAGCGATTCGATGTTTTTTGTGACGATCAATATGGTGAGCGTGAAGGTACGGTTAAGTACATTCTCAACAAGCTCATCAATAAATCGGCAGGAGAGTTAAAACACTTCTCCATCGAAGATGGTTTAGAAAAGCATATTAAGTGGACGAACACACCACTTGAAGATGCTAACCATAAAATTAAAGGCGCAATATTCGTAGGGGTCGATTATAGCAACCAGCGTTCGCTAGAAAGCCATGTGCAAATTCTTAATCACGCTATGGATGAAGCCACTGTCTCTATTGTTATTGCGGATATAAAGCGTACGGGTCAACCAATTATTTATGTAAACAATGCGTTCAACCGCCTGACTGGTTACAATAAAGAAGATATTATTGGTAGAAATTGCAGGTTTATGCAAGGAGAAGGTACTGATAGCAATACCACCGCACTAATACGAAGCGCTATTGCTAACCGCGAGCCAATTGAAACCACCATTCTCAATTACCGTAAAGACGGTGTCTCTTTCTATAACAAACTCATACTCACACCCGTAAAATCCGATGGCGAAGTTACACACTACATTGGTTTTCAACAGGATGTTACACAGCAGCGCCAAGCGGAGCGCTATTTACAAGATGCGAAGCAAAAGGCGGAAGAGTCAGCGCATATGAAATCTGGCTTCCTTGCCAGTATGAGCCATGAAATTCGTACGCCTATTCACGGTATTTCTGGGGTACTGCAGTTGCTATCAAATTCACCATTGAACGACGAGCAAAAGCATTACCTCTCGCTTGCTAATTTTAGTATTCAAGGCCTACTGCACATCGTTAATGACATTCTTGATTTCTCTAAAATTGAAGCAGGGCAGCTTCAAATTGATGATCAACCCTTCGATTTACTCGAAACCCTTGAAAGCTTGCAGTCGCAATATGCCATTTTATGTCAAGAGAAAGGACTACGTCTGCATTTTCATTTTAACCTTCAAGGCTTTCACGTAGTCATTGGAGACTCTGTTCGCTTCCGGCAGATTCTGTCTAACTTGATTGGCAACGCGGTTAAATTCACTGAGAAAGGTGAAATTGACGTAACTACCACCTTAGAACACACCAACAACGACAAGCTTCGCTTAACCTGCGCAGTAAAAGATTCAGGGATAGGTATCGCGAAAGACAAACAAGCAGGAATTTTTGATGTGTTTACCCAAGAAGACCTGTCTACAACCCGCAAATTTGGTGGCACCGGGCTAGGGCTTTCTATTAGTAAACAGCTATGTGAACTTATGGATGGTGAAATTCGTTTAGAGAGCGAGAAAGGTGAAGGGAGTACATTCACTTTCAATATCATGCTAAAAGAAGGTGATGACAGCCTAGTTACTCCCCAGCGAAGTAAAACCCATAGCCACAACACAGCAACGCACAAACGTAAAATTCTCATTGTTGAAGATAACGACATCAATCAAGTCATTGTGAAACAACATTTAAGCGCTCACAAAACATTGAGTGCGAAATCGGGTATTGAAGCATTGGAAGCCTTAAAGAAAATGAAAGTGACTTTTGATTTGATATTGATGGACTGCCAAATGCCTGACATGGATGGTTTTGAAGCAACCCGCCGTATTCGTCGCGGTGAAGCTGGCGAGCGATATGTTAACGCCCCCATCATTGCACTAACAGCGAATGCCATGAAAGGTGACAGAGAAGACTGTTTCAACGCTGGTATGAACGACTATTTGAGTAAGCCCTTCGATGTTCAAGACCTATTAGAAAAAGTAGATTACTGGGCTGATAAAAGCGCCGTAGCCAAACTTCAGCTTAGCTGATTCATTACTCTTGTTTACCTCAAACACTATGCACTTTGAATAGGGTAGATTTGTCGTCTATCCTATTTACACCCATCAAAAAAATAACTTTTCAATAGTAAATACCGTTAAGCAGCAATGGCTTAATATCATGACTTAATGAACTCTTGGTAAACATGACTCACACCCCTGAAATTACAACAGGCCAACAAGAAATGTTGGCAGTACGATACCGTCGACGCTATAGGCTCTGTCAGGTTTTAACTATATTAGGGGTGCTTTTCCTATTTGCGTTAGGGATTTTTAGCGTAGTCGACGGCGCTCATGTCTTAGGCACCATATTAATCGTTAACGCTCTGGTCGGCCTACTAAACCTTTACCTTTTAAAACGTACCGGAAATATTGAGCGCGCAGCCACCATTTTAAGTGGTATTCTTTTTTTCTTATCAATGAGCTTAATAATTACAGGCGGCAAGAGTAATACTGGAATCTTATGGGTTTATCCTATTGTTGCCATTAACCTTTTTATCAATCGCTTCTGGCCTGCGGTGTTTTGGTTTGGGGCTTTCAGTATTGCCAGTGTTCTACTGCTGTTTACACCCGTTTCAATTTTATTGATAGCTAGCTACTCACTCGTAGAAGCAATTCGGTTTATTTTAACGATGCTAGCACTAAACGCGATCTGTCTAGCTGCCTTACATTCCGAGGAACAAGCCTACCGAACGATTATGCAATTGCATGATGATGATATCCGGCAAATGGCCTTTTACGATACGCTGACAGGCCTTCCTAACCGCTGGAGCTTCAAAACTAACCTAGAACGCCTGCTAACCCGAGCAGGAAAAGATAAACAACGCATTGGCTTGTTGTATATTGACCTAGACAACTTTAAGCAAGTTAATGACCAATACGGCCATGAAGCAGGCGACCGACTATTGCTTGGGTTCAGTGAACGGCTTTGGGAAGCAATACGTCCCACCGATCAACTGTTGAAGCCGGAAGCAGAAAGTTTGGCAAGACTCGCTGGCGATGAGTTTGTTGTGCTACTTCCTAATATCAAAGAGCCGCTCGATGCCAGTGTCGTCGCAACACGTATACTAAATATCTTCGATGGTGGTTTCGAAGTCGATGACGTAACACATATAATTTATGCCAGTATTGGCATTGCCGTGTATCCCGATGATGCCACCGAGTCCTCTATGTTACTTCATCATGCAGATGCGGCAATGTATGACGCCAAAGATAACGGCCGTAATTGCTTTAGGTTTTTCACCCAGAAAATTGCCGATACGATGCACCAACGACAACAGATTGAAAGAGGCTTACGACAGGCGTTAAGTGAAGAGCATTTCTCTTTGGTTTATATGCCTATATTTGACTGTAAAGATAACACTATTGTAGCCGTAGAAGTACTACTTCGCTGTCAAAGCCCTGAACTAGAAGGGTTTGGCCCAGACCACTTTATACCGGTTGCGGAAGCTACTGGCTTTATCAAAGAAATCGATTTATGGGTCATCGACAATGCCCTGCAAGCGCTAGTAATCTTGCAGCAAGAACATTATTTTAAGGGACAAATCTGTATAAATATCTCGGGGGTAGAGCTGCACAATGAACCATTTCCCGCACAGCTTAAGAACCTATTAGAGCGCCATAACATTGCACCTGAAAGTGTAGAGCTTGAAGTCACTGAAACCGCATTTGTGGCTGATGATGCAATCGGCTTAGAAACGCTAAAAGCACTGGATGAGCTAGGGGTGTCGTTAGCGCTCGATGATTTTGGTACAGGCTACACTGCTTTTAGTCAGTTAATACATTACCCTGCTGATTGTCTGAAAATTGATCGTTCTTTTGTTAATGACCTTTTTTCAGAACGTGAAGCACGCAACAAGATGGTGATGATTATTCAAAATTTGGCAAAGCTTTACGATCTTCGCGTTATTGCTGAAGGCGTTGAAACTGAAGCTCAGATGAATTATCTACGTGAAAACGGCTGTGACTGGGCACAGGGATATTATTTATCGCGCCCGCTGCCTTGGGATGACTTACTTAAATTATTGAGCGATTGATGAAATGGCAAGTGAAGCAGACGCTTCACTTACTCAAAAGAAAGGTGGAGTTGGCCGATAAGCCGGGTTCTGTCGTGGGCAACCATTCCTCTAGATCAGCAATTACTCACTGATTCAAGCAACCTACCCGATCCCCATGCGGGCCACACGTTAAGGGATCCTATTTGGTCTTGCTCCGGGTGGAGTTTACCTTGCCACAACCTGTTACCAGGTGTGCGGTGCGCTCTTACCGCACCCTTTCAGCCTTACCGGCCATTGCTGGCTTAGGCGGTCTTCTCTCTGCTGCACTTGTCGTCGGCTCGCGCCGCCCAGACGTTATCTGGCACCCTGCCCTTTGGAGCCCGGACTTTCCTCCCCTTTCTTACGAAAGCGGCGATTGCCTGGCCAACTCCGCGGCGCATTCTACATGAAGATGCCTCATATAGCGACAACCACATGTGAGCTTTTAGGTATCGCTATACATGCGATGAATAAAATTTTCTAATATCACTAAAGAATAAATAGTTCTAAACTAATTTACGAAATTCACTTCAACCAAATATACAATAATTTACAATCTAGCGTGTTCTCGTGAATTCTTAATCTAACACTACGGCTTGCTATTTTAGATGCTAGCAACGTTGAATATATTTCGCTAAATAAAGGGTGAGATTGATAAAGAGTGAAAAATTTTCCCTCTGCTAATTCGCAATTAACAACTCCTGAAGCCACTTCGCTTGGCTCAATAAACACACGTCCATCAGAAGTACCAGATAGGTAAAGGCGAGCAATACTTGTATCGCAACTATTCTGAGTACAACTAGCATCAACGGTACAATTATAAAACGCTACCAAAATAAATAGTATTATTTTCATTATTAACTCTTATCTTTATATTGAAATCATATATGGCTATTTATTATAAAACGAAGATATTAGTATAAAATTCAGGCAAGCCCAATTACTTGGTTATCACCACAAACAAATCACAGCTTAGCTAAATGTCACCCAATATTAATTGTAAACATGGTTTATAACGGCATATCCATGCTTACAGCCTTTAAGTTGAAAACTAATGTTTTGACCACTTGCCTTGGCCGTTAACAACATAGAGTACATTGGTAGAACCTGGCGTTCATTGAATTCCAAAATGTACCAGTCCGACTTTTCACACTCTTCATAATTTTCCATTTCATCAAATCTCACTCGCGCAAAAGATGTTCCAACAGTCATTTTCACTACTAAGCCCTGTTTTGTGTAAGAGTCGGAAATAGTTGAGTTGGAGAAAAAAAATAATATTGCAAATAGTATTTTGTTAATTATTTTCATAAAATTTCCTTATTAATTTTTGAAGGCCACACTGCCAAGATTCAGAGTTCCTGGATAAGTCAAATTACAGCCGTAATAACTAACATTGATTGGTTTATCTGCAATAAAAGCAAATAACAAAAGTGAAAATTTCTTATCGTAGTTAGCATTCTCGGAAATAGTAAGAAAAAAGCCCTACCTTGTTCTCAGCCTATTTCCGAATTGTTAGCTTCAAATCCGTCTAAAACAGGATAAATACCATTGCTTTGAACTTTTAACTATCTATTTGATGCATACCAGTCCACGCGGCATAAGTGTATACCGGCGTCATGGATACTAATATCCAGATAAATTTCTTCATAGGAATTATTTACATCTTTAACATTTATTGAAAATCGATTTTGACTAAAGAGCTATTTTCTCTCTTATATGGTGAACTTCGAACTTCGTTCAAAATATAATTTGGCCAGAGGAATTTGTATGATTACCTTTCGTAGCTCAGTTAAAAATGGTTATTGTGACGCTTCGTATCAGTTACCGATTATCGTTAGAATAAATTAATTGATGGAAATAGTCTAACTTATCTGAAACAGGTTGACTTCTTCATCAATACTCACAAATGTAGGAATTTTTGCTATAGATTTTAATGTTAATCAACGCAAGTATAGAGAGGAAAGAAATGAAGTATATTATAGTTATTTTAACATTTTTAATTTCGTCTAAGACCTTAGCAACAACAGGCGAAACTGGGTGGCGAAGTATTGAAAATTTTGGCTGTCATTTAAACGACGGTACTTGTTATTTTACCATTGATGGGCAACACGTTGGTAACAGTGAGTGCACAAATAACAATATTCGTTTTAGTAGAAAAAGTTCTCAGAATGGTGAGTTTTGGGCTTCGATGCTTTTAGCTGCTCACATGGCTAATAAAAAAATCAGCTTAAATATTGAAGGATGTTATGGTAAATACCCTACATTCACTTTTGGAAAAATAGAGTAAGTTCTATGTCTAACAAGGTTACTCAAATACCGTTTTAATATATACAGGCGCTTCTCTATCGGGCCAAGCCTCGCAGTTACCAGTACCTAATACGTAGATCTTTTGGCCCGAAGTTGCCGCTGTTAGTATCAAAGCATACATTGCTTGGCCTTGAGGTGTGTGCGCATCAAAAGCCCAGTCATTCCCTTTAGATGCATTGCTACACGTGGCTTTATCTTTATTTTCACTAGTACTAAATACAACCAACCCTTCCGACTTATTTTTTTCATGCACAAGAATACTTGTCACTACACCACTGCCCGTTCCAGCATACAAATTCGACACAAAAAAACTGATAAATAGGACAAAATGAGCGGAAAAGACTCTCATTTCAATCTCCTATTATTTTGACGGCTACCACTTGGGGTCGGTTTTGTTGACAACCTTCCGAATATAGAACAAATTTAACATTCGCCTTAGACATTGCCGCAGAAATAATCATACTCTTTGTACTCTCTGATGCGGAGGCTGGAAGGTAATAGCTACCACTATAATTACAATTTGCAGGATTTAATTTTGCCTGTTCATCTGTCCATATATAAAACGCATTATCACCAGCCCAACTTTGTAAAATTTTTATTTTCGTTGTGGGTGTTTCTTCATTAGCCATAGCCGCTTGAATGAATAAAGAAAAAAATATAATAAACACAAAAAAACGCATATAACACTCCAATTTAAACTTATATTAGTTTGTAGCATATTCACGAATACAGAACAAAAATTAATACATTAATTTAGAAAAAAGATTATATGAATCGAATCCCGCGATTCAAAATTCATAGCCCGCTAATCTTCCTTTTAACCTCCCAAGTCAGCACGTCAAGCCGTAGAGAGCAGCATGGACTAAAGTTATTGAGTATCTTGGGCAATAAGGTCGATTCAGGGATTGGCGTGAATTCGAAAAGCCAGACCAGTCTAATTAAGCAATTTTTTATGGTCATTCAAATTTAGTTGGTCTTCTTACTAATGAACTACTGCTTCCCCTTATTTGTCACCTTTATTCTAAAATCCTGAATTATGGCTATTTTTCATATGCTTATCGCTTTCTTTGTCAATATTTGTAAGCTCAATATTTTATGAAAAAAAAGCCAAATCAAAAACTTCGAATGAGAAGTGCGTTAAGGCAGTTGAAACATAAATAACTGACAATTCGAAGACAAAAAATGACGATAACGACCCTTCCCCATCCGCAGAGAAAAGAGTAGCCAAGCCGTTTTTGAGCTTTCTGTACACATCGGGCATAACTTGCGTGTCGATAAATTGCTTCTTTGCCACCCAAAACAACGCTAAGCCGAAACTTACTTTGATTAATAACTCAGGGTACATACCCTGTAAAGGCTCAGCATATGATGGAAAAATAGCTGCCCCAATCAGGTACAAGTAAAAAATAACGATAAATGAAAACAGCCCACACATATAATAGGTGGGAATAGTCCAACTTAGGTAAAATAGAATACGCTTCGATTCTTTTGATAAATCTCTATAATCCCTTTCTGCTGAGACAACTACTGAATCGACCAGACTTTACTAGACAGATTTTCGTTTGAATTCTTCTAGCTTTTCATAAGCCAGTGGAGGCATATTATTCGCTTCACCATGCTTGCGTCTAGAGTTATAAAACATTTCGATGTAATCGAATATGTCGGCTCTTGCATGTTCACGTGTTGTATAAATTTTTCTCTTTATTCGTTCTCGCTTAAGTAGTTGGAAGAAGCTCTCCGCGACAGCATTATCGTGACAGTTTCCTCTGCGGCTCATACTGGCTTTCAGATTGTGCTCAGTTAGGAAGTCACTCCACTCATAGCCAGTGAATTGACTCCCCTGATCTGAATGTATAAGTACCTGCTTTTTGGGCTTTCGTCGCCACACCGCAGCTAGCAGCGCTTGAGTAACAAGCTCAGACTCCATGCGAGAACTCATCGACCAGCCAACAACAGCGCGAGAGTACAAGTCTAAAACGACGGCAAGGTAGAGCCAGCCTTCATGAGTTCGGATATAGGTAATGTCAGTGACCCAGTACCTGTTCGGTGTAGCAACCGTGAATTGCCTATCAAGCACATTATCGGCAACAACCGCAGGCTTGCCGCTGAAGTGGCCTTTGTGTTTTTTATAACCGACTTGTGCCTTTATACCTTCTAGCTTCATTAATTTGGCTACACGATGTTTGCTGCAAGCTTCGCCTAAATCCTTAAGGTCACTCGTGACTTTTCTATACCCATAGACACAGCCACTTTCTAGCCAAGAATGCTTAATTAACCCCATCAGGCGCTCATCTTCTAACTGTCGCTTTGATTTCGGTTTATCCACCCATGCGTAGAAGCCACTTCGTTGTATTGAGAGTGCTTCACACATGAGTTTTATTGGGTAATTCTTGAGCCTGGTCTTTATGAACGCGTATTTTTCTTTGACTCGCCCGCGAAAAATACGGTTGTGAATTCAAATGGTCACCGCAACAGATATACTAAAAATCTGTTATGCGGAGATATTTTGAATGAAACGTTACAAGAGAACATTTACTACTGACGAAAGAGAGCTCGTATTTGATTTATGGAAACGAAACACTGACACCAAAAGCCAAACGACAATTGGTGCAGTTAATTGATACGTTCATCGAAGCTGAACAGCTAAAAAAACAAGCCAGCCAATAATCACTTATTGGCTCAATGCTCTATCTGCGGATTGGGGTTGGGGAAGCTGTATCTAATCAACTAACAACTAATCTGCCAGTTCATTTTTGTTATAGACACGACAACGCGACACCAACAAGTGCTGTCACCTTCTCGCGCCGCGATGATTAAGCCAAGACTTCTAACCCTTTGCTGGCCACCAAGTTAAGCAATTTCAGCGACGTACCGCGTGGCTTTTTACCGCCTTGCTCCCACTGCCTGACCGTGGATGGCGTGGTGTTCAGGTACGCGGCAAATACCGCCTGACTCACATGCGCCTTTTTACGGATAGCTTGGATACGGCGAGCATCATAGGCTTCGACTTTTGGCAGGCACAGCGCATCAAACTCGCGCAGCGTTTGCTTATCCATCACGCCTGCCTCGTTTAAATCTTTTGCTGTGTCGTGTATGACATCTAAGATACTGTCTTTCATCTCATTTCACCTCTACCATACTGCCCGCTTTAAGGGCCTTTTTCAGTTGGGCATCGCTGTAGCCCAACAATTCTTTTGCCAAGCGCTTAAACGCTTTTAGCTCTTTACTGTCGATATTATCCCGCGCATTTTTGGGAAAGCCATACATGAAAAAGGCTTTGTTCCCAACCTTAAACGCAAGAATAGTTCGCAGGCCACTGCTCTTGCCCTGACCTTCAATGGGCGCACGCTTTTTATAAACATGGCCACCGAGATCAGCATCAATTAAGCCTTTTTCCATCTCACTGACGGCCTCTTTAAGGGCATCATCCGTCAGTCCTTCTTTATCGGCCCACTTCGTGAACCACTTTGATTTATATATGCGCATTTCATTCCCTTCCAATACCCTTGACTATAACACTTAGTGACACAGTTTGTATAACCAAAATTGTCATAGCTGATGCACCCGTTTTAACTAAATCAATTATTTTTTCACTTCCGTCCGGCGTTTTAAAAAAATTGTGTCACCATAGGGTGTGACTGGCAGTTATGGACGATGCCGATGTGTCACGCTAAAAATGTCGTAAAACCCGCATTTTTTCATGCCCATTGTTCGTTGTTGTATCTACAACAAATTCAATCTTCCATCATGTCAGTGTCATTCATTAACAAAACGAGGTATTCCAAATGACACTTGATACAAACTACCCGGATATTCATTCGGACATTTACAAACAAGCTGAAACACGCGTGCAAAAAGCGATTCGCTTGCTGCTCAAAGAGGGTCACCCGTTTGAGCCATCCAAGCTCTTGCGCCGTCAGGAGGTGCAATACGCGCAACGGGATTGCCAAATCCCTGATGATCTCTTACAGATAATCGTCTTCCCGCTGATGGACATCCGCGATTGGATCTGGGAGGAGTACGCCGCGCGTAAACTCTGGACAGTGCCTGAGGCTGCCTGCTTGGGTGTGGGCATGGATCCGCTGTGTTACCACCTCGAACCGGGGCAATACTACAACGGCTGGCGTGAAGAGCGTGAAATCCTGTTAGACGCCATCAAAGATGCGGTATTGCTCGAAGAGTTGGTGATCATTGAGAAAGACGGTGAGCAGTACATCCGTCCACAGGATTTCTGCAAGTGGGCATACGCTCGCGGTTTGCTCACCCACGACTTGGCAGGCCCCTTGCGGGCCTTAGCCGCCAAACCAGCCCCCGAGCACTACGTGCCCGATTTGGACGAGATGAAAGCACGTTACACCAGTAACGCACAGCAACGTCTATTCGCTGAAGGAATATCCCATGCTGAGCGCCGACGACGAGACTTATTTGGGTTGGCTGTATATGCCAAATATGACGACCCCACGCTCACCCGTGAAGACATTGCACGACTGGCCTGTGAACTGCTCAATGAGGATTGTTTAAAGCTTCCGGGCTTCGGGTATACCAGTGTGCGTAACGACCTATATCGACTCGATGAAGAGTTGATGCATCCTGTCAACGACAGACTGAAGTTTCTACAGTCTGTATTAACCCAACACGAAAAATTGAGCACAAACGCTACTCACCGTTGGTGGTCGCGCTGGCGCGACGTCATCGCCCAAACCCTGCCGTATTTGGTACTGCCGAAATGATTTCGCCTTGTGCACCGCTGCCACGGCGCACAAAGCTTTTAACCCTTAACTTTATTCACGCAATCGGAGATTTCCCTATGAATAAAATACTTGACAAGGCCGTGACGGCCCGATTTTCTAACGAAGATTACCTTCGCCTTCAAACCGAAGCAGAGCGCAGAGGCTGCGCTATTGCTGATGTTATCCGAGGATCTTGGACACATTATCAAGAGCAGCAGCAATTGCAACAGCTTTTACTCAAGATGGAGCAGCGCAAGCGCATCACTGACTTTGAAATGCTCGCGACATTTTTCGAATCCTCAGACGCTGAGCGAAAAGAAAAAAAGCAGTCGCTATTTAACAAGGGAGTGAAGTTCTAATGAGCACACAACCTGCTTCACAGCGTCGCCAAGACTGGGCGACAGTACTCTTGATGGCCGCCCTTGTGGGCGTGCCGACTTTCATCGGCTTACTGATATGGACATGGTCATGGTTGATGCCATGGCCTGCTATCGATGTGCATGCTCAACATTGGTTGGGAGGTATCACGGGCTTTTTATTTGACCAATCTCTTGCCCCATGGCTCTCCTACTGGCAAGCATTGGTTGAGCGTGACTGGCACCTTGCTTTTGTTGGACATATCAGTGTAGCGCTTGCCATCGCTGCCTTGCTGGCCTTTATGATCGCTCGACGTTTCTACGTCCATGGCGGTAACGATGGTTATCGGCACATTGAAGGGGCACGGCGTTATCTGTACGCGACTGCGCTACGTCATGCCAAGCGCGTTTACAAACAAGAGAAACGCAAAGCCGCTAAACCGCCCAAGGGCAAGTCGTATCAAGGTTTGCATTTGCACCCTAAGTTGCGCATTCCCCGTCATCGCGAACAAGGTAACCTATTAGTGATTGGCAACCAAGGCTCAGGCAAAACTGTGGTGCTCACCCCGATGATGCATGGCGTCATTGAGCGCGGTGAGCGAGCCTTCATCTACGATGAAAAACGAGAATTCACAAGCTTGTTTTATCAGCCTGAAACTACCGTGCTACTGGCGCCATGGGATACGCGCTCCACCCCATGGGACATCCAATCTGATGCCTATAATGCGAACCTCGCGCAGCTTATCAGTGAGCGCATGATAAAAGAGACCCGCGACCCTTTATGGTCATCGGGGGCAAGAATGTTGTTTACTGGCATGATTGAAATACTCAATCATACGCAAGCACGTTGGGGCTGGCGTGAGCTGGCCAATATACTTAGCCTTGATGATGTCACTTTGCACAGCCAACTAGAGGCTTACTACCCCCGCGCTGCCCGATTTATCGTCGAAGGCAGTAAAACCACCCAGTCATTTTTTGCTCAATTGATTGGTAGTCTCGGCTGGATCTACACCTTAGCCGAGGCATGGCCTAAAGCGTATGACGATGGGTTTTGTTTACGCGATTGGGTGGTTAACCCCGACACCGACAAACCCGTGTTAATTATTCAAGCGGATAAACGTTACAAAGAGATTGGTGCGCCTTTGTGTAATGCGCTCATTGCGCTGATGACCAGCCACACACTGGCGCTCACCAATGCACCTAATCGAGAACTATGGTTGTTCATTGATGAATTGGGCAACTTACCCAAAAACCCGGCACTGCTGGAATGGATGAGCACGGGGCGATCCAAAGGCGCAAGAATTGTGGCAGGCACTCAAAGTATTGCCCAAATCAAGCGAGATTTCGAGGGCGAGGAAGCCGAAGCCATGCTGAACATGTTTACGATGTTTATCTGCATGCGGATTGGTGCAGTGGGTGAGACGAGCAGTGAGGCGGCCGAGGTCTTTGGTGAGCGCGTAGTAGAGCGATTGACCTCCAGTGCTGGCCAAGGCGAAAGCACGACCCCAAATTGGCACCGAGAAACGTTACCGCTTGTCACTGAGGCCGATCTGGTGCAATTGCCACAGTCCAATAAAAAAGGCGTCGAAGGGTTCATGTTGTTGCCCAGTTATGAGGGCATATATCGGCTGCGCTGGCCGTACCCCAAACAAGGTGCAAACATTCAAGAGCATTGTCCGGCAGCGTGGGTGGATAAGCGCCCAGAGCTTGCAACCAAGACAACAGAAGATACTGACACAGGCACCTCTGCTCGTGTCGTGGACAAACTCAAAGCAAGGAAGAACGCCGCATGATGTCCATCAACCCCATTAATTCGATTGAATATTACGAAGAGTTAGCCAAGGATGATTACTACACTCAAGGTGGTGAGCCGAAGGGCAAATGGATTCGTAGAGGCGCATTGTCGCTGATGCTAAGTACTACCATTGAAACCATCGATTACCGGCGCATTTTCAACGGCTTTGGCCCCGATGGCGAGAAGCTGTGCGAGAATGCTGGGGACAATCATCGCCCCGGTTGGGATTTGACTTTTTCAGCGCCCAAGTCTGTGTCCATGCTCTGGGCACGGGCTGATGAGGACGTGCGCCAAGCCATTCAGGCTGCCCAACAAGCCGCCGTTGAGCAGGCACTGACTTTCATTGAGGAGCACGCAGCCACCACACGGCGCGGCAAAGGCGGTAGAATACTGGAACGCACGACAGGCCTGATTGCCGCCACCTTTGAGCACAGCACTTCACGGGCGCAAGATGCCCAATTACATACCCATTGTCTTATCGCCAATCTCGCAGAGAGGCAAGACGGCACATGGGGTACACTGGAATCCAAACCCTTTTTCTTTTGGCAAAAAGCTGCAAGCGGCATTTACCGTGCTCAGCTTGCCAATGGCCTGCGTGAATTGGGTTTTGCCGTAGAGGCCATTGATAACAAACCGGCTTTTGAAGTCAAAGGCATTTGCCAACAACTGTGCGCGTTTTTCTCCAAACGCGCCGAGGCCATCCGTGCCCAAATGGATGCGATGGGCGTCACCAACGCCCACTCCAAAATCGGCGATACCATTGCCGTTAATTCCCGCGACTACAAACGAAGCGTTGATAGGCCTGCACTGTTTACTAAATGGCAAAAAGAGATGGACGAACGCGGCTTTACCGCCGATAAAGTGGATGCCATTCGGAATATCGAAGCCATGCCGTTTCCTGAGGCCTTACCCTTATCTACGGTGCTGGACGCCTTGATTGAAGACAAAGCGGTGTTTCGCTTACAAGACATCTATGCCGAGGTCGCCAAAGAAGCGCAGTACACCCATTCATCAAGGCACGATATCGAAGACACCGTGCGTGAGCTGCTTAGTGATGACGCCATGGTGAACTTAGGTGTGGATATCAGTAACAACCCCATCTACACCACCAAAGCGATGCTGGCCATCGAACAAGCCTTGGTAGCAAAGGCTGATGCCATGCACGCGAGCACCCATTACAAACTGGATGCTCGCGTCATTGATAAGGCCATTGAGGCGCAGCAAACTGCTCAAGGTTTTATGCTATCGGATGAGCAGGTTGAGGCCGTGCATGCAGTCTGCCAGTCCAGCTTGGGCATTATCCAAGGCAAGGCCGGGGCAGGCAAAAGTACCTCATTACAAGCGTTGCGTCTGGCTTATGAGTCGCAAGGCATGACGGTACGCGGGGCAACCGTGGCACGTAAAGCCGCCCAGCAATTACAAAACGATACGGGCATTGAAAGCGGTACACTAGCAAGTCTCTTAAATGACTTAGGCAAAGGCAATGCCGAGCGTTTTAAAGACACCGTGATTGTGGTCGATGAAGCGGGACTCATGGCCACACCGGATGTGCTGGAATTGGTGAGCGCCGCTCACAAAGCCAATGCCAAGCTGGTGTTAGTGGGCGAGCAAGAACAGCTTGACAGTATTACGCATGGAGGAAGCTGCGTTACTTATCACAGCGCCTGAGCTGCGCCCGCATCAACACCATTCGCCGCCAACGTGAAGTCTGGGCAAAAACGCTGGTCAATGACCTGCGAAGCGGCAACGCAGAAGCTGCTCTGGGTACGCTACAAGGAAAAGGCTTGCTGCACATCAAAGACACGGCGCACGATACGCGCGAGGCTTTAGTCAATCAATGGGCAGCCTACACCGAGGCCAACCCCGATAAAGAGTCCTTGGTCATGGCGCAGCGCTGGAAGGATGTGAAACCGTTAAATGATTTGATGCGCACCGTCTATCAACAGCGCGGTTTGCTGGGCAATGAAAACGTCACCACCGATTGTGTGGTGTCCAATCAAACCCTGCATTTTGCGTTCTCCACCGGGGAGCGGGTACGCCTCACCAAAAACGACTATAAACGGGAGTTTACCAATGGGCAGCAAGGCACGGTACTGTCCGTATCACAGCTAAAAGAGGATGTGCGCTTGACCATCAAGCTCGATAACGGTCGTACCGTCAACATCAAGCAATCCGAATATTGTGACGATGACGGAAGATTGCACGTGGTGCAAGCCTATGCGTCCACCGTGTACAGCGCCCAAGGTGCCACCATTGATGGTGATACCTTCACGTATTACAGCACCTCCATGGACAGAGCGGCAAGCTACGTCGCAGGATCACGAGCCAAAGACAAGGCATGGTTCTTCATCAATGGCCAAGAGCTGGATGCGCAATGCGGTATCAGTGACAATGGGGATAAGCCCGATATGGCCACACGACTTGACGTGCTAACCCGTAACATGAAGGTCAACCGGCACAAAGCCATGGCCATGGAATACCTTGATGAGCAGGCCCCGATGGAGGCCGAGCAAACCAAGACGAAAGAGACCTAAGCCAGCCAAGAATCTGAACTGGCAGCCTAAGACAACAAAGCCCGTATCAGCGGGCTTTTGTTTATTTATTCTAACCATCTAAACATGGATGGTACTCGTCCTTTCAAAGTCATGTGTATGAATAGGTATGCCCCTAAGGAAAACGCGCATAGAAACCCAGCCCCCAGCAAACTTATTCCACTTTCGAGCATAAACCCGATCATCGCTATTGCAGCAAATATTGAGCAGAGTGATAAGAAGCCAGCACCTGATCTCGCAACACGCCCTAGCTGAGTCATCTGACATCATACCTCTATCTGCTCAGCAATACTCACATCTGATCTACAAGAAATAACCTCTATCACCTCATCATAACAACACATCACAAAGTGCGATGCATCATCTAAAAACGAAATATCCCCCTTGCCTAATTCAAATAACCAGTCACTTTTCTTTGTTATATAGAAAGCCCCCTCTTCAGGTAGGTCATTCTGGATACCTGCCGAACATTCTTCAGAGACAATACGTAAAGCGACATAACTATCAAATGTAACTTTCCAGTTTCGGTCTGAGTCTTCTTCGTAAAGAACAATACAAATAGATGAACCATCATATTGAATGCTCACCAGTTCAATAGCTCTCTTACTGTTTGCTGTAAAAGGTACAGCCCAATTATCAAAATTCATTTTCTGCCGTTTACTCTATCGATGATGTTCTGGGACCAGCACCTCTGATTCTTATATAATCGCTAGGCTCCGCGCCCCTTAAATGACTGTTTAACAATCTCTCCGCCTCTCTGTTTCCAGTGCGGTTAAGTACTCTCGTGGGTTGCATCCCAGCTCTTCTTAGTGTTGTGAGAGAGCGGTTGTTAAGAGCAACCCTTTCCCCATTTCTCACCACATACTCGACGGGTAACGAGTCAGGTGATATATCTCCATTTCTAAGACCTTCGGCAACCTCACCTATGGTTTTGCCTTTATGGGGTCCGTGTGCGAACGCATTCTTCACACTCTCTTGACCAAACTTGATTGCATCGTCTGCGACTCTAAACTTCGATAGCGCAACCATTCCGGCGCTAGCAACTGCTTCTCCGTAGTCACCTTCGCTGGCCGCAATAACGGAGTCCACAGCATCTTCAGCTCCCACAAAGTCAGAAGCAGCACCCATGATAGGGTTTGAATCACCGGCCATATCAACCGTATCAGTTAGTATGCTTTGCCAGTTGTCAGCGATTGCATTTCCAATTGCTGACAGTGCTTCCCCAACTGATGCCCCGCCTTGCTGCTGCGCTATTTGAGTTTGATTACCAATATCAACCGTATTATTTCCAACAGAAACTGTTGAAGCTTGGAAAGATTGACTCTCCGCTCCATTGTTAAAGTTGACTGTGACTTGACCTTCAGCATTAACAGTAATGCTCTCCACAGTGCTGGCTTCAAACTCGAAGCTTTCAACCTCTTCCTCAGGGTCGTAGCCTGTTGGGTCTACTCCTGCCAACGGGTTGTTCATGATGTAAGAGTACGGGTTGATACCCTGACTACCGCCTTCCATGTGGATCAGAGGGTCTACGCTGAGGAATCTTCCCAAATTATAATCATACACCCGCCCGTTCATATGAACGGATAACGAATATGATTGGTACCTAAGAGCCAGAGCAAGCTGTTAAAGAACAAAGAGTTATACTTTCCAGTCACACTAAACCATAATTGATACCAATGAAATCATAGCACTGCAATACATCAAGCTCTGTAAGCAACGCCTCTTATCACGAAGGCACAGTAAAAAGGACATCGCGGCATGGATGAACGGGAACATTTGGTCTTAACAAGAAGCAAAGGGGGCGATTTCAAAAATTCGACAAAAGACGTCGTCAGTGTCGCTTCTTCCGGCAGAAAAACCTCTGTCACTTTTAATTCAGGGAAATCTTTTCCGTATAACCAAGCAAATGTTAAATGCTTTGAAAACCCGGAAGCCATTAATATCTCTGGCTCAATTGTCATGGCTAAAGGTAATGCAAGCAGGCGGTGGGACGAAGCTTATGTTTTTGACAATCAGTACATATCACTTTTTGAAAAAGGTCGATGCACCACATTTCCCATAGCTGAAATCGAAATCATTCCTGATATCGCACAAGAAGAAAACACCAAACGTCTCATCGACTACTACAAGTACATCACTGCGTTTTTACAGAGTTCAAAACATCTAAATTATTACTTTGAAAAAAAGTTAGGTGCGATTAGGGGGGATTCAATACTAAATAGTTTTATCAATCGCACACCTCCAATCAAACATTCTCAGCCAACAACCGTCATCTTCCCCTATGGAGTCAACCCCTCGCAGCGTGACGCAGTCAAGAATGCGTTAGAGTCCTCTATAAGCCTTATTCAAGGACCTCCGGGTACAGGCAAAACGCAGACAATACTGAATATTGTTGCCAACCTGCTATTCCAGAACAAAACAGTGGCAATTGTCGCGGGCAACAATTCAGCCACGGCTAATGTTTATGAAAAACTCGTCAAGGAACAGATTGGATTTATTGCTGCCAGTTTGGGGAATAAGGATTTACAACAAGCTTTTTTCGAAAAAGATCACGTCCTTCCTGAATTTAGCGATTGGTTACTATCAACTCCCAGACTAGAGCAGGCGATACGAACAGTCAAAAACCTTGATAAACAAGTTTCTGAATCGCTATCCTTGCAAAATGAGTTGGCACTCGCTAGAGAAACACGGAGTCGACTGTTGGTAGAAAAAAACTACTTCCACAGATACTTTCCAATAGAGCCATTAAGTCCCGAAAATTGGTCATTTGGTGATAGCTGGTCGACTCCTAACCTAATGTCTTTTATGGCTGAACTTCAGCACTACTCGCAGAAAAATAAGCTTAGTTGGCCGACAAAACTTAGATGGTTATTCAAATATAGAATTTACAACTTTAAAACGCTCAGCACCCTATCAAGCGATGTATTTAAAGGACTTGTACATGAATTTTACCTAAGAAAACTGGGCGAGCTTAATCTAGAGTTACACACGCTTGAGACAAAACTAAAAGACCTGAATGCAGAGTCACTCTTATCTCAATACACTTATGAGTCGATGCTCATACTCAAACATAATCTGGCATCAAAATATGAAAAGTGTGAGCGCATAGATTTTAAGTACGAGACATATAAAGACGCTTTGTTCCCTGAGTTTTTGGATCGGTTTCCCGTTGTTTTGAGCACGACTGATTCCATTATCAATAATAAAAGTGAATCTGAACTGTTTGACTACTTGATCGTCGATGAAGCGTCTCAGGTAGACTTGTTAACAGGCTTTTTAGCCATGTCTTGTGCTAAAAGTATCGTGGTTGTTGGTGATCTAAAACAAATTCCTCATATTCCTAACAATGCATTCGTTAGCACTCACCCTCAAGTTGATGAAGAATTTGGAATTCCTCCAGAGCACAGCTACATTTCAGAAAGTTTGCTATCTTCATTTAGTAAAATTTTTGACAACTCGGCCCCCTCCACTCTGCTCAAAGAGCATTACCGCTGTCACCCCCGGATCATCGATTTTTGCAATCAAAAATATTACGGGGGGCAACTGATCACCATGACGCATTTTGATAATGAGCCTTTCAAGATAATTCAAACGTCTGAAGGTAACCATGCAGTGAAAGGACCACAAGGTAAAAGTCTCCTGAATAAAAGGGAAGCTGACGTAATCCAAAAAGAGATACTGGAACAGGACTTAAACAGCTTTCATTATGACGACATTGGTATTGTGTCGCCGTACAGAGCACAAGTAACTCACGTAAACAAAACTATTAGAATTAAAGAGATTAAAGTCGATACGGCCCACAAGTTTCAAGGCAGAGAAAAAGACGTGATTGTCTACAGTCCCGTCGCAAGTTGGCCGGACAAGTTTAACGACAGCCCCAACTTGATCAACGTTGCAGTTTCAAGAGCTAAGAGCAACTTCATAATGGTGGCATCCCGCAAACTATTCGGTCAACACGGCACAAATATTGGCGACTTAATTAGGCATGTCGAATATCAGTCCATGTCGCAAACGATATTTTCGAGTAAAACCGTTTCAATCTTTGATTGTTTGTATAAAGAATATTCACCCATTCTCAACGAATTTAGAAGGCGAGTAGTCAATAAATCACAATTTTTGTCGGAGAACTTGATGGCGACTTTGCTCGACGAAATATTGAAAAATGACAACTATAGCTCATTCACTTACCGGAAAAATTACAGGTTGAGCCTAGTGATCAACGATTTTGAAGGCTTGAGCGATGAAGAACGTAAGTTTGGAAGTCATTTGTTCAGCCACATCGACTTTCTTCTTTTCAATATAATGGATAAGCAGCCTGTTCTTGCGATAGAAGTAGACGGGTATCAATTCCACGACCAAAATCCAGATCAACTTCGCCGTGACGAACTGAAAAACAGTATTTTGAAAAAAATCGACATTCCGATATTGAGGTTGTCCACCAAAGGCAGTGATGAGAAGAAACAAATTGAGGATTCTCTCAATGCCATTCTAGTTCGCCTCCCTGATTCAGAGAACGAAGAACATCAATCGCTCTTTTAATCCAATAAATGATACGCATGGCTACTTGAAGCCATAGTTCAAGTGAATAGCTTAAGGAAACGAGTCGCTCTACCTCTTTGAGAACGGAACCCTTGCTGGCTTATCGATGAATTCCTTTTTCCGCTCCAAAAACTGCTGATAAACATCGAAATCAAAACGTGACACGGACTCAATCAGCTCTTGTCGTATCGTCACTTTTATTTCGACGTCAGTATCGATGCTTTCATATTGAGTGGTGAAATTCACGGTGAGGTTATCTTTGTCTCGATAACCCGATATGTGCGGCAGTATGGAGATTTCTTGGTCCATCCCCTCGGATTCGTTAGGTTCACCCATCGAAACAACCTGTCCGACATATACTTTGCGATTCGATAACGCGATGAGCACGGATTGATCGTTAATGTATGAGTACAAGAGCTCACTGTCCAATGGACTATCAGAAAGTACATCTGACATTAGTTTTATTTTCGGATCGACGCCTTCTTTTTCCTGAAACTGATTCATTGCCCAGTTTGTCACCCAGACGCGGATATAAGCAATGGCATGCATGGTGGTAGCGATTAGGAACAACCAAGTTAGCTCAATGGCACTTGATTTTTTAATGGCGATCGCGCTCGTAAGCTTCACTACGAATGAATAAATATCTAGTGGAATTCCAAAAATACTCGGCGGAACGTAGGCGTTTAGAAAAGCAACAACCAAAAGTGCGAAGAACAAGCATTGGAGGCCCAGCCAAGCACTCTTCAAATAGAGTTGCTGACCTTCATAGCGGTGTAGTTTATAAAAATGCGGGAGGCTGTAGTAACAAATAAAAAACCCGCACGTAAGTACGGGTAATAATAGAAATGCGAGCATTAATTATCCTTTGGATCTGCTCAGCCTAACAATATCGGCTGCCTTCCTTGCATCATCTTTAAATTTGTGTGAGCGTCGAACCTCGTCGGCATCGACCACCAACGTTCCACGCCCTACGACTCTGCGAGACTTGTTCGCTGAGGATTTTAGGCTCTTTACGACGTCATTCTCTGCAT
This sequence comes from Alteromonas lipotrueae, assembly GCF_019249255.1. Taxonomy (NCBI): domain Bacteria; kingdom Pseudomonadati; phylum Pseudomonadota; class Gammaproteobacteria; order Alteromonadales; family Alteromonadaceae; genus Alteromonas; species Alteromonas lipotrueae. Next base: position 233,421 of record NZ_JAESDJ010000001.1, on the reverse strand, counting down.
CGAAACCTACAATCCAATTGATGATAGCACCCATAAAAGGACTCCCATTGGTTCGATATACATGCTGTATATATTAACACCCTTTTTGTAAATTGCTAGATTTTGGATGAATCTTAAATATCAACATGGCAAACACAGGTACCTGTATCAACCACCGTCAGGCTATTGCATCCCATTAAAATTATGGGGTTACGACTATTAAAGCACTGCTTTATCCAATTGTCGTGAAGTTTTCGGAATCTTCAACTACACTTCCTTAATTACTGTATAAACTACTGTATAACGCAAAATGAATGCACTCATCCCCGTTCCTCCTCGTGGCGTTGACAACTTTGGCGGCACTGTTCTTGTTGATCCGCAATTTGAATCCGAACGCATCGGTGAATATGCAGGCCATGTCACCAAAATCGAAATCATTTTCGACACCCGCGAAGAATGGCGATTATGCATTGCACCAAGGCTTTCTATCGATCGTTCAGCTATTTTGACATCCACTGACGTTGAGTGCTCGGGTCTCGCAGTCGATTTGATTGGCTTGTTGGGCCATTCCATTTACGTTCCAAAATCAGACATCTTAATTTTGGAAACGCGTGCACCTCTTTCACGGTGCATGACCTATTTGTCCAGAGATTCTGACTTTGAGCTTGATTTTCTTAGACAAGAATATGGCCAACGAGTGGACATGAATAACGCAAGAAAAGCCGAGTTTTCTGCTTGAATGAATAGGAAGCCTTAGGCTATCCCAGCTGAACCCTTGCTGCGCCTCAAACTTGTCTGTTAACCGGGTGAGCTGAAGGGATGTAAATTTCAGGATGCTTTACTGCTGGATGACAATCTTGATAATCGCCACTGTATTTCTGCACGGCCAAGCTGATATAGCCCTCAGTTGTCACAACGCTTGCATGACCCAGCAAGCACTTTACGGTAATAATATCTGCACCGTTGTTCATTAAGTTGGTTGCGGCTGTGTGGCGAAATAAATTACTGGCACCAGGTTTGATGACGCCCGCTCTATGTTTGTACCGATTCACTAAACGCGTGACTTGGCTGCCTCTAAAGGGCATCCCTTTGTCATCCAAAAACAAAATATCGCCTGAATACATACCTTGCAGTTTCGGCCGAACTTTATCTCTGTAATACACCACAACATCCATCGCCTTATCCGCTATCGGTACAATCCGACCTTTACCGCCTTTTCCTCTAGGGATGAGAATCAAGTTAGCCTTTGTATTGATGCCATTCGTTAAAATTTGCGTGATATCACCGCGACGGGTGCCACAGGCTGCCAAAATAGCGAGAATCGCGCTGTCCCGCAGACCTTTGTCGCCGCGAAAGCTGGTTTGGTTGATTACTGCGTTCATCTCATCGGGTTGTAACACTTCTTGGGTAATGAGCTTGTCAGCAGAAGGTGTTGTAACTTTTTCTGAAAAGTTGATATCAATTAAATCCGTTTTGAATAAGTACAGACAGAACATTCGAAGCCGCGTAATTTTATTGCGTCGGGTGGCTTTGGTTATTAGCTTTTGTGTTTTTCCACACCGATACACATGAAGATGCTTGATGTAATCGTTTATCCCATCCAATGATAAATCACTGACAAAAAATCCACGATTTGCAATGTACCAGCGAACAAATATCCGCAGGCACGACAATTTGCCCTCGACGGTGCGCGGGCTCTGCTCTTCGAGTTGGCACTGTTCGATGTATTTAGTCAGTGCATTAATGAGGGAGAGCTGTTCTGGCACCGGTTAATCTCTTCAATTTCACACATTACTGATTCAAATCGCTTCGACATTGCCCACAAGCTGCTCACGCTCTCACCGACACAGAGTGAGAGCTTTTTCACAGTAATATCAACGTCTTCAAGCTGTCTTTTGATGATCGAAAAATACCTATCACCTGACGGCGTGCGTGACAGCGCGAGTGTCACTGTTGTTATTCCGTGTTCAAGAAGTTCATAGAGATGACTGTCTTCGAGCATCTTCAAATCCAGAAGCGAAACAACATTTCGAACGCCCGCTGAAGCAAAACTCAAAACATCAAAAGGGGATTCACATAAAGTGATGTGGTCGTATGATGACAGGGCAGCATGGTTGTAAAAATATCCACAGTATTCTGGCATTAATACACTCAGTGTTTTTCCACGCATGGCCTTGGGAAAGTCTGCTCGCCGTTTTCCAAAGGCACCAATCAACTCGTTGTCCAAATTGAATATGGGCAGAACATCCATACCGCGAAATGTTTCGTGCCCAGTGACACCGTTGATAAGCCGTAAACGCTCATAAAATCCACGGCATCGCTCGCCTTCAATGGTTTCAGCTTTCGGTAACGTTTTAGGGAAAGTGCGGTCACAGAAGCCTACATGGAATTCTTTTAATGTGTTGTCATCATAAATCCCATAGGCTTCACGAAAAAAGCGCAGTCCACTTTCGTTTTGCACGAGCGCGTTGTGATAGTGCCGCAGTAACGCTTTGGCGAAATGCAGCTCGGTACTTTTACTAACAAGTGTTGAGGGGCTGTAGACGTCCCACGCGCTCTCAATGGAGGGTTGCATAAGCGCGCCCTCCAATTGATTTATTTGCAGAAGCGTAGTAGCCAAATTCGTCGACAACTGAACTCAATCGCTGTGCGAAAATGTGCCACTGCTGCTCGCGCCATTTCGCCATGTCTGTTGCGTGAAAGGGTAACTTCAACTCAATAGGCGTTAAGCCCAAACAAGTCGCCAATTTTTCAAACTTGTTTGCATTAAAATGCGGCCCTTGTTTATCCGAGCAATATATAACGAATTTAAAGCCTAATTTTCTAAGTGATTGGAGATGGGTATAACTATTTTCATCTTTATATTCACTGTAAGCATTCACATAACCATGCTGATCAAGTGCAGCGGCGTCAACATCAGAGCAACAGCGAATCGCTGACGATGTATAAGTTAGATTCTGCCCTGATGAAAACGTTTCAAAAACGCGAATATAGCGAGACATGGCGTTCGAAACATGGTGCTGTTCGTATCGCTGACGGGTGCCGGGTCTTAAATTTAACATGATTTGGCTCCTTTGGACGGGGCGTTGAAAGCTTTTTTCATGCCTTCCTCGCGAAAATCTATTTCGTGATCGAGGTGAATTTTCTGGGAATAGGTGACAATGCGACCAAATATCGCATCCGCGATAGCTTCTCCGCCTAAGGCCTGATGAATAACAGCTGGGTCGAATTGCGTCGTGATTACAAAGGAGCCCTGACCTTCGCGCTTCTCAACAAACTCAAAAAGCACACTCTGCTCTTCGCGGGAAAGCTTATGTAATGTCCAATCGTCAATGATGATAAGATCAATACGTAATAGCTTTTTGATCACTTCATACAAGTGACCTTCATTTTGTGCTGCAAGTAATTGGATTATCAGTTCCTGGTAGCGAAAGAACTTAACTTTAAAGCCGCGAAGTATCGCTTCATTGCCAATGGCAGAGGCAATGTGTGTTTTGCCGCATGAGCTTTTCCCGGATAAAAGGACATTGGTTGACTTTGCGATCCAATTACAACTTTTCAGATACTCTAAGATCGTTTTATCAATCATCTCCCCCAAACGAAGTGAACTTGAGAACGTTGCATCTCGCCAGCGTAAAGACGCTGAACGACGCGCTCGTGCGAATGCATCAGATTGGTTTTGGGAAAGTTGAATATCCAGCAGTGCGTTTAACCAATTTTCAACGGCTCGGTTATCACACGTGTCCGGCAGTTCATGTTGTTCGATGCATGAAGAGATGGCTTTTAAACGAAGGGATGTAAGCTTATCCCGTGTGGTACTTTTAATCTTCATCTTTCTACTCCAACTTGGTTGTAATACTCGCCACCACGCAGTAACGCGCCTGGTATTTTAGGGATTTCGCTTCTCTGACTCTGTCGGTACACACCCGATTTGAGTATGTTTTCAAACACTTGAATATTCTTGGTTTGGCCCGTGCTCAGGGCATACTGGCAGGCTTGTACGACATCATCACTTTCATAATTCGCGACGAGACTTTGCAGTTTTCTTGCTCGATGATTCCCTCGTTTGGAATGTGAATATTTTGAATCAAAGAAATGACCAATCAATTCAGCAACGCTACCATCTTTGAACGTTTCTGTTGCCCAGGTTTGATAATGCTCCTTAGGGTAGTCTTCGTAAGCGCGGTGTTTCGGATCCAAGTGAGATTCAACTTTGGTTTGCCCGCCTTTCTCAAAACTTCGTTCATGCTCTGCGATTAGCATGTGCTCATAAAAGACTTTGACGGAGCCTTTGTGCAATTGCACTTGGACTTTTTTATGTGCAAAACGAAACGGTACGGTATAGGAGTGTTCGTCTATTGTTACCCAATAACTGTCTTGTAAATTAATTTCGCTGATTTTTTCAAGCGGATCGAATGGCTTTTTCAGCAAGTCCAAAAGGTTGGGTTTATCGAATTTTAAAAACAGTTCTTCTCGACTAACAGCACGTCGATGAAATTGTCGTGCGTTGTAATTATCAACCTCAACCTCCAGCCAATCATTGATGTCTTCGAGCGAGCGGAATACTAGCTTAATGAGTTTGGGGTAGATGCTCTGTTTAAAAAACTTAACGGCAAGTTCAACCAGCGCCTTGTCTTGCGGATGACCAGGACGTGCGGGCATTACCGTAACGTCATAATGGTCTGCAAATGCTTTAAATGCGGGGTTTATCTCAAGTTGTGGATGGATCTTAGTTACAACTGCTTTAGGATTGTCCGGTACGATAATTTCCGGTCGCCCTTCACTCTTTATAAACACGTACTCAAACCCTTTGATCCAGCTAGTAGTGGTCTGATCCAACGTAGCCAGGATAAAAAAGCGTTGTGAATGTGTATGGATGCCAACAAAAAACTGAATTGGACGAACGGCAAATGGCACTTTAAGTGTCCGTCCCGCGAAGTCACCTTGAATACACTCGCCAGCCCGGTGCGTCAACTTCATAGACACTTTAAGTTCATCTTTGTACGTTCGATAGTAGCGACAAAACGTAGAGTATTTGACGCTACGCAACGGAGACTGCGCCACCCAGGTTTGAAAAACAAACTGAATGGTCATCCCTTTTTTCTGCATTTCTTGATGAACCCATTCCAGGTTAGGCATCACCCTTATCTTCTTGCGCTTTCCTTCGTTTGGATAACGGAGTGCCAAAATTTTTTCCGGCTCTAATTTCACCATTTCTTTGTGTGAAATCTCTAGTTTGTTTAGCCGTTTAAGCGCTCTGGATACACTTTGGTGGCTACAGCCAGTCACTTCGCCTATTTGCCGGAATGAAAGCTGCCCTTGTTCTTCAAGCTTCTTGATATCAATAATTTGCTTAGCTTTGAGCATGGTGTTGTCCTCATTAAATTGAAGACGCACGAGGCCCTGACGCAAAAATATTGCGCCGCAAACTTGCAAGTCGCGAGGAATCAACTAACCTTTAGTTTGTCGGCGACCAAACACGACATACTATCAAGGCCTTGAAGAATTCTTCGGGGCTTTTTTATGCGTCCAATAAATCGGTGTTGTTCTTTCAGTCGATCATTGTCTTTTCTTCATCTTCTTCTCGCTTTTTATTGATTCTTTCGCTAGCCATGCGGCGACGTCTGCTGTCAGCGCAAACCTACCTCGCCGTTTATCTATGGTGAAAATATTTACTGGCAATGTGCCTCTCGCAATAGCTTGTCGAAAAGCGTCTGACGTTTTGTAGCCCAGCGCTTTCATTAAGTCGTCCCCTGTCACGACAGGCGATTTGTATAAGAAGAGAAGCTCACGTTCTATGTGCTCTGTCTTGCGAGCTAGTTCGGTTTCGTATTCCATGATTCATCTCAATGTCTGTGACAGGTCGTGAAGTTCAATTTTATGCACTATGCTAAAAATTGCATGGTGGAAAAAAATCCCCAAAACTTTTATGTATGAATACACAGCACATTCTCTCTACATACAAAACGCTATCCCCTGAAACGCAGGGAATTGCGTCTCACATATGGACTCTCGACATCATGAGAGAGTTGAGGGTGGATAGCTGTGCACAAATGCTTGACGCGTTGAGTGAATTAAAAGGGCGGCGCACAACAACCCAGCAGGAGCGCAACTCAAATTTTTGGTATGAAAAGCTTCGATGTAAACCCGTTTCCCATCAGTGTAAGTTAGACAAAATCCACCAGTATTTTCCCGGCATTAATGCGGTTTTGATTCACCCACTTTGGTCGTTGTTTGATGGCTCGCACCCAATCGACGCGAAGCCTATCGGCGCTGCAAATCGATTCTTAGATAAGTACAACATTGGGTTCGTTGTAGAAGATATTTTGAATAAGGAATACTGCGAAAAATTTGAAGAGGGTTTATTTTATCTAACGTTTGTTAATAACCTGGATGGGTTGTTCACGTTATTAGTTATTCAAGGCCAAAATTTTATTGATGAATATATACAGACACTCGCCAGCGAGTTCGCATTCAACTTGTTTGTTAGGCTTATGACTCTTGAATTTCCCTCAAAATACAATACGACACACATTTTGTTTGACAATATTAGTGTTAATTTATTCACTGATTATCAAGACACTAGGGCTCCAATTACTTATGAAGAACTTGAATCTCTTCTCAGAGATGAAGCATTACCTGAGCCACAACTTACTATCAAAGAGCAGTTATCAGGCGCAATAGATGGTTTTGGTGCACTCAATCAAGCCCATGTTATCTCTCCTATTGTATGCGGGTTGAAGCAATTGATGAGGCGGGTAAGTAGAGAACATTACCCGTCACCTATACATCAACATGCATTCTTATACTTTGCGCTTAAGCAAAACCGACTTCCGGCTCTTTATGATGAGCTTAGTGGTCGACACCCATCAAAACTCCAACCCTTGTCTAGCCAAATTCTAGAAAACGTAAATTCAATACTGGTCGAAACCTAAAATTCGCAGGTTGGTCCAAATTGATGAACATGGTGGTCCAGGACATCGAGAACAAAAGTCCATTAAGAGAGAACGCGTGGTCCATTTTTTAAGAATTTGCACATGCAAAATAACACCATTTTGAACCACATAACGCCATTGGATGGACCACCTTTTCTCTCTAGCTTGGACCAGCATTATCCGTAAGTTGGACCATGGCTGTGGAATCCAGTCCACAGTTAAGATTGACTAATTTGGGTCAGGGGAATTTTTTCGCTACCTAATGAATAACGCTGACTAAAGACAGTTTATTTGCCGTAATGAGCTTTTTTATTGAGTACTGGCATCATTTACAATGCCAAATAAGAGAGAAAAAACGTTTCGGTTGCTGAATTAAGTCAGGAAAAGTCTCCCGTTTTCATACGCTCAAGCACATCTAAGATGCATTTCCTTCCAGAGGCTATTTGGAGTAGGTCTACTGGTTTTGCATTTGCCAGGGGACGTTTTGCGGTATTCAGCCAACTTAAGCATAAGTCTTCACGTTGCTGGAACTGCTCCATCAAACAACTCCATATCTGGCACAAACCTAAAATGGCATCGCTTTGGCTGGAACTTAGTCTCCGATTTGAATTTTTCGATGCCCGTAACCTTTTTAATCCTAGAACGGCACAAATTAAAGTCATAGGTAAGGATTTGCTAAAGCCTTGTACACTGTTAATAGAGAGTCCCTGTCTACAAGCTAAAGCAACTGCAAGTGATTGCGGATTAAAATTGGGGTTGCAAAGCGCTTCGGAGCACAATGACTTAATATCAAAGCTCTCACTTTTCGTAACAGTAGTTCCCATACCCTATACCAACATGTAAACGCACAAACCTAACCGAATTTTAGTTGATTGAATTACATCATCAAATCCTGAGTGCAGCTCTCTCTATCATAAAAATCGTCATCTTATCTCACTTTGGAAACATGTACACAAAAACAGTGTTGACATATAGGATACACCAGTCTATTGTGAAAGTGTGCAAGCGAATTCGCTTGTTGTGTTCTTTCATAACTCTATATCAATGCGAACTGCAACGGGTCATTAGACCGTTCATTTTTTAATGAACTGCTTTTCTCGCACATACAATTCGTTTAGCACCCCCATGTGCTCGTCGATGCGTATAGCCTGTTGAATAATGGGTGAACGGCGGGGAGAGTTTCCAGAGAAACTCTCTGGTGGTATTGGCTAGGTTTGTCTGCGGTGTTTCAAATCGGTTCGTGGTGTAAGTAACGGCGGGGGCATCACACCCCGGTTTGTTTAACGATATAGGAGTACGCAATATGAAAGATATTGTTGCCGCCTTGAAAGAGGCTCGTAATAAATGCACAGACACCGCAGACAAAAGCACTTTGAGGGACTTGGATGAAATCATCCAAAAACTCGAAGAAAAGACAAAGGAAAAACCCAAGCAAGCTCACTGGCTTGCTTACGTTGTCAAAGCGTTTGCTTTGATAAGGTTACTGGCTGGTGAAATTGATAGTGGCGAATAGCCTTGTAGTTGTCTGTTGCAACCAGCCAAGTAAATCCACCCACATGTAGGTAGATGCTATGTTATCAATTGGTACAACATTAAAGGAATGCCGAGAGCTGAAAGGCATAAGTCTCGGCCAGCTTGCAAAAGCTTCGGGCGTAAATAAGTCTTATTTGTCAAAAATCGAAAATAACAAAAGAGATCCTTCTTTGACGTCGTTAAACTCCATCTGTGAGGCCATTAACGTTCCGTTGAGTATCTTCATCTTGCTTGCAGAAAATACGGCCAATGATTCTTTTTCAGAAATAACTGAGTTGCTCAAATCCACCGCAAGGAATGTGATTGGTGAGCGAAGCTAATACAGTAGAGAATTTCCAGTGTAGGCAATCCCAAATTGGCAGTATAAAAGCGCTTGCCAAAACACTCTCACTGATCGAGTCAGAGCTTATCGACTTAGCTGAATGCTCAGATCAATATTACAAAGTTTCCAAAGAAATTCCGAAAAGTGATGGTTCTGTTCGACGCACCTACAGTGTCAGCTACCCATTAAAGAAAGTGCTTATCCGTATTCGAAGCCGAATCATCTCAAATGTCGATTATCCCGACTATATTCTGGCTGGAAGATTGGGCAGAAGTTATTTGGATAATGCGAACAAGCATAAGTCCTCCGCGATGATTTTATCTGAGGACATTACGCGTTTCTTTGACTCAATTAAGCAAGAGTACGTGGAGCAAATTTTTAAGTATTTTTTTCACTTTCCTCCAGATGTTGCCAAGACTCTTTCTCAACTATGCACGTTAGACGGCTATCTAGTGCAAGGTAGTCCACTGAGTGGCGATATTGCTAACTTAATTTTTAATGAAAAAGAGCCGAACGTCGTCAAATTAGCAGCCGAACTCGGCCTTAAATACTCACGCTATTATGATGATATCTACGTGAGCTCCTTAACCAATAACTTTGACGCACATATTGGCACATTGCGCACCGCGATTTATGGAATGTTTGCGAGTGTCGAGGTCAAACCAAACAAATCACCTCAAAAAAGCCGGGTCATGCGATCTTCACACAGAATGGACGTACATGATGTAACCGTAAACTCACACAAATTGTCTCCGTCAAAAAAGCGAACGTCTAAAGTCAGACTAAGTGTCGACAGGCTTAGAAAAATGGTTGCTGAGGATGCAGCGATTTCAGACATACTCAAAGTATATAGGTCGACGTTTGGTCAGCTAATCACCTTAAAATCTCAAGGCAGTCCAAAGTATGTCAAAATGCGTTCCGAACTTGATCAAATTATGAAGAGTATCGAACCTGCAAAGGCTCGAAAATTTGCACGCAAATTCAGGAATATAAAGACTGAGGCAGATTTCAAGTCTTTCGCACAAAAAATATCTGTTTTGAAACGGATAAGTCCGTCTGTTGCGGGTGTGATAAACGCTGAATCGAAATCCGCGAAGTTAAAAATCAAATTCAAGCAAGCTACTACACATTAAAATCATCAGAACCAGTAGTGATGCGTAACCACCACTACAAGCTAAGGTTCTATGGCTAATAATTGCACTCAACTCTTTTTGAAATACAATCCCCGCCGAAGCGGGATTTGGTTTCAAATTACAGTGGGTGTCTTAATTTACTATTGGCCTCAACTCACTAAAGACATCCCCTTTCTGTTGAGATGTTAGCTCTTCAATTTTCTCAGAAGTCATTGGCTCCGGTGGATTTTCAGGTATAGCACTTACAACTTTGTTCTCATAATTATTGCGGAGAAAATCATGGAAAATTGAAACCAGTTCTATCGCACTCTCTCCATTTATTTCAGTGACGTTTGGGTTAATAAAAGAAACCAAACGCTCTGCATTTCCAATCTTAGATTTCACGAAATAACAGGAACTACTAAATTGTTCAGCACCTTCAAACTGCGCCACTTTATCAAAATCTACATTGCCAATAGAGTCAAAGAAATACTGTCCATCGCTTTCAGACAGGCTCATCGTTTGAAGTTTGCCTGGAGCTTCATACATTATCGAAAAAAACTCGCCTCTTGAACTTGTCAGCAATAGATACTTTAGTCCAGTTTCTGACAGACTTTTAAATGCGATATAGTTTTCTACGCCTTTAAAGTCTTTTCTTTCTAACTCAGCCTCAACTTGTTGAAATATATCATTTCGATACAAAAAACCGATTTCGCAAGATTCTAACTGGTTGCTAATTCGACCGTTAATCCCATAAAAGAGAGCGCCTATTGCGATGAACGCAAATAGGGTCAATACCACAAAATATTTTTTAGCGCGTCCTTCCGCGAACAGATTCGAAACTGTCAACTCTTGGTCCTCCTATTGAATACTGTGTGCGAACAAAAGGCATATTGTCTGCTCTTCTGATCTGATTCGTAAATCTCACTGCATTTACTTCCCAACCGTTTTCGCCTTGCACACGCTGACCTATATTTGGTGCTTGTGAAAAATACGATGCATTTTGCCAAGCATGGAACAGCTCGTGTGCCAATACATATTTAGGTCTCATCCTATGAGATATCGATCTACCCCGCATGTTTTCGAAAGATACAGGTGATTTCAACGAATTCGGGTCAAACGCGATGGTTGTTCCAGTCCATGAGAAGATGTCCCCGTGTCCTCTTGAAGTAGCTGCACTTTTACCAATATTTTCAAATATGTTTATCGATGTTCCACTTGAGGCCAATCCTTGAAGTAGCTCAAGCCCAAACTCATTGTCTTTAAGTTCACCTAAATATCCAGCAACTTTATCACTAAACCCTTCCGACCCACTGACATTGTAGTTGAAGCTTTGATCATCACCGAGGTCAACTGAACCAGCCTCAGCGCCATATTTTTCAACACTACTTTGATACGCAGCGTTCAAGTCTTCATCGTTGTTTATTCCTCCAACGTTTCCGAAATTGGAATCAGATTTTGAAAGGCTTTGTTGAGACCCTATATCAGAAACATTAAAGCCCGCTCCTGATAGAGCGTTTGACACTGAGTTTTTAACAGTATTAACAGCCGCTCCATTGCTCCCACTGAATGTAACTGTAACTCCGCCACTTCCATTTGATGATGCGCTCACTTCAACTTTGTGTTTGATACGGCTGCCTGTCTTTGTAACTGTAACGGTTTTTTTAACTTCATCCTCAGGCGCATATCCCGTAGGGTCCGTTCCTGATAAAGGATTATTCATTATGTATGAATAAGGATTAATACCCTGCGAACCACCATGAACAAACGGATCAACACTCAAGAAACGTCCAAGGTTATAATCATACACCCGCCCGTTCATATGAATAATTTCTACTTCATCCAAATGTTCGTGGTCAGTAAAACCTCGGCGTGTGGCCATATCCACATCAAGCAAATTACTACCTAAGCGAGCAAACTTACCAAAACTCTGCATTAAACTACCATCACCCATTCTTGGTTTACCAAAAGGGTCAAAATAACGGTAGGCTATTATATTGCTATTGTGGTCAATTAGCGTAGTCGAGCTGCCTAAACGGTCTTTGTGAGTAAAGCGAATTTTCTTCTCACTATTACTCTCGACTATCACAGCGACATCGCTAATGTATGAAGTTTCAGTGGTTTTCGAATCTTCTTTCTCTACCTCAAACAAGCTGCTCACATAGTGAGTAACAATATTTTTACCGTTAACGGTTCTTACTTGTTTATATCTCGTCCAGTCAGCATCATAAGACAAAGTTACTTTTGCCCCCATCCGGTTAATGATCGTGGGCTTATTCATAACATTATAAGTGAACTCAGTAACGTTATTGCGTTTAATAAGGTTACCTTTGTTATCGTGACTAAAAGTATTCGAGCCCCCCGCTTTTAGCGCGACAGACTTAACTTTATTCGTGTTAGCGTAATAAGTGTAAGCGTTCCCACTATTTACTGTGTAATCAGTTTTCTTTTTAAGGTTTCCAACAGCGTCGTAAGCGTAATCCACATGAGTGGTTGCACTACCCACTTTAATTGAAGAGCGTTCTAATCGATGCAGTTTATCATAAGTGTAAGTGTCAACTTGAGGGGTGCTTCCAACACGATTAACTTGACTTCGTAAATTCCCATAACTGTCGTAATTGGTATAATCAAGATAGTGAACCGTTGCCCCGCTGGCTTTTACTAAACTCACTAACATTTGACCCGTTCGTTGGCTGTAAATGTACTCACCATTTTGTTTAGCGTTAGCAATATTTGCCTTTTTGATATTGCCAAGACTATCTTGCTCGGTTATTTCCCTGTAAACATAGTTATTGGCCGCATTTTTTTCGGCGGTTAGGTAACCCCTACTATTGTAAACCAACGCTATTTTTAGACCATTGGGGTAGATATGCGCTTTTGCAAATCCGTGATCAGCATTATATTCCGTTATTGTAGAATAACTTGTACCGTCAATTGTACTTTTAACTTGGGTTGGCCTTGCCAAGCTGTCGTAATAGAATTCCCTTGATGCACCAGACACAGTTGATTTACTCAACAGCCCTTTTTTCTTGGTGTCCCACGTAAACGTTGCCCCACCATCACTTGAGTAACGAAGTTTCACCCGACCTAGCTTGTCATAGTCGTAACGCTGATATTTACCATTTGCGTCTAGCTCGTTTTCAAGCTCACCGAACGCATTGTAAGTAAAAATTGTTTTCCCTTGGTTAGGATCGTTAACCCACAGTTTGCGCCCTAAATTATCGTAATGTGCTACTATTTGGTTTCTCGCTGCATCCTCAATAACTACAGGATTCCCCAGCCCGTCATAGCCGTAACGCGTTATCCCACCCAATGCGTCAGTGGTTTGTCTTAACAGACCGGAGCTATCATTTTCACGGCTCATTCTCAAGTTATAGCCATCACTTGCCGAGGTTGTTATTTCAGTTGTAAAACCAGAATGTGAATAATACGTTGTAAAATCTTCGTTACTATTTACCGCAGGTGTTGTTTTTTCCAACAACCTACCCAACACATCATACGATTTGTAAAGCGTATTAATTGGAGTCCCATTGTGTGGTAACGACTCAGAAGTCACCAGTCCAAGTGCATTGTAACGTTTATCCGTGATATTCCATTGCCCACTTTTAAATCCTTCAACAGAAGCGCGCAATGTTCTTCCGTAATCATCAAAGTAGGTTTTAGTTCTTGGGGCCCCAGCTTGGGCCGTAGAGATCATATAAAGTACATTAGATGATCCTTTCGCATTGTCTGGCGTGGCGTACGTTATGGTCTGCTTTGCTACACCTGGAGCGCTAATTTCTTTAGGTCGAAATAGACTATCGTACTTTGTTGTTGTGGTTAGGCTATTCGCATCTACAGCCATAGTTACCCCGCCAAAAAACGGACTATGGTGCATAGTACTGATGTGGTCATAGCTACCATTTTCTAACGTAATTTTAAAAGGAAAATAACCATCACTCGACTGCGTTGCGCCATCATTTGAATACGTGGTGAAAACCGAGCGAGTATCTATAACTTTGTTATTTTTGCTGCCCGTTAGCACAACCCCTTTTATGTGTTGCTGTTTCGGCAGCCCGTACGTATTGAAGGTAGTGATTGATACGCTACAAGGCGTACTGTTCGACGTATTCAAGCATCCGCTTTCGGTGAGGTCATCAACTCCACCACTGGTCACTACTTTGCTAGGCTTACGATGAGTGTTATTCCACTGCTCAATATGAGACGTTAGAACTTTCGTAAAGGTATTTGATTTACCATATAGAACAGACGTACTTTTAGGTGATATTTTCCTTGATATTGTCGACCACACTAATTTATTTGGCCAATCATCTGATGAGTCAAACTCAGCTGTTTTAATAACTGTATTTTCACTAAATTTATCCGTCTGTACTGTAGTACTCTTCAGTACGTTACCATGTGAATCTACAGCTGATTGAGGTACGGTGGTCGTGGCGGTAGCCAACGTAGAATAGAGATTGTTTATGTCATAGGTTTTTACCACTTGCTTAGCGTTATGAAGCAAGTACGTGCCTTCACCGCTATACGCTGATGTTTCTACCCACTCGTTTGTTGTATAGTTATAAGGGCGTGTTTTGCCAAGCTCCATCACTTTTTCGGTTTCAACAAGGCCGGTTTTCGGAAACATCTGTCCAAATGTGGTATTGGTTAAAATTTTGGCAGCAGTATTTTCGTGCGTGATTTCCCTAAAACCCATAAAACCACGACCTTTAACATTAAAAACTGCACCTTTATAGCGATAAAGGTGCTTGTTCTTAGCACCTACACCATTATCAATGTTGAATTCAGCAACCACATACATACTAGATGAGAAATGTAAATAATCCCCCTCACTGTTTTTTAGCTGATGAGTATACTCAAAATCTGTTTCATAGAAGGGCTGAGCATTGGTACCAGCTTTGTCGTACTCATCACTACTAAGGGGCCTATATTTCCATGTAGCAGAAATCCCTTTTGGTGCAGATACCGATTCTAGTAAATCGTGTGGCAAGTATTTTTCACCTCCTCTGGCAGCCCCTTTGTTTCGACTAATATAAGCGCCAAATTCTTCAAAATAAGGGGCCATTTCTGTACCACTACCATTATTTTCGAATGTATTTGATGAATAAGAGAGTTTGTGCAACGACACAAGGTCTGGCAGCCCTTTACCATGGCTATCTACAAAAGCTGATTCGTACGCGTGGCCTATATAGTCTGTGCTTTTTTTAGTAAGAGATATGTTCCCATTCGTATCTTCACTGAAATGGAAGGCATTCCACTTATAAATGCTGTCATCTCGCTCGGCTGATTGAATTTTAGCTACAGTGTTAGCACTATTTTTGAAAACCCCGTACATATCGTTCCCACAGCGTTTGCGGGTATTATTGTTGATGCCGTTAACCAAAGCGCACCCTGTTATAAGTCGAGGCCCAGGTTCAAGCAATTCAGCAACTCCATCTCCATCTACATCTGCAATTTTTATCGCATTTCCGTACATTGGTGTAGAATACTCAACGTCACCACCGGGTTCAAAAAATATGATGGTGCGGTTCATCTTAAAATTATCACCTTCTATGATGCTTTCATCAGAAAAGACACCATTACCCTGGTTCATTTTGACCACCAATAAGCTTTCAGTACTACTGTTTGGATTCTCTCTCCACCCTAACCAGTCAGACAATCCATCACCATTTACATCTGTGAAAAATGTAAAAAAGGTTTTTGAACTATTAGAGCCACTTCCGGAGTAGGAAAATGGTGACTCGGTATAGGTATAGCCATTCCCTGAATTAAAGAGAAACCTTCGAGGCTTTGGTTGTGGAAAATCAAAACTATACTTGGCGTCACCTGTATTATTTTCCACTAGCAATAAATCTGGTGTATTATCTCCATTAATATCACCCATAAACTGCACAGATGTTTTTTGTCTAATTTCAGATACACTGCTACCCACTCTTACTGATGAGAACGTGTAAACAAGTTTTGGATCATCGCTATAAGGGGAAGAGTTATTACCCGTGTGCAAGTAAACCCATAGTTTTGGGTTCATGTAATCCTCAAATCTATACACCATAAGATCAGGCCAACTATCGCCATTGTAGTCAGCAATATTCATAATATGGTCGTCTTGAAAGTCTAGATATAGTATTTTTTTATTTAACGTAATACCCGTATTCATCCATGAAGTGCTGTTTGTTTTAGAAGAGTACTTCAACTCTAAGCTACCATTATTGTTTCGCCAGTCATCAGTTAGGCCATCCAAATTAAAGTCAGCTTCGGTGCACACTACAATTCGTTTATAAAAATTGGTATGACATGGGTTTAGGGACTTACTTGTCGTCCCCGTTTTTTCGCCCTCTGCATTAACAAAAAAACCTTTCCAATCTCTTACACCATCTCCATTAATATCACCGCGCGGTAGAATATTAGCTATTCTATCTTCTGTAGCGTACATCGCCTTAGAATCAAAGCTGAAAGGTTCAAATGAAATTGCAGGTGTATCATCGCTCCAGTTAAACGTGGTTTTTGCTTTACATACTGCCCCACTGGTATATCCACACTCTTGTATATCTGACAGTAAATCTCTACCAGATGTTCGACTTTCTACATAACTCAAGTTGTATCGTTTAACTCTCTGAGCACCATAAAAAGTATCAACGTAATCTAACCGTTTTGTACTTTTGGTTAGGGTGCCCCACAGATAGGATGAGCGTGTTTTACGCTTATTCTGATATTTAAACTCAACTTTTCGCGTGCCATCCGTTGATCCATTGCCTGTATATTTAATACTGGTTAACAGTTTTTCGCCTGCACCATAGCTTGTGTAATAGTAACTAATATGGTTTTTAGCACTAACATCCTGTGTTTTGTCTAACAACCAAGACAAGTTCTTTTCAGTACCGCTTGGGGATACACGAGATGCAGATGATCTACCATAATAAGAGGTTACTCCGCTTGGCAACTTAACTTCAAAATAAGTAGATGTAGCATCAGTATTGCCACTTCGCTGAAAAACTCGTGTGAAGTTGTCAATTTCTAATCGGTATTCAGTATTTGCACTACCGTACAAGCCAGAGACATTGATCAATCTCTGACCATTCAAGCACAATTTGTCATTGGTATAACTAAATTTGATTGCGCCAACATAACCATCTTGAGCTTGTGTAGCAGAGCACCTTGCAATAGCCCCGCTAGCATTAAGTGTCCATCCAACACCTGCAATTCCAACACCAGAGCGACTGTTATACTGCAAAGCTACCGTGGGCTGCATGCCAGCTCTACCAGGGATGATGTCGATGGGAATAGTATATGCTGCAGCACCACCCGATACATTTGCCGAACCGGCTGTTTGGCCATAAAAGTCAGTCGCAGCAATTCCAGAAGCGGTAAACCTCTGTTCGCTAACAGCCCCCCCTTTTTCAGCCCATTCTAGATTTAACACTTCGAAGCTTGAAGAAATGGTAGAAGAGTAAGTATTATTAGCATCTTTGGCACGCACTGATATCGAGTGCGTCCCCTCGGGTAAATCTGCAAAGCTATACGTGTAAGGCGCTGACGTATCCACCTTCCAAGCCCCATTATTTACTTTGAACTCGACTTGACTAACACTTCCTTCTATATCGTTTGCAGAAGCTCTTGCCACAACAGGAATAGATAAACCATATTCACCCTGATGGGTTGGAGCAGCAATAGTTACTGTAGGCTTGTCATTAACCGAATTCACCGTGACCGAAAATGTTCTAGTAGCAGTCGAAACGCCGTCAGATACTGTGACAACGATATTTGCATACCCATATTTGTTCCCAATAGGAGCAAGACTTAAACTTCTATTAGAGCTACTTCCCGATACTGACAATGTATTGCTAGCAAATAAACTCGCATTGCTTGAAGACGCTGAAACCACGAGTCCATTTGATGCTTTTTCTATATCATTGACCGTAAAAGTAACACTAGTAGAACTGTCTTCATTTAACACAACATTAGAAATAGGCGATATTGTGGGCACATCATTTACAGCACTTACTGTTAGTAAGAAACTGCTTTCACTAGTAAGCAAACCGTCGCTAGCCTTAATAGTAATAGTTGCGCTGCCACTTTGGTTGGCATTAGGTTCAATTGAAAGTGACTTTGTCGTTCCGCTTCCACCAATAGAAATAGCTGACGCTGGTATCAGAGCGGGATTACTTGATAAAACATTGAGAGAAATTGCGGTATCTTGCTCTGTATCACTCACTGTGAAATTAATGGTTTTAGTGGTGTCTTCGTTGATTGCTTGATTAGAAATGGATGCTAGCTGAGGCGCTGTATTTAATATATAACCGTCGTTATCTGAAGTAAGGAACTGAAGCGTTTCATTTGCAGTATTAATAGTAATGTCTTCAAGGCCATTGCCATCGATATCGATGCGTTGAAATGATGACTCACCTATTAACACTGGCGCAATAGAATTAAACTGAGAAAAGCTAATAGGGGATGAAACCCAATTACTCCCGTCCCGCATAACCTCAATTATGTCGCCTTGGGCATAGGTAGGAACAATAACAAAAACTGTGCCCGCAATAGGTACCCAAGTCGGAGCAGACTTTACATAGTAGCTTCCATTTTTTTCGTAAAGCGACGCACTCCCCTCGCTAGCACTCACTGAATAGCTAATAAAAGCTAGCGCTATTATAATGTAAGATGAAATCGAGCGGATAATTTGCATTACCGTAGTCCTTTACAAAGTTTGCCTTGATATGGCTTCTTAAATTTTAATAGTCAATCTCAATACTGGTATTAACCTCGCATCAAGTTATAGAATATTCCGAATCCACTCAAAAAATAGCGGCAATTTTATTAGTAATTTTCACACCAATATCCTTTTCAGGAAAAGTGGTTTCAAAATAGTAAGTCACACTACGCTAAAGCATTTAAAAACTGACAGTAAAGCTAAACTAGGAGTTTTTTATGAAGCATTTTGGAATCAGGTTGCAAAGCCAATGGAAATAACATCGGCAATAGAACCACCATTTGTGCAGCCATTAGTTTCGTCAGTGTTAGGAGCTGAGCTCGCTGAATACCATACATCAACGTCTTTATTTGAAATGTGCGCGGCAAGAAGTATTGACAACATATTCTTTCCACCTTCAGTGGTCGCATCAAGTTTGAAATGCCTACCGAAGTAGCTACATACATCATTAGGAGCGTGATTCACGCCGAATAAAATGGATGTATTACCATAGAGTTTTTGTATTTTTACATTACCTAAAAAAGCTGCCGAACTTTGCGATGGAAAGCAGTATAGGGAGATTAACAGTATGGACAGGTAAGAAAGGTGTTTTTTTTTGAAATTCATCCTTGACACTCTGTTTATTATAATTTTATAAAAGATTACATTAGGGAGGGGCTTTAATCAATAATTAAATACATTCACTTCGCGCCATAAAAGCATGTTTCAACCGTGTTCTTATCAAGTAGTTTTGTTATAACAAAAACCTGATCTTCTGCCCGTAAAACTGTGCTCCCTTTGGGAATAAGCGTACTTTCACCACGGGCGACTAACGCCACAACGGTATCTTCGGGTAACCCCAACTCTGAAATACTTTTGCCTGTTGAGGCGGACATAGCGTGAAGCACAATTTCAATTAACTCGCGTTTGTCTTTAGCCACTTTAACGATTTCTAGCGTGTTCGATTCACCTCGAGGGTTATCGAGTACTAAACCCAGTTTGCGCGCAGCAAATGGCAAACTTGCCCCTTGTAGTAGGGCTGAAATCATAACAATGAAGAACACCACGTTAAAAATAAGTTCGGCGCTGGGTAATTCAAAAATGAGTGGAAAAATTGCCAGAATAATAGGCACAGAACCACGAAGCCCTACCCATGAAATAAGCACTGAAGCTTTAAATGAAAACCGACTGAGTAATAACAATGGCATTGCCACCAGCGGCCGGGCCACAAAAATAAGTACTACGGCAATCAACAAGCCTTCTTTCCAGGTATGTAGAAGCTCAGAAGGGGTAACCAACAAGCCTAAAATAACAAACATCGCTATTTGACTTAGCCAAGCCAAGCCATCTATGAATACAAAGGTATTTCGTTGATAGGAAAATCGGCTATTACCCACAATTACGCCGGTAATAAAAGTCGCCAAAAATCCGCTGCCATTTAAGTTTGAAGCTAAACCAAAGGCCAACACCCCAAATAACATAACGAACACTGGATATAAACCAATCGCCATAAGCGTTACGCGCCTAAACAACGCAACCGCTAGGCCACCTACTACTGCACCTGTAATGGCTCCCACGCCCATTTGGCTGACAAACAATAACGCTAATTCTGACGCCTTTGTGCTGCTATCTTGAATAAGTGTGATAAGACCAATGGTAAGAAAAATGGCCATAGGATCGTTTGACGCACTTTCTAGCTCTAGGGTTGCTTTTAGTCTTGATGGAATAGTAATGCCCGCATTGCGCAGTACAGAGAATACTGCCGCAGCATCGGTAGACCCAACAATGGCACCAAGTAATAACCCTAAATAAAGGGGCAAATCGAGAATGTACATGGCTGCCACACCGGTTATTGCCGCTGTGCCTACCACGCCTATAGAGGCAAGTAATGCAGCAGGCTTCCACGCCCGCCTAATCGACTTCTTTGAAGTTTGAAGCCCCCCATCAAATAAAATGAGGATAAGCGCAAAGGTCCCTATGGAATGGGCTGCATCGGCATTATCAAAAGAAATGCGACCGATACCATCTTCACCAGCCAGCATGCCCACACCTAAAAAGAGCACTAATACTGGCACGCCAAAACGGGGGGACAGTTTGCTGACCAATACGCCAAATATCGCTAACAAAGCACTGAGTAGAATGATTTGGTCTACAGCAAACACACGTTATCTCCCTTTAACTTAGTAATAATAGTATACAGATGAAATGAGCAAAGCGGTATTTCACCGCTTCGCCTATTTCGATTTTAGCGGTTAAGGTATATGTGCCAGCGACGCTTTTACCTCCTCAGAAGTAGGACGAAGTTGAGCCTTCCCTTTTTGCTCTCTACGTTTACCCAGCATGTGAAGTAACGATGAAGTAATAAACAAAGTCGACGAGGTGCCAATAACCACTGCAAATACCATGGGTACGGCAAAACTGCTAACTGCATCTCCTCCTACTAGCGCCATCGGTAGCAAAGCAAGCAGTGTGGTTAACGAAGTAAATACCGTTCTGCTTAGCGTGCTGTTTACCGCGTCGTTGATAATATCAGCTAGAGAACGCTCTGGGCCAAAGCGCAGCAACTCTCTTACGCGGTCTAACACTACCACTTTATCGTTAATTGAATATCCTATTAAGGCCAGTAGCGCGGCCACTGCGGTAAGATTAAATTCAATACCGGTTAAGGCAATAAAGCCAATGGTTTTAGTTAAATCAAGTAGCACGGTAAGTAAGGCTGCGGTAGCAAAATGTGCTTCAAACTGAAACCATAAATAGGCCAGCATTCCACCTCCAGCAATAAGCAATGCTAAAATGGAAAGGTCGGCAAAGCCATCACTCACCTTCGGCCCCACAACATCAACCTTATTAAATATCACGGTGCTATCGGCGTCTTGTATCACCTGTTTTAGCGCTTCGATGTTGCTACCTTGCGGGGCTACGGTACTGGATCCGGCATTAGCTTCAGTAATAGGTACAGTGTTCGATTTTGCTGATACTGGCGCACGCAATAAATACTGATTTTCGGCGCCATATTCTTGAATTGCGATGTCTTCAAAATGATGTTGTTTTAGCACTGTGCGCAATTGCTCAGTAGATAGTTGCGGCGCAGAAATTTCCATCATAGTACCGCCGGTGAAATCCACCCCGTACTGCAAGCCAGGTTTAAAGAAGAGCGCCATGGAACACAAGGTTAATATCAGTGAAATACTCAAAGCTAACTTTTTAGATTTTATAAAGTTAAACGGCCCTAATTTATCCGCCATGGTTAACAATGGCGAAGATAAATTAATTGGCTCTCTTTGATGCTTCCTTGTTGCCCGCTGCATAAGTAACTTAGTAAGCGCCACCGAAGTAAACAGTGAAGTTATCAGGCCTATTGCAATAGTGACGGCAAAACCTTTCACTGGACCACTACCAAAAACAAACAATAAGCTAACGGCAATAAGGGTTGTGAAGTTTGAATCAACAATAGTACCAAACGCCTTATCAAAACCAATTTTAAGGGCACTACCTGCTGGCCTGCCTTTTTTCGTTTCCTCACGAATACGTTCGTTAATGAGGATATTTGCATCTACCGCCATGCCCATGGTGAGTATCAGCCCAGCAATACCAGGCAGAGTAAGTGTGGCACCAAACAACGTAAGCACGCCAAATACCAGCGCCATATTCACCGAAAGCGCAACACTCGCAATTGCGCCCCAACGGCCGTAAATGGCTAACATAAATACTAAAACCCCGAGTGCCCCTGCAATGCCGCTTTTCACGCCGGTTTCAATAGCATCACTGCCTAAATCTGGCCCTACCGTGCGTTCTTCAATAATATGCAATGGAACGGGTAGTGCACCAGTGCGCAGCATTAGTGCCACATCTTGCGCTTCGCTCATGGTAAAGCTACCGGTAATCTCGCCTCTGCCACCGGGAATAACACTATTGATAACCGGCGCCGTGACGACCGTGTCATCAAGTACTACTGCTAACACGCGACCAATATTGTTTTTCGTCATGATAGCGAATTTTCGAGCGCCATCGTTATCTAAACGAAACGTCACCACGGGTTGACTGGTTTCAGGGCTAAACGCCGCTGACGCGTCGGTAATATGCTCACCTTCTAGCGCAACATGCTTTTCAAGTAAGTACTGCCTGCCGTTAATGTCAGCCCGAGTAAAGCTCTCACTATTTTTCACCTGAGTTTCCCAGTGAAAACGCATTTGCGCTGTAGTACCTAGTAAGGCTTTCACACTGGCTGGGTCTGAAATACCGGGCATTTGCACTAAAATAGCATCGCTACCTTGGCGGGTAACACTGGGTTCTGTGAGGCCGGTTTCGTCAAGTCGTTTGCGTACCACCTCTAGGCTACGATTAATCGCATCTTTTACTACTGCTTCTTGGTATTCCTCAGTAAGGGCTAGAGAAAGGTTAATCACATTCCCTTTTTGGCTAATACCTTTTGGAGCAGTGCCTTGCTGTGTCAGAAGCAACGCGCTACTGCCATCTGATTGCAGCGACACTTCATTTGCCCGCTGTTTAACGTTGTAAAGGTCGTCGGGGTTCGAAAGCGTAAATTGTACTGCTAACGCGTTTTTGGAAGTATGTTTAACATAGCGAATTTTTTGCTCTCTCAAGTCACTAAAAAGCGCAGAGGAGTAGCTATCTAACTGCCGAGCAAACAACGCATCAGTATCAGCTTCCAGCAATAAGTGAGAGCCCCCTTGTAAATCTAAACCAAGCGAAAGCGTGTGTTGGCTGTACCACTGCGGTACATGCTGCTTAAGTGAATCGGGCAATATATTGGGCGCGGCGCTAAGTAGGCCTAGTAAAATAACCAGCGCATACACTAGGCCACGAAATGAAAATCGTGTCATAAAAATCCTGCAATAAACCTTTAAAAGTTGAGAAGCACTGCAACTGCAGCGCGTGATATCAGTAAGTGATTACAGGGAAGAAGGTGGGCCGCGGTTTGATATGCCCTTCCAATAAAAGGCAATATATTCAAAGGGACTGCTAAAGATAGCATCCGAGAAATCGACGAGAGCTAAATGATTTTGATATCCAAAGAGAAGTAGATGTTCATCTGAATTATCTAAATCGGCATCTTGCTGTTGACTGTGCTGAGTAAACCCAAAGCGTGAAGCAACAGAAAGCCCGAAGTCAGAAAAGGATATCTGCGGGGTTTGCTCATTAAAAGATGCGGTATCGTTTGCACAATAGGCTGAAAATGGCGCGCTGAATACAAGCACCGACACCACAATAGAAAAGACCCACGCATAAACTGAAGACGCTTGGTTTTTCTGAGAAGGTGAATGAGCGTCATTGTGACGTTCAGGCATAAAACGATGCATAAGGGCGGTAGTGATAACTTTCTATTATTCCGTTGCGCTGTATATGGGTACGAAATAGTAAAAAGCAAATAACGGGCATAAATAATGGGGGTAGTTTTAATTAATAGGAAAATTCCCAGCCGATAATACGAGCCCTCATCTTCCCTCCACAAAAGTGTGCAAATGAAATTGACCAACCTCTCTCAACACAACCACCACCTCTAAACAAGTTAAAAAATATTAATCTCTTTGGCGACTACTTCGGTACAAATTATCTCAACAGGCAGAACAAGGAGAATTTCATGTCATCAACATCAACAGTCTTATCAGAATTATGTCATTTGGATTTTGACGCCCTAGCGGCTTATGAGGCCTCTCTTGAACGTATTGAAGATGCAAGTCTTAAAGACACTATCGCTACGTTCAGAGACGATCATAAAGCTCATATCGACGCTCTTAACACCATGTTGGTTCAAAGAGGTGAAGATAAAGTTACCGAGGCTGACTTTAAGAAAGTGCTAACCAAAGGCAAAGTGGTGATAGCTGGGCTTATTAATGACAAAGCTATCTTAAAAGCGATGGTAGTGAATGAAGAAGTTACCACCAAAGCTTATGAAAAAGCCTTAGATCATGATGGCTTTTCTGCAGCAGAGCGAGTCGCAATTGAAGGGCATTGGGCCGATGAAAAGCGTCACAAGCATTGCTTTTCTGAAGCGGCGAAACACGAATAAATAAATTAATGGGGTCGGTGTAAGTTAAACCTAAAAGCACACTAACCCTTTTCGTTGTTAACAGCCACGTGAAGGAATACATCATGTTTAGCGCCATCCCTAGATTTACTGCTAAAAGGCTTACTGTTAACCACCATGGGGATGTTCTGGGTGGTGCTGCTGGTACGCGTGAACGGGTTGCGTTCCTTTTCTAAAATGACCAATTTTGATTTTGTGATGACAGTAGCGGTAGGTTCATTGCTAGCAAGTGCGTCTCAAACTAATAGTTGGAGCGCGTTTTTTCAGGCAATGATTGCTATGGCAGCATTGTTTTTAGTGCAGTTCGTCACTGCCCGATTGCGCAGACGTTCCGATAAAATTGAAGCACTTATGCAGAATACCCCTGTTATTTTAATGCGCGACGGTGAAATTATCGATTCTGCGCTAGCCGAAACGCGGGTCGCCCGTAGCGATCTTATGGCGAAGCTTCGAGAGGCGAACGTGCTTAACATGCAGCAAGTGAGAGCGGTAGTACTGGAAACCACTGGCGACATTTCTGTGCTTCACGGCAACCATTGTGCAGATGACATGCTAGAAGGCACTAAAACTATTTATAATAGATGATTCTCAGTTTACGTTTGAGCCCCTCTCTTATGCATTTGGCACACTATAATTCAATGTATTACCCTGCTTCCTATATTCATTTGGCATTTGCCCTGAAATCGCCTTAAACACCCGATTAAATGTTGCTAAGGACGAAAACCCGCTCTCTAGCGCGATTACCAAAATGCTCCACTGCTGACATTCGTTGCTTCGTAACAATTGCTTAGCGTGTTTTACCCTGAACTGATTTACGAAAAGGTTGAAGTTGGCAGTAGCAAAATAGCCTCTGATGGCCTTGCTTACTTTGTATTCCGACGTGTTCAACGCTTGCGCTAAATGAGCAATTTTTAAGTTTGGCTGCAAGAATATTTGTTCTTGATGAATTAACCTATTTATTCCTTTCACTATAGACATATCAATGGCTTCATCTTGTTGTATTGCGCCGCCCTCACTGCAAGTGCTAGTGAGACAAGAAGAATCAGACATGCCGCCATTTAATGATTGACTAGGTTTGTCAGCGTTAACTTGATTTCGAGGTTCATTCTGTTGTTGTTTTATTATTTGGCCGCTAAGTTGAACACTCATTTTTTGCGCGTGAACCACGTACTGAATAGCGCCAAGAATTAGCATTGCCGAAGAACATATTAACCAGGGTGCGTAATATTCAATTTCTGTGGGCGTGAATAGAAACTTAGGTAATATTGATGAATTAAATAAGCCAAGGAAAAAGGCAGTGGCAAAGACAATCGACTGGCGCTTTTGGATGTTATTTTTGCTCTTAAACCCGCGTAAAGCTTCCCAAAACGACAACGCTAAAATGCTGGATGAAAGCAAGGTCGTAATTTCATTCATTCCCTGTTTAAGTTTAAGCATCTGTGCTTGGTTTAGCAGGTGTGGAATATCGCTCGATACTACTAAGTGCCACGTTTGATTAAATATCACTAATCCTGCAATCACAAATGCTACCACAATATGCCTACGACTTAAGGGCTTGTGCTCTCGAAATAGCGTTCTTGCAATTAACCAAACCACATTGCATGTCGCACAGGTTGCTAGCCCAATAACATATTGATATACACCAAGGGTGTCAGCACTTAATTTCTGCGTGGCCACCATACAAAGCGATGCACTAAATAGAGCAACTAAATAGTTAACTGTCTGCTTATCTTTTTTAAGTGCATGGGTAAGCATTATGCTCAAACTACAGCACACTAAAAGGTAATAGGGTAAATCGCTTTGCCACGCCACAGGGGTTCTACGCCTTAATATATAGCTCTGCCCTCAGTGTAAGAAGAATCACCGCCAAGCACAAAATAACTTTGTTAAGGAGTATGTCAAAACCGCTAATTTAAGGTGTTCATTTTTCGAATTTGAGAAGAATGAGCCCTTATTTTCTTTACGATAGAGGGACATTAGAGGGCAAAGCATTTATTCAAGAGGCAAAGATATGTTGGCGAAAAGTACCTTAGCACCGGTTTCTCTTAAACCTGAAACCCCAACTCCCGATCCACTAACACCCACGACCTTATCAGCCGCATCGAAACTTTATGATGCGAGTCAGAAAATAGCATTTTCTTGCTTGCTCATCGCACAAGCTTTCTTTGTTAGTTATCTGATTGCAGGTTATGGCTTTACAGGTGTGACTGCTGGAGTATCTCAATGGAATCGCTTTAATAGCACGGCCTATGTTGCCGGCGACTCACTTGGCAATGCGATGTACGCCGCGCATGTTTTATTGGCGATAGTAATGATCATTGGCGGAAGCTTGCAGCTAATACCAGCCATTAGGCGTAACTATAAAACGTTTCACAAATACAATGGCCGGCTTTTTGTCACCCTTGCGTGCAGTATCTCGCTAGCGGGCATGTATCTCCTGTTATCTCGGGGTACCGTTGGGAATCCTTTACTACATGGGTTAACGGCTTTTTCGGGCGTGATGGTGATTGTAAGTAGTTTCTTTGCGATTCGTGCCATAAGAAACGCTAACGTGACGCTACATCAAAGGTGGGCGCTACATTTGTTTTTAGCCGCCAATGGCGTGCTCTTTTTTAGGTTATTCATATTCGCTTGGATGACACTTTTTGGCACGCTTGGCATTAATACTGCCGACTTTACTGGTCCTGCCGTAATAAGTGTCAGTGTGCTTTCTTATGTCGCGCCTCATATTATTGCGCAGTTAATTTGGGTAGTTAAAGTAACTGCTACCGATCGTGCTACTGATAATACCAATCGAGTATCCCTACTCAAACACCTAATAAGCGTAACGCTGCTTGTTGTCTCTGCTGTGTTTATTATCGGTCTTTTTGGCTTGACATTAGGGAGTTGGTATCCCGCCGTTGTCGCCTAGTTTTACCTTAGGAAACGACCCTAGGAAATGGGCCTAGAAAATAGAGCCAGAAAATAAACGAAGTGTAAATGTAGACTAAAAGTACTCTGCCCCCATTTTTCCAATAATTTCGTCAAGCCTATACAAACGAAAAAGCCCTCAATCATAGAGGGCTTTTAAAGAGTAGATCGTGTTCGGCTTAGTGTTTACAGTAAATAAGTTGTTTAATGCGAACCAGTAAACAAAGGCTATCTAGAAAGCCCCTTTTGTAAGTAAGATGTTTACCAATATGACGATTAATAGCATCAAAGTATAAGGTGGATTAGGTGTAGTAGCTTATACTTGATCTTACACATTCATTTATAGATTTAGACACAATCTGACAGACGGCTTTAGACAAGGAGCGGACGTTCAGGCCACACGGTTCTTGATTCCGGTATGTGCCAATGTGCAGATCATCATTCGACCTTGATTGAATTGGTGTTAATTTTAGTATTCCGGTGAATAAGCTTCTTATTGGTGAATATACAGTTCAGTAATCATTTTCAATTGTTTTGAATTTCCAGACGAAGAGCACCGTACCTTTTGCAATACGGTGCCTAACCATCATACTTTGATTAGTTTCGAATGCATGATCCGATATAAAACCGGTAATATGATCAACGTTAAAATAGTGGACGAGATGATCCCGCCAATCACCACCGTTGCAAGCGGTCTTTGCACTTCAGCCCCCGTTCCGACATTAAGTGCCATGGGAATAAAGCCTAAACTTGCTACCAGTGCTGTCATCAAAACCGGACGCAATCTTGTGATAGCTCCGTCAACGATTGAGTTAATTAAGTCACCTGTTTCTAGTACTCGCTGTTTAATAAATGACAACATCACTAAGCCGTTTAGTACCGCAATACCAGAGAGCGCAATAAACCCAACTCCGGCAGATATAGACAGTGGCATGTCACGCATCCAGAGCGCGAAAACACCTCCCGTTAAGGCTAAAGGCACGCCAGTGAAGATGATCAAGGCATCACGAAATGAGCCAAACACCACCACTAGTAACACAAGTATTAGAAAAAGCGTGGCAGGCACCACGATAGACAGTCGCTGACTGGCACTTTCAAGCTGCTCAAACGTGCCACCATAATCCAGCCAATAGCCTGCGGGCAGTGCAACCTGTTCGGTTATTTTTATTTTTGCTTCGTCAACAAAACTCCCTAAGTCGCGTTCTCTGACATTGGCGGTAACCACGACTCTACGCTTACCGTTTTCTCGACTAATTTGATTGGGAACAGACGAGTAACCCAGTGTAGCGACTTCTGATAACGGTACAAATTCCCCATCGGATGTAATAATAGGAGTGCTGCCAATGGCATCTAAATCTGTGCGCATACCTTCATCAAATCGCACAAGCAACTCGAATCGTCTATCTCCCTCAAAAATTAAGCCAGCGGTATTACCCCCGATAGCTGACGCCAACCACTCCTGCAAATCGGCGACGTCCAATCCATAACGTGCCAACTCGACTGGCTTAGGGTTGATAGTGAAGATAGGAATATCATCGACCTGCTCAAGTCGTGCATCCGCCACGCCGTCTATTGATTGCAAAACCGTTAAGATGTCGTTTGCAGAGGCAACAAGCGTGGTTAAATCATCTCCAAAGACTTTTATACCAAGGTCAGCCCTTACTCCACTTATCAACTCGTTAAAGCGCATTTGGATAGGTTGGGTAAACTCATAGTTATTGCCTGTCACCGCTTGTAAGTCTCGCTCAAGGGTTTCTACGAAATCCGCTTTTGACAAAGTTGGATCTGGCCATTGCGCTCGTGGTTTTAGCATCACAAAGGTATCGGTTACGTTGGGCGGCATCGCATCGGTAGCTACTTCTGCGGTACCGGTTTTCGCAAAAACTGTAAGTACCTGTTCGTATTCCATCAGGGTAGATTCAAGTGTTTTTTGCATTTCGACGGCTTGCTCAATACCTGTGCCCGGTATTCGCATGGCGTGGAGTGCGATGTCTCCTTCGTCAAGCTGGGGAACAAACTCAGAGCCTAGTCGCGCTGCCAGCAATAAGCTGCCTACTACTAGCACGACTGAGCCGACAAGCACTATCCAGCGTAATTTCAGTGCAAGGTGAATGATGGGGCGATAGGCGGATTTGCCTGCAACAATAATAAAGCTTTCTTTTTCACTGACTTTTCCGCCCATAAACATCGCGACTGCCGCTGGTACAATGGTAATAGAGAACAGCATCGCTGCTATCAGCGCCATGATGACCGTTGCCGCCATTGGCTGAAACATCTTGCCCTCAACGCCTGTCAATGAGAACAGCGGGATATACACCACAGTAATAATCAATATACCGAACAAGCTAGGACGAATGACTTCGTTGGTCGCTTGAAAAACCAGTTCTAGCCGCTCTTTTAGTGGCAAGACTCCACCTGTGCGCTTCTGAGACTCGGATAACCGCCTGATACAGTTCTCTACGATGATCACCGCACCATCGACAATTAATCCAAAATCCAAAGCCCCAAGGCTCATCAGATTGGCAGACACACCGGTATTAACCATCCCTGTGATGGTCGCCAACATCGCTAGCGGAATAATTGCCGCAGTGATGAGCGCGGCGCGAATATTGCCAAGCAATATGAACAAGATCACTATGACTAATAACGCCCCTTCTACTAAATTCTTCTGAACCGTCTCGATAGCTTTATCGACCAGTAGGGTGCGGTCGTAGACTGGCTCAATGACAATTCCATCAGGTAAGCTGGATTGAATGTCCTTCACCTTTTTGGCAACGGATTGGGCAACGGCTCGTGAGTTTTCGCCGACTAGCATCATTGCTGTACCTAAAACGGTCTCTTCACCCTCCTGCGTTGCCGCACCCGTTCTCAGCTCCTTACCAATAACTACACTGCCAATGTCTTTCACCGCAACGGGGACAGTATTAATGCGTTTTATTACCACATTTTCTATATCGCTAAGTGTCTGAAGTTGACCTTGTGAGCGCACCAGTATTTGTCGCCCATTTCGCTCAACAAACCCCGCCCCCTGATTCGTGTTGTTTCGCTCCAGCGCACGATGGATATCACTTAGACCAATGTCAAAATTCAGCATTTTCTGTGGTTCAGGATTCACATGATATTGTTTTACGTAACCACCAATGGCGTTGACTTCAGTGATCCCCTTAACCAGTGCGAGCTGCGGTTTTACGATCCAGTCGTGTATCTCGCGAAGCGCCATGGCATTGTACGGTTCACCGTTTTTTTGCATGGCATTTTGCTTGGCTCGCAAGGTGTACATGTAGATTTCGCCTAACCCAGTAGCGATAGGTCCCATTTCAGGCGCTAACCCTTCAGGTAGCTGACTTTTGATTGCACCTAATCGGGTATTGATGAGATTACGCGCAAAATACAGATCAGTGCCTTCATCAAATACCGCTGTTACCTGAGATAGCCCGTAGCGAGATAAAGAGCGGGTGTAGGACAGGTCAGGTAATCCCGCCAGTGCTGTTTCTACTACGAATGTGATCCGCTGCTCGGTTTCCAAAGGCGAATAACCCGGTGCTTGTGTATTGATTTGCACTTGCACGTTGGTGATATCGGGTACCGCATCGATAGGTAATTTTTGATAACTGAATATCCCCATGCCCAGCACAAGGAAGATCAACATTAGCATTATCCCTCGTCGCTCTATGGACAAACGTAAAATGGATTCAATCATGTGTTCGCCCCCCAATAACAGAGACGCCTGACCAAATAGATAGCATTGAGTTATTAATGATCATGACCTGCCTCCGACTTTTCTAAATCGGCTTTAAACAGGTAGCTGTTCTGGCTGACAATCACATCTGCAATGTGCAGACCTGATAACACTTCAATATTGTGGTTATCTTGTTGACCTAAGGTAACGGGCACGGGACGGTATTCGTCACCTTCTTTGACAAACACGACAGAAGCATCCTCAAACTCTTGAATCGACGCTTTAGGCACCATCATTGCGACATCAATGGTGTTGATAGTGACAAGGCCTTTGATAGCTGCGCCAACCGGCCATTGACCTGAGGTATTGGATATTTTGGCATACGCCAAGACATAAGGCTTTTCATCGGGTGAGGGTAAGATATGTTGGATAGTGGTGTCTAACGCTGCCCCTGACAGGCTAAGCTGAACGGGTTGCTGCTCTGCTATATCTGATAGCTGTTGTGGGAAGACTTTAAGCTGTGCCCACACGTCATCATAGTTTGCGATTGAAAATAGCACTTGGCCATTTGATAACTCGCCTTCATTGGCATGTCTGGCAATCACGGTGCCTGAAAACGGCGCGGTAACGGGATAGCTTTTCAGGCTTTCGTTGGATTCAACTACCGCCAGTGTCTCGCCTTTTTTAACGTTGTTACCTAAATTTGCATTGACCTTGGTCACCATACCGTCGAATCGTGCACGCACATGACTCAGTGAAGCAGGGTCGGTCACAATATTTCCGTAGACAGTGGTGGTAATATTGAGATTACCCGTTTGCACACTTTGCGTCATTACGCCCATTTTTTGCGCCAAGCTATCTGACATGAATACGCGTTCATCCTTATAGGCTTCCTCTTTACCATGCTCGCCTTCTGCTGCTTGTATTGTGGTGCTTGAAAAAAATCCCAAGGCACTGCAAACAATGAAAACTAACAGCGTGTTTTGCTTCTTAATTAATATATTTTTGTTCATTTTGCTTTTCTCGAAAAAGAGGTGTTGATCGTATCCACAAGAGGCTGTGCAGTCAGTGATTCGATATCTGCACCACGCTGATGAGCTTGCTTCGCTGATTGAATTAAGGCTTGTTTGGCATTGAGTAGTTCTTGACGTGTACTCACCCATTCAAGGTAGCTGAATCGTCCGTTTATATAGGCTTGCTCTACTAATTCCAGCGCTTGAACTAAGGGTGGGATAATAGAGTTTTGCAGTGTCTGTACATTGAGCAGCGCATTGTTTCTGATCATCAAGGCCATATTTAGCTGATGGTATAGGCTTTGCGTCGCTGACTCTTTTTGTTGTTCTAGCTGTGCCTGAATTGCTCGCTGCTTTTCGTACTCGCCAAGATTTCGGTCACCGGCAAACAGAGGCATACTCACGCCTGCTACAAAGGCTGTTTCATCTATGCCATTCATGCGCCTAATACCAGCCGTCCAGCTTAAATCCGATTGATTAGCTGCTTGAGTAAGACGGACTTGAGAAGCCTGCAATCTCGATTCTTGCGTATAGACCTCAAGATTGGGACTGTCCAATAAGGTGGTGAAAAGCGCGGTTAACGAAGGAGACGATTGCAGCGCAAATAAGTCTCCCTCCACATCAGTAAAAGTGGGATCTTTTTCCCCCCACATAATAGCCAGACTATTTATCATGGCTTGCTTAGTTTGCTGTGCGGTCACCACATCCAATCTGGATCTTGCTAAAGCTGCTTCAGCGCGTTTCTGTTCAAATGCAGGGGAAGCACCTGCATCCACGCGTTTTGTGACAGCTTGATAGGTATATCGAGCAAGTGTTTCTGCATCTTTTTGCGCGTCAATTAACGCTTGTTGCGCCAGTACATCGATGTAGCGACGTGTCACTTCAGCCAGTACATCCAAGGTGTGCACTTGTTTTTGCGCTTCGACTAAGGTGGATTGCGCCTTAGCAAACGCCTTACGCGAGTTGAGTTTATTGCCCAATTCAATGACCGACGACAATGTGAGAGTCAGCTCGGTGTCCTTAATGCCAGAGACCTCGCCTGTTCCTAAGAAGTTTTCCACTTCAATGCCTACGTTGAGGGCTGGTTTAAGAGACGCAGTTTTGATTTCTCCCTCAATTGCTTGTTGCCTATATGTGAACTCATGCAATTCGGGCGAATTCGCTAATGTTCGCTGTATGACGCTTTGCAAGGTCATTTTGCGATTGGTGATACTGTTTGTTTGTGCTACTACCACGGTGTGTGTTGTCAGAAGAACAAGCATCGTGAAAATCACCCAAGCGTGCACACGCACAGGGCGGCTCAATGAAATATGCATCATTGTTTTATTCCTAAATTATCAAAAATATATATCGCCAAGCTGTTGGCGAACGGTGTTTGATTAGTTCAGGGGTTATGCTTTAGGTGGGCGTAGTAATTGCGTGACCGGTGCATCTACTACTTTTGATAAGTAATAGAAACCGTGATGGGTGGCAACCGAAGCAAGTTCAATTGCGGTGTTATTTCCAAGCCATTGGGCATGGGTTCCATGACAGTGACCACAATGGTGGCAATCAGCAGGATTGTGAGAAATATCTACGGGGGCGTTATCAGTATCAAGTTGTTCGTTAGATTGCAGTTGAGCATGCGTCTTCACAGAAGCGGTGTTATCTCCCGCCTGATGTTCATGTAATTCGCTTAGATGTTGCGAATCAATAGCATGAAAATCCAAGGACTTGGCGACAGCAGAAAACGACTGAAACAAAATCAGCGAAATCAACAGGTAGCTTGTCACCCTTACACTAAACATATCTATCTACTCTCATCTTTTTCATATTAACAGGTATTCGAACTAAGACCAATCGACCAACTGATACAAAGTGTTTCTATCATTGGATTACACATCACGGCAATCTTCATCGGCAAATTCGATTTCTATCGTAGTGTGCACAAAATCGAACCCAGCTAGGCCGTGACGAAGTTGTTCCTTGAGTTTCTTAAGTTGAGATACAGAAATATCATCATTCAGCTCCACATGGACAGTCATAACGCTGTGCTCTCCATCCAAAGACCAAATGTGAAAATGATGGATATCCATCACATCATCGCTAGACATAAGCACTTTATGAACCTCTTCCATTTGCTGTGCGTCAGGTGTCGCTTGTAAAAATAGCAGTAAGGTTTCTTTTAGATTTCTAATGACATTAAATAAAATGAATAATGTGAAGCCAATAGATAAAATGGGATCTAAAATCGCCCAAGGCTTGAACATCAGCACAATCGACACGATCAGTACTGCGACCCATCCCAGAACATCTTCGAGCAAATGCCAGTTTAATACTCGTTCATTTAAGGAGTTTCCTTCCCTGAGTTTATACGCTGCAAAGCCATTGACTGCTATCCCGAATATAGACAACCCTAACATGCCTTCCACTTGGGGCATTTCAGGGGCCAGTAATCGTGGAATAGCTTCGAACAAAATCCAAATCGAACCAGCCGTTAGTACAACTCCATTAATTAACGCCCCAAGGAGTGAAAAACGCTTGTAGCCGTAGGAAAAAGTAGCATTTGCTTCTTTATCACTGAGTTTATTTAAGCCCCAAGCAGTACCAATGGATAAGCTATCGCCCAAATCATGCACTGCGTCGGCCATTATAGCCGTGCTGTTTGTCAGCCATCCGCCTATAAATTCAATGATGGTGAACAATACGTTCAATGAAAATGCCCAGCCTATCCGCTTAGATGCGCTGCTACTCTCGCTATGATTATGATTATGATTATGATTGTGCATGATTAATTTTGTCCAATATCGCTTGATTTTCTGCGCTGATTGGCAGTCGCTTAAAAGGGCTGATGTCAGTGCCGCCTGTATTCCCTTTAGGTACAAGGCCGATAGCTGTTTTGGTTGCTGCGCCAACTATTCTTATTGCTTGTCCAAAAACGGCTCTCCAATCTTTGTTTAGAAGACCATGTCGCAGCATTTTATAATGAATTAAACAATGGAAATAAGTAGAGTGCTGACCAATTACATGCGCATCCTCCAGCGCTGCAAATGCCTGCCTCTCATTATTGTTAGACATTGCATCTGAGTAATCTGTCAATTTGGAATCGATATGCGGCTTAACGGCTTTATTGTATGTCATAGTGGCTCACCCACTTTACCTTTCTGTACTTCGTTATTAAGTACTTCCTGCTTGGCGTCTTTCAGGATCATCCACGCTCCGCGCAGCACGACAATCGACACTATACAGCCGATAACCAGATCCGGTACTCTGCTATCAAGCCATACCACTAAAACTCCGGCGATAATGACACCCATGTTGGCGATGACATCGTTGGCCGAAAAAATCCAGCTGGCTCGCATATGTACTTCGTCGTTTTTATGATTACGAATAATCATCAAGCAAGCGACGTTTGCAATTAGTGCAATGAACCCCATTCCTATCATTAATGATGAGATAGGCTCACTGCCGAAGAATAACCTTCTGGTAATATCAATGAGAATAATTACGCCCAGCAATAGCTGAAAGTAACCACTGATTTGCGCAGCTTTGGCTTTATGAAGTATAGATTTACCCACAGCATAAATACCTATGCCGTATACAACCGCATCCGCTAGCATGTCCATAGAGTCTGCTATCAAAGCAGTAGAGTCAGCCAAAATACCCACGGTCATCTCAACGAAAAACATCACCGCATTGATGCCGAGCAGCCAATACAGAACCCGTTTTTGTGAGGCATCTTTGATTTCCACTTCACAGCCGCATCCACTCATTGTTCAACTCCTATTCCCAAAACTATAGCTACAGTGTAAAGTCTATACCTAGTATAGGGTCAACAGCACAAAGGCACGTTTATGAAAATAGGTGAGCTATCAAAAAAAAGTGGGTGCTCTATTCAAACGATCCGTTTTTATGAAAAACAGGGGTTGTTTGAAGCTTGCAATCGCAGTGAAGGTAACTACAGAATTTACGACGCCTCATCGTTGAGGGCACTGCGATTTATTAAACAATGTCGCTCATTAGATTTGACCATAATAGAAATTAAACAGCTGTTGGATACAAAAAATAATCCCAATAAAAGTTGTTCCAGTGTGAACAATTTGATCCATCAACATATGGTTGACGTCACGCATCGCATTGCAGAGCTTGAGGAGCTAAAGCTTACCCTATCTGAGATGGCCTCGGCATGCACAGATAATAGAAAAGTTAAAGAATGTGGGGTATTGCAGTTGCTTGAAGAGTGATACTGATATCTATAAGTCTTATCGTTTTACCTTTGCCTACGGTTTCATAAGGTTACAGGTTCGACGAATTGAAATTCGATAAAGTAACCAATATACAATAAATAGCTACGTCCGCAATTTTGGGCTAAGCAGTCGTTCGACTGAGGTAGGTCGAACGACTGGTGATCGCTCTTTGTCGCTGCTCTATTGTCAATGTGCCAATGACCGCTTAACGTACACAAGAGACTGTCAGCTTTAGTCGCATTCTGTTATTGAAAATGTCAGACTAGATAATGACTAATCCAGATTAGGCCAATTCCCTCCCTCGCTTCGTATCACAGAGCTGGGCTAAACCTGACAATCAGCTCTGTGCCAATTTCAGCTCATCACGCTCTAGTATGAAAACGGCAGTAAAGTACGCTTAAAAGACCCTGTCTCAGCAGCGATGATCTTGTGATCGGCCAGAAACAGTTATTCGCAATAATTTCATTAGAAAACTAACAGCGATCTGAGTTCAGACCAAACTTTTCGTCAGGGAGGTTATTTTCATCATCATCAAACATGAATAAAGATCTTTTGTGGTCTTTTAGAGCGAGAAGAGCAACTTTGAAACATCTTTCGCACAAATCGAGATGATATGTGTTTCCGTCTTCTTTCGATTTCGACCCGTAGCCCCATTTTGCTTTTAACTCACCAAATTCTTCAACTCGGCCTTCACCAACGTCTGTCATCACGCTTTCTTTGCAAACGTCACAGACACGATCAACGACAGTTTCAACTATTCTTTCTTCGAAAATTTTCATTCGTACACCTTACATTCACATTGATACCGCAATAAATTACTCATGGGTTCCTCAACGGACTGTGTTGACCATATGTTCCATTTTGGAACCCATGAGTCATTTGTGAAGACGTGTTTGCTCAACGTCTCTTGATCGCTCGTTGCTAACTATCAGATTTGGGCCAACCCTTCGAGAAAATATGTCAGATAGGATATGACCCACTATATATCAGGATTCGGAAAGTTCTAGGCGCTAGTGACATGGACTGGTTAACGGTTTCAGTCTCTGACTCTTTCCTTTTCATTTACCTTATCAACTAAAGCTATTTCAAACTCACCGGACATCAATTGCAGTTGCTCTAGCCCTGTTAATTTTTTTTCAGCTGCACTGCCAAGGTATGCCCATTGCTCAATCTGCTCGGTAACAGTTTTAGGGTATCTTTCTAAAGCTGCTTCAGCTTGCGTAATTAGAAAGTTGTCGATATGTATATCAACAGTACCTTCATCAGTTGACGCCTCTGCTTTTTCATTATTTTTTGACATTATCTATTCTCCTAGCATTGTGGTTAATTTTAAATTTAAGCTTGTCGTACATACGCTTACATTTGGTCAATTTGTCGAATTTGCATGTAAACCAACGATGATTACCAAATGCTTTGTCTAACGCATATTTACTAGGCAATTTATTGGTTGTTTCTAGTTGTTGTTTAAGGAAATCTTTGAATTTTGGAAAAAGGGATGTGTCTCGCTTCTCCCAAATTTTTGTACTGTGATTAGCATGGTTGCCTTGGATGGGAAACGTAGCATCAAGCCATTTTTTGTCATATTGATATGCCCAGTTCAAAGCATTTCCTTGACGCTCTTTTAATTCTGCTCGGTTAATTAAGCCACTACGATTTAGCTCCTCATTTAAAGTCGCTCTTACGGCATCCCGCTTTTCATACATTCTTAAATATTGACGCCATAGGCTTAGTCCATCAACAGACTGAACTACTCCAGTAATCGATGGTTCTGACACACCAAGTTTGGCTGCAATATCCTTACAACTCATATTTTCGATTGCCATTTTCGTTGCTTGTCGCTCTATATCAGCGGTGACAACTTGTTTTCGCTCAGTTGTTTTGACTCCAGTTCGGTTGGCTAATTGTTTTACATAGCCATGACTTACCTTAAGTCGTCTGCTTATCTCCGCAACGTTAAATTGATAACTTTGTAATAGCGCTATTGCTTGTGACTCAATGGTCTCAGACATCTTCAGGGGTTTAGGAGCAGGTATTGAGGGAGGCGATGATTCTTTGCGCAGTCCTTTTACTGCAAATTCGAGCAAAATAGGTTTCAATGGATGGATACTTAAATCTTGTTCGAAAACTATTCGACGAATACTTCTGGTATTCAACACATTGGGAACACAAAGCGCTTCAGCTACTTCAATACAACGTTCTATCACTACAGGCATGCGAATATGCATTTGCGATGTCAGCAGCCCACGGGTCTTAAATAGACTTCTAAAGTGTTGCTGGCCAGCATTTTCAATAGTGTTGCTACGTAGCAATTGCACAATATGCTTTGCAAACTCTATCTGGAGGGTATTAGCGCCTGAAGGAACAACAGATTGTATTGACTCAAAATAAAGCGGGAGGCGGTATTTTCTGGGGTTAAAAGGCACACTGGTTAATTCACTGCCATGTTTGTAGCATGCCCTAACACCCCACAATTGGTGTGACAAATGCCAAAACGCGATACCTATTTTAGACACGTCTTCTTTAGCACACTCAGGACAGTAATTACTTTTCGTTAATGAACCAAATGCCAACTGTGGTGAGCATGAAAGGTTTGCTATATTCATATCACCAGCGCCACACATTGACGCCTTCAGTGCGTCATGGCGGGCGTTATAAAGAATATGCAAAGGGTAAGCTGTATGGTTATGTAGAAGATGGTCTATGCCGTATTCTGAATGACGAGAGATATCCTGAATATGGCTAGGCAAAAGCTGATTTAAACACACCCCTTCATATCCGAACCAATCGCTCGCAGTATCTTTATATGAGACATCACCCCATAGCCAATGACACCGAGCAACATACGAAAACAAAGTTTCATCAGGTTGAATTCGCGGTGTGTACAAGATTCTACTCATGGTCGATATTCATGCATGTAGAAAAACTTAAATAACAAAAACATTAAAGGATGAATGCTGCCATTTTCAGACATCATAGCGCTGGCTTTGAATGCAATATTGTTAGCAGTGGTTTCAGCAGAACTTTGTAAATTTGGAAACAAAATAGTGAAGTACCGTTGGAGCGCACTTTGCCATTGCTTATTAAGAGCAACGCTCACTTTACTTGGAGAATGGGAATAGAAGCTACTCTCCATAAACACACGCTTGTGAAGTTCGACTTGCTCCCGCTGATAATCAACACCTCCTCTCATCAGCAGCTTAGTTTCCCAATCAAGCCAACGGTGAAAAAGTGTAATATGAGGGGTGCTAAAAGAAGATTTATCAAAAAAATCGCCTGAGCATTCAAACCCATTAAACTCGCTCACTAAACGTTGGCTCAGCGCTGAATTATGCTGATGGCAAATAAAAGCTGACATTGCTTGATGATCTGCTTTCCAGATAACAAAGCCCTTGGCTCTTACATCTTCATCATGGCACTTTGAGCAGTATTTTAGAGAGTGGTAAGGCATTAGTAGCTTTTCAGCATTAAACAGTACGCGTCCCGTTGCCTTGTCATTCAATTGATTTTTCATATGTACATCTAATACATCACGAGAGACGAATCCTTGCCAATATTTGCCCACCATATTATCAGTCAATACATCCTCGAATCTTTTTCTTCCATAGGCTTGTACGGCAAACTTCACTGCCCACCTTGGCATGGTCTCTCCTATCAAACGAGGACTTGATATTTGAAAAAGACTTAAAAATTCCTTTGGAGCAAAAAAATCCGCATACTCCATGAGTCGATAGAAATAGGTTGGAAAATACTCACCGGGTTTGATGTTAATATTCTCTAGCAGTATGGATGAAAGACTGGTGTTCAACATGAGATCACTCGTCCCCCATATCTAGGGCTTGAAGTCGTTTTATTCGCTCAATGCGTTCTTGGTTTTTTGAGTCCTTCTTTTGCGTATTTTTATCATCTATTTGTGCTGTTTTTTCCGCAGAAACGACTGGCGTGATATCAACATTAGGTAACTTTGGTTTAATCGATTCTTTGCGTATGTGAGTGGCCGCATGCGCTGTATACAAAGAATTAAATCGATTACTATTGGTCATACTCAAATTCGCAATTAGTATATGATTTACTAGACGCTTCAACTTGCTTATGTTCCCCTCGCAATAATAAAAAATTGCATGTTCAAACTCCTTATCAACTAACTTCTCGCTCATACCTAAAAAGTTCATGCTTAAGGCTTTAACCATTGTATTCCATGTTATGTGTTCAATAGAGTGGTCACTTAGAACAAACTTGCCATCACTGATTAAACGCCGTTCAGACTGCTCGCTCTGTTCAGGAGCACTGAAAAGGTCTCCAGCTTCAGGCGTACCAATGAATATCATTGGCACGCCTAAGTCGTTGAAAAATTCTTCTAAAAAAACATTAGTAACAACCTTGTTATCCTTCGTCGTTTTAGAGTTTAAAACCCATTGGACATCATCTATTACAAGTAAACCAAGGCCAACCATTCGACATATTTTAATGACATAAATAACCTGCTCACCAACAGTGTCTCTGCTTGGAAGCTTTGCAGTGAAATGACTATTGAGCTTTTTATCGATGGCATTAAGAATCGAAACTAAGAAAGCTTTTTTACTTGTCGCACTTTTAATATAAGTTTTTACGAACATGACTTGCGGTAGTCGTCTAAATCCAGTGCTTTCAGAAGGAGGATGAAAGTTATCAAAAGGATTAAGGGTTTCTAATATTTTATCATGAACGGTAGTTTTGCCATGCCCAGAGCGCCCCATACAAAGCATGGCAGTTCCTGCGTCTAGTAGAGTATTTGGTGCAGGCAAGTCTTTTACCGAAACCTCGCCGTTTTCAACTAAATTGAGATACTTATCGTAATCGTCTGTCTTAGGGTGGCGATTGAGATAACCAATAAGGATCATGTGATGAATTTGATTATACAAATCAAATGCATACTCTGGAGGAACATAGAATCGTTTAGCCAAACCAATACGTTTGGTACTGTTTGGTAATGTAGAATAATTGGGAGTAATATCGTCCCTTGCCGATAGTCGAGATATCAATTCAGATTCAGTTAGTTTCAGCATCTGAAGCGATGTAATAAATGGATTATCATCAATCCATTGTTCAAGCAGAAGGGTCGCTTCAGTCATCACTGCCTCCTTCGCTATTTGACGATGGAGTATCAAGGTCATCTGCGGATGAATCAATTGCACTAGTGCCAAACACATTTCGAGTTTCGATAACATCTCTGGCGTTTTCTGATTTCTGTGCTTGCTTGAAATTTTCCTGTATTCCGGCGACTATGCCTTTACGATCTGGAGGTCTGGTAGAAGTGTTTTCGTTTGATAACTCACGTTCTTCAGCGATCGATGCTTGCAAGGCAACGTTTGACATTCTTCGGTCTTTGCGATTGATAGACATCCTTTTCTTTTCGATTTGTTTTTGCTGTTTAATTTCTTCAGCAGTTAAGTCTTCAAACCTCTCATCATGTGACGCCAGTGTAAATTCGATGATTTCCGTGCCAAACTGCTTTGATAAATACCATGCGTAACGCGGGTCATTCTTGTTTACACGCACTTTTATTGAAGGCTTCGTCTGACCACGAAAGCCGATCTCTTGTTGCCAATCTTGGAAGCCTTTATGAGATGTTCTATATAAAAGCTCACTTGATAAAATGAATATACCGTCGAGGGATACTTTTGCTTCCTCTTGTTCCAACATCGCGTACATCACTAGTTTTTTGGGTCGGCGATTCCCGCCTGCCATTCTTTTAGAAATGTGCTTATTCCATAGCGCTAAAGGCGTCGGCTTAACTCCTTCAAACACATCAAAAGATTGTAACCGTGTGTGATTCATTCTTTGACGATTAAACGACAAAATCGATTCAATAATTAGTCGATTTAACGAGTCAATATCATGTATAGCGAAGTTTGAAGGGTGAACGGCATCTTTTGCAGGGTTCGGCTTTACACTCCCGTCCAATCGCTGAAACAGAATTTTGTCTTGAGAATCAAAGTTCACCTCTACAGTTCCCTTTCTCTTGCTCAAGTAGGAAGTCGCAAAGGTAATGGTTTCTAATTTTAAGTCTGCTGCCAGCATGGCATCATAAAGAGTAGTGGTATATTCACCCCCTCTATCGCAGAACAATCGTACGCAAACGTGTTGGCAAGGCCAATCTTCTTCATCGATTTGAATTCCGTACCTTGCACAAAAATCCACTTTATTTGTAAAAGCATTGTAAAGTGCTTTTTTAACCGCAGAAACGCCGCGCTGAAACGTAATGCAATAGCCTACGATAATCCCCGAAAAGGTATCAACTACGAAGTACAAGTACGGGCGACCAATCACCTCTTTATCTGTATATTCTCCCCTGCTGTTGATTCTCGATACCACGTAAATATTTAGTGTAGTGGCGTCAATTTCATATGTGTCACTTGGCCCAATAGAGTTTTCTTGTGCTTTACCGCGTGTAATGTCTTGGTTATTTTGAACTGCCTTTACACTCGTTTTAAGCTCTGCCCATTTCTTCCAATCAACATGTTTTTTAAAATGATCCGTAAATTGATCAATAGAAATATACTTACGAAAGTCAAGATAGCGCTCTTTATGTCCATATACGACAGTCCATGAATAACAAAGGCGTTGGCAAAACTCGCTATGTAATGACGTATATTTGTGATCAGAAACTTTAGATAAGTATTTTTTTATAAATTTTTTAATTCGCTTTATGTCTTCTTGCGTAGCATCTCGTCTTAAATATTCGTCTGAATCGCCTTTTGCGCCAATAAAATTTCCACCTCGTTTAGCTCTTTTCGCCTCAGCCTCTTCAATATTTAAAGGTAACTTTCGATTAGTTCCACAAAGATACTTTAGTGGTAATAGCGCTAAAGGATGAGAGCCAAATGCTAAATATTGATTGAGGTAGTTATATAACGACTGAGGAGCTATATTGGCTAGCTCTGCGTAAGCATCGAAAGATTTTCTGGATAAATCGCCTTTGATATATAATTCTATGTCATCAGAATCAATTAGTGGTTTTATTTTTGAATATCTATCAAACGCGGTGGATACGCGGCTTTCTGTGGCAGACAAATAGTGTTCAGACGTACTAAACGTATTAGGCGATCTTTCAAACATATCCCATGCACGCCCGTCGATGTCATCGCCAACTTTAACCAGAATAGGCTTAATAGGTTTTTTACGTTGTAGAGATAGCGCAACTACATTTGATTCAGGAAAAGTATACGCAACCGTATATTCTAGTTCTTTTTCATCTGTATTTTTAGCTTTTATGATTTCGTTAATTGAATAATCAAATGCCTTTTCTGTCGGAAGACCTACCATTCCCATGCGTAGTCCTCCTTAGCATTAAAAACAAAACTTGCATCAGCAAGCGGACGAAATAGATCTACCTGTAAGCCTTTGTGCCAGATGAGATACCAAAATACGCCGTATGTTTTTTCAGGCGAGATAGTCATTTTTTTGGATACCAGAAAAACCAAATCTGCCAATCGATGACGCTTTCTACCAGTAAGGAGTTCTAAAAAATGAACTTGAAAAGACTTAAGAATAATATGGGGAATATCAAGGTCACGATGCCTTCTAGCTATTGCAATATTTTTTACTAAATTCGGACTCAATGTCCAATGTGAAGATGTGATTAACCTATACTCTTGCTGCTTTTTATATTCCCAATAAACTTGTTCGATTTTTAACTTATCTATTGTTCGGCCAATAACCCTATCACCACCATCTACAATTAATATTTCATCATTGTATTTTAACGAGACA
Source organism: Alteromonas lipotrueae (assembly GCF_019249255.1). Classification (NCBI taxonomy): domain Bacteria; kingdom Pseudomonadati; phylum Pseudomonadota; class Gammaproteobacteria; order Alteromonadales; family Alteromonadaceae; genus Alteromonas; species Alteromonas lipotrueae. The sequence goes on along the minus strand of NZ_JAESDJ010000001.1, from coordinate 189,228 downwards.
GCAATCTTTTTTATTTCACCTGTCATAATATCGACATATTGAAAATAAAAATCTGTAGTCATGATAGACGCTTGATACCCTTGATTAGCATCTTTTACCAATCCACGTTTTGGTGCAAAACGGGGATGGGCGATATTAAGACGAGTCGCAACCGCTAATGTTGTATCAACATCTATTAAAGGGTATTGCGTCTTTACCTTGGAGACATTTTTTAAATAACTGAGTGTCAATCCAAAATGCCGTTCCATGTCTGAAAAGTATTCATGACGTTGTGCATCTTGGCCTAGTTGCTCAGTTGAGGCATTTCCCATGCTTGAGAACTGACGAGCGGTTTTATACGGAATGTACTTACCTTCGAATTCTCTCCGGGTTACATAATCGTCAATTTTATTTTCAGTTAACTCAGTGACAGTTGGCTGTTTAATTTTAGGTGAATTTGCATTATTCATAACTTATTTTCCAGTGGCTACAAATCGGAAAATAGTCTCGAATAACGAGAATGACAAGGAAAAGCATAAAAACCACGAGAAGTTATTGGTAAAGACAATAAATTCGTTGAAAACAACAGAAAATACTAACTACAAACAACTAAAATATGTAATTATTTAAGGTTTTTATTAATAAAAATGAGGGATTGAACTGAATTTCACTTCGAAGCGCAATTTATCGTAACAAATAAATTGATTTTGTCAACACACGTCATATTTGACGAGGGGTTAATGCATTACTACAATTTTAAAACTCACAATTTACCTAACATTGGCGCAATGAGAATAACAGAAGAAAAATTGATTAAATTTGATAACTTTTTAGATCAATTCCAGAAACCTAATAGACAAGCATTCATAGCGTTTGTAGAATTGATCAAAAAGCATGGTATTGATATTTTAGATTTCCCTTAGCCTAAAAAAGATCAGCAAAAAATTAATAATTAATCCACTACACTCGGCTAACGTTTTGGAGACAATAATTTACAGAACTAAAGTATCGTCTGATGGATACAACGTTCATTCTCAATTTTTTAATAACTAGCCAGAAATCTAGTTAGTTTCAAGCTTGCAAAAATTATCATTATCTAATTTTAGCTTCTAATTAATATTAATACTTTCACAAAAAAATATTCAAAGCTGGAGATGGTGCTTTGACAAATGGATAGGGACGCTGTGGGGGTTTTTCAAGTTATATAAATAGTGCTAAGAATGTAAAATTAGTCTGTGTAACTTTAGTAACTCATATCTGAGCTTACAATTTATGAGAATAGGCTAAAACTTCATCTGAAAGGCAGCTATGAGCGAAAAGCAGATCCTGATGATTTTAAATATACATCCACAAAACAGGCACTGTGGAGACTCATGACTTTTAAAAAGGACTGAAACTTCGGAGTATAGATTTGTAACGCAACACCTAGGATGTTGCGTTTTCGCTTCCCTGCTTACGAAAAGCTCGGAGAATTAAAACAAATCCCTGTCGAGGTATACTTGCGTCCTAAGGACGCAAGTATACCTCGATTGAGCTTTCTTTGAAACTTGTTTTTATTAACCTTTTAGAAGAAATTGAAATTAAAAAACTTGACCAACCATGAGTGTTGATGTATAAGTCCTAAGGACTTATACATCAACACTATTTAATGATTTACTTCAAAACAATTTATTAGTTTCCCTCAGTCTAATAAAATAAATCCCCCTTTCTAAGAGCGTGCGTTATAAGCTAATTTTTAATTTCAACAGAATGCTAAGCTAACGTCCTTAGGACGTTAGCTTAGCATTCCTGAGTGAAGTTGTCAAAAAATGAAAAAATTCAGATATAACAAAGTATTAATAAACTCATGGCTTAAACTATTCTAAGATAAAAATTTGACAAAACAACAAAACAAAGGTATAAGTCCTTAGGACTTATACCTTTGTTATTGATGGTGACTATGGAAACAATTTCTTTAAAAGAAGCTTTAAGACTTTCTATTATTAATACTCACAATAAACCGGTTATTACAGAAGTCGAAGTCACGAAGTACCTATACCGACTGTATAAAGAAAAAAAATATAATGACATCAAAATAGGAAAGATTACTAAAAGCGAACCTGATTACTTCGTAATCCGCAATAATCTTGCAGATCTCATATCTTTGGGGGTCATTCAACAAGTTCAGACTCTCCCTTTATATAGCTTAACGAGCTACTCTTCACCCTCAGCTCAACAAATTGCTTGTTCCGCTAACCCGTTTAGTTATGTTGCCTATCTAAATGCAATGGAAATACATGGCTTAACAGATAGAATCCCTAAATCTCTTGAAATGATAACCTGCTCAAGTACTAAATTTAAAGAATTAGCAAATGAGCAAGTAAATAGTGAGTTTCCTGAAGCACTTGAAAAAGGCCCTATTACACCTAAAAGGGTCCTAAACTTGCCCAAAATTGATGGAAAGCGAATTGAGTTTCATCAAAAGAAAAATTTTAATCTGCCTAAGGAGAAGCAAAATTCGAACGGCATAAGGGTGCCTTCAATAGGAGATACTTTCTTAAGTATGTTACAAGATCCTGAATTATGTGGCGGCTTTAGCCATGTGTTGGAAGTCTTTGAAGAATACGCTGAAGATTACTTGGCATTAATAGTTCGATCTATTACGAAAAATGGAACTTCTATGGATAAAGCTAGAGGAGGATATATTTTAGAAGAGCTTTTGGGGATCTCGCATAAATCCATAGATGAATGGAAAAAAAGCGTAAAAAGAGGCGGTTCAAGAAAGTTAATCGCATCGAAACCTTACGTTAATGTATTCTCTGAAACTTGGTGTATATCTTTAAATAATAAGTAGGGAAGTTAATCAAATGGAATATGATATTGAGCTTTGGGTAGCTGACGCTCCTCAAGACCGAAAAGAGTTTAGGCAAGCTATTCATACAATATTGCATGCAATATCAGAAAGCGAATACCTCAAGCCAAAAATGATAATTAAAGGAGGTATGTTAATAGCCATTAGGTATAAGAGCGATCGATTTACAGAAGATATTGATTTCTCTACTTCTGAAAAGTATCAAGATCTTAATACTCAAGAGTTTCAAGAAGAACTAAAAGATGCCTTACTAATTGCATATGATGAACTTCAATATGGGGTTAAATGTTCATTACAATCCTTGAAAGTGCAACCAAAAAATCTACTAGAAAAAGCAACTTTCCCTTCACTTAAGCTCAAAATCGGATATGCAAGTAACTCTAATGCTGCGGCAATGAAGCGATTAACAGCTGGTAACAGCGCCAATACCGTAAAAATAGATTACAGTTTTAATGAAATCACACACAAAATTGATGACTTAGTTCTAGATGATGGTTCTGTTCAAGCGTATGGGTTTGAAGATCTAATAGCTGAGAAGCTCCGATCAATGCATCAACAAGTTACTAGAAACAGAAGTCGTCGACAAGATGTATATGACTTGCACTATTTACTCAGCAACTCATCAACCGTTACCGAAGAAGAAAAATTAAACATACTTCTTTTTCTGTTTGAAAAGTCTGAAAAAAGACTTCCTGATGGCTTTATTAACCAAAATTCACTAAATAACGTAGAAATAAAGACTCGTTCACAAGAAGAATATCAGTTGTTGGCTAAAGAAATTGAGGGTGACCTTCCCGACTTTGAAAGCATATTTACTCACGTAAAAACCTTTTATGAATCCTTGCCATGGGATCAGTATGTTAAAAAATAACTTCCAATTCTCAGTCAGAGGAACAAGAAATACCCAACTGGATCGGGTTGGTTATCATCAAGGGGAAAATTGGACTTTCGCTTATATCTTAGATGGGCTAGTCGAAACAACTCCTCATTTTGTTGACTGTGTTGATAGAAATTTTAAAAGAGCTTTTAAGACTATAGAACGACGCCAATCCCTGAATTCAATACGAGATCTAGCTATAAACGCAATTATTAAAAATGTAGTGAATGAGGGGAAAGCTAGTATTGCTTTGCTAATCTGTGTCGATGGAAAGGTTTTAACACTTACTGTTGGAGATACACGAGTGTACTTCTTGAATGAAAGAACTCGCACTATTGATCATTCAAGAGCACAAGAATTGATTTCATCAGGAAAGTTAAATGAATCACTTTTAAACCAGAACAGTTTTAGAAAATATCTTACTAAAAGTGTATGTAAAGATATGGCAGAAGTTGAATTAGACGAACGAATTCACAATCAAGTACCAGAAGGTAGCAAATTTATAATATGCTCTGATGGCTTTTGGAGTAGCTTTGACGATGACGAAGAAATTTATAATTTTAATAGTAAAACTTTAGAGGCCTACTTAAGTGCTTTATCCATTGAGAACCTTTCAGATAACACGAGCGTAATGCTATTAAAGAAAGAATAAAAAGTTTGATTACCAACGGATACTGACGGTGTAGGTACCAAGAGATTTTTTTCGTACCTTGATATGTATTAATTTAAAACCAAGAAACTTTAAATTAGACAAAAAATAAGAACAGCCCACTTTAAAGTGGGCTTTGGATATCTATTAAACGCTTTATTTACTGTAAACGACTTATTTAATCCCAGTAAACGTTTTATTTACTCAAATCACTTAGTTCGGTGTTATACCGTTATGGTAAACATCTTGTACGTCGTCGCAGTCGTTCAGCATGTCCATGAATTTTTCAAACATCGGCATATCTTCTTCGCTGATTTCTGATTCCGTTTGCGGGATCCAGCTCATCTCTTCTGCGTCAAAGCTAATATCTGGGTAAGCTTCAGTAAGGGCAGTTTTAACTTGGAAGTACTCAGTATGCGGTGCATAAACGGTAATTTTTCCGTTTTCGCCTTCCACTTCAGTCACATCAACATCCGCTTCCATTAAGACTTCCAAAATAGCGTCTTCGTCGTCACCATCAAACTGGAATACGGCTTGATGATCGAACATGTGCGATACCGCACCTTGAGCGCCAAGCTTTGCATTAGTCTTCGTAAAGCAGTTACGTACTTCAGTAATAGTTCTGTTAGCGTTGTCAGAAAGACAATCCACAATTACCATACAGTTGCCCGGGCCAAAGCCTTCATAACGCATTGGTTGGAAGTCTTCACCTGCGCCACCAGCGGCTTTATCAATAGCTTTATCGATAACGTGACCGGGTACTTGGTCTTTTTTCGCTTTTTCCATTAAACGGCGAAGCGAAAGGTTAGTATCTGGATCGGCGCCACCGTTTTTAGCGCACACGTAAATTTCTTTACCGTACTTAGAATAAACTTTAGTTTTCGCGCCAGCGGTCTTGGCCATGGCGGCTTTTCTTACTTCGAATGCTCTTCCCATCTTAAGATTCTCTTTTTTACAAATGGAGTTCTGCCATCAGTAGCAGAAAAAATTGGGCAAATTCTACCGATTTTATGCCCAACAATACAGTGCCACGGGCACTCTCGCTGTTTTTATTGGTTAAGGTAAGTGCTCAGTAGCTAAGTATTCGTGCGATTGCATTTCACTTAAACGGCTTAAACAGCGCCTAAATTCAAAGTTAAGCAACCCCTCACCGTACAAATTCTCCATCGCAACTTCGGCAGAAATAATCAGCTTTACATGGCGTTCGTAAAATTCATCTACCATGGCAATAAAGCGGCGTGCAACATCATCATTGTGTTGCCCCATTTCTTTTACGTTTGCCACTAACACCGAATGGTAACAACGACTTAGCTCTATATAGTCGCTTTGGCTTCGCGGCCCACCACATAGTGCATTAAACTCTATCATTAACACGCCATCGGCATCTCTAAGCGTGTCTATTTGTCTATTATTAACTTCTATCGTTTCGTTTTCAGAACCCGCTTCAGGCGCCAACTGTACAAAGTAACTATGCAAATTCTTAATCGCATCCCCATCAAGGGGGTAATGATAAATTTCAGCTTGTTCAAGGGTTCGAAGACGATAGTCCACACCGCTATCTACGTTTATTACTCGTGTATTTTGATTTATTAAATCGATAGCAGGTAAAAAGCGTGCTCGCTGAAGGCCATTTTTGTATAAGTCATCCGGTATAATATTTGATGTAGCCACCAACACGATGCCATAACCGAAAAGTTCTTCCATTAGCGTGCCTAAAATCATGGCATCGGTAATGTCTGATACAAAAAACTCATCAAAACAAATCACCTTAGTTTCTTTCGCTAACTTGGCGGCAATCGTTTTTAACGGGTCTTGTGCGTTAGTAAGCTGCTTGAGCTCGTCATGAATGCGGTGCATAAACCGGTGAAAGTGCACGCGCATTTTATTTTCAAATGGCAGGCAATCGTAAAAGGTATCTACCAAGTAGGTTTTCCCTCTGCCTACGCCGCCATAAAAATAAATACCTTGAATGCCTGCGTTCTTTTGACCCTTACCAAACGCCGACTTAAGTTTTACCCGCCACGTATGTTTTTTCTCTGGCTGGGTTAACTCCTCATATAAACGCTGTAATTCTTTAACTGCATTTTCTTGTGCTGCATCGTACTGAAACTCAGGCGACGTCAAATCTGCTTGATATTTTTCCCATGGCGTCATCGCCTATTCCACTCCCGCAAAATGTCAATAGTGGCCGTGGCTGCACCGACCTGCTTGAAATTATCAATTATGACCTTAATTTTAATGGAAATCACGGTAGAATCGTACCTAGTTAATTTGCATAGCTCGTATAAACACAATTAATGCGATCTCTATGCGCTTTTCATACCGGCTCTTGCTATATTCAAGTAATGGTCGAATGCATTAAGTGGCACGTATCAAGGTCTACTTAATGTGAGTAGTACGTTAATTCGGAGAATAGAATGGAACTGTTAGTGTCTCTTGCTTTACTAGTGGTGGGGTTAATCATTGGCTTTTTTATAGGTCGTTTTGTACAAACCAAAACGGGTGGGAATAGTGCGGCTCAAACTGAGCAGCAAGTGAAAGAGATATTAGCTCAGCAAGCTCAACATCACATTCATCAAACTCGTCAAAGCCTAGAAGGTATTGAAAGTCAGTGCGAAACGCTGAAGCAACAAATTGAAGAGTACGAAGCACTGCTTTCGCAAAGTAGTGACAATGAAGATGCCAAAGTGCCCTTCTATGGTGAACAGGCAACCTCTTACCTTCGCAACAATTTGAAAAGTTCTGAAAAGTCTAAAGTGAAAAAAGTATCCGACACCCAACCAAAGGATTTTGCAAATTCAGGGTCGGGTCTATTCGTCGGCGGTTCTGAGCAATCTACCGCAGATAAGTCATAACTTAGGAACTTTTTCAGTTATTTCAGAGTCTTTAATTAAATGATTCAATATCGCAATAACCTGAAGGAGTATAAGCGAGCATGAAAGTGTCTTTTCGTCAGTATGTCGTGGCGTCTGCAGTATTAGTAAGTTCTCTTGGCTTTAGCGTGAACTCTTATGCGGCGTTGCCGTTTTTTTCAGATAAAAAGGATGAGGTGCCGTCTCTAGCCCCAATGCTAGAAGAAGCAACACCCGCAGTTGTAAGCATTGCCGTTGAGGGAACCCAAACTTCTCGTCAACAAGTGCCAGAAATGTTTCAGTATTTTTTCGGCGCACCGCAAGAACAGGTTCAAGAGCGACCGTTTAGGGGCCTAGGCTCAGGTGTTATTATTGATGCGGATAAAGGCTATGTGGTAACCAATAATCACGTTGTCGATAATGCCGATGAAATTACTGTCAAGCTTACCGATGGCCGTGAGTTTAAAGCGAAAAAGCTCGGTTCTGATGAACAAAGCGATATTGCATTGTTAAAAATTGATTCCGATAACCTCACTGCATTACCGTTGGCCGATTCAGATGCATTACGAGTGGGTGATTTTGTGGTAGCAATTGGTAACCCCTTTGGTCTGTCACAAACGGTTACATCAGGAATTGTTAGCGCGCTTGGCCGCTCTGGTTTAAACATTGGTGGCTATGAAGACTTTATTCAAACCGATGCCGCTATTAACCGAGGAAACTCCGGTGGGGCCTTAGTCAGTTTGCGCGGCGAACTCGTCGGTATAAACACCGCAATTTTTGGCCCTAATGGCGGTAACGTGGGAATTGGCTTCGCTATTCCTAGTAATATGATGAAAAGCTTAGTTGATCAAATTGCTGAATATGGTGAAGTTCGCCGTGGCTTACTCGGTATTCTGGGCAGCGATATAGATGCAGGCCTTGCAGAAGCCATGAACGCTGATGTTAATATTGGTGCGTTTGTAAGTGAAGTAACCCCAGACTCCGCTGCTGACAAAGCAGGCATTCAAGCGGGTGATATTATTACTGGTATTAATGGTAGAAACTTGCATAGCTTCCAAGAATTACGAGCTAAAATATCTAGCATGGGCGCGGGTGCTGAAGTTGAACTTACCATCATGCGCAAAGGCAAGAAGATGGATATGGATGTTGTGCTTGGCGATGCCACACAATCAACCGTCACGGCTGCGCAAATTCACCCTGCATTGGAAGGCGCTACGTTAACCAATGGCAGTGATGAAGCGGGCAATGCTGGCGTGGTTATCTCTGAACTGGCTAATGGCAGCCCTGCTGCGCGTATTGGCTTGAAGCCTGATGATATTGTTATGGGTGTGAACCGTTTACGTACCCCTTCAGTGGCTGAGTTTAGAGATGCGTTAGATAAAGCAAAAGGGGTTATTGCCCTTAATGTTAAACGTGGAAACTCAACGCTTTACCTATTGATTCGTCAATAGCTGTCATAAAGCTATACATTAAAACAGCGCCTTTAGGCGCTGTTTTTTTATGCGTAATTTACTGAAAGTGTAGGTCTACCGTAAAATGCCTATGCCCAATCGGATTAAAGACGACAGATTGACGGATAAGGTGATATCCTTTAACTTAATCAAATAAAAAATACCATCAACACAAAGCCTTATTTTGCCAACTATCTTGGCTCAAATTTGTGGGCTTAAGTGCTTTGGCATTAAAAACAATGTAAGTGTGGCTTGTGACTGGCAGCTCGATAGTTAATTTCATTATAAAATCAATATTTCTTGGAACAATAGTAGCCTTGCTTCTGTTGTTTTTACTGCCGGATTTACGTCAAGGTAGCGGCCTTACACAAGGACTTTTCACCGAGCCCTCTGTGAGTGCTAGCCGTGAAAGCTATTTTGCCCCCTTAAGCCGCTCTGCCCCTGCGGTAGTGAATATTTATAGTGTCAGTATCGAGAACGACACTGGCTTGTTCCGCAATCAGCCCAGAGAGCGCGCCAGTCTAGGTTCAGGCGTCATCATGACGGAAAACGGCTACATTCTTACTTGTCACCATGTAGTAGAAAATGCTGATAGTATTTATGTTGCGGTGCAAGACGGAAGAATTCTTGAAGCCCAGATTGTTGGTAACGACCCCCTTACCGATTTAGCGGTATTGAAAGTTACAGCAGATAACTTACACATTATTCCCCAAGTTTCTGAGCCAGATATTCACGTAGGTGATGTGGTAATGGCTATCGGTAACCCCTTCGATTTAGGCCAAACGATTACTCAAGGTATTGTGAGTCGCGCTGGACGCAACGGTCTATCTAACTATGTTGATTTTATTCAAACCGATGCCGTGCTGAACCAAGGGAATTCGGGCGGTGCACTGGTTGATAGCAACGGTATATTACTGGGTATTACCAACGCGAATTTCCAAGTACGTGATTCTCGTAATCGTGTTCGTAATGTAGATGGCATTAACTTCGCGGTACCTTACGAGCTCGCCAAGCGCGTGATGGACAAAATTATCAATAACGGCCGTGTTATTCGTGGTCAGTTAGGATTTATTGGTGGTGAGTATCGCAACCGTCCCGGTATTGAAGTAACGGCGGTAGCTAACGGTAGCGCTGCAGATGAAGCTGGCTTGCAACCAGGTGATATAATATTGGCCATTGACGGTATTCGTTTGGAAAGTGCATCCAAAACACTTGATATGATTGCAGAAACCACTCCGGGTACTACCTTAGAGCTGGAAATCAGCCGTGGTGGAAACCCGCTTACTATTCATGCATTAGTTGCTGAGCTGCGTGCCCAAGAGTAAAGCGCTGTAGCGCAAGCGAACGCTAACGAGTAAGAGCATTGGTATCGAGCATAAAAAAGCGCCTTATGATAAATAATCATAAGGCGCTTTTTTCATGGGGAGTCGATAAGCCGCAAACTCGCTTAGCTTTTCGCTCTTTATTCCAGATTTCTATTCTTTTACGCGTTCGATGTTGGCACCAAGTGCACCTAACTTCTCTTCAATTGCCTCGTAACCGCGATCCAAATGATAGATACGGTTTACGTGAGTTTCCCCATCAGCAATAAGCCCAGCTATCACAAGGCTTGCAGAGGCACGTAAATCGGTTGCCATTACAGGTGCGCCCTTAAGCGCAGAACTGCCTTTAGACATCGCAGAGTTACCTTCAAGGGCAATTTCAGCGCCCATGCGTTGTAGCTCTGGTACGTGCATAAAGCGGTTTTCAAAGATAGTTTCGGTAATCACACCAGTGCCTTCAGCTACGCAGTTTAGCGTAACGAACTGTGCTTGCATGTCGGTGGGGAATGCAGGGTGTGGCGCGGTTTTAACACGCACAGCTTTAGGCTGCTTTCCTTGCATATCTAGTTCAATCCAGTCTTCACCTAAGGTGATAACCGCACCGGCTTGCTCAAGCTTGTCGATAACCGCATCTAACGTTTCTGGTGCAGCGTGAGTACAACGAATTTTACCGCCAGTTACCGCTGCAGCTACTAGGAACGTTCCTGTTTCGATTCGATCTGGCAGAACACGGTAGTCACAACCATTTAGGGTTTCTACCCCTTCGATAGTAATTTTATCAGTTCCCGCGCCAGAAATAACCGCGCCCATCTGAATAAGACAGTTAGCTAAATCGACAATTTCAGGCTCACGCGCAGCGTTTTCTAACACGGTTGTACCGTCTGCCAACGCAGCTGCCATCATCAAGTTTTCGGTAGCACCAACGCTAACCATGTCCATGAAGATGCGTGCACCTTTCAAGCGACCATCAACTTCAGCGCGAATATACCCTTCATCTACTTCAATTTTAGCGCCCATTTTTTCAAGGCCGGTTAAATGAAGATTAACGGGTCTTGCCCCTATAGCGCAGCCACCAGGAAGCGATACGTTTGCCTTACCTTGCTTTGCAAGCAAAGGGCCAAGCACTAGAATTGAGGCACGCATGGTGCGTACTAACTCGTATGAAGCTGTAATGCTTTGCAGCGTACTTGAGTCTAAGACCACATCGTTCAGTGCAGGTTGCGCTACTTCAACGCCTAACTCTCGTAATAGTGCCACTGTGGTATTAATATCACGCAGTCGAGGTACGTTGGTATAACGACATGGCTGGTCGCTAAGCAAACTGGTCATTAACAATGGTAATGCAGCATTTTTAGCACCGGAAATACGCACGGTTCCCTGTAGTGCAGGGCCTTTCTTTATAACAAGTTTATCCACGAAAAAAGACCCGCTTACTGAGGAATGTGAAACTGGCGCTCACGCTCCCAGTCTTTTACTGAAAAGGTTTTGATGGTAATGGCATGCATAGAACCATCGGCAATCTTATCTGATAAGGGTGCATAAACGGCTTGTTGGCGCTTAACACGGCTCATTTCATTAAATATATCGCCAACGGCGATAATGTTGAAATGAGATCCTTCGCCTTTAACATGAACTTCGTGAAGCTCTAAGGCGTCGGTGAGAATTTTTTCAATTTCGGACAATTCCATAACTTACTTCTTTACCTGCTTGTTCTTTACCTAGCTAATTAGGATCATTCTACTGGTAAAAAGCCATCAACGTCGCTTATTTTAGCCAGTTTACGTAATTTTTCTGGGGGTTCACGCAAGCTAACATTAATCCCCTCACGCTTTCCATCCCTAATTGCGTTTAATATCCACGCTAACCCAGCACTGTCTACTCGCTCAACATCGCCTAAATCTATACAACACATGCCTGCTTTGGCCAAGACGGCGCTTTGCGATGAGGTTAAACTTTCCCAAAAGTTTTTAGTCAGCGTGTCACGATCTAAATGACCATGTACACTGACTTGGGCGTTATCGTTAACCTGAAAAAGGCTCACGCAGCATCTCCGTCGAAATCGATAGGTTCATCTTGGTTTAGCTCAACAGGCTTACCAATCTTATCTCTCATTAATGCAATGACGGCATCAATACCGTCTTGACGAAGAATAGATTCAAACTCACTGCGCTTACTATTTAGCATGCTGATACCTTCAGCTACCATGTCGTATGCTTTCCACTCATTTGTTTTTGAGTCTTTACGTACTTTAAACGCAATTTTAATTTCGGGGCGCTTTGGATCTTGTACTACAGCACGAACCGTCACTGATTTTTTATCATCAAACGACGACTCAGGCTCAAACTGAACCGTTTGGTTATCGTAGTAACCCATCGCAACCGCGTAAGACGTAATTAGGTATTGTCTGAATACGGTTATGTATTCACCCATTTTTTCTTGTGGAACCGATTTGAAGTGCTTGCCTAATACCATGAAAGCAGCAAATTTATAGTCGATATGAGGTACTAGCTCTTCTTCCATAATAGTGCGCAACATTTCAGGGTCCGCTTTAACCGCTTCTTGGTTCGCTTTAATTCTATCGAAGGTTTTAGAAGCAACGCCTTTAACCAACTCATACGGGTTTTGCTCGTTGATTTCTTGAGCTTGTGCCACTCCCACTAAAGAGAGCATCCATACACTCATTATTACCATTAATTTTTTCAATGCTTATCTCCTGAAACTAAATTCTTATTACAACAGACCTGACAATTCCCTTTTTGGTTTCATCAGGTCTTTATTAATTCTAATTAACGTTTGTATTCTTACTCTTCGTCACTCCCGCGACTAAATAAGAATTGTCCTATCAAATCTTCTAAAACCAACGCCGATTTTGTGTCTTGTAAGTAATCGCCGTCTTTGAGGTTTGCGACCCCGTCAAACGAGAACCCAGGCTGGAAGCCTACGTATTGCTCGCCCAGCAGGCCAGAGGTCAGTATGGAAACCGAGCTGGTTTCTGGAAAGCCGTCGTAGCTTTTCAAAATTGACAACTCTACTACGGGCGTGAAGTCTTCTTGATCAAGTGTGATAGAAGTAACACGACCCACGTTTACGCCCCCCACCTTCACCGATGAACGTGCTTTCAAGCCACCGATGTTATCGAACTTAGCGTACAAGGTGTAGGTATCACCATCTCCACCAACCGATTGATTTGCCACTTTCAATGCCAGTAACATCACAGCAGCAATGGTTAATACAACGAACATGCCAACCAATACTTCAGATTTATATTTATTCATGACTTAACCCTACTCAATGCCGAACATAAGGGCGGTAAGCACGAAGTCCAGCCCTAATACTGCTAATGAAGAATACACTACAGTTTCTGTAGTAGCTTTGCTGATCCCTTCCGACGTTGGAATAGAATCGTAACCCTTAAATATGGCTATCCAGGTGACAACCAAGGCAAAAACAAGGCTTTTAATGATGCCGTTTACCACATCTTCGCCCCATTCCACCGTAGACTGCATAATTGACCAATAACTGCCAACATCTACACCTAACCAATCAACGCCCACTAGGTGACCGCCCAGAATACCTACTGCACTGAATATCAGCGCTAGCATTGGCATTGAAATGATGCCCGCCCAAAAGCGAGGCGCGACAATACGCCTTAGCGGGTCAACCGCCATCATCTCTAAACTGCTAATTTGTTCAGTTGCCTTCATTAAGCCAATTTCTGCGGTTAGTGCAGAACCAGCTCTACCAGCAAACAATAATGCGGTAACTACAGGACCAAGCTCACGAAGCAGCGATAACGCCACCATAGGACCTAAGCTACCTTCAGCGCCGTAATCAACTAAAATAGTATAGCCCTGCAACGCCATTACCATGCCAATAAACAATCCTGACACGATAATAATTAACAAAGACTGAACGCCCACCACATGAACCTGTTTAATGGTAAGCGGAATATTTTTTAATCTAGGAAGGGCAAGTAGCGCTCCCATTAACATGTAGGTAGCGCGGCCAATAGCGGTTAATTTGCCAATGGTCTTAGCGCCTATCGATTGGAAGAACTTCATTTATCCCCTCCGAAAAAGGTATTTTCTATATCCGGAGCAGGGTAATGAAACGGCACTGGGCCATCTGCCTTACCTTTTAAGAACTGCTGAACTAACTCTGAGTCGCTTTCTCTAATTTGCTGCGCGGTTCCTTCACCAATCACCCGCTTGTCTGCCAAAATATAAATATAATCGGCAATAGTGAGCACTTCCGTCACGTCGTGGGTTACCACTACGCTGGTTAAGTTTAGTGCGTCGTTAAGCCCTCTGATTAATTTAACCAGTACACCCATGGAAATCGGATCTTGGCCGGCAAATGGTTCGTCGTACATAATAAGATCTGGGTCTAACGCAATCGCTCTGGCTAATGCTGCTCGACGTGCCATACCACCAGAAAGTTCGCTTGGCATTAATTGCGCTGCACCTCTTAGCCCTACAGCCTGTAGCTTTAATGCGACAGTCGTGGCGATAAGATCTTCTGATAATTTGGTATGTTCACGTAGTGGAAACGCCACATTGTCAAAAACCGTCATGTCCGTGAACAAAGCTCCGCTTTGAAAAAGCATGCTCATTCGACGACGTGCTCGATAAAGTTCTTTACGGCTCATGGCAACGATAGAGTCACCATCAAACTGTATATCACCTTCATCTGGCGTTAATTGCCCGCCTATAAGGCGCAGTAAGGTGGTCTTCCCTATACCACTGGGGCCCATAACGGCCGTAATTTTTCCTTTCGGAATGCTCAGCGTAATACCGTCATAGATAACACGGTCTGCGCGTCGAAAGGTTAGGTTGTCTATCTCGACTAAATGGTCCATAGCGATTTTATTTATCGACCCTTGAATAATTAGTGATACCAGCAAAGCAAGTAATGACAAACATTACTCACTTCCTATAGATGTAAGGTTTAAGCTACTTAAGTCGCCTTTAACGCTATATTGTTTTCCATAACTGCTAAGGCAAGTTCTATGCCTTCGAGTACATTAAATCGATAAAGTTTACTGAGCAGTGTAATTTAGTGTCATTGTACGCTTTTTCAAGCGCGGCACAAAAGCAAAACGTTACAAGTTATGTTCGATTTATACGAATTTACAAAATTCGAATGATTTTCAATCAGCAAGCCTGATAAAAGGGACACTTAATACCACCTTTACTAAAATAAGCGATAGTTCCCATAGGCAAATGGCATTGTTTTTGCGACAATCTTGTGAAATTCCTAACTATGCTGGTTGTTGTGTTTTTAAACGTAGTCATTTTTTTAGTTGGACTGATTGTACTTAGCTGGAGTGCAGACCGTTTTGTTTACGGTGCATCAGCGTTTGCCAAGAATATTGGTATGGCGCCCATGATGATAGGCTTAACCATTGTCGCAATGGGGTCGTCTGCGCCTGAAATCGTGGTATCAGCCGCGGCGTCTATTAACGGTAATATGAATACCGCTGTAGGTAATGCGTTAGGCTCGAATATTACTAATATTGCCCTTGTGCTTGGTATTACTGCGCTAGTTAAACCACTCCTTGTTGCCTCCTCTACGTTAAAGCGTGAACTCCCTGCCCTGCTTGTTATTACCATCATTGCTGTTGCTTTTCTTTTCGATGGCGAGCTTACTCATCTGGAAGGCATCATCCTTATTAGCCTCTTCGTGATTGTTTTAGGCTTAATGGGTTGGTTGTCTATGAAAGTAGATAAAGAAGACCCGTTAGTGAGCGAGACCACAGATGAAATCCCCAACGATGTACCCACCTCCTCTGCTCTTTTCTGGATTGTAGTTGGCCTAATACTGTTACCGTTAAGTGCACACTTCTTAGTGGGTTCAGCAGTAGAAATAGCCAAATACCTAGGTATGTCAGATTTAGTTATCGGCCTAACCATCATTGCTTTAGGCACAAGCTTGCCCGAACTGGCTGCCAGTATTGCTGGTGTGCTTAAAGGCGAAGACGACTTGGCCTTGGGGAATATTATTGGTTCCAATATTTTCAATTTACTTGCCGTATTAGGCATGCCTGGCTTAATAGCCCCTGGCGCATTAGACCCTGATGTTTATAACCGCGATATGTTCGTTGTGCTCGGGTTAACCCTATTACTGTTCCTGTTTAGTTTCACCTTAATGGGTAATCGACGAATAAGCCGAAGAAATGGCGGCTTATTGATTGCTTGCTTTATTGGTTATCAATTTTGGCTTTTTGCGTAATGTCACAAGAAAATAGCTTCATCACTTCAGCAAAGCGTGTCATAGAAATAGAAGCGCAGGCAATATCAGCGCTTTCATCTCGCATGGACGAAGACTTTGTTACTGCATGCACCTTGTTGCAAAATTGCGCGGGCAAGGTGGTGGTGTGCGGCATGGGTAAATCTGGGCATATCGGGCATAAGATTGCTGCAACGCTTGCCAGTACCGGAACACCATCGTTTTTCATGCACCCTGGCGAAGCCAACCATGGCGACTTAGGCATGCTGAGTAAAGGTGATGTGCTACTCGCTATTTCCAACTCTGGTGAAACCGCAGAGCTGGTTAATTTACTGCCTATCGTAAAGCGTTTGAGCGTGCCTGTTATTGCGATGACGAACAGCGTAACCAGTTCATTAGGCCAACACGCAGACGTGGTATTGAATATCAGTGTTGAAAAAGAAGCCTGCTCTTTAGGCTTAGCACCTACCTCTAGCACTACCGCCACCTTGGTAATGGGTGACGCCCTTGCCGTAGCGCTACTTGATCGCAAAGGTTTCACCTCCGACGACTTTGCGCTTTCTCACCCAGGTGGCAGCTTAGGCAGAAAATTACTGCTTAAAGTGAGTGACATCATGCTAACGGGCAGCGAATTACCCTTGGTAGACGAAAACGCCCTCGTTGCAGAAGCACTATTAGAAATCTCCAAGAAAGGCTTGGGTATGACAGGGGTTATCGATAGCCACGGCATATTGATTGGAATTTTCACCGATGGTGATTTACGCCGTATTTTAGATGCACGTATAGACTTGCATACCGCTACGGTTACACAGGTTATGACCAAGGGCGGCAAAACAACCATGCCAGAGCAGCTCGCCGTCGAAGCGCTAAACTTAATGGAAACTCATAAGATAAGCGCGCTTATGGTAACGGATGAAACCCGCAAGCCCGTGGGCGCGTTCAACATGCATATGCTACTTAAAGCGGGAGTTTTATAATGAGAGACACCCAATCAACCGTAAATACACTCTATACCGCTATGTCAGAGGCTTTGTATTTATCGCTGAAGCACGTTCGCTTATTAGTGTGTGATGTAGATGGCGTGTTTTCAGATGGCCGTATTTACCTCGGTAATGCTGGCGAAGAATTAAAAGCATTTCATACCCGCGATGGCTACGGCGTTAAAGCCCTTGTGAATTCTGGGGTAGAGGTAGCAGTCATTACTGGCAGGCGCTCTGCCATTGTCGAAAATAGAATGAAAGCGCTGAATGTTGCGCACATCGTACAGGGTGAAGAAAATAAATCTGACGCACTTGCTGAACTGATGGCTCGCTTATCACTTAAACCCGAGCACGTGGCGGTGGTAGGTGACGATATGCCAGATACGGGCATGTACCCCCACGCAAGCGTAAAAATTGCAGTAAAAGACGCACATCCTACGGTTGCACAACAAGCAAATTGGATCACTACTTTGCCAGGCGGCTTTGGTGCAGTACGCGAAATATGTGACACCCTGCTTCAAGCAAACGATAAGCTTCACGGTATTCAAGGTGCTAGCGTATGAAGGTATTAGGCTTTGACCGGTTAGGCTTAAGTATTTCGGTGTTATTTATATTGGCATCCGCCATGTATATTCCGATTTGGATGGAAGAAGATCCTACCCAGCAAACTGACCAAGGATTGGATGCATTAAAGCCCGCGTACAAAGCAAAAAACTTAACGACCACCTTATATAATCAAGACGGCCAATTAAATCACAAAGTATTTGCGGCATCGATGGAACATTACGACCAATTGGGCTTTGTTTTATTCCAAAAGCCCAGATATACATTATATACCGACGACGCACAGTCACCGTGGGAAGTCACCGCAACAGAAGGTACTTTGTACAATAACGAATTGATACAGCTAGAAAATAATGTCGTTATTGAAAACCAAAGTGTCGATGACTTTGTAAGGACAATACGTACAGCGTTTATAGAGATAAACCTGTACACTAAGCAAATGACATCTGATCAGCCCGTGGAAATACGTGGCTTACAATATGTGATTAACAGCAATGGGTTTAACGCCAACTTGCGTACCCAGGAATACGAGTTAATAGACCATGTACAAACCATTTATTCGCCTAGCCACTAAAGCATTAGCGACCAGCCTCGCTGTTAGCCTTTTCTCTACTGTGGCTTTAGCGGCTGAAAGCGACTTCAACAAACCGATTAAAGTTGACTCTAAATCGCAATTTGTTGACGGTAAAAACAAAACTTCATTGTTTAAAGATGATGTACGAATTACCCAAGGTTCTTTGGTGATAAATGCCGATGAAGTTGAGGTTATTGCCAGCGAAGGAGATGGACGAGAGATATTTGTTGCTCGCGGCAAACCTGCCAGCTACTCGCAAAAATTAGAAGATGGCGCCCCCGTTACCGCCAAAGCCAACGAAATACGCTATGAAGTGGTAAATCGAACTATTTCTTTACAAGGGAATGCAGAGCTACAGCAAGATACCAGCAAAGTACAAGGCGACAAGATTACTTTCGACATGGTCACGGAACAATTGCTTGCAACAGGCGGCGAAGACGGTGAAGGTGGTAGAGTAACTACGGTATTTACGCCTGAGGCAATACGTAAAGCGTCATCGAATAACGAAGGCGATAAGGCGGACGGCAACTAATCATGGCAACGTTGAGCGCACAGAGTCTTGCAAAGGCGTATAAAGCCCGTCAAGTGGTTCGCGATGTAAGCTTATCAGTTTCGACTGGGCAAATCGTTGGATTACTCGGCCCCAATGGTGCCGGTAAAACCACAACTTTTTACATGATTGTAGGCTTAGTACCCCTTGATAAGGGCAAAATCAGTATTGATGACAGCGAATTAACCCATGAGCCCATGCACGAGCGTGCACGACGCGGAATTGGGTATTTACCGCAAGAGGCCTCAATTTTTAGAAAATTGACGGTGTTTGAGAACATCATGGCTATCTTACAGACCCGTAAAGGGTTGAGTTCAGCGGAACAAGAACAAGAAGCCGATGCGCTACTTGATGAATTTAATATTAACCATATACGTAATAGTACGGGTATGAGTTTATCCGGTGGTGAACGTCGCCGGGTAGAAATCGCGCGAGCATTAGCCGCTGATCCGCAATTTATTTTGCTTGATGAGCCATTTGCTGGTGTTGATCCTATATCGGTTAATGATATAAAGAAGATCATTCAACATCTTCGTGACAGAGGAATTGGAATCCTCATCACCGATCACAACGTAAGAGAAACACTGGATGTGTGTGAGAAAGCGTATATTGTGAGCCAAGGCGAACTCATCGCGCAAGGGACAGCAGAACAAGTTTTAAGTAATCAGAAAGTAAGGGATGTATACCTAGGAGAACAATTCAGGCTATAGTTACTGTAACCGAATTGTCATTTTCAGTTTTAAGCACGGGTATATTCACAACAAGAGTTTAAAAATAAGACGTAGATGAAACCATCTTTACAGCTAAAGTTCAGTCAACAACTTACCATGACACCGCAGTTGCAGCAGGCAATCAAGCTGCTGCAGTTGTCTACGCTCGACCTGCAACAAGAGATTCAGGAAGCACTAGACTCAAACCCACTTTTGGAAGTTGAAGAAGGCGGCGATGACCATCCTGTTGAGAAAAACAACATGGACGGCGACGACCCTTCTGTAGAAGCTGCTCCTACTGCATCTAGCGATTCGTTAGAAGCAGGTGACGCGCTTGAAAAGAACGACCTTCCCGATGAACTGCCAATCGACAGTACGTGGGATGAGTATTACTCGGCCTCTTCTGCTCCCGCTCCTGGTCCATCAAATAATGATGACGACCAACTGTTTCAGGGTGAAACCACCGACAATATTCAAGACCACTTGCTATGGCAAATGCGGTTAACCCCGTTTTCGGATACCGACCGCGCCATTGCTACCGCCATTATCGACTCAATCGATGAATCTGGTTACCTGAACGTCCCCATCGAACAGATTTTAGAATCGGTGAATTCTGACGACGTAGAAGAATTGGTGGAAATGGACGAAGTTGAATGTGTACTCAAACGTATTCAAATGTTCGACCCTATCGGTTCAGGTTCGCGTACACCGCAAGAATGTTTGCTTGTACAGCTTCGCCAGTTCTCAGACGATACGCCATGGCTTGCAGAAGCAAGACAACTTATCAATGAGTACTCGGACCTACTTAGCAGCAAAGACTACCGTACGTTAATGCGCAAGAGCCGTTTGAAAGAAGATCAACTTCGCGAAGCCATGCGCTTACTGCAAACGTTGAATCCTCGTCCAGGTAGTGCATTAATTACCAAAGAACCGGAATACGTTATTCCTGATGTTTCGGTAAACAAGAAGAATGGCCGCTGGGTGGTAGAACTTAACCCCGATAGCTTGCCAAAGTTAAGCGTAAATCAGCAATATGCCGCTATGAGCAGACGCTCTAAAAACAGCAGCGATTCGCAATTTATTCGCTCACATATGCAAGAAGCCAAATGGTTTATAAAAAGCCTTGAATCAAGGAACGACACCTTGATGAAAGTAGCAAACTGTATTGTGCAGCAACAAATGGGCTTTTTCGAGCACGGCCCAGAAATGATGAAACCAATGGTGCTAAATGATGTCGCAGAAATGGTAGATATGCATGAATCCACCATCTCACGTGTCACCACGCAAAAATATATGCATACCCCACGTGGCATATTTGAGTTGAAATATTTCTTCTCTAGTCACGTAGCAACGGAATCTGGTGGTGAGTGTTCATCTACCGCTATTCGCGCACTAATTAAAAAGCTTGTGGCTGCGGAAACGCCCAGCAAGCCATTAAGCGATAGCAAGATTGCTCAATTGTTGGCCGAACAAGGCATCAAAGTTGCCCGGCGGACAATAGCAAAATACCGGGAATCATTATCGATTCCGCCGTCAAACCAACGCAAAAGCCTTATTTAAAGGCCTTGATAATTTAAGGAAGACGAAATATGCAAATCAACCTTACCGGTCATCATGTCGAAATTACTGATTCTTTGCGTAGCTATGTCGATACTAAGTTCAGCAAACTAGAGCGTCACTTTGATCACATATCTAATGTGCATGTCATCCTGAACGTCGAAAAACTTAATCAAAAAGCCGAAGCCACCATGCACCTCAGCGGAGCAGAAGTGTTTGCTTCATCACATAACACCGACATGTATGCGGCGATAGACAGCATGATCGACAAGCTCGACAGGCAAGTTATCAAGCATAAGGAAAAGCTGAAAAAGCACTAAATATTAATATGGAAATTCAAGCCATAGTAAGTTTGGACCGCACCGAGTGTGCGGTTCAATGTAACAGTAAAAAACGTATTCTAGAGATTATTAGCGACATTGCTGCTAAAAATAATCCCGACATCGATCAGGCCACAGTGTTAAATAGCCTACTCGCCCGTGAACGAATGGGAAGTACGGGTATTGGCAATGGTATTGCATTGCCTCACGGTCGATTACCGGGCTTAGAACACGTTATCGCCATTATTGTAACCAGCAACCCTGCCATCGATTTTGATGCGCTTGACGATCAGCCCGTAGATATCTTCTTTGCCCTGTTAGTGCCTGAAGAGAAAACAGAAGGTCACTTACAAACACTTGCTACCGTTGCGGGAAAACTAAGTGATAAAGAAACGGTGAAAGCCATTAGGCGGGCCTCCACCAGTGACGACATTATTACGGCTTTAAGCTAATAAAGCACAGCACCATATTTTAAAAGGGAGAAATGCAGGTGAAACTGATTATTATCAGTGGTCGATCCGGTTCGGGAAAATCAGTTGCACTACGTGCCCTTGAAGATTTAGGCTACTATTGCGTAGATAATATTCCGGTTAACCTTCTCCCTACCCTTACTCATACCGTGGTTGATGAATATGACCAAGTCGCGGTAAGTATCGATGTAAGGAATCTGCCAAAAAATCCAGCGGACTTGGTAGAGATTTTAGATTACCTACCCTCGTCTTGGTCTATGACCATTGTGTATATTGACGCCAGCGACGATGTGTTGGTGAAACGTTTCAGCGAAACCCGCCGATTGCATCCGCTAGCTAAGCTCAACAAATCTTTATCTGAATCGATAAAAGCCGAATCAGACTTACTTGCGCCTATTGTTGAGCGCGCCGATTTGTATATTGATACGGATAAGCTCACAATTCATCAACTCGCAGAGCTTATTCGCGAGCGAATTCTAGGTAAGAAAAGCTCTCGGCTAGTATTGGTCTTTGAATCGTTTGGCTTTAAACACGGCATCCCCAAAGACGCCGACTATGTATTTGACGCCCGCTTTCTCCCCAACCCACATTGGGAGCCCGATTTAAAACACTTAACTGGCTTAGATGCCCCCGTAGAAGTATTTTTAGGTTCCCAGCCTGTTGTAACCAAATTCATTTGGCAAATTCAGAACTTGATAACCACATGGTTACCTCACTTAGAACGCAATAACCGTAGTTATGTCACCATTGCGATTGGTTGTACCGGCGGTCAGCACCGCTCAGTATTTATTGCTCAATCGTTAGCGAAAACCTTTGGCGAAATGCATCCCGATGTACAAATTCGCCACCGCGAGTTAAATCAGTAATGACCATCGAAAAAACACTTACCATAGTCAATAAATTGGGCTTACACGCCCGCGCTGCCACACAGTTGGTTCAATTAGCCAATCAATTTGATGCAAAAATAGTGTTGGTGAAAGGCGATAAGAAAGCCGATGCTAACAGTGTGCTGGGCTTAATGATGCTGGAAAGCCACCAAGGTGAACAGGTGAACGTTGTGGTTGAAGGTAATGATGCCGAAGCAGCATTAAACGCCATTGAAACGTTAATTGAAGGCCGTTTCAACGAAGACGAGTAATGCTGCACTCGCCTGTGTTACGATTTTCGGTATAAAGCCGCCTATAATTTCACCACATAGCCCGTAATTGTCTGTCGTTACTGCGCTTTTGTCATGACAGCGTCATGGCAATTGCGATATCCTACCGTTATAGAAAATTCCATTTTTAGGCGAAAGCAGTGGCAGAAGCACTGGTCTCAAAATACGTACAAAGCCAACTTCGGGCACTTAATGGCGCGTTAAATAACGGCCAATTTGTTTCTGTACGTAAGCTTCTGCTGGAATTACCCCCTTCTGATGTTGCACATATTCTCGAATCTAGCCCAAGCCGCACCCGAGATGAACTGTGGGAGCTTATTGATGGTGATTTCCACGGTGATATTCTAGAAGAACTCTCTGACGACGTACGTAACGGTATCATCACCAAAATGCTGCCTGCAAACGTCGTAGACGCGTTAGAAGAAATGGATACCGATGACTTAGCGGTTACCCTTAGCAGCCTTCCAGAACCAGTGCTGCAAGACATTCTAGAATCAATGGATGCACAAGACAGACTTCGTGCAGAGCAAGCATTGTCTTACGGTGAAGAGACAGCCGGCTTCATCATGAACACCGACACGATAACCCTTCGCCCTGATGTGACCATTGATGTAGTACTTCGTTATATTCGCCTTAAAGGCGAATTACCTAAAAACACCGATACCTTTTATGTAGTAAACCGTACTGATAATTTAGTCGGTATCGTACCGGTAACGCGATTACTCACCGCTGAGACTGAAGCCAAAGTATCAGATGTCATGGATGAAGAATCTGAAGCGATTCCTGTGCATATGCCAGATGATGAAGTGGCGAGCTTATTCGAACGCTATAACTGGCTATCAGCCCCTGTCGTTGACGAGAAAAACCGCCTAGTAGGGCGTATCACCATAGATGATGTGGTAGATATTATTCGTGAAGATGCCGAGCACTCTATGATGAGTATGGCGGGTTTAGATGATGACGAAGACACTTTTGCCCCTGTGCTTCAAAGTACCAAACGACGCTCTGTATGGTTGGCAGTAAACCTGGTTACCGCGCTAATGGCAGCCATGGTAAGCGACTTGTTTGAGGCCACACTGAGCCAATTAGCCGTACTCGCCATACTGAACACCATAGTACCAAGTATGGGCGGCGTAGCGGGTAACCAAACCCTTACGCTTGTTATTCGTGGTATGGCACTGGGTCACGTAAACGCCAGCAACTCCCGATGGTTAATAAGCAAAGAAATATCTATTGGCTTCTTAAATGGGGCCATTTGGGCAATATTAATTGCTTCGGTAATAGCGCTTTGGAAACAAGACTACATGCTAGGCATCATTATCGCCTTCGCCATGTTGGTTAACATGATAGCCGCAGCGCTAGCAGGCGCTACTTTGCCGCTCATCATGAAACGTTTGAAAATAGACCCTGCACTAGCAGGAAGCGTAATACTCACAACCATCACTGACGTGGTGGGTATATTTGCATTTTTAGGTACTGCGACCCTGTTTTTAATGTAATACCGTGACAATCGCCTACGAGTTGTTCTAAAGCTATTTAGCTTGGCATCATGATGAATGCCACCACATCATTTTGATAATCACCGGTTGTTTTATACTCTCTATACCCTTTAGACACGGCAACACCTATTGCGTATTTCTTACCTTGGTAATTTGTAATTCGAGAGTCTTTTTCGCCAGTTTTTAAGCCTAAAAGTGTGTCGTCTATCTCGATAACCTCTCCCACCTGCTGAGGGCTACCTTCTGTAGCAGAAATAATCATCCCATCACGCTGACAAAACATGCCAAAACAACCCGTTACAGTATACCCGCTTTCATCTTTAGGTAGCGAGTCGTTTAACATTTCAGTGAATTGTGGCTCACTGTCAAACACAATTCCTATACCGCCAACCACATTATTTCGTTCTACACTAGTGATTGACGCGTTGTAGATGTAGGTGTACTTATCATCATACTGCGCGCTAGGAACAAATTTCGACACCGAATATTTTTGTGAATCAGCACACTTTAACGCATCGAAAGCACCACTATGAGTATCAACTTTTTCTCCCACAACCGATGTATGTTTGTTGTTGGATACCGCGATAATAATGCCATTTTTGTCATAAACATATAAATTGGCATAGACAGTGTATAGGTCATTAATGTATCGAAGAATATTTGCAATTTCTTGTTGAGCATCAGGCACAATAGTTGGAAGTTGCAAATACTGACGGAATACTGTGGTAAGCGCCCACCAACGACAATCGTTCGCTCTTTCGTATAGATTTCTGTCCATAATGTCTACCGCTAAGCTAGCGCAAAACCTCACGTCAGCAAGCCGTGCGCTCAACACAGTAGATTGTAGGTTATCGATAGAATCAGAAAAAATTAACGCTATGCTCTCGCCGGTTAATCTTATCTCAGATAATACAGGCATGAATTCAACAGCATTCTTACGTGCCGCAGCAATAATGCCATTCAAGACGACTAAACTCAGATCGTCATTAATTAACATGGATGTTTTAAATATTTGCTTTAAATCATCAGAAAAGAGTTGAGAATTGAGTAACTGACAAGCGTCAGTTTGAAGCTGCCCTTTTTCATTTGAATGCTTAAAGGCATCATTTAATGGCGTCATGGCAACGCCTTGCCATGATAAACCTTTGAACCCCTGGTATCCCTTAGTTTCGGAGGTGGTAGCTATAAAGCTTTTGTGTTTTATAGTGACTAAGTCAGGAGATCCACACTTAGGTATTGTTTCCCCAACTTTGAATTTCTGTGAATGGCTGGTCGCCATGACTTCTCTGTTTTCAGACACAATCATGATGCTGCTAGCGGCACGTTCAGATTGCAAATTGCTAAAAATTGACTGCATTTCGTCGTCAAACTTAAAGCACAAACAAAGAATTCCTACTGTTCTCGCACCCGTGTCGTTACTATCTTTTATTACACAGGAATAAATCAAAGAATTGCGCTTGTGAGGCTGCAAATCTGAATAGCGAAAGGTTTCTATATAGTCGTCTTTCGATGATAACGTTTTTGAAACTAGCGGATCTTCGCTAAATTCAATTGGGCTATCAATATCCAAATTGGCCTTTACCCGCCCCTGCGTATCCAGAAGAATAATCTCATCATATACGCTATATTTTTTTACGTACTCTTCTAAGCGGTGATGAATTTTTTTAGTGTCTTCGGGCTTTCTTTCGTTATCGAGCAAGAATGCTCGGATATCATCATCAGTAGCCAAAAAGCCCACATCGGCAGTACGTTCAAACAAATTTCTGATCAGAATATCGATGGCCACTTGAGATTTGTTATGATCATCAGCCAAACGCTTTAACAAATGCTCTTTCATCAGGTTCTGAATCAGCCGTCCCTGTAATTCAGAGAATTTCTGTTTTGTGCTAAGCATTTCTTCTAAAATGCTATCAGACACATTATGGCTATTGATTTTACCTATAAGCGAAATTTTACCCCACCAATGGTTTAAGTCATCAAACCTATCGTTGTAGCTGTTGATGAGAGGAATTGCCGCTTGTAATTTTTCTCGGTTCTTTAAAAGTAATTGTTCCACTACTGCACTGCCTATTATTTTTATTTTCTGACAAATAGTTGTTGTGCTTGAAGAACGAAATTTCTTTTACAATATTGTGGTTAGTCGTAGATTTCGCGTTTGACTTTACAAGGTGTAATGCACTTTTTTACCTTCCCAGTATATTTGGGACAATGCAATACAATCGGCTTACACCTTTAGTTTAATATTACAGCAATCCTGCAGGTATCTGCCTATCGTGGCTCCATTGCTTAGGTGACTGCCCATACAACCGTTTAAACTCTCGGCTAAACTGGGATGAGCTTACGTAACCCACATCCATAGCGGCTTCATTCACATTCATACCGCTAACAATCTTCATTGCAGCCGTATTTAGCCGCATAGACTTTATAAATTGAATTGGCGACATGCTCGTTGCTTGTTTGAACTTACGATGAAATACCGCCCGACTCATACCCACTTGTGATGCCATATCCTCTATGGTGACCGTTTCACTTAAACGGGTTGATAGGTAGTCGATTGCACGAGCAATCTCATTGCCTACCCCAAACGCTCGCCTTGCAGATTCGCCGGCGCCACCTTTCAATATGGCGTAATAGACTTCGCGAAGGCGACTTTCGCCAAGTACAACGGTATCTGCTCCATTTTGGCTTAACTGCAATAATCGCAGTAGTGCTTCAGCAAATTCACTATCCCAATCAGACAGCGTAATACTAGGCGGAAGTACTGCTCCCCTAGCTTTTCGCTGTATACCGCCAGCGCGCTCTACATCCATGGTAAGTTCTGTCATCACGCGAGTATCAAGGGAAATGAACACACCAAGCAGAGGATTGTCAGGCGACGCACTAGGCGTACCCGCCTCTACAGGCATAGAAATACTGCAGCACATGTATTGGTCTGTGCCATAAACATAAGACTTGCCGTCTACTATCGCCTCTTTGGTACCACTGACAATCGCCACTACTGTGGGCTCATATACCGCAGGCGCACAACGAACCCCTTCGGTCACTCTAAATAGCTGCACACCTTTAACACCAGTTTCAAATAGGCCGTCTTCGGTAAGGCTATTTTCGATGAGCATTTTAATTTCTTTTTTAGACATACCAATCAAACCAGTTGGACAATAAATTTATATAAATCGAAAACGAGACAAATAGGCAATTAATTACCCAGCATACCTGTCATAAAATACGTCATATGAGTGCTATAGTTTATCTAACGCCTAATGAGATGAACATATAAATATGAAGTTCAAAAACTTTTCTAACTTGTTAGTTGGGGCACTATTGTGGATGGATATAAACTATCGACACTCAAACTGCTTTATACCGCTGTCAGCCCGCTCTGGTGCCATTAGGCATTGGTGTTTCAGGCATGGCCAAACAAGGCGTTAATTTATCGGCAAAGCCAATATCAAACAACATGCCCTGAGACACTTCACCCGCCATTTTTTGCTCAGGTAAATTAACGACAAACAGCGCTTGCTTGCCCTGAATCTCGAAGGGATTTTCACGTTCTTTTTTAATACCCGCAAGAATAGAACGTTGATGATCACCAAAATCGACTGTGAGCTTCATCAGCTTTTTAGACTTTTCTACGTCAGCAACTTGAGTAATGGTGCCTACACGAATATCCAGTTTCTCGACATCATTGAACTCAATAAGCGCTTTAATTGGGGCGTTTTGCATAGCTTCTCTCACAAATGTTAAATAAGCATCGTACACATAGGCAAAGTAACAGAAAAGTAGCTTCAAACACCAAGGGCTATCGGTTTAGTTCACGTAATTTTATTTAATTAGTAAAGAATCCGGACGCAATGAACGTAAGAAGTATAACGAGGTAGATATGATAAGAAGATAGAACAAAATAATAAGCTGACTTCCTGCCTAGGCAGCAGGAAGTCAGAATGCTTATTTAATCACTTTTAAGGTAGGCTTTCCCTTTTTAGGGGGAACGGGTGCATCTGTATTATCAGACGCGTCTGCGTCTTCAATAGATGCTGGCCCAGTGGTTTGAGGTTCAGATGGCTTACTTGTTTTGGCCATCTCCTCTTCGGTAGCAAACACAGTACCGGCACCATTTTCGCGCGCATAAATCGCCATAATAGCTTCGCTAGGCATGCTTAATCTTCTAGGTTGGCCACCGAAACGAGCTTGAAAAGAAAGCCCGGTTAAGTCCAACGAAAAGTTAACACACGCACTAGGCGACACGTTTAAAACGATTTGCCCGTCCTTAACAAACTCTAAAGGCACTTCCACCATTTCATTCGTTGCATCAACAACAATGTATGGGGTGAGATCGTTGTCCACTATCCATTCGTAAAAGGCCCTTAAAAGGTAGGGCTGATTAGACGTCATAGATGTCATAGTGGATTGTGGATCTCGCGCTCTTGATCGGTTAGCGATGCTTTAAATGAACTGCGAGAGAAGATACGGTTCATGTAGGCATTAATTTCTTTACTACCTGCGCCATTAAGCTCAATACCTAAAGCAGGTAAGCGCCATAATAACGGAGCAAGATAACAATCAACTAAGCTGAATTCTTCGCTCATGAAGTAAGGTAATTCACCAAATACAGGTGCTAATGCAAGTAACGCTTCACGTAAATCGTTGCGCGCAGCTTCAACGTTCCCTTCACCACGGAAGATACGAGCTGCTAACGAATACCAGTCTTGCTCGATGCGGTGCATCATAAGACGGCTTTGGCCACGAGATACCGGATAAACTGGCATAAGTGGTGGATGCGGGAAACGCTCATCAAGGTATTCCATGATGATATGCGATTTATAAAGCACCAGTTCACGATCAACAAGAGTTGGAACGGTTCCGTAAGGGTTTAACTCCAACAGATCCTCTGACAGATTGCTAGGATCTGTGTAGCTTATTTCAACACCCACACCTTTTTCTGCCAACACAATACGCACCTGATGGCTGTAAATATCAATTGTGTCAGAGAACAACGTCATAATAGAACGTTTATTCGCGGCTACGGCCATTCAATTTCCTCCGTCGAGAAACTAGTTATGCCCGCTAAATCGGGCGAAATTCAAATACTAAAAAAGGGGGCGAGAAGCCCCCTTTGCTATTATACATAATTCTGTGCGATTAGTGCACTTCTCGCCAGTATTCTTTCTTCAGCAAGTAAACAAATACAAACAGTACGGCAATGAAGATAAGAACCCATTTACCAATACGGTGTGAATCTAGCTTAGCTGGCTCACCGGTATACTCTAAGAAGTTAACAATATCAGCAACAGCTTGGTCGTACTCATCTGGAGACATTGAACCTGTACCATCAGATTTAATACCTACATATTGTTCAACCATTTCGCCGTCGACCATAACTTCTTCGTGCATTTCAGTTGGTGTACCTTGCAAAGGTTGAAGCACATGCGGCATACCCACTTCTGGGAATACTTTATTGTTAACACCAAATGGACGGCTCTCATCTACGTAGAAAGAACGTAGATAAGTGTAAATCCAATCTTCACCACGAACTCGAGCTACAAGGGTTAAGTCTGGTGGCGCAGCACCAAACCAACCTGCCGCTGCATCTTCAGGCATTGCACGAGTAATGTAGTCAGCAACCTTTTCGCCCGTAAACTGAAGGTTTTCTTGACCTAACTCGTCAGGAATACCTAAATCGGCAAACGTACGCTGATAACGCTGATACTTCATTGAGTGACAGCCTAAGCAGTAGTTCATGAACAACTGCGCACCACGTTGCAACGAGGCCTTATCGGTTAGGTCGATAGGTGCCTTATCAAGATGCACACTACCACCAGCGGCTAACGCTACACCCGGTAGAAAAAATGCTAAAAAGCACATCAATTTTTTCATTAGGCAATCCTCTCTGGCACAGGCTTAGTTTTCTCGTTACGGCTGTATAGGAACAACAACACGAAGAAACCAAAGTACATAACAGTCGCGATTTGCGACGCAACAATCTTCCAGTTTTCTTGAGGTGTAGCACCTAAGTAACCTAAGAAAACGAATACAATTGCGAACACAATAAGGTTTACTGTGTGCAAACCACAACGATAGCGCCACGATTTAACACGACCGCGATCTATCCATGGTAAAGCGAACAAGGCTGCAATAGCACCAAACATAGCAAGTACACCAATTAGCTTATCAGGTACGGCCTTAAGGATGGCGTAGAACGGCGTGAAGTACCAAACAGGGAAGATATGCTCAGGTGTTTTCAACGGGTTCGCAATTTCGAAGTTAGGATGCTCAAGGAACTTACCGCCCATTTCAGGTGCGAAGAACAAGATATAAGTGAACAAGGCTAAGAAAATACAGAACGCGACTAAGTCTTTCAGCACCATGTGCGGGAAGAATGGCAAGATGTCATCAGCGATATCGTACTTGCTTGTGTAGTACTCATGGATTTGGAATTTAGTCTTTTCTGACTCAGGTAACGAGCCTTTCTTATGCTTAATCGCAATACCGTCTGGGTTGTTTGAACCCACTTCGTGTAGCGCAATAATGTGTAAGAATACTAAAATAACAATAACCAACGGCAATGCAATAACGTGCAATGCGAAGAATCGGTTTAGGGTAGCACCCGAGATTACATAGTCACCTTGTAGCCAGATAACTAAGTCTGGACCTACAACTGGAATTGCACCAAATAGCGATACAATTACCTGTGCACCCCAGTAAGACATTTGTCCCCAAGGCAATACATAACCCATGAAGGCTTCAGCCATTAGTGCAAGGTAGATAAACATACCAAACACCCAAAGCAATTCACGAGGCTTTTGGTAAGAACCGTAAATCATGCCACGGAACATATGCAGATATACCACAATAAAGAACGCTGAAGCGCCTGTACTATGCATATAGCGGATAATCCATCCGTAATCAATTTCACGCATGATGTATTCAACAGACGCGAACGCACCTTCAGAAGTCGGTACGAAGTTCATTGTTAACCAGATTCCAGTAATAATTTGGTTAACTAAAACGATGGTAGCCAAGAATCCAAACACGTACCAAAAGTTCATGTTCTTAGGCGCTGGGTATTGGATGGCGTGCATATTCGCCACACGCATAATTGGAATACGCGCTTCAATCCACTCTAAAAAAGCATTCATATTACACAGCCTCCGCTTCTGAGCCGAGGATGATGTTTGTGTCATCTACGAACTGGTAAGGCGGAACAACAAGGTTCAACGGCGCAGGTACGTTTTGGAATACACGACCAGCCATATCAAACTTAGAACCGTGACATGGGCAGAAGAAACCGTCTGGAACCCCTTCAACCACTTCTTCGAAAGCGCCATCTTTAAGGTGCTGCGGTGAGCAACCTAGATGCGTACAAATACCGACTAAGATAAGGTACTCTTCTTTCATAGAACGGAAACGGTTCTGGGCAAACGTGGGTTGTTGCTCTGCTTCAGAGTTAGGATCTTTCAGTTTATCTTCGTGAGTGCTCAATTCTTCAAGAATTTCAGGAGTACGACGAACAATCCATACAGGCTTGCTTCGCCACATCACACGCACTAGCTGTCCAGGTTCAATCCCGCTGATATCTACTTCAACGTCAGCACCGGCCGCTTTCGCTTTGGCACTTGGATTCCAGGACGCAATAAAAGGCACTGCCGCTCCAACAACACCTACACCACCAACTACCGACGTGGCAACGGTCAAGAACCGACGACGGGTGTTGTTTTCTGGCTGGTTATCATTGTGTGCAGACTCTGTTGCATCTACAGATACATTGCTCATCCACATTTCTCCAGGTTCGGATAATTATGATGTATAACCCTAACTTTTACTGGTTTTATCACGTTAGGATCGTCCATCATATGGCTTGTCATGAAGTTAACTCAAAGGCACTTATGTGCTCATTCGAGAATTCACTAAAGTTTCGTCAAATTTCGACCGCAAATGATAAAAGAAAAGCCCTTATAAACACAAGGTTTTACTGGTATTTAAGCAATAAATTAATCTGAGGCCACTGTTAAGAATTAGTGAGTGATTGGAATAAAATCAAGAATTTGACCGAAATTCGGCCAAATCAGCGCCTTTATTAAAACATTGTTAGCTTTATGTTGAAATGAAGCGGGAAAATTTAGAATACTAATTTACTAGGTAGATGAGCGCCGTTTAAAGAATAATTACGTGACGCACTGAAGGAAGTAGATTTTCAAGCAGAAAATAAAAAACCCGGCATAAGCCGGGTTTTTTGCACAATATATAAAACGTAGAATTAACGTTTTGAGAATTGTGGACGCTTACGTGCTTTGTGTAGACCCACTTTCTTACGTTCAACTTGACGAGCGTCACGAGTAACGAAGCCAGCTTTACGCAGAGCAGGACGTAACGTCTCATCGTACTCCATAAGAGCACGAGTGATGCCGTGACGAATTGCGCCAGCTTGACCGTTAGAACCACCACCTTTAACAGTGACGTATAGGTCAAACTTTTCCAACATTTCAACAAGTTCTAGAGGTTGACGAACAACCATGCACTCAGTCTCGCGACCAAAGTACTCGTCTAGAGCACGTTTGTTTACTTGAATGTTACCTGAGCCTGGACGCAGGAACACACGAGCGGTAGAACTTTTGCGGCGGCCGGTGCCGTAGTATTGAGTATCTGCCATGTCGATTGCCCCTTAGATGTCCAAAACTTGTGGTTGCTGTGCTGCGTGCTTATGTTCAGCACCAGCGTAAACTTTCATTTTACGGAACATTGCACGGCCTAGAGGACCTTTTGGCAGCATTCCTTTCACTGCTTTCTCAATAACCATTTCTGGTTTGAAAGCTAGCAGCTTTTCAAAGTTAGTTTCTTTCAGACCACCTGGATAGCCACTGTGTGCATAATAGATTTTGTTCAATGCTTTACGGCCAGTAACCGTAATTTTGTCAGCATTGATAACTACAATGTAATCACCAGTGTCCACGTGAGGTGTGTACTCTGGCTTATGCTTACCACGAAGGCGCAATGCGATTTCTGAAGCCAAACGGCCTAGAGTTTTGTCTGTGGCGTCAACCACGTACCAGTCACGTTGTACCGTTTCTGGCTTTGCAACAAAAGTTTTCATTTAAATATCACCCGAATAATATCGTCGTTACTGATTTCTGAACACCAGAAATCACCATAAAATCAACACAAAGACCCCTTCGAGCCGGTCGATTCTTCCACCTTCCCAAAGGTGGGCGTAACTGGGCAGGGCGCGAATTATACAGGTTTTGATGAAAATGCGAACCCCTAATTTGCAATTAGGGGGAGTTTTCTGCACAAAGTTTCTACAGAAACAGTGACAAGCTTAGTTAATTCCGTTAATTTCAAAGGGCAAACCATTTTAGAAGAGAATAAACAGGAAAATAATGCGCTTATCGGCTGTTTTTTTAGTTGTGGTTCAACTTCTGGCAAGTGTTTATGCTAAAGCCGAATCTGGTAACGTCACTCTCACACGGGCATTTGCCGATGACGATTATGGTTTTTATCAGCAGAAAGTACTTGAGGCTGTATTGTCTGCAACCCCCGAATATGGAAACACGCAGATTTCCTTGCACCCCCACCCTATGTCACAAAGTCGACAAGTAGTATCCCTACTACAGGGTGATGCAGATGTAATGTGGAGCGTGACTAATGCTGAACGTGAGAAATTATTAACCCCCATTAAACTCCCCCTTCTAAAAGGGTTGGCTGGGTACCGAGTATTTGTGATTGCAAACGATGCCCAACATAACTTCGCACAGACATTAACCACCGATGAGCTTAAAACCCGCACCTTGGTGCAGGGGAACGATTGGCCTGACTTGCACGTACTCAAATCAAATGGATTTAATGCGGCAGGCGAAGAATGGAGTTTATGGTTTACATCAATGTACACCATGGTAGAAAAAGGCATGGTGGATGGTTTCCCTCGAAATGTTATTGAGGTAAATGGAGACTTAGCGCGTCATGCAGACAAGCCTATTACTATCGATAAAAATCACCTTCTTGTTTATCCCAACTATGAATACTTCTTCGTACGTCCGGACGATGCTGCTTTAGCAAAAAGAATTCGTATTGGCCTGTCACGGCTGATAGAAAACGGCACACTTGAAGCCATATTTAATCAATTCGAAGCTCATAAACTCGCCCTTTCATTGGCAGACGAGCCTCATCGAACCAGGCACTCACTACAGAACCATTTTCTACCCTATGTGCTTGATTACGCGCGATGGGATTTAGAGAAAGAGAAAGCCATCAAGGCACTGACAAGCGAATAAATAACCAACTTCACCATTTTTCTTGTTTTATACCCCGAATTACTGGTAAAACACCCGCCTAAAATACGACTTATAATCAATGAGGAACCCACAATGCGCAGTAAATGTGGACTTATCGCTGTTTTCATCTCTCTTATACTTTATGCAAACCCTACCTTCGCTGACAACAATCACACATTGCTTGGTATTCAACAGCAATGGGCGTCAATCAATTATGACGCAGATAGCAGCGAGAAAGAGAAGGCGTTTATAGCGCTTATCGCTGATGCTGAAGCCTTTGTTGCATCATCGAATAACAGTGCCGAAGCCCTCACGTGGTTAGCTATTACCCAATCTAGTGCTGCGAAAGCTAAAGGTGGCCTAGGTGCGCTCGATTTCGCCAAAGCAGCTAGAGCAAACCTTGAAAAAGCATTGCAGCAGGATGAGCAAGTATTAGAGGGTACAGCATTAACTGTATTAGCGGCGCTATATCACAATGTACCTGGCTGGCCTGTCGCGTTTGGCAGTGACAAAAAAGCAGCGCGCTTGTTTGAAAAAGCGCTAGCGCTTTACCCAAACAGTATGGACGCACACTACTTTTACGCAGAATACTTGTTTGATGATGGTGAGTATGAAGAGGCTGCTCGACACTTAACACTAGCCAAAAGCGCACCTGAAAAACCAAACCGCCCTATTGCAGACAAAGGCCGAAGATCGGAGATAGAAATATTAGAAGCCAAGGTAGCGAAAAAGCTTTAACGGCTAAGCTTTAGTAAGACCGGTAAAGCGTTATGAATTAGCAGTGGTGATTTTTGCTTGCTGCCATAGTGCTTCCATCTCATCAAGCGTCATATTAGCTAATGGTGAGCCCTTACTCACGGGCTCGCCGTCTTTTATAGACAAGTCTTCACACGCTATTTTATGGGCTGATTCTGCTTTATAGGCTAAAAACTCTACCGCTCTAAAACGTTTAGCAAATTTGTTGCTGGCGTTGCGCAGCGCCGTATCAGCATCAACTTTACAATGTCTTGCCACATTAACCATAGCAAATAATGCATCACCAATTTCCTCTTCTAAGGCTTGCTGATTGACAGTTTCGGCATCAAGCTCTTGTTGAATTTCTTCAACTTCTTCTCGCACCTTGTCTAAAACAGGCTCAGCTTCAGGCCAATCAAAACCCACCTTTGCACACGCTTTTTGTAGTTTTTGGGCATACATTAATGCTGGCATTCCCACCGGCACATCATCAAGAAGACTGGGGCAAGCCGGTTTATTGTCTTTTGGCGTCAATGTGGTATTCAAGTTTTGCTTTAAAGCCTGTTGTTTAAGTGCTTTTTCTTTGGCTTTTATACTGTCCCACTGTGCAGTTAAGCCTTCCTCGCTGCTTGGCTGCGCTGAGGTATTGCCAAATACGTGTGGATGACGACGGGTCATTTTGTCGCTAATGCTTTTCGCAACATCATTAAAGGTGAAGTTGCCTTCTTCCTCTGCAATGCGGGAGTAGAACACCACTTGAAACAACAAATCCCCAAGTTCATCACGAATATCTGAAGGCTCCCCTTTCGCAATGGCATCAGCCACTTCGTAAGCTTCTTCAATAGTATACCGAGTTAAGCTGTCCATGGTTTGCTGAACATCCCACGGGCACCCAGACTTAGGGTCTCGAAGCTTCGCCATTATCTCTTGAAGTCGTTTTACCTCAGGCAACTCAGAATTGTTTGCGTTTTGCATCCGTAATGCCTTTTAATTGACGTAATCGTGCGAGCACTTTTGATAAGGTATCTAAGTCTTGTACTTCAATTGAAATGGTAATTAGCGCCGTTTGTCTGTGTTTATCACTTAAACTATTCACACC
Organism: Alteromonas lipotrueae; assembly: GCF_019249255.1. Lineage (NCBI taxonomy): Bacteria > Pseudomonadati > Pseudomonadota > Gammaproteobacteria > Alteromonadales > Alteromonadaceae > Alteromonas > Alteromonas lipotrueae. Next base: position 152,540 of record NZ_JAESDJ010000001.1, on the reverse strand, counting down.
CAGTAATGGCACGTTTTCATTTGCCAGCACGGTAGTGATATCACGCAGTAAACCGGTTCTGTCGTGGCAGAAGATATCGACTGAGGTTTCAAAACCTACTTTAAGTTCTTGTGACCAGTTCACCTCAATTTGACGTTCTGGGTGCTGCTCAAGCAAATGCTGCAATTGATCGCAGCTTTCTTTGTGCACGCTTACGCCACGCCCTTGCGTGATATAACCCATAATGGGCTCACCAGGAACCGGTTTACAACAATTAGCGAGCTGGCTCATCAAGTGGCCAACCCCTTGTACGACCACGGCGTCCTTTTTACCTGCGCCCTTAGCCGTACGCTTTGTTTTTACTTTAGGGCTAATTTCAGGCTCTTCTGGCTCTGGTTCTTGTAAGAAGTGAATGAAGTTAATAACTTGCATCACTCTCACATCACCTGTGCCTATTGCCGCATAAAGATCATCAGCACTATGACCGTTAAACTTCTCGTACACTTCACTGGCTATTTTGGTGGGCAAGTGGGCGCGATGCAGTTCGCGCTCTAGCAGCTCTTTACCTGCGGTTAGGTTTTTATCCCTATCTTGCTTTTTAAAGTACGAATGAATAGTGGCACGGGCGCGAGATGAGTGCACATAGCCCAAGCCTGGATGCATCCAATCGCGGCTAGGATTTAGCTCTTTACCGGTGAGCACTTCCACTTGGTCGCCACTATGCAGCTGATAAGTAAAAGGCACAATTCGCCCATTGGCTTTCGCCCCAATACAGCGATGCCCTACATTGCTGTGAATATAGTAGGCAAAGTCGAGTGGCGTAGCACCTTGAGGCAAGTCGATAACATCGCCTTTCGGGGTAAACACATACACGCGATCATCAAACACCTGACTGCGCAACTCTTCCACCATATCGCCAGATTCGGCCACTTCTTCCTGCCAAGCAAGAATACGGCGAAGCCAATTGATACGCTCATCGTAACCCGATTGTTTGCCGGTACTGCCTTCTTTGTACTTCCAATGCGCAGCAACGCCTAACTCGGCGTCTTGATGCATTTTGTGTGTACGAATTTGAATTTCTACAGGCTTTCCTTCAGGGCCCACAATAACGGTATGAATAGACTGATAGCCGTTAGATTTGGGGGTGGCAATATAATCGTCGAATTCGTTGGGTAAATGCTTGTAGCTAGCGTGCACGGTGCCAAGCGCGGCATAACAATCTTGTAACCGCTCAGCAATAACCCGCACGGCACGTATATCGAAAAGTTGTTCGAAGGTTAAGCGCTTTTTCTGCATTTTTTTCCAAATGCTGAAAATGTGTTTTGGCCTACCATACACATCGGCGCGAATGTTTTCGCTATTCATTAATGTTTGAAGATCATCAACGATGCCATCGATATAATCGGCTCTCTCTCGACGTTTACCATCTAGTTGCTTGGCGATTTGTTTGTAGGTGATAGGGTGCAGATAGCGAAAGGCTAAATCTTCCAGCTCCCACTTTAATTGACCAATACCTAAACGGTTAGCCAAAGGGGCATAAATGCTGGCACACTCGCGGGCCACCATCACCCGCGTTTCTTCATCCGCTCTTTTCGCTTGTTGAAGCGCGCAAATACGTTCTGCCATTTTAATCACTACAGCGCGAACGTCTTCAACCATAGCAAGCAGCATACGACGAATACTATCAATATGTTGTTCATCGGATTTTTCGTTGAAAGGCGAACCATTGGCTTTTCTAGCGTGCAAAGTTTTAATGGCGTCCATACGCCTTACACCCACAACTAAGTCACGAATTTCACCATCAAATTCTTGTTCAATATCAGCTTCGGTTAAACAATGTTGCTCGCAGTAGGGAAAGACCAATGCCGCTTGTAGCGTAGCGTCATCCATATTGAGTTGACAAAGAATTTCGACCATTTCTTGGCCGACGAGAAGGCGCTCTGGCATTGAGGATACACTGCGCAGTTTATCTTTCGTTTCATCACTTAAATCGAGGCTGTCTAACCATACCTCAAAAGGAGGTCTATCGGCTGCATGTACTTTTCTTGTTGTCACCATAACCGCTGCTCGCTATTGCTGTTGGCGTGTAAATAGCGCCATCGTTTCCATATGATGGGTAAAGGGGAACATTTCAATTACACCCGCTTTTTGCATTTGATAACCTCCATCTATCAGAACACGCGCATCCCGCGAAAAAGTGTTCGGGTTGCAAGAAACATACACTATCGTATTTGGTGTAGCGCGGACCAGTGCATGACAAACTGTCAATGCCCCCTCACGAGAAGGGTCAAGTAGTACTTTATCGAACCCACCCGCTAACGCTTTATCTACTGATTTCTCGTCAGCTAAGTCAAGCTGCATCCAGTCAACATTGGAAATGCCCTGTTTGAGGGCGTTACTTTTGGCACGCTGCACCATTTCAGCAACCCCTTCCACCGCCCTTACCGTAGCGCCGCTGTTGGCAATGGGCAAGGTGAAATTACCTAAACCACTGAACCAATCGGCGATGCGCTCACCGGCTTTTGGTGCCAACCATGACAAAGCTTGCGCCACCATTTTTGTATTTACTTCTGCGTTCACCTGAACAAAATCATTAGGCCCTGGTTGCAAATAAAAGCCGTCTACTGTGTTACAGGTGATTGGCGCTACTTCATGCAATTGGGTAAAATCGCCATTACCGTCTTCGATGGTCATATTCACGTTTTGTTCCGCAGCAAACTGGGAAAGCGATGCAATAAAGTCGTTGGCTAATGAACGGGTATGTTTCACTGTAACTTGCACCGTATTCTCACCCGCCAATAAGCTGATGTGCCCGACAAGACGAGCGCTAGCAAAGCCTGCAATGGCAGATTTAAGTGGCGCGATAAGCTGACTTAGTGATTCAACCAAAACCGGGCAACCACCAATATCAACAATGTTTTTGCCCGCGTTTTCTCGAAAACCGAGTTTTATTTTCTCTGGGTTTCTTGCATCAATCGCTAGGCGGGCCTTACGACGATATCTAGGCCTACCACCGCTGATAGGCGCTTGCCATGCCCCGTCGTTAAAATCGAGTTTACGCTGAAACATGCTTTTAAGGGCATCGTCTCGTAGTGCGAGGGCTTCATGGGGATCTACGTGCTGAAGCTGGCAACCACCGCACTGATTTGCCACCGCACAAAATGGCTTTTGGCGATGGTCTGAGGGGGTATTCACCTTAGTGACTTTTGCGTTAACAATCTGCTTGTTGCTTGAAAGCGCTTTTATTTGTACGGTTTCACCAGGTAAAGCACCATCTACGAAATATAAGGTTTCACCCCGAGCAACGCCCTGCCCCTGCCAATCCATACCATCAATGGTTACCACTTCATTAGCAGCATTAATGTCATCAACCGAGGGCCATGATTGTTTAGTTTTTACAATGTGCTGCTTTTCACCTGAGCCTGCACCGCGCACCCGCCCTTTTACGTTGCTTTTGTTTTTGCCCTTGCTAGGTTTATAAAATATGGCCACGTGGTGCTCCCGTTACATTAATTTTCAAGAATAACGGTAGCAACCGCATAGTGAGTTTCATCGGAAATGCTTATTACACTAGAGGTAATGGCTCGCTGCTTACATAGCATGGCAACCTCTCCAGTAAAGTGAAGTTCTGGCGCCCCTAAAGCATTGTTGCGCACTTCGATATGTTGCCAACTGACGCCGTTACCAATACCTGTACCCAACGCCTTCACCGTTGCCTCTTTGGCGGCAAAACGCTTCGCTAAGTAGCGCACTGGCTCATTGCTGGCAACATAAAGGGTAAGTTCGTAAGGCGTAAGCACACGTTTCGCGAGGCGCTCTGTGGTCGCATCGCTTTTCTTCAAACGTGCAATTTCAATAATGTCTGTGCCTAATCCAGCTATGGCCACTAGGTATTCTCTTTGTTGTTGCTTGCGTTGACGTGCTGCTGTCGAGATTCGAACTTACACGCCGCTTCGTGCTTCTAGCATAAGTTGACGCATATCAGCCACTGCAGTGGCAAGGCCATCAAACGCCGCCCGTGCAATAATCGCATGGCCAATATTCAACTCGATAAGTTGAGGGATAGCCGCAATCGGTTTGACATTATGGTAATGCAAACCATGACCAGCATTCACTTTTAGCCCTAGTTTATCGGCATATTCAATGCCTTCCACTAACCGAGCTAACTCTTCGCCAAGCTCTGCTTCGCCGGTTGCTTCAGCATACTGCCCAGTATGAATTTCAATATAAGGCGCACCGCATTCCACAGCAGCATCTATTTGCTTTTTATCTGCATCAATAAACAAAGACACTAAAATGTTCGCAGCTGCTAAACGCTCACAGGCTTGTTTCATCACGGGTAAATTGCCCGCTACGTCAAGGCCGCCCTCAGTGGTTAGCTCTTCACGTTTTTCGGGCACTAAGCAACAAAACACCGGTTTTACTTCTTCGGCAATAGAGAGCATTTCATCGGTAACCGCCATCTCTAAGTTTAGGCGGGTATTGATAGTTTGCGCCAAAATGCGAACATCTCTGTCTTTTATATGGCGACGATCTTCGCGCAAGTGAACGGTAATACCGTCTGCTCCAGCGCGTTCTGCAACATCAGCAGCATGCACAGGATCGGGGTAGTTGGTGCCACGGGCATTTCGAAGTGTGGCAATGTGATCGATGTTAACGCCAAGAAGAAGTGTACTCATTAACAGATACCTATAGTAGAACAAGTATTTGGCAATCAGCGATTAATAGAAGTTTCGCCTATTGCCTGTCTAAAATTGATTGAACCTCATTGTAACAAACTTTCGAACTGTCACGTGGTAAAAAGCGCCATTAAATATGCGTAACACTTATCATTTTAATGTTTTCGCACCACAAATAACTCTCTACTTTTTAGCGGTTTATCGCCAACTAGCGGCTTGAGTAAATCGCGGCATAAGACTTTTGCCACCCGTTTGCTCATGGGTGTAAATTCACCTTGAGCTAATGCAAGTAGCGCACTACCCGGCAATCCCTTGCGCGTATAGCCATTTGGCACATCGTCTGGCAGTGCACAAAAGCCAAATTCCGGCTGAAGCACATAGTGTTTTTCAGCCTCGATAGGCATTTCATATTCTACATCTTCAGTGAAATCAGGCAGTAATCCCATTTCATCTAGAAGTGACAGTTCAAACTTTCGCAGGGTAACTTCAATATCCTCATCGCGGAAAAGCGCCATTAGTGCCTGCTCATAAGCTTCAAACACCGCGTCACTGGCAAGGCCAGCAGGCATTATTCGGTTAGTGAGCTCATTGAGGTACATGGCACAAAATAATGGCGTGCCCGCTAAATTAATAGAAGGTGCGGTACTTTCAACGTGCCGCAAATTTTTCAAATCAGATTTACCAGCAAGTTGAAGCTTGAGGGCTTGAAAAGGTTGAAGCAGGCTTTTCTTATCAGATTTACTGTTGCGTACACCTTTTGCCACGGCACTCACTTTACCGTGTTCTAAGGTAAAGAAATCGACGATATAACTGGTCTCCCGATAGGCTCGGCGATGCAACACAAAAGCAGTCAACCAGTCGTTGTTCATTCATCTTCCCGTGTTTTTTTCAGCAGTTCTGGTATTTAATTTTAGTGAAGGTAGCGTTCTTGCACATTTAGCTGACTAAAGGGCTTAGCTTCGTTTAATGCGTACCACTTTCATGGTTTCAAACTCAATACCTGCCACCTCTTCTACCTGACGGTAGTAAGTAATATTAACCCGCGCCCCTTTCAAGCTTTGATACTGCTTTTTGCGGCGGTAGATAAATGGCACGTCAATACCTTCAAGCATTACCGTATGACGTATCCAGTCTTCTTCTTCACGTTGAACGTGAGACACCACCTTCATATTATCAGACTGATTTAACTGGCCGTGCTTGCTGATTAATTTGTCAGTCTCTGATTTCATATTATTTACCTTGCACCGCGTTATATTCTGGTGTGTGGGCTTTATGCGCTTTCTAGCTGCTCAACAATAAGCTGTACCGACTCTTGGCCGCGAAATACGTTAACATCTAATCGGTAGGCAATGCGTACTTGTTTTACCATGGCATTCGGCCACACTTTAATATCAATATTAAAGGCAATGGCATCCACTTCGCCAACCGAAGGCTCTCGTAGTACCAACTTCAAGTGTTTTTCACCCACCAGTCGTTGTTGCACTACGTGAAACTCGCCATCAAATAATGGCGATTCAAAGCCTTGCCCAAACGGGCCAGCTTGCCTAAGCAAATGCGCAAAAGGCAATGACAGCTCTTGACCTGTCAGGCTGCCATCAGACAATAACACTTGATTACCATCAAGCTTATCCATGTGCTGCTTTGCAATGTCAACAAAGGCGTGTTCAAAAGCCGCTAAGTTAGCAACGGGCAAACTTAACCCTGCTGCCATCGCGTGGCCACCAAACTTGTCAATAACGCCCGGGAAACGCGTATTCACTTCATCGAGTACATCGCGAATATGTACCCCAGGAATAGAGCGAGCTGAGCCTTTTATTGTCATATCATCTTGATGAGCGAAAGCGATAACGGGTTTCAAATACTTTTCTTTTAAACGCCCCGCCACAATACCAATAACACCTTGGTGAAAATCGGCTTGATACACCACCAACGCGGCAGGAATATCACCTTCAGTGAGAGACATTTTTTCGAGCACTTGTTCCGCTTGTGCCTTCATACCCGTTTCTATTTCTCGGCGTTCACGGTTAAGTGCATCTAGTTCCGAGGCAATCATGCGGGCTTGCATCGTGTCGTTTTCCAAGAGGCAGGCAATGCCTTGAGACATATCGTCCAGCCTGCCAGCGGCATTTAAACGGGGGCCAATAACAAAACCTAAATCGGTTGAAGTAAGGTGAGCACAATCACGATTAGCCACTTCAACCAATGCTTTAATACCCGGTCTGCATTTACCTGCACGAATACGCTGCAGGCCTTGATGTACCAAAATTCGGTTGTTTTTATCTAAAACCACCACGTCGGCCACCGTACCTACGGCTACAATATCTAGTAACGATGCCAAATTAGGCGCTGGAAGATTTTTTTTAGTAAACCAATTACGTTGTTGTAGTTCGGTTTTAAGCGCTAACATGATGTAAAACGCCACACCTACCCCAGCTAAGTTTTTAGAAGGGAAAGTACAACCGGGTTGATTTGGGTTCACAATAGCATCGGCGGGGGGAAGATCGTCCCCAGGTAAATGGTGATCGGTTACAATAACATCTATACCTAACGCTTTTGCATGGGTAACCCCTTCAATACAGGCAATGCCGTTATCAACCGTAATAATAACGTCGGCACCCTGTTGCTTGGCGATATCCACAATAGGCACGCTAAGGCCGTAACCAAAATCAAAGCGATTTGGCACTAGATAATCAACCTTAGTAAACCCCATCATTTGCAATGAATGGATACACACTGCAATACTGGTGGCGCCGTCGGCATCGAAGTCACCCACAATGATGAGCGTTTTTTCTTGCTCAATAGTGTCAGCCAGAATACTTGCCGCACCGGCCATGCCTTTTAGCTCATTGAAATGGGTAAGGCCCTTCAGCCCATTTTCTAATTCACTAACATCTTGCACGTTTCTACCGCGATAAATACGGTCTATTACAGGGTGCAAAGTAGAAGCAAGAGGGGCGTCACCAGTTTCACGGCGCACTACAGGCAATATCATCGACATTCATCACTACGGTTAATTAGAGGGCAATAATACCCAAGGGAATGAGGTAGGTAAAATCAGAACATAAAAAAACGCACCTAGCCTAAGCATTAACTTTTGCTATGGTGCGTTTTAGAAAAATTGAAATTGGCGCTATTCGGCTTGTTCAATAGCCTGTGCAATCATACCCGCAGGTTGATACCCAGGTATTAGCGAGCCATCTGGCAACACGATGTTAGGCGTACCATTTACACCCAATTTTTGCCCTAACAAATATTGCTCTGCAACGTTATTAGCACATTTAGCGGTTGCCACATCGTTGCCCGATTTTGCGTCAGTTAATGCTTTTTGCGGGTTCACTGCACACCATACCGACACCATATCTTGGTAATTCTGGCTGTCTAAACCAGCACGAGGAAAGGCCAAGTAATTTACGGTAATACCCATGTCGTTTAAGTCGCCGACTTCTTTATGAAGCTTTCGGCAGTAACCACAGGTGGTATCGGTGAAAACACTGATCACATGCTTCTCGTTTTTAGCTTTAAACGTAATCGCCGATGGAGCCATCTCTTTAACGCCTTCAATACGAAGACTCGAATAAGCGACTTCGGTTTCATTACGCATGCCTTCATCAATATTGAGAATACGCGCCTGAACCAAATATTTAGCATCATCGCTAACATAGAAGAAACCGCGATTGGTAGATACTTGTACCAAGCCTGGAATGGGTGAGTCGGCAAGAGAGTCAACCTCTAGCCCCAGCATATTAGTCAGCTTACTTTTAATTGCCGTTTCGTCAGCTGCGCTTGCGACATTCGCGAAAAGGCTCGTAGTGAACACCAATGCAACCAATAAGCTAAATTTTACTACTTTCACTATATTTACTCCGACAGCAACCATGCTTTCAAAATATTAAAATGGGATATAACTAAGACCGCTCATGCATGAGAAAAATTTCATTTACGCATTTCACTAAAGCGATATTTAGCAAGTATTTAACGTAATGCTATCACACCACTCGCTGGGTAACACTGAAGTTTGCCTTACCAATTAGTGGAGTTATCCCCGAGGGTGATGGCTGTGAATGAGCGTTTGTAAGCGCTCTGTCGCCACATGCGTATAGATTTGGGTCGTCGACAAGTCGCTGTGCCCCAACAACATCTGCACAACACGCAAATCGGCACCATGATTGAGTAGATGTGTGGCAAAGGCATGACGCAAGGTGTGTGGAGACAGGTGCTGTTCAATGTTGGCTTTCACAGCATAATATTTAATACGATGCCAAAAGGTTTGCCGCGTCATTTTTTGACCACGTTTACTCAAGTAGACATAGTCTGATTGCTTAGTCGCGAGTACAGGGCGGGCAGTCTTAATGTAAGTTAACAGCCATTCTATAGCGTCTTCGCCAAGTGGCACTAACCTGTCTTTGTTACCTTTCCCGGTAACCCGAACCACGCCTTGCTGCAAACTTACCTCGCTCATTTGTAAACCGATAAGCTCACTAACTCGCAATCCTGTAGCATAAAGCACTTCCAGCATGCTTTTATCACGACATTCTATTGGGTCTTCTACTATCGGGGCTGCGAGTAAATCTTCGACTTGGCGTTCACTTAACGAGGCAGGCAAAGATTTTGGTAGTTTGGGGTTTGATAAGGAAGATATAGGGTTATCTACCCGTATTTGCTTACCGATTAAATACGTATAAAAGGCCCGTAATGCACTCATTGCACGTTGTGTGCTTCGTGCTGAGAGTCCCTTGTCGTGGCGGTAAGCCAAGTAGTCTTGCATCATTTCGGTGGTCAGTACCGCTATGTCTTTAATGCCTTGGTTATTACAGAATATAGCCAGTTTAGTTAGGTCGGTACGATAGCTTTGTTGAGTATGATCAGACAACCCCTTCTCAAGCCAAAGCATGTCTATGAAGCCATCGATATGCGCCTGACTCACGGCAGGCACATAGGTAAGATCACGCTTCATTAAAAGCCACGCATTTGTTTTATAAGCTCGTAGGCAGACTGAATATCTTGGGTCTTTTTCTTCGCCATTTCCATGGCTTGTTCAGGCAATCCTTTAGATACAAGCTTATCGGGATGATGCTCTGCCATACGTTTTCGGTAAGCACGTTTAATGGTTTTTTCATCATCAGACCCAGTAACGCCCAAAATACGATAAGCATCATCAAGAGATTGTTTTTCAGTATAGGCGCTTTGTTGCGAAGAACGCTGCTGGCCATGGGGGCCCTGGCCACTTTGTCCGCCCCGCTGCCTAAAGCGTATTTCAGCTTCAAACATGGAAATCAGATAATCGAGATCTCGGCGCCTAAAACCCAGTGGCTTCGCTACTTTTTCTAGTACCACATACTCTTCTTGCGTTAACTTTCCATCGGCAAATGCCGCTTGAATCAATATTTCCAAGAAAACTTGTAATATATCTCTGCGACCATGGCTGGCCTCGTACAACCCTTTCAACGTATCAGTAATAGGGAAGTCTCTGGCTTTACCTTCACGAAACGCTTCTTGCGCTTCTTTGCGCGCATCACCGGTTAACTTCATGTCATCCATCAGCGCTGTGGCGATTTGAATTTCACGGCTTGTTACTTTGCCATCGGACTTCGCTAAATGACCCAGCGCCGAGAACAAGCTATGAAAGAATACCGCTTGTTGCTTCATGCTATTTTGATCGGTAAAGAAGCGGCCGAATCCGCCAAGTTGATTAAAGTCTTGGCTGTAAGCCTTATCAAAGAAATGCCCTACGATTAGCCCTAAAATAGCACCGGGGATTTTTAAAAACATAAACCCAAAAAGTACACCAAGGATTTTCCCCCACACGGCCATGTCTGCATTCTCCTGTAATCAATAGCGCATTGTTGATGATGATTTGCACCTAGCCAACGCCTGAAATCGTTGTTTAAGCACTATGATCTGCAAGCCCTATAAGGCTATAAAAATAACGTCATCATTAGAAGTAGGTATAGCTTGACGCTTTTCAAGCTAAAAACTCGTCTATTCACTTCATTAATTGAGTATTTTTTTATCCAATAAGTCAGTAAATATGCGGTAAATCACTATTTAGATAAAGAGAAATACGATTTTTTTAATCCAATGGTTGGTAAATACAACAGAAGTGCTTAGAATTGACGGCGAATTACATTGCGTTAACTGCCAACGCTACTAGGTTGGCGTATTATTAACTCTATGCAGAACTATATGTGCGCCTTAAGGTCACATCATTATAGTGTAAGCAACGAATAACAAAACAGGCCATTCACCACCGCATGAAAAAGACCTGCGCCATGCTTGTTTCCGCGACTTTGTCTACTCACGTCGCGTTTGCACAGGAAGCTAATCCAGAATCAGTCTCACCGCTAGCCTTTTGCTCGGTGGAGCCCATTGTCTTTAAAAGCTCTGCACTTATGCCTAAGGGGCATGTAAAGGTGGAAGCCAACCGAACTGAAATCATCGAAAATAAAGTGGCACTGTTTTCAGGTAATGTTGATATTACGTCTGATAGCGCCATCATTAGTGCGTCTCAAGCACAAGTCAATGGCAATGGTGAAGACGTACTGGCAAAAGGCGATGTGCATTTTCGCGATGCACAGTTAAGCGTAGAAAGTGATGCGGTGTCGCTTCGTTCAAAAGAAGAACGCTTAGAAATGCAAAATACCCGTTATCAATTGACCGGGTTTGTTGGACAAGGTGCTGCCGAAGACATATTGGTTGATACCAATGAAGGTATTATTTTACAGGAAGTGAGTTTTACTACCTGCCCTGAAGGCCATGAAGATTGGATGATTCGGGCAAGTGAGATCAGTATTGAAAAAGGCACAGCATGGGGTAAAGCGAAACATACTCGGTTCTATATTGCGGATGTTCCTGTTTTCTACCTTCCCTATTTTGCATTCCCTGTAAGTAATGAACGTCAAACGGGCTTATTGTTTCCAGAGATAACAAGCTCTAGCAATGCAGGTATTGATTACACTCAGCCGTTCTATTGGAATATAGCCCCTAATTTTGACATGACCATTTCGCCTCGGGTGATGACCCAGCGTGGTGTTCAGCTAAATACAGAGTTTCGTTACCTAACTGAAAAAAGTGAAGGAACGGCTTACGTCGAGTACTTGCCAAGTGACAGTGATATTGACGGCTCACCCGATCGATACTTCTACCGTTTACAGCACCAAGGGCAACTTAATGAAAATTGGGTGTTGGGAGTAGACTTCAACGGATTAAGCGATGATAACTATATTGTCGATTTAGGCTCTGATTATTATAACAGCGCAGATACACACCTTTACCGTACCGTAAGCCTGGGTTATTACACCCGTGATTTAACGGTAAATATGCAAATAAAAGACTTCGAAATATTGGGTGATACCGCCGATAGTTACCGTGCGTTACCAGAAGTTAAGATTGATTATCGCACGCCTTTTGGTCGCTATTTCGAATTTAGTGTGAACTCTGAACTAGCGTATTTTGATAACACTTCCGAAACCGCACCAACAGCAACCCGCTTTCATGTAGCCCCTACCCTTGCTATGCCTATTCGTGCTGCATGGGGTGAATTTGTTGCTGAAACCACCGTGTTGCAAACTGTCTATAAACAAGAAAATATTCAAGATACTGACTTAGAAGAAAATGTAGAGCGTACTTTAGGTCAAGCTCGCCTATTCGGGGCGCTGTATTTCGAAAAAGATTCTTCATGGTTTGGTAAAGATACCGCCATGACGTTAGAACCTAAAATTCAGTATCTTTACACCTCGTATGAAGACCAAACAGCGATTGGGCTGTATGATTCAACGCCTCTGTTAACCGACGTTGAAGGGTTATTCAGAGGACAAGAATTTACCGGATTGGATAGAATTTCAGATAACAACCAAGTTACCCTCGGCATAACCAGCCGAATATTGGATAAAAACAATAGGGAACAATTTGTACTTAGCTTGGGTCAGATATTCTACCTTGAAGATAACAAGGTCATTGCCGCGACTAAAAATCAAGACCGTTCGGCGCTAGCCGCTGAGATGGACTGGCGGTTTAACAAAAACTGGTACGCCCATTCTGATATTCAAGTGACCACCGACACCGACAAAGTTGACTTAAGCAGTGTTGGCTTAGAATATCGACAAGATGCAAAGCGATTTATTCAGTTAAGTCATCGATATGTTCGTGATTTAAGTGGTGAAACCATTGACCAAGTGGGAATATCGGCGAGTTGGCCGATTGCTGAAAACTGGCAATGGGTGGGTCGAACTTACCGTGACATTGAGCGCGACCGCAGTATTGAGACTTATGCAGGTATCCAGTATGAATCCTGCTGCTGGGCAATACGATTAGTGGCAGAAAGAAGTTTAAGTAACCGCTACGATTCATCGGGAGAGCAATCTACCGACGATTTCGATACTGGTGTGTCATTACAATTTATATTCAAAGGTATCGGTACGTCTGGTACACAAAGAAGCATGTTACAAGATGGCATGTTTGGCTATCGTCAGCCATATAGTTTAAATTAATCCGTTGTAGCGTAGGGAGTAGCCCTACGTTAAGCATTAACCAATAATAAAAGAGTGAGTATGAAGTTCATAATCCGGGCCTTGTTAGTCAGTGCAGTGTTGTCGTTTAGCAGCTACGCGCAAGAAGTAATGCTTGACCGCGTAGCGGTTATTGTCGATCAGGGTGTTGTACTTCAAAGTGAAGTAGATGCACTGATGAATGACGTTAAACGTAACGCAGAGGCAAATGGGCAAGACCTTCCTTCTGACCGCGCACTGCGTACTCAAGCCATTGAGCGTTTGATCACCAAGAGTCTTCAGTTGCAGATGGCACAAAGAATGGGTATACAAATAAGCGACCCACAGCTTGAACAAACCATTGCAAATATTGCTGCAAACCAAAATACCACGGTCGATGAATTACGCAGACAATTGCGTTTAGAAGGCATCGCTTATGAAGATTACCGTGAAGATATACGCGAAGAAATCGTGATGGGTGAAGTGCGTCGCGCGAATGTTCGTCGCCGTATTTATATTACCGATCAAGAAAGAGAAACCCTTATTGAACTCATGGAACAACAAGGTGCAGAACAAGAAGAATACCGTCTAGGCCACATTCTTGTTGGTTTCCCATCTGATCCTTCTGACGACCAAATCAATGCAGCAAGAGAGCGAGCAGACAAAGTACTTTCTCTATTAAATTCTGGGTCAGATTTTGCTAAAATAGCTATCGCATCATCATCAGGTAACGAAGCGTTAGAAGGTGGTGACATGGGTTGGCTGAACATTAACGCTATGCCTACCTTGTTTGCTGAAGCGATTCAGGGTAAAGCAAAAGACGAGCTAGTCGGCCCTATCCGAAGTGGTGCTGGTTTTCATATCTTGAAAGTATTAGATACTCGAGGCATTGAAAAAGTCACTATTGAAGAGGTTAACTCTCGTCATATTCTCGTTAAGCCTTCAATCATACTTAGTGAAGACAAAGCAAAAGCGATGCTAGTTAAGTTCAGAACTCAACTTGAAGCGGGTGAAGTTGAATTTGAAGAGCTCGCTAAAGAACATTCAGAAGATCCAGGTTCAGCCCTTAAAGGCGGCGAACTTGGTTGGTCAGATCCAAACAACTACGTACCAGCTTTTAAAGACGCCCTTGCGCAATTATCAGCCGGTGAATACAGCGACCCAGTACGTTCAGTACACGGTTGGCACTTAATCCAATTAATCGATAGACGTGTAGACGACGCAACAGAGCGCCGCAAAGAAGACAAAGCGTATCAGCTTATTTTCAATAGAAAGTTTGCAGAAGAAACGGAAAACTGGTTACGTGAAATGCGCGACGCTGCCTACATTGAAGTTATCGAGTAATATATAGAAGCATAAATGACACCGATAAAAATTGCAGTAACACCAGGTGAGCCCGCCGGTATTGGGCCAGACTTAATAATAAAGCTGGCTCAAGAATCATGGCAGGCTCAGTTAGTAGTATTCGCCGATGGCGAAATATTAGAGACCAGAGCGAAAGCACTTGGTTTACCGCTTACATTGCTTCCTTATGATGCATCAAACCCGCAGGTTCAGCCCGCGGGTTCGCTGTTTATTAAGCAAATAGATAAAGCCGCCGATGTGGTTGCCGGAACCCTAGATAGCGAGAACGGTTTATACGTAGTAGAAACCCTTCGACAAGCATGCCAAGCAAACATGGAAGGTGACTTTCATGCGGTAGTCACCGGGCCGGTGCACAAGGGCATTATCAATAAAGCTGGCGTATCTTTTAGTGGCCATACCGAGTTTTTTGCTTATCAGTCCAATACGATTGATGTTGTCATGTTGTTGGCAACAGAAGGCTTAAATGTCGCACTAGCAACTACTCATATTCCTTTAGAATATGTGTCTCGCGCCATTACTAAAGAACGCCTTCACAAAGTGCTCCATATTATTAACACCGACTTTAAACTAAAATTTGGTGTTCGCAATCCGCATATTTACGTGTGTGGGCTTAACCCCCATGCAGGTGAAGATGGACATATTGGCACAGAAGAAATTCAAACCATTATTCCGGCGCTAAACGAGTTACGTGAAGAAGGGCTAAATATTACCGGGCCACTTCCTGCCGATACTATATTTCAGCCTAAATATCTGGAAGATGCAGACGTTGTGCTAGCGATGTACCACGACCAAGGCCTTCCCGTGCTAAAATATAAAGGGTTTGGTGCTTCGGTTAACATTACCCTTGGCCTCCCATTTATAAGAACATCCGTCGATCACGGTACTGCACTCGATTTAGCAGGCCATGGTAATGCCGATCCTGGCAGTTTCAGAAAAGCATTGGAAAAAGCCATTGAGCTTGCACATCATCAACAATGAGTAAAACACATTTAGGCCACACGGCCAGAAAACGCTTCGGACAAAACTTCCTACACGACGATTATGTGATTGGACAAATCGTGTCGGCCATTAATCCGCAACACGAACAAAACTTGGTTGAAATAGGCCCCGGATTAGGCGCGCTCACCGATCCAGTTTGCGATGAAGTTGAAGCACTTACCGTTATCGAGCTTGACCGAGATTTGGCTAAGCGTTTACGAGAACATCCGTTTAACGGCGATAAGCTAACTGTTATTGAACAAGACGCGATGACCATGGATTTCACTGAGCTGGCTAAAACTATGCACGTGAAAGATAAAGGGTTGCGCGTTTTTGGTAACTTACCGTATAACATTTCAACACCGCTTATGTTTCACCTGTTCTCTCACGCAGCGTGCGTAGATGACATGCACTTCATGCTACAAAAAGAAGTGGTGAACCGTTTAGCCGCAGGGCATGGCTCTAAAAGCTATGGTCGATTATCGGTAATGGCGCAATATTATTGTAAAGTTATGCCGGTACTCAATGTACCACCAGGTGCCTTTAAGCCACCCCCAAAAGTTGATTCTGCGGTAGTACGTCTAATCCCACATAAAACACCGCCAGTGGATGTGGTATCAGTGGCTACCCTTGAGCGAGTATGCGCACAGGCGTTCAATCAACGTCGCAAAACAATACGAAATTCGCTGAAAGAAAGTCTTACTGAAGCACAAATCAGCGCGCTGGGTATAAACCCAACCGTAAGGGCTGAAGTACTATCCTTGCAGGATTTCGCCACATTAGCGAATGCAGTATCAGCGTTAGAAGAAGCACAAGAAAATTAAAGTTAGCTTATGAATGAGTCTGAAATTAAGGTGCGGGTGAAAACCCGTCACCTGCCCGAGCACCTCCCCTCTGATTCGCCACAATTTGCGTTCGCTTATCACGTGACCATTGTGAATGACAGCCAAGAAACGGTTCAACTTATTAATCGTTACTGGCAAATTACCGATGCTAACGGTAAAACATCAGAGGTGAGCGGCTCAGGTGTTGTTGGAAAACAGCCTATATTAAAACCAGGCGAAGATTTTGACTATACCAGTGGGGCTGTACTTGATACCCCTGTAGGTAATATGCAAGGCTATTACGAAATGGAGCGTGAAAACGGGGAACGTTTTCGAGTTCCGATTGAAGTATTCCGTTTAGCGGTTCCCAACATTCTTCACTGATTTTTGAGATTTATGACTTATCGCAACACCTTCGTCGTGGGTGATATTCAAGGCTGTTATCGCGGGCTACAGCAACTGCTGGAGAAAGCCGAATTCTCTGCGGATAAAGATAAACTCTTCGCCGTTGGCGACCTAGTTGCCAGAGGCGAAGACTCGTTAAGCACCTTAAGGTTTCTAAAAAGCTTAGGTAGCAGTTTCGAGACAGTGCTAGGAAATCACGACCTTCACTTGCTGGCGGTAGCGAACAACATTCGCAAACCTAAGAAAGCTGATAACCTTGAGCCTTTACTTAATGCTCCCGACTTAAAAGCACTACTCGATTGGCTTCGTCAATTTCCCTTAGCTAAAAAAATTAATGTTAACCATACCATCGTACATGCCGGTCTCTACCCACATTGGAGTACAGACACCCTCGTCAGCTTAAGCGATGAAGTTAGCAAACAGTTACAAGCGAAGCACTATACTGACTTTTTAAAAAACATGTACGGCAACACACCGGTCACGTGGTCTGATAAACTTGAAGGTGTACCACGAACCCGCTTTATTGTGAACGCATGCACTAGAATGCGCTTTCTAAACGCAGATACTAGTTTAGAGTTTGAGACCAAAACCCACCCTGCTCAAGCTTCGAAATCGGTTACGCCTTGGTTCAAGATAGACAATGCTCACCTCCAGGCGCAAGAACAGGTTCTTTTCGGTCATTGGGCTGCACTAAACAGCGAGACGCAAGATAATCGTTTTGTCGCGCTAGATACCGGGTATGTTTGGGGTCAAGAAATGACCATGCTGGATATCAATACAGGTAAACTCATCAGAGTACATGCGTAATTTGCTTAATTGATGCAGCAGACTACTAAATCGCATATTCTTGTGCTTTACTTGTTAACTTAATGGCTTACCTGCCGATACTTTGGTTATATACGTTAGTCTATAATCCCATTACCGTTCATGTTATACATTTTAATACCTTCCTCTAGGGCATTGGGGTGTATTTTGGACGTAGTGCGGGGTAGTATCGTCACGCAAAAAAATAAAAAATAGTCTAGGAGTTTCAATGAAGATTACAGTAGCCACTCGCGTAATCGGCGGTTTTGTAGCAATTACTTGTCTACTGATTGTCATTAGCGTTGTTTCGTTGTTCAACCTCAATTCCATCGGTTCAGCAACCGAAGAGGTAAATGACATAGCGCTTCCTACAGTAGCGGGTAGTAACGCCCTAAAAGCGAACTTCCTAAACATGGGTAGATTGACGTTCGAAGCCTATATTGAAGAGGATTTATCGGGTCTTCAAGAAAAGCGCACAGCATTCAATAAAAGCCGAGATATGTTCGAAGCTGAATATAAAAAGCTTGCCAGTGCAGTTGCCGACGAACCAGAACTTCAACGTAAATTGAATAGCATTCGTGCCTCCTATGACAATTACATAAAGAATGTTGAAGCGGTTTATCTGAATCACCAAAAATTTATGGACATTCGCAACACCATTGACGATCGACTAGGTGACGCTGAAGATAACGCTGACGATGCATCTACTTACTTACTAGACTTCTCTGACCTAGATACAGTGCAAAGCGATCCTAACCTTAGACGCGCAGCCGACATTGGTAGTCAACTAGAAACCTCACTACTCTCTCTACTTACCGTTTCATATGAATACGTAAAGACCGAAACTATCGTACGCTCACAAACCCTAGGTAACGAAGTTGACTTGGTGGTAGACAAGGTTGCTACTTTGCTTAGTGATATGGGCCAAGCAGCTGGACAGCGAGATCAATCTGGTACCCTTAGCGATATTAATGAATTGGTAAACGATGCCCTAAACGCTATTAAAGCCAGTGACGGCGTTATGGCGCTGCATGTAGAAAGACTAGAGCGCAGAAATGATTCTGAAAGTGCGCTGAATGCGTCAGATAAAAATATTGCGAACGGTATTGTGGAACTTGAGCAGCTTCTCGCCCTTGCAGATGCCAAAGCAAAAGACATCGAAAACCAAGTTAACAGCGCTATCACTACAGGTAATATTATTATTAGTGCAGTGGTTATTCTCTCTATCGCGATAGCTATCATTATTGGTTACATAACAGTACGCGCGATTACTCGCCCGCTTTACCGCGTGAACGAATTACTTACCGTGGCATCATCTGGAGACTTAACACATCGCCTAGACGATTCTGCTCAAGATGAGTTTGGCTTATTAGCTAAAAACTGTAATAACCTAATTGGCAACCTCAAAGAGCTGATTTCAGGAATTAATACCCGTGCAGAGCAACTTGCCGCGGCATCAGAACAAACCTCAGCCGTTACCGCGCAAACCACGCATTCAATTCAAGATCAAAAGTCACAAATTGGTCAAGTGGCAACGGCCACTACAGAAATGCATTCTACCTCGCAATTGGTAGTGCAAAACGCTGAAGATACACTGAGTCAAATTCGCCATGCTGACGCAGAAGCTGAAAATGTACGTCAAATCTCGCTTGAGAATAAACGTATTATCGAAATTCTTGCAAAAGACGTACAAGACGCAGCAGATGTTATTAACAAACTTCATCAAGACAGCGCCAGCATCGGTGGCATTCTTGATGTTATCCGCGGCGTGGCCGACCAAACTAACCTTCTAGCCTTGAATGCGGCCATTGAAGCTGCACGTGCGGGTGAGCAAGGTAGAGGCTTTGCGGTAGTTGCTGATGAAGTACGTACGCTAGCGAGCCGTACGCAACAGTCTACGCAAGAAATTAACGCTATGATTGAGGTGCTTCAAGCGGGTGCTGAACGCGCGGTATCGGTAATGAATCAAGGTAAAGAGCAGACCGTAGCGTGTGTCGAGCAAACGGAAAAAGCGACTCAGGCGCTTGATATTATTTCTGAAGCTGTACATAAAGCCCACGACGTAAGTTCTCAAATTGAACAATCAGCACGTGAGCAAAATACCGTGTCTCAAGAAATTAGCGAGAAGCTTGAAACTATCGTTAATATTGCTGAAGAAACTACGTCGGGTGCTCAGCAAACCTCTGACTCTAGCCACGAAGTGGCAAGGCTTGCTGAAGAACTACAGCAATCTATCCGTCAGTTTAAGGTATAACACCACATTGGGTATTTAGTGTCATTGAATACTCTACGTTAAATGAAAAAGGGAAGGTTAACACCTTCCCTTTTTTGTATATGAAAAACACATAACACGCTACTCAAAGAGCGCTTTATGTAAATCCTTCACTATTTTATCGCTGTCTGTTTCATTCACTAGGAATGAAAGGTTGTGCGGGTTAGCACCGAAACAAATCATGCGTAAGTTAAAGTCAGATACCGCAGCAAAAATCTTGCTAGACACCCCAATTGCGGTTTGCATGTGGTTACCCACCACCGTGACTAAGTCGTAACCGTTCTCTACTTTCACATCACAGATAGTTTCAAGTTCTGCAATGGTTTCTTTATTTAAGCGCTGTGCCACTGAATTGGCAGGATTGTCTAAGGTAAACGACACCGAGATTTCTGATGTAGTCACCAAGTCCACACTTAGCTTGTGCTTAGCAATAATGGCAAAAACCTGCTGTAGGAAGCCCTGTGCGTACATCATCTTAGGTGTTTTCACTGTTACCATAACTTGGTCTTTACGGCGAGTAATGGCACGATAAGGTGGCTCTTCCACGCAATCTCGAACAATCCAAGTACCGCCTTTTTCTGGCTCTTTACTTGAACCTACAAACACTTTAATGTTTTTACGAAGGGCTGGTTCCATGGTGGCAGGATGCAGTACCTTAGCACCAAAGGTCGCCATCTCAGCCGCTTCCTCAAAACTAAGCTCTGGCAATGGGCGAGCCGCAGCAGTAATACGTGGGTCGGTGGTATAAACCCCTATCACATCGGTCCATATTTCACAGGCATCGGCATCTAAGGCTTCAGCAATAAGCGCAGCCGTAAAGTCAGAACCGCCACGCCCCAATGTAGTAGTGCGACCTTCATCATCGGCGCCCACAAACCCTTGTGTAACCACAATGGCATTTTCAATTTCAGGGGCCAGTAATTGCTTTGCCAGGGCTTCAATAGTGTTTATCTGTGGTACTGCTTCACCAAATTCACTGTCGGTGCGCAAAACTTTGCGTACATCGAAGTTCATGGTAGTCACATTTTGTTCAGCTACTTTTTGTTCGGCTAAGACTGCACTGAACATCAATGACGACATGCGCTCACCCATAGAAAGCAACTGATCTTTTAAATCGTTTCTATGTAAAATCTCTTCGTGAGAAGCTAGCGATTTCATTTCATCTAGCAAATCATTTAGCTTGCTTTCAACCGAGCTCTTATCTGCAAGCTTGTTGAGAATGGCAAGTTCAATATCAACAATAGATTGGCAAGTAGATTCTATTTGCTCTTGGGTAAGTGGGCTGTGCGCTAAATTCACCAGGTGGTTTGTCACCCCTGCTGATGCGCTGACTACCACGATACGGGTCGCACTGTTTGAGGCAACAATTCGCGCACAGTTTTGCATCACTTCATAGTTCGCAACACTGGTTCCGCCGAACTTGGCGATGGTTAAAGCATTTGCCACGATTTTACTCCGAATTTCTTTTACCGAGCATACTGCTCGATACCGACCGGCGAATTAATTATTCGCACCGGTTTAACGATTAATTTCTATCTGGTCACCCACACGAATGTCATGTGAAGCGAACCACCCTTGGTTCATTTCTAGCGCGTAGAGTACCTCTTTAGTTGCCTGCACTGACGTTAGGTCGTGAGGCTCTAGAGGTTTTATATCTGTAATTACGCCATTTCTGTCGATATAGGCGACATCTAAAGCAACATTTGTATTCTTCATCCACATACTGGCGTATCGCGGCGATGCAAACTTAAAAAACATTCCACAGTCATCACACAGTGATTCTCTGAACATTAACCCTTGAGCACGTTGTTCAAAAGAATGCGCGTATTCCATTTGGTAAAGTTTTCCATCAATCGTTAAAGTAACTTGATCAAACTTTACGCTAGGTTCCATTTGCGCGCTGGCATTTAAAGCGCCATACCCTAGAAGCACAAAAAGCGCGATTGCGATGACAGTAGTTTTAGCCATTAGACATTCCTTTTACCCATAAAAAAAGCCGGACACTTACGGCGCCCGGCTTTGTAGTTTATACACTAAATCAGGCAACATTCAACGTTGGAATGATATTGGCCTTTGCCTCTTCCTCTGCCTTCTTGAAACTTGGCATTTTATCGAAGTTTAAGTAACGGAATACTTCAGACGACATGGAGTTAATTTTGCTCGCATATTCCATGTATTCTTCTGCCGTGGGAATACGGCCAACGATAGCACCTACCGCCGCTAATTCAGCCGACGTAAGGTACACATTCGCCCCGTCACCTAAACGGTTAGGAAAGTTACGAGTAGATGTAGACAGTACTGTGGTGCCCGCATCTACACGGGCTTGGTTACCCATACACAATGAACACCCGGGCATTTCTGTACGCACGCCCACTCGCCCATAAATGTTGTAGTAGCCTTCTTCCATCAACTGAGCCTTGTCCATTTTCGTGGGTGGCGACATCCACAAACGGGTAGGTAGGGTTTTATTGAACTGCTCAAGTAACTTACCGGCCGCTCTAAAGTGACCAATGTTTGTCATACATGAACCAATAAAGACCTCATCTACGTTCTCACCAGCTACTTCTGATAAGGTTTTCGCATCATCAGGATCGTTAGGGCAACAAACGATAGGCTCCTTAATATCGCTAAGGTCTATCTCGATAATTTCTTTGTACTCAGCATCTGCATCGGCGCGCATAAGTTCAGGGTTGGCCAACCACTCTTCCATCTTCTGAGCACGGCGTTCAAGCGTACGTGGGTCACCGTAACCTTCGTTAATCATCCAACGAAGCATAGTGATGTTTGAGTTCAGGTATTCAGCAATAGACTCTTCTGAAAGGTTAATACTGCAGCCCGCCGCAGAACGCTCTGCCGATGCATCAGATAATTCAAATGCTTGCTCTACCGTTAGGTGTTCCAGCCCTTCAATTTCAAGTACGCGACCAGAGAACGCATTAATTTTTCCTTTCTTCTCTACGGTAAGTAAGCCTTGCTTAATACCGTATAACGGAATGGCGTGTACTAAATCACGCAGGGTAATGCCCGGCTGCATTTCGCCTTTAAAACGAACCAAAATGGATTCAGGCATATCAAGGGGCATCACACCGGTTGCTGCAGCAAAAGCCACTAAGCCAGACCCTGCAGGGAATGAAATGCCCAATGGGAAACGGGTGTGTGAATCGCCACCGGTACCTACTGTGTCTGGCAACAACATGCGGTTTAACCAGCTGTGAATAATGCCGTCGCCGGGGCGAAGGGATACTCCGCCTCGGTTCATCATGAAGTCTGGCAAGGTATGCTGAGTTTCAATATCAACAGGCTTAGGGTATGCCGCGGTATGACAAAACGACTGCATGGTTAAGTCGGCAGTGAAACCAAGACAGGCTAAGTCTTTTAGCTCATCTCGCGTCATAGGGCCTGTAGTATCTTGCGAACCAACAGTGGTCATCTTAGGTTCGCAATAGGTGCCGGGGCGAATGCCTTCTACGCCACATGCTTTACCTACCATCTTCTGGGCAAGAGTGTAGCCCTTACCGGTATCGGCAGGTTGTTCTGGCGTGCGGAACAAATCTGTTGCGCCTAAACCTAATGTTTCTCGTGCTTTTTCAGTGAGCGCGCGGCCAATAATAAGGTTGATTCGACCACCAGCGCGTACTTCATCTAAAATGACTTTAGATTTATAGTCGTATTCAGCTAAAACTTCGCCAGTTTCGTGATTGGTAATTTTGCCTTCAAACGGGTAGATGTCGATAACATCGCCCATATTCATTTTTTCTACATCGGCTTCAAATACCAAGGCCCCGGCATCTTCCATAGTATTGAAGAAAATGGGTGCTACTTTGCTGCCAATACATACACCGCCGCCGCGCTTATTTGGCACGCCAGGTAAATCTTCACCAAAGAACCACAGCACTGAGTTGGTGGCCGATTTACGTGAAGAGCCGGTTCCTACCACATCTCCTACAAAGGCAACGGGATAACCTTGGTTTTTTACATCTTCGATTTGCTTCATTGGGCCTTTAACACCATGCTCTTCTGGCTCTAAGCCATCACGGGTCATCTTATAAGCGGCTAAGGCGTGAAGAGGAATGTCTGGGCGCGACCACGCATCTGGGGCGGGAGACAAGTCGTCGGTATTGGTTTCACCGGTTACTTTAAATACAGAGTAAGTGATTTTATCGTCCATTAATTTACGCGAGGTAAACCACTCACCTTCTGCCCACGACTTAATAATGTCAGTGGCAAATTCATTTCCGGCTTTGTGTTTTTCTTCAACATCATGGTAGGCGTCAAACATAAGCAACGTGTGCTTAAGTTCTTTAGCCGCTAGTGGCGCTAGGCCCTCATCGTCGAGAAGCTCAACTAATGTCACGATGTTGTAGCCACCATGCATGTTGCCTAGAAGCTCAATGGCCTTTTCTTTTGAAATTAACGAGCAGCTGTCCTCGCCTTTAACGATAGCACTTAAGAAGCCAGCTTTAACGTAAGCGGCCTCATCTACGCCCGGAGGGACGCGTTCAGACAACAATTCTAATAGGTTGTCTGCTTCGCCTTCTGGTGGATTTTTAATTAACTCAACCAAGCCTGCTACCTGTTCAGCATTTAGCGGCTTAGGAGGGATCCCTTCAACAGCACGTTCTTCTACGTGTTTGCGATAGTCTTGTAACACGATGTCTTCCTCTTGGTTTAGCTTGCGCAATGGGAATAACGGTCTTGTACGGTCTTGACGCAAGGTCTGATTAAAAATACTTCATAAGTATAACGATTAACCTGCCTAAATTAAATTTTTGAGGCTTTTTATTCGTTTATAGTCGCCATTCAGCGCACTTAATATTGAACGATTAAAGCTATTAAAAAACCATAAATAAAACCCTAAAACTAATCAAACTTGTTGAATGTCATTATTCCCATCATTAACGGTATGGCGGCAATATTCGTTAAAAGCAACCTAGGTTTAAAACCACAGAGGCATATTATCTTATAAATCGGGAAGGTCTTTGTCTGGGCGTACATGCCTAAAGCTTGCAAATCGGGGGATCCCCTTCTTTGTTACGCCAAAGTATTTGTAGGTGATCCAACTGTTCTTTGGTGGCGGATATCGGCGCTGTTTCATACTAAACCCCGTGCCGATTTTAAATTGTACACCCTCGGGCGTTTCTACAATAAGCGAGCCCATCATGCCGGCGAACTTCCCCTTCCCTTTTACATAGCCAATCACTTTGGCTTCAGCATCGTTAAACCGTTTCGCTTTTAATAACTGATTACTACGCCCGTCCTGATAAAAGGCCGCTTTATGATGTAGCATTAGGCCTTCACCGCCCTTTGCGGTTACCTCATCTATTTTCGCTTCAAGAAGCCGCTGATTGCTCAGTGTAAACTGCGGGATCATAGTTAAACTATTGCTATTTGCTTGCTTTACCAGTGCCTCCATCGTAGACAAGCGTGTGGCAAACGGGACATGACTGACGGGCATATCAAACAGCATCATCTTCACCGTCCTCCAGCGTTCATCAGGCGTATGACTAAGTACAATAGAAGCGATAGCTTCAAAACTGCTTCGCTGAGTCCATAACTCTCCATCAAGGGCTACATCAGGCCAGTTCTTGGTAAACCACTCAGGTGCGTGAATTTTATTACCGTTTCGGGTAAGAAGCTGCGTGCCCGTCCACCGGGCACGCACCCCATCTAACTTTTCGCTAACGAAATACTCAGCAATATTGATGTAGTCATTTGCCTTGTAGGTCGTTGCCGTTTGAATAGGCGTTACACCCTGCTCGGGCACGCGTTTAATGAGATTAGGCATTGCGTGAGTGACAGGGGTGGCAACGGGAGTGGCAAATGAAACTGGAGGCAAGCTTATCGCGAGTAGCGCCAGTGAGATAACATGTTTAATATTCATTTTGGCATTCTTGTTAAAAAACAAAAAAGCTTACGCTTATCACTCCCTGAGTAAACTGGGCTTAGGGCGGGTTTACATGAAGGCTTAGAATACAGGCGGAAATACAGGTGGGAATAGAGATATAAAAAAGCCCCAACCGAGGTTGAGGCTCTATATGCTAATTGCTATTTAACGTAAGGTTAAATGGCGTTTTAGCTAACTGTTTTAACAGCAACGCTTGGCTCGAACTTAGCTTTAACGCTTAAGTCTTCTGCAGGCGGCGCGAAGTCAGTAAGGTTAATACCCTCAACCGCAGCTTTGTACTCTTCCATAGTAGGGAAGCGACCTAGCACAGCAGACAGCACTACTAATGGTGTTGAACCAAGAAGTGACTCACCTTTCTTCTCGTTAGAATCGGCAACAACACGACCTTGGAACAAGCGCGTAGAGGTAGCAATTACGGTATCACCAGGTTCTGCTTTTTCTTGGTTACCCATACAAAGGTTACATCCTGGACGCTCTAGGTACATGATGTTGTCGTACTTGGTACGCGCAGATTCTTTTGGCTTGTCGTCGTTAAACTCGAAACCTGCGTACTTAGTAAGAATGTCCCAATCGCCTTCCGCTTTTAGTTCATCAACAATGTTGTATGTTGGTGGTGCAACAACAAGTGGTACGTTAAACGACACGCTGCCATTTTGCTTTTCTAAATTACGAAGCATTTGAGCGATAATCTGCATGTCACCTTTGTGAACCATACAAGAACCAACAAAGGCTAAATCAACGGTTTTGCCGTCGTAGAAAGAAACTGGACGAATAACGTCATGGGTATAACGCTTAGAAACGTCATCGTTATTTACGTCTGGGTCAGCTATCATTGGCTCGTCGATTTGGTCTAAATCAACAACCACTTCTGCGTAGTATTTTGCGCTGTCATCTGGTGCAAGCGCTGGCTCTTCGCCAGACTCGATTTCAGCAATACGCTTATCAGCAAGGTCAATCAAACCTTGAAGCATGTTGGCATCGTTTTCCATGCCCTTGTCGATCATTATCTGAATGCGGCTCTTCGCCACTTCTAGCGACTTGATCATAGTCTCGTCGTTAGAAATACAGATTGAGGCTTTCGCCTTCATTTCTGCTGTCCAGTCGGTAAAGGTAAACGCTTGGTCAGCAAGCAAAGTACCGATTTGCACTTCAATAACACGACCTTGGAACACATTCTCACCGCCAAATTGCTTCAGCATTTGAGCTTGAGTAGCATGAACAACGTCACGGAAGTCCATGTGGCTCTTCATGTGGCCTTTAAAGGTCACTTTCACCGACTCTGGAATTGGCATCGCCGCTTCACCTGTCGCAAGCGCTACCGCTACCGTACCCGAGTCAGCACCGAACGCGACGCCTTTAGACATACGAGTATGTGAGTCACCACCAATGATAATAGCGCGATCGTCAACGGTAATATCGTTCAGTACTTTGTGAATAACGTCAGTCATTGCATGGTAAACCCCTTTAGGGTCACGTGCCGTGATTACGCCAAAGTTATTCATGAAAGACATAAGCTTAGGAATATTAGCTTGGGCTTTCTTATCCCATACCGACGCTGTGTGACAGCCCGACTGGTATGCACCGTCAACAAGCGGAGAAATAGTTGATGCTGCCATCGACTCTAGCTCTTGGCATGTCATCGGGCCGGTTGTATCTTGTGAGCCTACAATGTTTACTTTAACGCGAACGTCTGAGCCAGCGTGAAGCGGAGTCTCAGACTTAACGCCTACCGCATTGCGGTTAAAGATTTTTTCAACAGCTGTTAGACCTTGGTTCGCTACAGATACTTCTTTCGAACGTGCATAAACTTCAGGTACGTCTGTACCTAACACTTTTGCAGCAAAAGTTTGTAACTGCTTACCAAACGTTACCGCGTAAGAACCACCCGCTTTCATAAACTCCATTTTTTGCGGAGTGAAAGCGCTTGATATATCTGCAAGTTCTTCTGAGCCGTTAAACAGTTTCTTCGCTTTAGTGTCGATGGTAAGCACGGTGCCTGTAGCAACAGAATATGCTTCTTCTAACACTGGGTCGCCGTTAGCATCGCGAACCACTTCACCGTTGGCATCCGTCTTTTTAACCCAGTTTTTAAGGTCTAAACCAATACCGCCAGTAACGTCTACGGTCGTTAAGAAGATAGGTGCGATACCGTTAGTACCTGCAACCACTGGCGCTTTGTTCACAAATGGAATGTAAGGGCTTGCTGCCTCACCGGCCCAAAGTGCAACGTTATTCACACCAGACATGCGCGAAGAACCTACGCCCATGGTGCCTTTTTCAGCAATAAGCATTACTTTAGCGTTAGGGTGCTTTTTACCTAGCTCAACAATTTCTTGCTGTGCTTCAGGCGTGATCATACACTGACCGTGTAGCTCGCGATCTGCACGAGAGTGAGCTTGGTTACCAGGAGAAAGTAAATCAGTAGAGATATCACCTTCTGCAGCAATATAAGTTACTACATCAATTTTTTCTGGTACGTCAGGCAATTTAGTAAAGAACTCTGCTTTTGCGTAGCTCTCAAGAATGTCTTTTGCTATCACATTACCTGCGTTGTACGACGCTTCTAAACGCTCTGTATCAGCCTCGTATAAGTAAACCTGTGTTTTTACTACTTCAGCAGCTGTCTTAGCGACCGCTTCATTGTCTGAAAGTGCCAAATCTAGAAGCACTTCAACAGACGGGCCACCTTTCATGTGTGAAAGCAGTTCTAACGCAAACTCAGGTGTGATTTCAGCAACAACTGACTCACCTAGTACGATTTCTTTAAGGAATGCAGCTTTTACACCTGCCGCACTTGTTGTACCTGGCAGTGTGTTGTAGATGAAGAAGTTAAGAGAATCTTCACGGTGCTCGTTATTCGTATCTTTAATTTGAGCAATAATTTCTGACAGCAAATCGGCACTGTCGATAGGCTTAGGGTGTAAACCAAGTTCCGCTTTACGGGTCTCGATTTCGGCCATGTATTCTGAATACAAACTCATATAATTCTCTCGGTCTTGGTTATACGTAGGTATTTTTTATACGCAGGGGTTAATTATACGTCGGTCTTAGCTATACGCATGAAATTATAGTGGTTATTTTAACTGATTTTTACGCATCAGGTAATCATTAGAAAATGGCAGAATGGCGCAAAGCCCCATTTACACTTTTCATTAACTTCTGCATATTTATATTTTGCTTATTAGGCAGATAAAAACCAATTTATTAAAATAAAAAATAATCACTAATTATCATTGAGTTAGAAAAAACGTCTAGCATTAAGCTCATTCTATACTGCATTTTGAGGCAATATTAAAAGCAAGCTATACAAAGTACGACTTATCTTAGGTATTTTTCGTATTTATGGTCGAACCAGATGAAATAATAAACAATAATGTTGTAAATTTACAATATTTTCTAGTTCTTGGCTTGAATGCACTTAATTTGAGCCTGTTACAGTGGCAAACGACTCAGGTGATAGTAACTGTATTAGCTCAGCACTTTCCCCATCAGTCAGCGCATAAACACCGCCATCTTGCCCCACTGCCACATCGCGAACCCGTTGATTTATTGTAGAAAAAACTCTTCGATACTGAAAGGGTTGGCTTGATAAGTCTACCGCGTAAAGTGCCTTCGCTTTTAAGGCAGAAACAAGCAAGTGATTAGAGAGTGTGGGGAAAGCATTGTGGTTGTATACCGCCATAGACGATGGCGCTATAGATGGCGACCAATCCACGAGTGGATCCACCATGCCCTCATAGTGATTAAACGGGGAAATCGTTGCCCCCGAATAATCTTTACCTAGCGTGACCACCGGCCAACCATAGTTCATTCCAGGCTTGAGCTTGTTTAGCTCATCACCGCCATCCGGGCCGTGCTCATGCAGGTAGACATCACCATTTTGCAATTTCACTAACCCTTGTGGGTTCCTGTGCCCTAAGGTGTAAACAAACCGCGCATTGTTAAACGGAACATTTGAGGCGGGCTTTCCATCTACAGTAAAACGAAGCACTTTCCCTAACTGTGAACTTAATACTTGGGCCTGCTCCCGATAATCGAAACCGTCACCTGTGGTCACCAACCAAGTGCCATCTTTCATGGCGACAAGCTTGCCACCAAAATGCACTGGTGTAGCCTTGCTGTCTTTTATTTCCAATACGGGTGTTAACGCTTTAATTTGCCCATCATCGGCCAAAACACCCCGCATCACGGCCAAACGATTCGCTTTGTCAGTGCCCTTCGAGTAGGAAAAGAGAATGACTTTCGAGGTGCTAAAATCGGGAGAAAGCGCCATGTGCAGTAGCCCGCCCTGCCCTTTTTGATAAAGCTGTGGAAGTGGCAATACCTGTTGAGGCAAGGAGTTTCGTGCCGATGCTTTTGCCAAGCGGGTTTGTTGGAATAGAGCAGGCTTGTCTGAACTAATCATAATAGAGGGCACGGTGACAATCGTGCCGTCTCGTTCGGCTACTAACCAATGACTATTGGGCAATTGCAAAAGTGCTTTGGGATAATGCAGTTCATCGGCAATTACCGTGGTTATTGCTGCGTCAGAAGTTTGTACCTCAAGAGCACCTTTACCAGACGTATTTGCTGACACACAGAATGTTGATAATAAATTCAAGCACGTGAGCATTATTAAGGTTAGATTTCGAGTAGGTCGTGGTGCTTGGTTTTTTATACTACCAGGCATTTCCAACCCGCTTTGGCTAAACATAATTTCCTTCCCCCTATTTATTAAGCTAGCTTAGCATGCAATAGTATTTTGATTGTTATAGCACCTTAAAATAACGTAAAGAGCGGTTATGTGGTCTTTTATCAAAAGTTTTGTTCCTGCCTGGTTTGTAACCTTTCTGTTGGCTAGCAGTTTACACACGTTCCAAGTATTAAATGCACTGTCGAACCTTGGGGTAGTAATTACCCCCTCTGAGTGGCTATCTACCGCATGGAAGGATGCAATAGGCTTGCTACCCACTTATGGCATTATTATCGCTATCGCACTGTTACTTGCGTTCAATGTTGTCACTATTATTCGTAAATACGCCATGAAGCAGAAGGTTACAAAACCTCGCTTTATTGCATTAACGAGCATAGCCGGTGCAAGTAGCATCGCCGTTTCGTTACTTGCCATGCAGCCTATTCTCAACGTTACGCTGATTGCGGGTGCTCGTGGGTTCGATGGTTTTTTACTTCAATGTTTCGCAGGGTTAATAGGCGGCTTCATTTATGGCTTACTACGAGTAACTATTACATCGCGCCCACTATCAAATAGCTAACAGTTCCGTACTCCCAAGCGCTAATGCCACGCTCAAGTCAATGCCTTCTGAACCTATTCAATGCTATTCAAGTCGCCGGCAATCATCACTTAGGTGAATATTTAGCTATAATGTAATAGGTATGTAAATAAAAATGAACATTTGTTACTGTATCCGCACAGTCATCTTTCATTGAAACCTCTCATTCAGGATAAAGCATTATGTTAACGTACCCAGAAAACGTTACTTGCCTGGCCGACAATATTGAAGCCGTTCTTACTAAGCATGCTGACAAGCCTGCGTATACCGCATTAGGTCAAACCCTTACCTTCAAAGAGATAGACGAAAAATCAGCTGCCTTAGCGCGCTACTTCGCTCATGAAGCCAAGCTAGAAGCTGGCGATAGAATAGCTATCCAGCTGCCTAACTTAATCCAAAACCCTATTGCCGTTTATGCTGCCCTGCGCGCAGGCTTGATTGTTGTTAACACTAACCCGCTTTACACCGAGCGGGAAATGAAGCATCAATTTACGGATAGCGGCGCGACAGCGTTAGTGATCTTAAGTGATTTACTGCCTAAGTTTGATGCCATTAAAAATGAAACTCAAATTAAAACCGTTGTTGCTACTTCAGCGACTGAATTATTAGATGCTGCTACGGCTCCGGCTATAGCGGGCACAGTGTCATTAACCGATGCGATGAAAGCTGGTGCAGATTTGCCTGGTGTAGTCAGACCCAAAACAGAGTTTGAAGCCCTTGCCATGTTGCAATATACGGGAGGCACTACTGGTGTGTCTAAAGGCGCAGCCCTTAGCCATAAAAACGTGATGAGCAACAGCGTTCAAATGCTCGATCACCTAGGCGGCTTTTTCAAAGAAGGTGAGGAAGTGGTTGTTTGCCCCCTTCCGTTGTATCACATTTATGCTTTTACCGTTTGTATGATGGCGCTGTTCGCGAAGGGCAGTCATATTGTGCTTATTCCCAACCCTCGTGATATAGACGGTTTTATTCAAACCTTAAAACCGCACAAAATTACGGCGTTTGCAGGTATTAATACCTTATTCGTTGGTTTGGGTCGTCACCCAGAATTTGCCAAACTCGACTTTTCAAAACTACATTTGACCATGTCTGGTGGTACGGCGCTTACCCAAGGGGCGGTGTCTATATGGAAACAAGTAACGGGTAATACGATTACTGAAGGTTACGGATTATCAGAAACCGCGCCAGTGGTTTCTTTCAACCTTCCTGGCAAAGAAGAAATTGGAACCGTTGGTAAACCACTGCAAGATACTGAAGTCGCTTTACTAGATAGCTACGATAACCCAATAGGCGAAGGCGAGTCAGGGCAAATTGCGGTTCGTGGGCCGCAAGTGATGCTTGGCTATTGGAACAGAGACGATGAGACCGCAAAAGTCATGACCAAAGATGGCTTTTTTAAAACCGGTGACATCGGGGTTTGGGTTGAATCAGGGGCACTTAAAATTGTCGACCGTTTGAAAGACATGATTATTGTTTCTGGCTTTAACGTTTACCCCAATGAAGTAGAAGATGTACTCACCGCTCACCCAGACGTCATGGAAGCCGCTGTTGTTGGCAAGCCAGATGATAAGTCGGGTGAGCGAGTATGCGCGTTCATCACCGTCAGCAAGCCAGTGAGTAACGATGACATCATTGCCTTTTGCAAAGAAAGTTTAACCAACTATAAAGTCCCTAAGGAACTTACCGTTTTAGAAGAACTTCCTAAATCTACCGTTGGGAAAATTCTGCGTAGAGAGCTTCGTTCAGCCTAAATTGTCTTGGCGATAATTGCCGTTAATATGAATAAAATCAGGTTATTGCTACCAAAGAATAACCTGATTTGTTTGCTGCAATACCATTTTCATTCTATACATAATCTATGAAGCCTAACGTAAGTCTGCTCCCAACGCTGTGAACTCCCTTTTAATCAAGCAAATCAAAGCTGCTTTTTCTTGTGAAAACAACGAAGAAGGCGAACTTTGGTTAGACGATATACTTAATAAAACCTCTTTATTAGACAACCATGATGCATCCCGCCTTACCACGGGCCTTAGTGCATTGCTCGCCTCTATTGACAATACATACCGCCAACATGGTCTTGAAGCAGAAGGTAAGACAACAAGCGGCGGTTATGCACGTCAAAATAATATGGATAGGCCACCTATAGCTCAGGGGCAAACTTCGCCTCAAGAATTAGCAGCCATAACCGACAACCTTGTTCAATCGGTAAATACATTATTAACAGCGCAAGCGCGCCCCGAAATTGATGACGATATTGCTAGCTTAACGTCGCTGTCTACCTTGGTATTAGACTTAATTACTGAGCAGCAACATAAAGAGAACGACATGCTGATCCAAAGGCGAGCTATGGATGAGCACAGCATTGTTGTAACTCTCGACCTAAACGGCACTATCTTAAGTGCTAATGATAAGTGTTGTCAGTTATCTGAATTTAGTCGAGACGAGCTTATTGGAAACAATGCAGATATGCTCAATGTTAAAAATGTTCCCCTGCCCACACGCCTAGCCATTCTTCAGTCCTTATTTAAAGGTGAGATATGGCACGGAGAGCTTCAAAGTATTACTAAATTCGGTACCCCTTGGTTTGTATTTTGTACCATTGTGCCCAACGTTAACGACCAAGGCCGTGTTGAAAACCTCGTGGTACTGTGTACAGATATTTCCAATCAGAAAAGGTTGGAAGAAAGATTAGAGTCCGGTAGACAGTTCTATCAGAGTATTACCAACAGCATCGGTGAAGGCGTATATGCCGTAGATGCAAAAGGCAAAACCCAATTTCTTAACCCTGAAGCATCTCGCTTGTTAGGCTGGGAATTAGAAGATTTACAAAGCCACAGGTTCCACAATGCTGTTCATTATCAAAAAGAAGATGGCACACTTTTATCTCGAGATGAATGCCCCGTAAATCATGCGATTTGTGAGGGAAAAACCTACAACTCTGATGAAGACTTCTTTACCGATAAGCGAGGACGCATCTTTCCGATTTCAATTGTTGCCGTTCCCCTTGAAGACATTCAGGGCGAACCCAACGGGCACGTAGGTGTGTTTAGAGATATAAGTGGCCGCAAAGGGTTAGAGCGACAGCTGCAACATGCCTACAAAGAAGCCGCTAATGCCAACAAAGCCAAGGGTGATTTTTTAGCCACAATGAGCCACGAAATTCGCACTCCAATGAATGCCATCATTGGCTTAACCCATTTAGCACTTGAAACCGACAATTACACGCAGCAGCAAAGTTACATGACTAAGGTAAAAGGCAGCGCTACCTCGTTGCTTACGTTAATAAACGGCATTTTAGATTTTTCCAGAGTTGAAGCCCAACAAATTGAATTACACCATGCTGATTTCAATCTTGCCGATATGATGAACAAGCTCGCACAAGTGTTTCAACATAAAGCGCGCCAAAAGCACTTGCAGTTACTTTTCGATATGCGCTTAGACATAGACGTTACCTGTAAAGGTGATAGCGACAAGATTTATCAGGTATTGGTTAATTTATTGGGAAATGCAATCAAGTTCACTCGTCACGGATTCGTTAAATTAACTGTCAACCAAAAAGCTGAAGCTCTGTCCTTTTGTGTAAGCGATACAGGTATTGGTATTAATGACGACAACAAAGAAAAACTGTTTAACGCCTTCGTACAAGCCGATGCATCTATTTCAAGGGAATATGGTGGTACTGGGTTGGGCCTGGCGATTAGTAAGCGCTTAGTCGAGCTAATGCATGGTGAACTTGAATTTACCAGTGAGCTTGGCAAGGGAACTCAATTTTGTTTTACCCTCCCGGGTATGGTTCATGAAAAGCGTCATGGAAAGGTTAGTGAAATAGACACTAAAAATTTGAAGCAAGCCATGCCCATACGGGAATTGAATCACCCATTATTGTGTGTGAATACGAGCCATGATATGGATGAAGCGAATAATATTTTAGCACACACACTGTCGCGACTAGCCATACCCTGTAAATTTATTAAGCCAAATGCAGGCGCTTTCCCAGTCACGCCTCACGACGCAATTGTGATACTTCCGGCTCAGGTTGCAGCATGGCAAACCTTCGTTAACCACGTAAAACTTGGTGAATATGAAAATCTGAACCTTGTGTGTATTGTAACGCCTATCGACACTGAAGAAGCCAAGCGACGATTACAACCTATTAAACTCAACACGCTTAATATTATAGAGTTACCCTTTACTGACGTTCACATCTTACGAGAGTTATTCCCTACCTCTAGCTCCACTTCGCCAACTCACGCTGATGGACTGGAAAGCAAGATATGGCGTAAGCGACGATTAGCTGGAAAGCACGCCTTGTTGGTTGATGATGACAGTATAAGTCTTGAAATTGCGCAACAAATTTTACTTGATGCGGGGTTGAAAGTAACCACAGCAACCTCTGGAGAGCAAGCCTTAGCACTGGGTAAGAGCAACGATTTCGACGTAGTTCTGCTCGATTGCATTCTTCCAAATATGAGCGGATTCACTGTTGCTGAGGAACTAAATAATTTAAATGGCTGGCACTGCCCTATTATTGCACTTAGTGCGGATGATAGTCGCGAGAACAAACAAGAAGCATCTAGCGTTGGTATGTGTGCGCACTTGTTAAAGCCCGCAACCGCGGCTGAAATATTACATGTCATCGACATCAATATTCACACTTCTGCCAATTTAAATAACATGCATGACAGTAACGACCCCTACCTCACTTCCCTCGGTGAATTTTACTCTAATTACGGAAATGCAGAGTTACTCGCGCAGCTTATTAACATTATGATTGAGAATGATTCAAAGCATGATGCTATTAACTCGCTATTGGAGGATGCTAGAAAAATAGGTGCTAATACCTTGGTTTCCGCGTTAGAAGGGCTGCCAAACAGCTTTGAAAAAAACACCAATTATGCGCATAAAATATCCAACATATCTTTCACTTTAGACGCCACTCTTCGACTTATTGCGCATACGCTTTCATTGCCAATAGAGTATGATGAAAACGAAGTAGAAGAGACATTATCTATCTCAGATTTGTCAGCGGTGATCACAAGCCTTGAATCTTACGATGCCGAGGCGGTGTCTATGCTATCAGCGCTTTACAATAAACATGCATCATCAGCATCGGCACATACGTTAAACCATGCAAGGCAACTTGTCAGTGTTTACGATTACGGCCGAGCGCTAGAAGAACTTTTACGTTTAAGGGATACACTGCTAAATGGCTGATAACCAAAAGTCGAAAAAAACGGAATTCAGCGTGCTAGTCGTTGACGACGAGCCAGCAAATATCGATTTATTGCAGGGAATTTTGTCGCCCTATTATCAAGTAAAAGTAGCGCCCACTGGGCATATCGCATTGAAAGTCGTAGAGCAATTCACCCCAGACCTTATCTTACTCGATATTATGATGCCGGGTATTGATGGTCATGAGGTATGCAAACAAATTAAGACTTCCCCCGAGCTTGCCCCAAGACTCGCTAAGGTGCCTATCATTTTTGTTACGGCTTTAGGTCAAGGTCAAGATGAAGAGAAAGGATTTGCATTAGGTGCAGTGGATTATATTACAAAGCCTATCTCACCTGCGTTGGTGCTTGCTAGAGTAAAAACTCACATCTCGTTAGCACATCAAGTGAGAGTAACTGAACAAGAAGTTAAAATCAGAACCCAAGAGCTGCTTCTCAGTCAGCAAAGCGCTATTAGCATGTTGGCCGCAGCAGGGCATTACAACGATAATGACACCGGTCATCACATCTGGCGCATGGCCGCTTATTGTCAATGCTTAGCGTTAGCCTCTGGTTGGTCCCCCGAAAAAGCCTCTTTATTGGCACAAGCCGCGCCAATGCACGACACCGGGAAAATCGGTATCCCTGATAGCATTTTAAAAGCCCCTAGGCGACTTACCTTTGATGAAATGGAAGTGATGCGTACGCATGCGGCAATAGGGTATGAAATATTAACTCGCAGTAATTCCCCTTTATTTAGCTTAGCGGCAGAAATTGCGCGCTATCATCATGAGAAATGGGATGGCAGTGGATACCCTTATTCATTGAAGAGTGAACAAATTCCATTAAGCGCGCGCATTGTGGCAATTGCAGATGTGTTTGATGCCCTGACGATGAAGCGCCCTTATAAAAAAGCCTGGTCGGATGAAGAAGCATTTACCTACATCGAAGGTGAATCAGGCAATCACTTCGACCCAGAATTAGTGTCCACTTTTTTGTCTATCAAAGAAGAAGTGTTGAAAACAAAAGTTTATTGGAATGAACTTGAAACTAGAAATGAACTCCCGTCAATAGAAGCCTTCCTCCCCAAAACGTTATAAAGGCGGCCCTATTAAGAGAAAGCCGTTATTTGCGAAGAAGTTTACGGTAAAACCGCGAATTTTAGCGTTCATGTGTTAGTTTAATTTACGCTAACTTATCAGAATAAAATTGTTATATTTAATCGATTAAAACACGTCTTTTTTTAGAATTGGGTTACCCGTGTTCTTCCCTCATATAGGGCGTTGGAGGAACACACTATGACTAACACACACATCGTTACACTTACGGCATTACTCGCACTATTACTTACCCCACTTTCTGCTAGTAGCAGCGAGAGCCAATCGACTAGCCTATGGCCCACGCAAACACAAAGCGCCCATGGCTATGCTATCGACTTTATACGCGGGGAAGGCGCTGTAAATGGCATCAAATTAGCTTATCAATATAATATCGACCAGCCTTTAAACGTAAGTTGGCCTATGACTTTAACCATGGAAACCAGCGCAAACTTTTGGGAGTATGGCGACGATAACCAGTACGACTCAAATGTCGTACTCGCCCTTTCACCTATCTTACGGTTTCCACTGACCACGGTGTTTAATAAACCTATCGATTTAGAACTTGGGATTGGGGTGTCGTTGCTAGACGATACACAATTTGCGGGTAAAGACGTGTCTACCCATTATCAGTTTGAAGATAGAATTGGATTTTCAACGACGTTTGGACAATACCAAGAGTACCGCGTGTCGTTGCGATATTTTCATTACTCGAACGCGGGGTTTAAGAAGCCTAATCCTGGATTAGATTTTGTTTCATTATCTTTTAGCCAACGTCTTTAAGGGGGAGAGCTCAGCTAAATGAGCTATTAATTACGTTGGCACAAACAAAAACGCCGCAGGCTCGTTTAACTTAGCTTGCAGCGTTCTCTCAACACGCATTAGGTCACGTGTTACATCAAATTTAACGGCTAATAGCTAGCACTTAAAATACGTTTAAACGTGCTAGCTATTTAAGCAGCGACTGTGTTTATAGATAATGTTTAGCTATTACCAAGCTCAGTTTCAATGATTTCAGCTTGTCTCTTTTCAGATTGAACAAACTGTTTCCACTGCTGCGCCATAGCACGGCTTTTCTGATGCTTTTCAGCTTCAGCAAGTTGATTAAGTGCAAGTGCGTACTGCTTTTGATTGTAAAGGGCCATGCCTTTAATCAAATACACCAAGCCAGGGTTACGCATCTCACCTTTTTCAACGGCGCGATCTGCCGCTGCAATAGCGTCGTCCCAGCGTTGTTCATTAAGTAAGATTTGCGCTAACTGAGCGTCTAACTCACCATCTTCTGATAATTCTGCTGCTTGCATCATCACCGGAATCGCTTTGTCTTGCTCTTTGGCTAGCGT
Source organism: Alteromonas lipotrueae (assembly GCF_019249255.1). NCBI lineage: Bacteria > Pseudomonadati > Pseudomonadota > Gammaproteobacteria > Alteromonadales > Alteromonadaceae > Alteromonas > Alteromonas lipotrueae. Next base: position 113,926 of record NZ_JAESDJ010000001.1, on the reverse strand, counting down.
CCAGCTTTGGCCTAAAAACTTAAGGTTTCGAAGGTTTTCTTCCAGCATGCCCTCTTTCATGGCTTGTTCCATCAACAATGCACCTTTATAAGGAGCACGGTGATAGTAATACAATTGAGCCATGTTAAAGATATCAGCAGGCGATGCTACAAAACCCTGCTGGTAAGCCGTTTCCATAATCGCAAGCTGCTTACGCTCTTCGCCTAACTCGCCGTACATACCAGCCAGTTGTATCCAATATTTTGGTTCGCTGTAAAGCTTTACTAGCTTGATCAAAACATCTTTTACTTTAGCAGGCTGCTTAAGTTCATAGAACACCGCGCGTTGAAGAATAAGCCAAGCTTCATCGGGCAACATGCCTTCTGCTTCATGTTCCTCAATGGCTTGTGTTATCCAATCAGCTGCATCATCGTAACGCTTGTTCTGGTAATACGCCTGTGCTTTTAACACCTTATTTTTAGGTGGAATAACACCGTCGTTTAATACTTCCCAGCGTTCGATAAACTCAATCGTTTTATCGTAGTTACCTTGCATCAAATGCAACTGCGCTAAGCTGAAAAGTGTCGACATTTCGAACTTCTCAGGAATAGGTTGCTGGTTTACCACGTTTTCAAACGATTCCAACGCTTTGTCGTAGTTTTCATCGTTGTAGTAAATAAAGCCGAAAAAGTTATACATCATGGCTTTTTCGTAGCTATTCATCGAGTCAGATTTATCTTCTACCTCTTTAAGAATAGCAACAGCTTCTTCTACATTCCCCGCATCGTCGGCGGCTGATTGTGCTCGCGCTAACTGCTCGTAAACCTTTCCGCGAAGTGTAGGTACACGACGGGTTTTCTTATCACTGGCTTTTTGTTCCTGGGCAACTGCATCACCGGCAACCAACATAGTAGGGACAGACACAGTTGCACAAACAACTGCAAACGCCAGTGCACTAAGCAATGTATTCGTTTGTTTTTTTCTCATGTCATTATCCGTCTATCTGGAAGGTAATACGGTTTTGAATACCAGACACTTCCGTGGCTTCGCCATTGACCACTCGAGGCTTATATTTAAACTTCATTGCGGCATCCATTGCTGCTTGTTCAAATATGCCTTCAGGGTTGGCTTCTATCACGATAGGGTCTCGTACTGCGCCTTGCTTAGTTACCGTAAACTCAACAATAACAAAGCCTTCAATTCCACGTTGTAAAGCACGTCTTGGATAGACCGGCGCAACCTTAACAATGGGTAAATACTCGCCATCACCAGACTCAAGGGCTAACCCACCGTCTAATGAAATATCATCACCAACATCTGCACCGAAGTCCATGGACGTCCCTTCAGCATCCGGAGTAGGTGAATCCATTTGAGGCTGTTCCATTTGTGGTGGCGGCTGATCTGGCGTAGGTGGCTTCTTAGGCTTACGATCTTTTTTCTCGACCTGTTCGTCCTGCTTAACCCTAACAAAGTCAAGTACACTACCCTTTGGCGGTTCCGTTAACGCACTGCCACCCATCTTGATGAGTGATTGCATCAAGAAGAACAGGCCTAACGTGATCGCAAGGGATATAACAAATGCGATTATATATCGTGGCATGATTTATGGCTCTTGAGCTGCAATCGAAACATCAAAAACACCTGCCGCACGGGAGGCATCCATAACTTTAATAAGAGTTTCAGTCGTCGATTCTTTATCTGCTTGAATCACAACGGTACCCTGCGGATTTTCAGCGTGAAGACGCTCGATGTTCGCCTGTACTGCACGCTCATCAATGCGACGCTTATTGATCCAAATTTCGCCTTTATCAGAGATAGCGATAAGAATGTTAGCCCGGTCTTTTTTAACAGCAGTGGCTGCTTCAGGACGGTTAACATCAATACCCGCTTCTTTTACGAAGGATGCGGTTACGATAAAGAAAATCAACATGATAAATACAACGTCCAGCATGGGCGTCATATCGATGGCTGCTTCTTCTTCATCAACTAGGTTTTGAAAATGTTGCTTCATAATTTTTACCTTACCTTAATGCCGTAGCATTAACGTTGAATAGTCAATGCATCCTCAAGATGCGTGCGTTCAGATTTCACCATACGGTTAAGCCACGTAGAGGCGAATACGCCTGAAAGTGCACCAACCATGCCCGCCATAGTGGGGATAGTGGCTTTCGATACGCCTGATGCCATAGAGCGGGCATTACCCGAACCAGCAATAGCCATTACATCGAACACTTCAATCATACCGGTTACCGTTCCCATCAAGCCAAGTAGCGGACAAAGCGCTACCAAAGACTGAATAATCGGGATGCTACCGTTAAGACGCATAGTTAACTGTGAAATCGTTTTCTGACGAACTTGTTGTGCAATCCAAGAAGCGCGGTCGTGACGTGCAGTCCACATCGACACCGCCTCTTTCTTAGCTTGTTTATGCCAAACCATCAGATACATGGCACGCTCGAGGATCAAAAGCCACATAACGAATATCAGCAGACCGATGACCAAGAGAACCTGGCCACCTGTTTCTGTGAAATCGCGAATTGCTTCTAGAAACTCGATCATGATTAGCTCCGCTCTGCGCGCTCTGCAATAACGCCAGACGCTTGTTCTTGAAGAATGTATACAATGTTCTTAGAACGTGTATTTAGCATGGCGTATAGCAGGGTCATCGGAATAGCTACTACCAGGCCAAGAACCGTTGTGACTAGTGCTGTTGAAATACCACCCGCCATTAGTTTCGGGTCGCCTGTGCCAAACAAGGTAATTGCTTGGAAAGTATTAATCATACCGGTTACGGTACCTAATAGACCCATCAGCGGAGCCACTACTGAAATAATCTTGATGATAGTAAGGTTACGCCCTAACTTAGGCACTTCGCCCAAGATAGCTTCAGTAAGGTGAAGCTCTAATGCTTCAACGTCAGCGTTTGGATACTCGTCACGTACTTTAAGTACACGGCCAAGTGGGTTGTTAGCTTTAACTTCTTTGCTCTTAAGCTGCTTGTTCACTTTCATGCGAATAAGCGACAAGGTAATCAAACGCTCAATGGCTAGTAGCAAACCGAACGCACCAACGATAAGGATGATGTACCCTACTACGCCGCCCTGCTCAACACGCTCTTTAAGGTTTGGCGCTTGTACAAGCAGACCTAGAATTGAACCACCTGTTGGGTCTATACCAAACTGAACTAACTCACCGCCAGTCGACTCTTGAAGCTCTGCAGCAGAGCTATTGTAACGGTCAGCAGGCTGACGGATAAGTTCTGAAACCGTACCAGTCACACCGTTGTATTCAAGGTATTTACCGTCAGCAACTAATGCGAAAGGCCCTACGCGTACCACTTCTTTTGATACTTTCTGGCCACCAGCTTCAACAACATCGGTTGTGAACTTAGTGACTTTACCTGACTCAGTCATTTCACGTTGCATTTCAAACCATACACGCTCAATTTCTTCGATAGAGGCAAGCTTTGAGCTTGAGCCCATGTCTTGTGCCATTTTATCCAAAAAGTCTGAACGACCTGAGATTTGAGCTGAAATCATTGAGTTATAAAATTTGTTTTTCGTGTCGCCAGCAATCTGCTGAAGAACACCAAACAATTCTTTTAATGAACCTAAGCGAGTGTCCAATGCACCGTTAAGGTCTGCCAATTTGAATTCATTTTCTTCGAATTGCGTTTCAAGCTGTTCTGATTGGGCCAACATCTGGTCGCGACGAGCGCGGGTGTCACGCAATACTTGATCTTGCTCAGCACGTTGAGCAACGAAATCGCGCTCACGTTGTTTGTTTTGCTCAGACTGGGCAAATTGACCTTCTTCTAGCTGCTTAAGCAGTGCATCAAGGTCCATTGCGCGGTCGTTCTGCGCTACTGCACCAGCGCTTAAGCTAAGGGCTACTAGGCCAAAAGCGATACGTTTTACTGAATTAAACATTCTCATCAACCTCTTAGTCTGTGATAGCCACTGGTAGCATTAATAAGTCTGGGGCAAGTTGCTTCTTCGCCATGCGCAGACCTTTGGTAATTTGTGTGCGGTAGCTGCTGTCTAGCTCTTCCCACTGGCGAGTTTGCTTGTTCCAAACACCTTGTGAACTAGCATCACGAGTTTGATAAATAAGCGCTGTGCGACCTAGGCGTAAAAACTCAACGTCACGCTCTTGGCCATTAATAGTATGCAAACCACTGTAAGCTTCCATGGTGCGACCGTAGTCCATCTCAACTTGGTACGCTTCCATTACACGACGGAATTTTTCAGATGCGGCAACATCTGCACGGTCCATCATGGCTTTTAAATCCATTACGCGGTTTTTACGTTCTTCAGGAAGAAAAGGTACGTCTAGGGCAATGAACTGCTCCATGCCGTCAATCATTCGCATCATAAGCGGGGTAATTTGACGCTCAACAACCGATACTTCATCGATAGCGGCGTTCAAATCATCCATTTCTTGTTCTTGGCTACTAATTTGCTTACGAAGTTGGGTGTTATAAACTTCCAAACCTTCTATTTCTTTCATCAATGTTTTGAATTGCTGAAGTTTGCTGTCAATCTGATCGGTAATACCGTTGATTTTTTCCTGCGACTTCGCAGCAGATTCATTAATTTTCGCCGCCTCATCGATAACGGGATTTAGTACTTCATCGTCTTGTGCTAGTACAGGTGTCGCCACAAGCGCGCCTGCTATAAGCAAAGAATTGATAAGCTTCATACATTCAAACCTTTAAAGTTAAAAGAAATCGGGATTACCGACTATAAAATTCTGGGCGTAGGATAGGAGTTTTCCATGACAGTTTTATTACATAACCGTCATATTCAGTAGACAAACACACAATAAAAAGCCCGGAGAATTCCGGGCTTTCTAAATTAAAAGTCGTACTTCACGCTAGCGCTAATGCCTGTGCCGACTGATTCACGGCGCAACAGTAGCCCCTCCTGTTCAATTTCTTTATCCTCATTGAGGATATTTTGAAACTTTAATTTTACGGTGGTATTAAAGTCAGGGTAGTAGGTGTAAACAAAATCTAAAGAATGGAAAGGGTTTTCAATACCATCTTCAAATCCGCGAACACCTGGCGCAATAATACGTTCACCAAACGAGTTATACACCAATGAAGCCGAGTGCTCTCCATTGTCTGAATCCCAACCTAATTGAAGGTTAGCAACCCACTCTGAATGGCCCACTAAACGACGCTGGTCGTTAGTAATGGTTGCCGTAATAGTACCGCCATAAGCTTCACGTGCTTGCTGTGAGAACAAAGAGTCTTGATCACCGCTGCCAATAGTCACTTCTGAATCCGATACTGTCATGTTACCGGATATGAAGAAGTTGCTCATTGAATCGCTAACGAAGCTAAGGTCGTGTAAAAATTCGACTTCAAGCCCGTACAACTCACCTTCTTCACCGTTAGCGGTAAGCAACTGAGGTACACCCTCACCACCATCGAACTGAACCATCTCGATAGGGTTTTCCATGTCTTTATAGAATAAAGCGACAGATACGTTATTCCCCTGAGACATGTACCATTCCCAGCGAACGTCAATATTCATTAGCTCTGTTTCTACCAAAGATGGTGAGCCACGAACAAGGAATTCGGTAAGCGGATCGATAAAGAATGTGGTGCTGATATCACGTAAATCAGGACGAATTAACGTTTGGCTGATGTTGAAACGATACTGCATTTCATCATCAGCAATATACGTCAACGCGAATGAAGGTAGGATGTCATCTTCGTTGTAAATACTATCAACAATTTCATCTGTCTCTGCTGCAAACTCATTCGAGTGTTCAACATAAGGCACTGAAATTTGCTGGAACTCTTCCCAACGTGCACCACCACTTAGACGCCATTTCTTATCGATAAAGGCATCTACCATCAAGTAACCGGCAGTCAGCTTACTTGCTGCAGAATACTTATCACCTTCACCGGTATTGTCTTGGAATAACGAGCTACCGGTTGAGCTTGCGTAGAAGTCTGGGTTATTAATATTTTCTTCTGAGAAAATATCATACAGACGGTTACCCACTTTAAACTCATCATTGATACCAAAATGACGGATCGCTAAATCGATATTAACGGCATCACGAGTTTTCTCGTAATAGTCGAAACCCGCCTTAATTTCAATATCATACCCGTCTCCATAGAAGGGGGTAGAGACATTAAAACCATAAGTATCAGATTCATCTTGAAGGCTTTGATATTGACGGTTTAAGTTAGTCCCTGAAGTATCATCAATACGTTCAAGCTCTAACGCACCTGCGTCGTCATAAAATAACTGGTAAGTGACTTCCATAATATCTGGCGCTTCACGTGAGGCACGACTCGTACCTGCATACCAATCAAAGAATACGCCGTTAGCAATATCAAGGAAGTTGTGAGTTCCTTTCAACTGAGACGATACCATTTCACGTTCTTCGAAAATGATATCCATACGACTGAATTCTTCAACGCCCACCGTTGTTTCACTGTCGTCGAAGTATTCGCCGTCGCGCAGGCGGTCGCGCATGTCATGCAGCATCATATTAACAAGTTCAATTTTGTGGTTGCTATTTAACTCATAACCCACGTTGAACATGCCGCTCCAACGAACATTTTGTTCGGTAGAAATCATGTCACGATATTTAGTAAAGCGGGGGTTATCTTGTCCGCCACCAATATCATTACCCAATTGCTCTTCGGTTATTGACCATTCGTTACTGTAAGAAACCGTCGCAAGAAAACCCAATACACTGTCATCGTCAAACGTGTAACGATTACCCAAGGTGGCGCCAAAATTGAAGTCTGGTTCGGCAGACTTACTTTCAGGGCCAATATCCCAATTGAATGAATTTAGGATTTCTTGTGTTTGCGCTAACGTGCGTGAAGAATCACCTTCAAACCCGTCTGAACCAGAGGCCGCGAGGTTCGATGCTATGATAGACGGTAAGGCACGTGTGCCATCATCTCGTCCAGTCCAATCGTCGCTGCCACCGTCGTAGAAAAAACCATCGTTACTGTTTTCTGAATTCCAACCTGCCCCACCGGACACACTGAAAACAAATTCAGTAGGAATAGATTTAGTACGAATATTAACGTTACCACCACCAAAATGACCAGGCATATTGGGTGAAAACGATTTTTGAACGTTCAAGCTTTCAATGATGCTTGAAGGGAATAAATCTAGCGGAACCACCGAACGCGTTGGGTCAGGGCTCGGTACTGTCATACCATTTAATTGTGTGCTTGAGTAACGTTCACCCAAACCACGAACGTAGATGAACTTGCCATCTACCAATGTCAATCCAGTTACACGACGAAGTGCCGCCGCAGCATCACCATCACCGGTACGTGCAATTTGATCTGCACCCATGATATCGGCAACAAACGCTTGGTTTTGACGTTCTTGCATTACCGCTGTTGCTGTTCCTTTTAATCGGGTACCTGTAGCAACAACTTCTTCAATCACTTCATCTTCTGATTGTTGCGCTATTGCCGTGGTAGACAATAAGCTTGAACCCAGAATAGTAGAAATGGCAAGCGTCAGACTACCTAACTTGAATATTGACGATTGATTATTTTTCATTATGGAAACTCCTATGGGACTGTAGTTAGGAAGACCTTTCATCACAAAAGCTAAGGCGCGCAAGCGCCTTAGCTTCAATGAATGACGAAAGTGAATTAGTCTTCAAGACCTACAGTTACCCAGCCTAGTGTCCAGTTAGCTTCGCCATCGAATGCACCTTTATAATCGGTGCTATCGAAGAAGCTATCTAGCGTAGACGCATCAAAACCAGAACCAAGTAACGCTGAATCACTGCTTGGAACATAACCGGTTGCATCATCGAAACTTAGCGCGTCAATATCTGCAACAACGGTGTTACCGTCTTGTGCTTCAAACCATTCTTGGGTTGTTGCCGTACCAATTACGTCAGAACCAAATGCGCTTGTAGACTCACAAGCCACTGTAGAGTGGGTAACGGTAAGTGAAGCATCTGCTGCGTTTGCAATTGATTCATCACCATTAACGCGTAGACAGTTTTTGTAATCAACGCCGCCAGTTACTACTAAGTTCTTAATGGTTCCTGCTGTACCGTTGCGAAGACGTACGCCGTTGGTTTCTGTAGAACCAATGATGGTTACGTTAGAAACAGTAGGCGTTGTTAGTGGTGTCCAAGTAGGGTTATCTTCGTTATTGTCAGCTTCAAATGCGTTGTCGCCGCCGTTAAGGCCCTGCTTGATAAGTACGTACTGTGCTTTACCCGTCCAACCGAAAGACCAATCTAGTGAGTCATCACCAATGGCAGTTAAAACTAGGTGACTAACGTTTACCGAGCCACCAAAGAACTCAACACCATCGTCTAAGTTTTCGTGCACTTGGATGAAGTCTACTTCTGTACCACTACCAACACCTGCAAATGAGATACCGTTTAGTTCATCACCAGCAGCAAGTGCTTTACCTGCATGCTTAACAATAACGTAGCGGAAAGTACCAGAGCTATCTTCTGCATCAGCGCCGCCGTATAGACCAGCATCACCTTCAGCAGATACACCACATGATGCTAATTCCGCATCTGAGGTTGCGTCGTCGTCGCCTGTGTTACACAAGTTAGTAGGTGCATTACCTAAGATAACTAGACCACCCCATTGACCGATAGTGGTTTCGCCACCCGTCATATCTTCAGATGAAGTGAAAGTGATAGGCAATGTTGCAGTACCAGACGCTTCCATTTTCGAACCGCGGCGTACTACTAAGAAATCGTCGCCATCTTCACCAAATACGGTAGTACCGCGTTGGATATAAAGCGTAGCGTTATCAGCGTTATCGTTACCTACAGCTGTGCGGCCTTTAATCAACCAATGAGCATCGTTGGTTAAAGAAACGTCTGCGGTAAAGATAGTATCAGCAGCTAGCTGATACACTGGCTTATCAGTAATCGCGGCAAAGCTGCCTGAAACGTCAGTGGCCAATCCTTGCTCAAATGCGTTAGTCACATCAGAAGGAATTGAGTCGTTTACTGCAACAGTCCAACCGTCCATCCAGTTGTTTTCGCCGTCAAATGCACCGATGTAGTCAGTTGATGTGAAGAAATCACTGTCTGCAGACATATCAACGCCAGCGCCAAGCAATGGAGAACCAGAACGAGGTGTGAAGCCATCGGTAGAAAGCATCAGTGCGTCAGCCGTTTGTACACTGTTTCCAGTTTGGCCAGTAAACCATGCTTGTGTCGTTTCGCCACCAATTTCGTCAGAACCGAAATTGTTAGCGGTTTCACACGCAACCATTGAGTTTTCTACTGAAAGCGCACCCGATTCTGCGTTGGCGATAGACTCAGCACCGTTAACTCGTAAGCAGTTTTTATAGTCTACGCCGCCAGTGACGACTAAGTTACGTACTGCACCTGCGGTACCGTTACGTAGACGCACACCGTTTGTATCATCGGCACCAACAATAGTTACGTTCGAGATAGTTGGGCTAGTAAGCGGCAACCACGCAGGGTTATCTTCGTTGTTATCCGCTTCGATAGCGTTGTCGCCACCTGCAGCCGATTGCTGGATATAAACATTTTGTGCGTTACCAGTCCAACCAAATGACCAGTCAAGTGAGTCATCGCCAATATCAGTCAACACAATGTTACGAACGCTTACTGTACCACCGAAGAATTCAACGCCGTCATCAAGGTTTTGGTGAACTTGAATAAATTCAACTTCAGTACCAGAACCAATACCTGCAAATGAAATACCGTTTAATTCATCTCCTGCCGCTAATGCGCGACCTGCGTGCTTAACGACAATATAGCGAAGCGTACCTGAGTTATCTTCAGCATCTGCACCACCGTAAAGCCCTGCATCACCTTCCGCTGCTACACCACATGCTGCTAATTCAGCGTCAGAAGTATCTGAATCGTCACCCGTGTTACATAGGTTAGTAGGTGCATTACCAAGAAGTACCAAACCACCCCATTGACCAATAGACGTTTCTTGACCTGTTAAGTCTTGAACCGACGTAAAGGTAATTGGCGCGTTGGCCGTACCTGCAGCTTCAATTTGAGAGCCACGACGCACTACTAAGAAGTCATCGCCTTCTTCACCGAAAACGGTTGTGCCTTGTTCAATGTAAAGTACCGCGTTGTCTGCGTTATCGTTACCAACAGCTAAACGACCTTTAATTAACCAGTAAGCATCGTTAGTTAACGTTACATCACTGGTTAGTGTTGTATCTTCAGCAAGTTCATAAACTGGCTTGTCAGTTAATTCTGGGAAGTTAGCTGAAACATCTGTCGCAAGACCTTGCTCGAAAGCAGTCTGAATATCAGTTGGGAATCCACCGTTTACACCAACCGTCCAGCCTGTAGTCCAGTCTTCACCAGCAGGGTCAAATGCGCCAATGTAGTTTCCACTGTTTGCTAAAGGCGAAGCTGACGTAGGGAAATACCCGTTATCTTCAAAAAGAAGTTCAGAAGGTGTTAGTACACTATTGCCGGTTTGGCCTTCGAACCACGCTTGCGTAGAATCGCCACCAATTTCATCTGAACCGAAGTTGTTTGCTGGGGTTTCACAAGCAACTACAGAGTTAGTGATTGAAAGCTCACCAGACTCTGCATTCGCAATAGACTCGTCGCCATTTACGCGCAGACAGTTAGCCGCTAATGTAGAGCCGGTAACGACTACATTAGATAGCACCCCTGCTGTACCGTTACGTAACCGCACACCGTTAGTCTTGTCAGCACTTACAATCGTGACGTTAGAAACAGTCGGTTTGGTAAGTGGTAACCAAGAAGGGTTATCTTCGTTGTTATCCGCTTCAATGGCATTGTCGCCACTGTCTGCAGATTGCTGAATGTAAACGTTGGTTGCACTACCCGTCCAGCCAAAAGACCAATCTAGAGAATCGTCACCAATGTCAGTTAGCACTACATTGCTTACGCTAACCGTACCACCGAAAAACTCGATACCGTCATCAAGGTTTTGGTGAACTTGAATGTGATTAACTGTCGTTTCAGAACCGATACCAGCAAATGAAATACCGTTTAGTTCATCACCAGACGCCAAGGCTTTACCAGCATGCTTAACAACCACATATTCTAGTGTACCAGAATCATCTTCTGCGTCGTTTCCGCCGTATAGGCCAGCATCACCTTCCGCAGACACACCACAAGACGCTAGTTCGTCGTCAGACGTCTGGTCATCGTCACCTGTGTTACAAAGGTTAGTGGGTGCATTACCTAGTAATACCACACCACCCCATTGACCAATTGATGTTTCTTCACCAGTAACGTCTTGGATAGATGTCATTACAATTGGCGCTGAAGATGAACCAGACGCTTCAATTTGTGAACCACGGCGTACTACTAAGAAGTCGTCACCGTCTTCACCGATAACTGTTGTACCTTCTTCAATGGTAAGTACTGTTGAATCCGCGTTGTCGTTACCAACTGCCGTACGACCCTTAATGATCCAGTGTGCATCATTCGTTAACGTCATGTCTTGCGTTAACACTAAGTCGTCGTTTAAGCGATAAACAGGCTTGTCAGTAATTGTAGAGAATTCGCTTGATGCATCAGTCGCCAAGCCTAATGAAAATGGCGTATCAACATCAGGGGTAGTTGGCGTAGTTGGGGTAGTCGGCGTGGTAGGAGTCGTTGGAGCTGCAACAACTTCGTCACCTTCATTAATATTTATATCGCCACCGCAACCTGCAAGAATAAGTGCTGTCGTGATTGCACTGATCTTAAAAACATTACGAATTTCCATTAAATTCTCCAGTTAGATCTTAGATTGAATTTCAAAGTCCGGTAGAGATTAAATGAGAAGGGTGACATTTTTGTTACAAATGTACATTAAGATGGAAATATTTGGAACTTTTGTAAGTCGCCTTTCATGGCTTATAGATTGTGTTGTTTTTTAATGGGTTAGAGTGAAGTTTGAGTGTTACAGCAACTGATTTATATTGTTAGAAGGACTAGTTTCTATCTCGAAACCACTTAGTTATGACGTTTTTATTACCCGCGGTCACCGGTTCGGCATAATGCATAGTATTAAAATTAGGCGTGCCTGTTTGGGTCAAATTATTCCATATCAGTGCTGCGCCTCGGCAGGGCTTTACCGACACGCCGATTTTTGTAAAGTGAGTATGCCCCCCCTCCAAGCTATCGTCTAAATAAATCATGCAAGTCCATGTCCGCTGGCCCCTTTTTTTTGCATGTTCTAGATACTGTGGAGTGCCTGGTGGGAAGAAATCAAAATGCGGTTTAAAATATTGCCCCTCCTCATAATGTTGCGCTTGAATCACCTCTTTTTCTCCTATGCCCAAACCTAAGAAGCTGACAATGCGGCTATCTATAGAGGTAACTAATGCACTATCCATGAAAGCGAGTTCGCAGGTTGAAGAAGTTCTGATCCCCTTAGCGGAAGGTGCACCAGTCAGTTTTGAAGGAGTAAGCTTACTTGAGGAAAGACTAATGACATCCTGGCACTCCTGCGCAGATAAAAAGTTATCAACGCGATAAAGCTGAACTACCTTTTCATCGTACAAACAGGCCACATTGTTAATTGAAGGCTGATGTAAAAAAGTGGGATATGCGAGCTTGCGATAAAATTCTACATCCCGATCAAAAACATAGTTTGCTGGTAAATTACTGGCTAAAAGCGTGCGAATTGTTTCTGCATCAAACCCATTTAGGGTCAACTGTTCAGCAATCACAGGCGGTGCCGTGCCAGCTAAAAGGTTTTTTACTACCCATGTTTTCCAGCGTGATGAAACGTGCTCCACAATTATACACCTGCTTTTGCGCTAACTAATCAACCAACCTACGCTGTCGTAGCAGCATATCTTCCCGAATAGGAAAGTACCCATCACGGGATACTTGTTCTTGCCCTTGTTCAGATAAAATATATCGCAAGAACTCCCTTTCAAGCGTAGGCAGCGGCTCACCAGGCTTTTTGTTTATCACCAAATACAAGAAGCGAGAGAACGGATAAGACTCACTGCGTACGTTATCTATGGTAAGTGGCACTAACGAATCTTTAGTTTCACCTAACGGCAGCGCCCGCACCCCTGCGGTTTTATAACCATAGGCCGCATAACCCATGGCGCCTTTGCCTGACGCAACAGAAAGTACCACTGAAGCCGACCCTGGCTGCTCGTTTACCGTATTTCTAAAATCACCGTCACACATGGCTATAATTTTAAATAGCCCATAGGTTCCTGATACCGAGTTTCGCCCGTACAAGCGAATTGGGGCGCGATATCCATTAGCATCAATGCCTAACTCCGACCATTTATTGATTGGTCCATCCCCACCACAAAATTGTGTTTGGGAGAAAATAGAATCAACTTGATTTAGGGTAAGCCCTTGCAATGGGTTTCTGCGTTCCACAAAAATAGCGATGGCATCCATCGCGACCTTAAGGACTAAAGGCGGATAACCGTGCTTGCGGGTAAAATCTCGAATTTCACTAGGCTTTAATTCTCGGCTCATTGGACCGATAGTGGCTGTACCTTCAATAAGCGCAGGGGGCGCAGTAGAAGACCCCGAAGCTTGAATTTGGAAACCCACCTGCGGATAGAGAGCTTTGAACTCTTGCGACCAAAAAGTCATTAAATTCGCGAGGGTGTCTGAACCTACCGAAGTGATCTTTCCTGCCACCCCAGGTTGGCGTTCGTATTCTAGCTCATGGGCAGTTTCAGCCCTCACCGAGCCTGATACAAGAAGCAATACAGCCACATTGCACAAGGCGATGAATTGCTTTATTCGCATTTAACTTTGCTCCGCAATTAACTCTTTATCCAGCACAAAGGAAAACTGGCTGCCGTCACCTAATGTGCTCGCAATGTCTAAACGTGAATTGTGATGGCTAAGTACGTGCTTCACTATCGACAACCCTAACCCGGAACCACCGGTCTTGCGAGACCGTGCTTTATCGACACGGTAAAAACGCTCGGTAAGTCGATTCAGGTGATTAGATTCAATACCGTCACCATTATCGTGCACCGCGAACTTTGCGCCTTCCTCATCCTGCCGCCAATATACATGAATTTCACCACCAGGTGGAGTGTAGTGCACGGCATTAAATACTAAGTTAGAACAAGCACTTCGCAGCTCGGTTTCAACCCCAAAAACTTTAAGGTCAGTATCAATATGAAACTCAATGTGATGCTGTTTTTCTTTATTCAGCGCCTGCGCTTCTCGCTCTATCTGAGAAAGTACCGTGGGAATATTAACCACATTTTCGTAAATGCGTTCAGAGCTGGCTTCAATGCGAGACAACACCAATAAATCTTCAATCAAATTTTGCATACGATGAGTTTGCGCCGTCATCTCCTTCATGGCTTTTTGCATAAAAGGATCGGCAGTCTCATCCACCGGCAAAATTTCTAAATACCCATTAATTACCGTAAGGGGCGTTCTTAATTCATGTGACACATTGGCGACAAAATCTTTACGCATGGCCTCTAACTGAGAAACACGGGTAATATCACGCGCAATTAACAACAGGTGTTCGTCACCATAAGGCATAACCCGATATTCAAAGGTTTTATGCGGGTTGGTGGGTGATGGTACTTCAATAGGATATTTGAAATTTCCAGCATGGAAGTACTGAATAAACTCTGGGTGACGTAGTAAATTATCGAGCCTTCTGCCCGCATCCTGTGGCCACTTCAAGCCCAAATCCAGCCGAGCTAAGCGGTTACACCAAATAATACATGCTTTTGAATCCACCACTACCGCGGCATCGGGTAAGGCTTCAGAGCCCTCACGAAATCGCTTCACGAGTTCACCTAGCTCTTTACGCTTATTTCTGTTTCTGCGCTGTAGGTAATAAATGCCTTCGTAAATATGTTCCCACACACCACGCACGGTGGGCGGTGACATTTTACGACTATGCCACAACCAGCGATTAAGCTTGTATAAATGCCAATAGTTGAAGATAAGCAGCAAGGTGGCGCCAATGGCTACAGCAAATAACATGTCATTCATATACCAACCGATTAGCGCGAATACCAAAAGGTATAGCACTAGTCGAAGGGTACTTCTCAGCCATGAGAACGGGTAGTACATAGTGAATGCGCCCTGAAACAGTGAAACGCGGAGAGCGAAGAGACGCTATCGGCGTCTCTTATCCGCTGGGAATTTAGAGTTTGGTAGAGAAACGGTAACCGGCTCCACGCACGGTTTGAATCATAGCATCATGCCCATGACGAGAGATAGCTTTGCGTAAACGTCTGATATGCACATCAACCGTTCTATCTTCCACATATACATTCGTCCCCCAGACATTGTCGAGTAATAGCTCACGGCTATAAACGCGCTCTGGATGGGTCATGAAGAAGTGTAGAAGTTTAAACTCGGTTGGACCCATGTCTAACGGATCTTCGTTGGCCATAACGCGATGAGACACAGGCTCAAGTTTCAAGCCATTAAATTCAATAGGCTCTTCATTTGACGTAGGCGTTACTCGTCGCATCACCGCTTTTATTCGAGCAATAAGCTCTTTAGGTGAGAACGGTTTAGTGACGTAATCGTCAGCACCCGCATCAAGACCGCGAATTTTATCTTCTTCTTCGCCTCTTGCGGTAAGCATGATCACTGGGATATCACGAGTGAACTCATGTTGCTTTAAACTCTTGGCCAATTGAACGCCGCTTCCACCAGGTAGCATCCAATCGAGTAAGATTAAATCTGGGTAAGGTTCACATATTTTTTCTTGTGCTATGTCGTAATCTTCGGCTTCAATAATATTAAAACCAGATTGCTCTAACACAAACTTAAGCATTTCACGGATGGGCGCTTCGTCCTCAACCACCAAAACTGTACGAGACATTATTATTTTCCTGCTCATCACAAAACGCCGCTATTATTAATGTGCACTGTGACACTTTTATTAAAACGATTACATTAATGTGTCAAGTTTTCTACAAAGATAGGTTATATTTTCTTCATAGAGGTTGCTTGTTTATTCATACATTTACGCATATTCTTGGCAATAAAGGTCAAGTAAATTGTAGACAGAGGAATGTTGTTCAATGGCGGCGGTAAAAACTGGGTTATCAAGAAAACTGCTGACACGAGTGCTCTCTGTATACTTCATTCTTACGCTTATTGTTACCGTTGGACAGATTTTCACTGAGTATTTAAGCACCAAAGATCATGTTGAAGACGAATTACAAACTTTAAAAAACACCTTCTCAACCAGCTTAACCCGCGCCCTGTGGGAATTGAACACCGAACAAGCAAGCTCAATAGCAGAGGGGCTATTAGAGCTTCCTATTGTTGAAGGTGTGCAAGTTAGAGATGAAAATGGCAATCAAATTGCCGACTACGGATTAAGTATTCAGCGTGCTCGATCCCCCATTGAAGAAGAACTTATAGAAGACCACCGAGGTGGTATTTTTAGCTATAGCTTTCCATTAATATTTAAATTTTCAGGCAGGGAATCAACCGTAGGCGATGTCACGCTATACTCAAGTTTCGATACTATTTTTGGCCGCATCGAAATTGGGATCTTTTTTCTTATTGGTAATGCGTTAATAAAAACGACCTTCTTGGTATTTCTTTTTATGACCGCGTTTCGCACCATGCTGTCGGAACCCTTGGCTGAAATTACCCATCAAATGGAAGGGTTCGACCCGCTTCATCCGGAAGAAAGTAAGCTTTCAGTAAAAATAAGTGACGATAATGAATTACTGCAACTTAAAGAATCGTACAACAATGTTATCGACGATTTAATTGTATCTAATAACAAGTTAACTAGTGCACAAAATCAGCTGTCACATGCCAATAAAAAGCTAGACGATCAGAACCTTATTCTAGAGCAAGAAGTTGCCAAGAAAACATCTTCGCTCTCTCAAATTATGCTTAGCCTCGAACAGCAAAAAGACGAACTTATCGCAAACCAAAGAGAGCTTCGACAAGAGAACGAAAACAGGCAATACATAGAAGACGAGCTTCGCAAAAGAAATACGGAATTAGCGAACTCAATGGGAAATTTACAACTCGCCAAAGACCAATTGGTAGAGTCTGAGCGCATGGCCTCTCTTGGCGGTTTGGTCGCGGGGATTACCCATGATGTGAATACGCCACTGGGTGTTGGTGTCACCGCAGCCAGTTTTTTACAAGAGCGACTCGATAACTTAAAAACTGGTTTTGAAGAAAAAAGCCTGACGACTAAAAACATGGAAAACTTCATTAATGAAGCAGAACAAACAGCGAATCTCCTCTTAACTAACTTAAATAGAGCGTCTGAGCTTATCGCTAGCTTCAAACAAGTCGCGGTGGATCAAACCAGCGAAACTGAGCGAGAGATAAACCTTAACGATTATATTCGTGACATCATTAAATCGCTTAAACCAAGCTTCAAGCATAGTAATCATGACATTGTGGTACATTGTCCTGAAGATCTTTATATTCGCTGTGCACCAGGAGCCATTGCCCAAATTGTAACAAACATGATTGTAAATTCGTTGGTCCATGGTTTTGAAGACACTAACGATGGCAAAATTACGCTAGATGTGAGTGCTGATAACAACACCATAGAAATGCGTTACGGTGACAACGGAAAAGGCTTGTCCAATGATGACTTAGACAAGTTGTTTGACGCCTTCTTTACCACTAAACGGGGAGAAGGGGGCAGCGGACTTGGCACACACATTATGTACAATCTTGTTACTCAATCTTTGTCTGGCCACATTGAAGCGCAGAGCAAACCTGGCGAGGGCCTTCAATACACCATTCGCTTTCCGATGAAGAGTAAACCTGCTTAACAAAAAATCTCTTTAGCTCCCGTACTATATCCGTTGCACCGCATTCGCTAGCTTGGTACGCTTGCCCACCATTTTTAAAAGAGATAGCCTCAAATGTGGTTTAAAAATATAAAAGCCTACCAAATTACACAGCCACTTTCCCTTGACGATGGCGATCTGGAGCGCGTGCTAAGCGAACAAGCTTTTCGCCCTTGTAAGAGTCAAGACTTAGCCACTATGGGCTTTGCCTCCCCTTTCTCTCAAGCTGGCAAACAAGGCACCATGTTTCAGCGCGTTGGACAACGTTACTGGCTTACCGTTAAGAAACAAGAAAAACTACTGCCTGCCGCGGTGATTAATGCCGAACTGGACGATATGGTTGCCAAAATTGAAATGGAAACCGGTTCGCCTGTGGGGAAAAAGGCGAAAGCCGATCTTAAGCAGGAAATTCAAACTCGCTTGTTACCTCAAGCGTTTACTAAAAACACTTATACCCATGGGTTTATATCGTTAGAAGATAACCTTGTGGCTGTTGATGCATCTGCCGATGGCAAAGCTGAAGCCTTTTTAGCATTGGTAAGAAAAGCCATTGGCTCACTGCCTGTTGTGCCTTTAGCACGACACAGTTTGCAGTCTGAACTTACCCACTGGCTTACTGATGCTGCGCCAGATGGCATAGCACTACTTGAAGAAGCTGAGTTCAAGTCGACAGATGATGCTGGCAGCATTATTCGCTGCAAAAACCAGCCTCTTGATAGTGATGAAATCACGATTCATTTGGATGCAGGAAAGCTGGTACAAAAAGTGGCTTTTGAATACCAAGATACCCTAACGGCTGTTATTGCTGAAGACGGTTCGCTAAAGCGTATTAAGTTTACCGATAGATTAAAAGAAGAGACTGAAGACATTCCTAAAGACCAAGTTGAAGCGCGCTTAGATGCGGAATTTGCGTTGATGTCTGCAGAGCTTTGTACTTTGCTAAACTTCTTGCGAGAAACGCTCAACTTGAATGACGCTAACACGTAATATCATTTTCAACTAGCGCATAACTAATACGTGTTGAGCAGTGCCTCATAGGCACCGCTTAACACTTTATTTATCTTACCCTCCAGCTTTGCATCTAACCATTTGCCTGTCATCTGCCTCTACAGCACCGGATAGTGGATAATATTAATAAACCGAGTTTCCCCACTTTCGTCTTTATAGCCATGTACTTGATCGGCCTTTATTAAATACTGCTCGCCTGCCGTGATGGTTTTACTCTCATCGCCTTGCCTCAAGGTTAACCTGCCCTCAATACAATGAATATGCTCTGTCACCCCACTTTGATGGGCGGTTGAACACTGCTCATGAAAATGCGTTAAGGTAATTTCAAACACCTCAAAACCTTTGTTTACATCAAAAGGAAAAAGGGTTTTCACTTGCATGTTTGGGTCGTGAATAAAGCCGTGATTAACGTCGAATTCAGACTGTGCGTTTGACGCTATAAAGGAGGAAAACGAGGCGTTTAACCCTGTCGCAATCTTCCACAAGGTAGCGATAGTAGGGCTTGATTCTTGCCGCTCTATTTGGCCTAACATAGCTTTAGACACACCGGTTAGCGTGGCGGTTTTATCAAGAGACAAGCCCATATCATTACGTAATTGCTTCAAACGCGTAGAAATACTTAACGAAAAATCCCCCGCATGTAGTGCATCGCTGTTGTTATTCATATGTCACTGCTACTTATCGAATACCCACAAATAGAATCGATTGAGTATTTTAAAAACAAAATACCTTGTGCGTTATAACGCACAAGTGTAAAGTAAGTTAAACTTGTACGTTATAACGCACAGAGTATGAAGTAATTTTGAAACGGGTTCAAATCATTGAGGCAAAGATGAAATCAAAATGGCAGATTAGCCACATTTCTTCAGGGTTAACCGCAGTCACCGTTGGCTATAGCAGCGCCGTTGTTATTGTTATCGATGTTGCCCGTAAAGCGGGGGCGAGCCCAGATATGGTCATAAGCTGGCTTCTCGCATTAGGCTTAGGAATGGGCATTTCCTGTATCTTCTATTCTTGGCTAATGAAAATGCCAGTGGTCACCGCCTGGTCTACCCCTGGTGCGGCCTTTTTATTAGGTAGCGTTGAACAGTACAGCCTTCCTGAAAGTATTGGCGCCTTTATCATCTGCGCAGTACTTTCCCTAGTTACCGCGCAAAGTCGCAGTTTGCTCAATCAAATAAGCCGAATTCCGGCAAGTATCTCATCAGCGCTTCTGGCAGGTATTTTACTGCCTATCTGCATATCAATATTCACTGATGTAGAACAATACCCTTATATCGTTTCCGGTTTTCTGGCAATCTATCTTATTGGAAGCCGCTTTTTCCCTCGCTACCTTATGTTGTGTTTACTGGCCGTTTCTATCGCTACAAGTAGCTGGTTAAACCAAGCGCTCGCGTTAACGCTCGCACTACCAACCCCCGTATGGGTAAGCCCTGAATTTTCAGTAACCGCCTCTATAGGGCTTGCCGTTCCCCTGTATATTATCACTACCCTTTCTCAGAATTTACCTGGCATTGCGATACATCATGCCCACGGTTATCACCCCGACCATAAAAAAGTGCTAAGCGGCATTGCAATATTGCAGGGTGTGCTGGCGCCGTTTGGCGGGTTCACGTTTAATCTTGCGGCAATAACCGCAGCTTTGTGTATGGGGGAAGAAGCAGACAAAGATAAAACCCAGCGCTACAAAGCGGCCATTGCCGCAGGCATTGGCTACCTATTTATGGGTCTGCTCGCGTCTGTTGTGGTGGTTCTATTCGTTTCAATGCCTCCTATTGTGGTGCACTTACTGGCAGGGCTTGCGCTACTGGCTACCTTACAAGCCGCCTTGGTTAAAACGGTAGAAAGTGACAAGTACCGTCACGCAGCCTTGGTCACTTTTTTATGTACGGCGTCAGGCTTCAGTCTTTTCTCCATCACGTCAGCGGTGTGGGGCCTATTACTGGGCTTATTACTCATGTTGGTTGAAAGCAACAAACAAAAAAGCCGAACATAAGTTCGGCTTTTATTAGTCATGCTTTACTCGCATTATTGTAGCAAAGCGTTAGGCAAATATTTGCTTCGCTGCACTGGCAAGGTCGGTAAATTCATCGGAGTGAAGTACCGCCACATCATCAATAACATCACGCTGTATGGCTAAGTTCAAAACAGCGTCTTTTTGACTGTCCATTGCGCCAGAAACGGCCGCACCAACACGAACGAAATCTATGTAGGTAACCTGTTCAGGTATATAGCTCAAATCTTTCCAGCATTTGGCTACATTCACAAACTCTTCACCGAAGCCCCATTCTCGCATGATGCTAGCGCCAATTTGACCCGCTAGTTTGTCGATGGCCACTTCTAAAAAGGTTGGATTCGCAAACACTTCAGGGTGTCTTTCGGCTTCGGTCAGAATAGGTAATACGCCAATGTTATGGGTTAACGCTGTTAGCGTCATAATATCCATACTCATTTCACGCTTTTTCGTACGAGTAATATAGAGCTGCATTACCGCCATTGAATTGGCCACGATATTAACCGTATTCGCCCACTCTTTTTGTAGATAAGCGCTCACTACGTCGTTTTTAGAAACGAACAGCTGTTCCATGGCAAGCGCGGTTGAAATGTTTTTGATTTGGCGTAAACCAATACGGGTTACCGCTTGGCTGATAGAATTTACTTTGATACTGCGGCCCATATAAGCACTGTTCGCAATTTTAATCAT
Organism: Alteromonas lipotrueae; assembly: GCF_019249255.1. Classification (NCBI taxonomy): domain Bacteria; kingdom Pseudomonadati; phylum Pseudomonadota; class Gammaproteobacteria; order Alteromonadales; family Alteromonadaceae; genus Alteromonas; species Alteromonas lipotrueae. The sequence goes on along the minus strand of NZ_JAESDJ010000001.1, from coordinate 92,485 downwards.
TCTTGCGCTTAGCGAGGGGTCTTGACCGATAACATCCCCCATAGCACTTAGATTGATATTAGGATCATCCGCTGACTTTCTCACTTTTAAAGCAATAGCCGGTAACGTAGGAAGTACGAGTGTGTCGTTTGTTATTTTTTCAACAAGAATTGTTGAGAGCGCATTTTGTGTAGACATATACCTACCCTTAGATATGTTTCAAATAGCCACTAAAAGGCAATGAATTTAAGATACCCGCGGTTACACTGTAATCCTTGTTTGCGAGTAAATGACCAAGTTGCAGTTGCTCAGAGACTTATTATCCCACTATACGCTACGCATATGAAAAGCATAGCTTTATGATAGCAGGAAATCACATTCCCCATATGTTATAACCGTTATTGAGCTTAAATAATATTGAACCTTTTACTAACTCAATATTGAATAGTATTATTACGCGTTATGAACAGTGTAGTACATATGCCTTTACATGAAACCTTGATACACATCAAAACGCCGCTCGCTAACGTGTTACTTTATTGTATATTCTTATCCTGCTAATAAATCTAAAACAGAAAACGTTATGATAAAATTTTCACCTAAACATTACTCTACTCTTGCCGTGGCGGTTGCCACAAGTTTATTTATGAGCGCCTGCTCCAAGGCCCCCCAAGAAGCCGTATCAAAGGCCCCCCCTTCTGTAGAGGCTTCGCACACCGCATCACCAGATAGTACGCTTCTTGTGGATGAGTCTCGGTTATCTATTTATCATCCCGTTGAACTGACCAGTGACTTATCCCATTTAAGCGACAACCAACAAAAGATGATAGGTTTGCTTATTGATGCGTCTAAAATAATGGACGACTTATTTTGGAAACAAGCTTTCTTCGGCGATAAAAATGCGTTTTTAAATAGTATTGAAAGCGACGACGTTAAACACTTTGCTTCAATCAACTATGGCCCATGGGACAGATTGAACGGCGATAACGCGTTTCTAGCGGGCTATGAAGAGAAAGCCCTAGGTGCTGAATTTTATCCTCACAACATGACAAAGGCTGACTTCGCGACCGCCACGTTCGATGACAAACAAGGCTTATACTCGTTGGTGAAGCAAGATGAAGCTGGCAACCTTTACTCTGTGCCCTACTCTGAGGCGTACAAAAGTGAACTAACCGCTGCATCAAAGATTCTAAAAGAGGCAGCTGAACTTGCCGAAGATCCAAGCTTTAAAGCCTACTTAACCCTGCGTGCACAAGCATTACTTACCGACGATTACTTAGCCTCGGATATGGCGTGGATGGACATGAAGACCAACCCTGTAGAGTTGGTAATAGGCCCAATCGAAAGCTATGAAGACCAACTATTTGGTTATCGCGCCGCCTTTGAAGCCTACGTTTTGGTAAAAGATTTAGCGTGGAGTGAAAAACTCGCAAAATACGCTGCTTTTCTTCCAGAGCTACAAAAAGATTTACCTGTACCTGCCCAGTACAAAGCGGAAGTACCTGGCTCCGATGCCGACTTAAACGCCTATGACGTGGTGTATTACGCGGGGCATTCAAATGCTGGCAGTAAAACCATTGCAATCAATTTGCCTAACGATGAGCGTGTACAGCTTGAAAAAGGCACCCGTCGTTTGCAACTGAAAAACGCGATGCGTGCCAAATTCGACAATATTCTTATTCCTATTGCGGATATGTTAATTGCACCTGAGCAACGTGATCATATTACGTTTGATGCGTTTTTTGCTAACACCATGTTTCATGAAGTGGCGCATGGCTTAGGTATAAAAAACACCCTTGATGGTAGCGATACAGTAAGAGGCTCACTTAAAGAACACGCCTCTGCATTAGAAGAAGGTAAAGCTGACATTTTGGGTCTTTACATGATTCAAAGCTTACTTGAAAAAGGTGAAATTTCAGAGGGTACACTTGAAGATTACTACGTCACCTTTATGGCCGGCATTTTCCGCTCAGTACGTTTTGGGGCGTCTAGTGCCCACGGTAAAGCGAATATGATCCGCTTTAATTTCTTTGCACAAGAAGGCGCTTTTGAGCAAACTGAAGAAGGTGTTTATCGCGTTAATGTTGAGAAGATGGGCGCAGCAATCGCCGCATTATCTGAGCTTATTTTAACCCTGCAAGGTGATGGCGACTACGATGGTGTTGCAGAGCTTGTAGCCAGTATGGGCGTGATTAAACCACAGCTAGCGGCAGATTTAGCGCGCTTAGAAGCGGCAAACATTCCTGTCGATATTCACTTCGAACAAGGTAAAAAGGTACTTGGTTTGAACTAACCACTATTTATCGATAACTGGCTCAGTAAAGACTAAGCCAGTCAGTTGCCTATCTATGTCAAGCAACTGACTGGCTATTTAACTCACTATTCTACCTTGAAAGGTTTTTCAGAACGTTTTTCAATTCAAGGGCTTTTACTCCAAGCGCTATCTATTCTAAGCGCTTTGCGGTATCAGTATATGGCGGCCAGCCCATAATTTTACCGGCTAGCACATGTAAATGTATGTGGTACACCGTTTGCCCACCAAATTCATTACAGTTCATTACCGTGCGGTAACCCTGCTCGTCTACGCCTAGGTCAGCTGCAACTTTTGCGGCGACGTACGACAAGTGTCCGACTACCTCTCTATCTTCTTTCGTGATGTCATTTATAGTCGGGATCGCTTTTTTCGGGATCACTAAAAAATGGACCGGCGCTTGCGGGTTAATGTCTCTAAACGCCAACGAGATATCATCTTCATAAAGGATATCTGCTGGTATTTCTTTATTGATAATCTTCGTAAAAATAGTGTCTAACATTGCGTACTCCCTACATCAATTATAGTAACCATACTGCATTGCATAACGCTTCAAAAGAGGCGCGCTCCCTAGAAAGAATTCGCCCCGTTATTACGCTAACACAGTCTTTTGTGAACCCGAGCTTATGCGAACAGCGTGTGCGAACCGCTTATACAAAAACGAACCAAAGCAAAATGACGCCTAATAGTAAACGGTAAATCACAAATGGAAGCATACCAATTCGAGATATCCAGCTAAGGAAAAGGTAAATACATAAGTAAGCACTCACAAATGAAAACGCAGCACCATAAAGCAACGCAGACCAATCGACCGCTTCGTTAGCTTGCAATAAATCGAGGGTGGCGAGCAAACCTGCGCCCAAAATAACGGGAATAGAAAGTAAGAACGAAAAGCGCGCACAACTCTCTCTATTTAACCCCAACATCAAACCTGCGGTCATGGTAATACCCGAGCGTGAAGTACCAGGAATAAGTGCCAGCACTTGCGCTAACCCAATCAACAATGCTTGTTTCCAATTAAGCGATGTTAAATCTTGGGTGCGTTTCGCGGTGGCGTCGGCATACAATAGGGCAAGGCCAAAAATAATAGTGGTAGCGGCAATAACAAGGGCGGTTCTGGCGTTAAGTTCTATCCAGTCTTTCATTACAAAGCCAATAATCACAGCAGGTATAGTCGCGATAATCACATACCACGCTAACTTACTGTCGGTGTTTTGCTCTTTTGTAAAGCCCTTAGTTACCCAAGCCACTGTCATTTGTGCAATTTCTTGGCGAAAATAAATCATTACCGCCAGTAAGCTTCCCACGTGAACAGCAACATCAAACGCTAACCCCTGACTTACCCAGCCAAATAATTCTGCGGGCAGTAAAAGATGCCCAGAACTGCTGATAGGTAAAAATTCGGTAACGCCCTGAATAATAGCCAATATGATTATTTCGAACAGTGTCATTCCGTTGCTTAGCTCCAAGTAAAATTGATGGGCGAGAGTGTTTGTTTTTCTTTATCAAATGCCTGCCAAAGCGCCTCGTAGGTTTTACCTTCAACAGGATGAATATCATTAGGGACCAATTCAGCTAACGGCCATAATACAAAGGCGTTATACAGAATCTCCTCCCGAGGTAGCACAACGGGTTCATGGGTAATGTGGTCGTCGTATGTGAGTAAATCTAAGTCCAGTGTACGGGAACAAAATTTCTTTTCCCCGTGTTTACGGCCATTGTCGCTTTCAATCTGACGAAAGGTATCTCGCACTTCAATAATACTCATAGAAGTAACGGCTTTCGCCACTAGGTTATAAAAGGCACTGCCATCAAAGCCGACTGACTCACTCTCATATACCGAAGAGTAACTAACGTCATCGAAATTCTGTTTAAGCGCTTTGATACTTTCTCGTATGTAGTGTTCTTTGTCGATATTAGAACCCACACTGATTAAAATGGTATGACGCCCCACTAGGACTTTTCCTGATACATTGCTACTGCCACCGTTTGTGCATTAGGAAGAATATTCGGCTTCACAATTTTAAGGCGAATGGCATGGGCCGGAAAGGTGGTTAATACCTTGTGCATTACCGCGCCGCCAAATGCTTCTAACAGCATAAAACGACTCGTTTTTCCTACCTCGGTAATACAATCAGCCACGTCGGCATAGTTAATGGTATCGTCGACATTATCTGACTGCATTGCTGCATCTAGGTCAGCGTCGAGTTCAACATCGAGCAACAGCGTGGTTAAACGCTCCCGTTCCCAATCATACACACCAATAAGAGTATCGACAGCCAGCCCTGTTATATATATTTTTCCCATAAACCTTTTCATTCTTATGACCATACTGGTCTTACTACCACGTTAACTTCTTCTCAAAAGGTGGTATATCACTTTTGAATGGAGTAGCTTTACGCTTTACGTTATTCGCCATGGGGCGATGGTGGCACAACTATACCGTTGTACTGCAAGTGGGGGCAACACGCACAATAGCATTCGCCCCATATTATTAGTGTAGATATACGTTTAGTGTACAAAGCAGCAGGTTAAAGCAGCAATAATGATACCGTTAGCCCTTTTAATGATTTGCGTAGCCTATTTGTTTGGCTCTTTATCGAGCGCGGTAGTTATTTGCAAGTCATTCTCTCTCCCCGATCCTCGTACTGCAGGCTCTAAGAACCCCGGCGCCACCAATGTATATCGAATTGGTGGCAGAATTCCGGCATTGCTTGTGCTGGTAATGGATATTTTAAAAGGGACTATTCCGGTTTATTCCAGCTACTTTTTAGGCTTAGACCCCGTGCTTTTAGGCCTAGTCGCAATTGCCGCATGTTTAGGTCATATTTTCCCTTTATATTTTGGCTTTAAAGGGGGCAAAGCAGTAGCAACGGCATTTGGTGCCATGTTACCCATTGGCTTAGATTTAGCTGGTTTGCTTATTTTGAGCTGGGTTATTGTGGTGTTTCTTACCGGCTATTCGTCACTTGGCGCCTTGGTAGCAGTAAGCCTTGCCCCGCTTTTTACTTGGTTAATAAAACCCCTTTACACCGTTCCAGTCATCATGCTCTCTTTGCTGATTATCTTGCGACATCGCGACAACATCAAAAGATTAATAAGCCGCTCTGAAGGCAAAATTTGGGACAAAGGCAATACCAAAGAGTAAGTAAAATTACGTTAGCCTGCACGTTGAATTTCAGCTTGGGCGTATGCTAAAGCTTGCTAAGCGTCATTGTTCTTTTAAACCTTCGAGCAATACCTTAATTTCACCATCGATAGAGGAAAGTAGTGCTAAGCCCATAATTTCAGCAAGCGCGGGGTATATTTCTAGATTACTGAAGGCTGGAAGTACTTTACCTTGTTTAAACGAAGGCCCGGACGCCACGAATAGCCCGCCCATGTCAGGTAACGTATTGAGATAACCATGGCTACCCTTACTCACATGAGTATTTCCTTCGCTTTTAAACCGTGCAGGCGGAGCAACTTCCATAATAATATCACCGGTTCGCGCATTGTACTGTGAATGCCTGACGCCGCGCTCAACGGAGGTGAGCACGATGAATTTCCCTTCGGCCAATAACCGGAGTCGGTTTTTCTCATCTTCAATTTGCTCGTGTGTAACCTCTGGCTTAGCATATAGACGCACTTGCGCACCATTGTTAAGCACGGTGAAATAATCGGGAATATTTAATGACTCAACCATAATCTGATGGCTATCTTTGACGTTGGTCATACCGTGATCAGATACCACAACAAAATTAACGTCTATCGAAAGCGCATTTAATCGGTCGTACAATTGCCCGATTAGCCTATCTACCCTTGCAACAGCCTCTTTTGTTTTCTCCGACCTAGGACCTTCGTCGTGCCCCACAGTGTCAGTCAATGAGAAGTAGCCTGAGACAAAAAGTGGCCTTGCAGCTTCCGGCAGACTTAACCATTGAACGATTTGATCTACCCGTTGTTGGTAATCTGCATGCTTCGAGTAGTGATAAAGATAAGTAGGCAGTGCTCCTGCTATTCTAGCGTCAGATTCAGGCCAGAAATAGGTTGCTGCTTTGTGCCCCTGAAACTCGGCCAAAAGCCAAAGGGGCATCGCAGTAATCCAGCTGCTGTCGCCTTGTGCCTTCCCCATAGAATATTGAGCATAGCGCCCCTCTTTACTGGGTCGCAACTTGTCATAAAAACGATTATCGACAATGCCGTGATGTATGGGTAGTAACCCAGTCACTATGGAAATATGGTTGGGGAAAGTATTGGCGGGATAGACAGGTATTAACGACGTGCTTCGAACACCGGCCTTAGCAATTCGTGCGAGATTTTTTGCATTATGCAGCTCGATGTAATCATGTCTAAACCCATCTAAAGATATAAGAACCACATGATTTTTGTGAATTTCAGCCGACTGACTCGAGGCCAGATTCTTATGGGTAACCGCATCCTTATTAATTATGGTGTTATTAATTGCATGCTTATTTACTGCATGGGCACTAAAGGCCGCTAGCGACAACCAACTAGCGGTAAGTAACGTGCCAATAAACTGTATTGTGAGCCAAGCGCTACCACGAAAAAACACCACTAGATTTCCTACATGCTAAAGAAACTTACTATTTAGCATGATAATACCCTGTGATGACAACATTATTATACTGGCGCTAACGTATCCAGCGGCCAGCGAGGTTTAGCTTGCGAAGAAAGCCCTAATACTTCACCAGCTTTCAAACGCTGCATCCCTGCATAAGCTATCATGGCGCCGTTGTCGGTACAGTACGCTAAGTTAGGGTAGAAAACCTCACCGCGTAAATCATCCATCAAGGTTTTCATTTGTGCTCGCAACATCGTATTCGCGCTTACGCCGCCAGCAATTACTAAGCGCTTCATACCCGTTTGTTTGAGTGCTCGCTTACACTTAATAATGAGTGTGTCGATTACCGCTTCTTGAAACGCGTATGCAATATTAGCTTTGGTTTGTTCGTTGTCATCGGCAGCGCGGATGGTATTAGCCGCAAAAGTTTTCAAACCGCTGAAGCTGAAATCTAAACCAGGGCGGTCTGTCATTGGCCTTGGGAATTTGTAGTGTCCTGGCTCGCCTTTTTCTGCCAGCTTGGCTAATAAGGGCCCTCCAGGGTAATCGAGCCCCAATAGTTTGGCCGTTTTATCAAAGGCTTCACCAGCTGCATCATCTATCGACTCACCGAGAACTTCGTAGCTGCCTATACCTTCTACTTTTACCAACATAGAGTGACCGCCCGATACTAACAATGCAATAAAAGGAAATTCAGGCGCGTTGTCTTCTAACATGGGGGCGAGTAAATGCCCCTCCATATGATGTACACCTACTGCGGGTACACCCCACGCGTAAGCTAAAGAACGCCCTACGGAAGAACCTACTAGTAAAGCACCTACAAGGCCTGGGCCTTGGGTGAAGGCTACGCCGTCTAATTCGTTAGGTTGGGTGTTAGCATCACTAAGCGCTTTTTCGATAAGCGGGATAATTTTTCTAACATGATCCCGTGACGCAAGTTCAGGCACTACACCACCGTAATCGGCGTGTAATTTAACTTGGCTGTATAATTCGTGTGACAATAATCCCGCAGTATCGTCATAAACGGCGATTCCCGTTTCATCACAAGAAGTTTCTATTCCTAATATACGCATACTATTCCTAATATTTGCATTGAGCCAAACCTTACTTTTACATCTTTAACATCAATGTTTACGGTACAACAAACACCAAAGGCTTACTTAGTTATCGAACCTGTCGAGCACAAGCTATAGCCGAATCGCAAGTATTGAGCATAAAGTATTGAGCATAATCAGCATCATTTACCCTGCAAGAGGATACTTGAGTTACCTCAGCACTTATTGCAACAAAGTTTATTGCAATAGATCAGCACCTGACCTGTTTGATCATCTGCGGTCTGTGATATGATCCACTCAACCAATGCGGGATCGCGCTGAATTCTTCTTCTCACGTAGACAGATAAAAGGTATTACCTTGTCTCAGAGGGCGCAGAGTTTACCTTTATTCCGCATATCTTGGAATGGTGCTTCGTTTATTTGCGCAATATTGCCTATTTTTTGGCAATTCAGTCTTTACTTTCTGTTCGGAAATGATTAGAATTTCGCACCATTTTTAACCCGGGTGGCCTTTTTAGCGCTCAATTTCCCGGAATTATACAGCAAAAGTTTTGAGGTGAGTGTTTAAATGCCTATCGTTAAAGTTAGAGAAAACGAGCCGTTTGATGTAGCGCTGCGTCGTTTTAAGCGTTCTTGTGAAAAAGCAGGCGTATTGTCTGAAGTTCGTCGTCGTGAGTTCTTCGAAAAGCCTACTTGGGAACGCAAGCGTAAGAAAGCCGCTGCGAAAAAGCGTCATCTAAAGAAATTAGCTCGTGAAAACGCACGTCGCGTAAAACTCTACTAAAACAGGGTTAACTTACGAGTCTGAAAGGTGTTGCATTTGCAGCACCTTTCGCGTTTCTGGGGTACAGAAAACTTTCATTCGCGCTTGTTATTCTTTATTAACATCTAGCGCGGCGGTATTAACATCTAGCGCAGCGGTATTAACATCTAGCGCGGCGGTATTAACATGCAGTGCGTCGGTGAATATCAAGACCCTCTGATAGACTCTCGATTTTTAATACCCCACTGACTCGCCCGTTATCGATAGTGTATGCCTTTTTATGAGTATCCCTACATAGAATGTTTTTTTACTTTTACTGTTTTACTTTTTTCTTTTTATAACTTTTTTCTTTATACCTTTATAATGACTTTCCTTCTTTGTTGAAACTTTACTTAATTTGGGAGCATCATGGCTTTAATAGACGATTTAAAATCTGCACAAAAAGATGCAATGCGCGCTAAAGCGAAATTACGTCTAGGCACCATTCGCATGGCAATAGCAGCCATTAAACAACGTGAAATCGACGAGCAAATCACCCTTACTGATAGCGATATTCTTGCAGTACTAACCAAGATGGTTAAACAGCGTCAAGATGCCGCCTCTCAATTTGATGCCGCTGACCGTGATGACTTGGCCAGTAAAGAGCGTGAAGAGATTATCGTGTTGGAAGGTTTTCTTCCGCAGCCTTTAACCGAAGACGAACTTGCCACCTTAATTGATGAAGCTATGGTAAGTACCGGTGCTCAAGGTATGCAAGATATGGGTAAAGTGATGGGTAGCCTAAAATCACAAGTACAAGGCCGCACAGATATGGGCGCACTAAGCGCTAAAATAAAAGCCCGTTTAAATGCCTAAATATCGATAAAAATCGAGTGGTAGAAATAGAACTAGCCAGGTTTGTGTAATCGCAAACCTGGTATTTTCATTATTTACCTTCCCTGTTAAAGTACTTTTTTGTGCTACCCTAATTACCGTTATAAGCATTAGTGTCTCCCCATGGCCGGAAAAATACCTCGCGATTTTATTGATGATCTTCTCTCACGCACCGATGTTGTAGACATTGTTGATAGTAGGGTGAAGTTAAAAAAAGCGGGCAAAAATTATCAAGCTTGCTGCCCTTTTCATAATGAGAAAAGCCCTTCTTTTACCGTAAGCCAAGAAAAGCAGTTCTATCATTGCTTTGGTTGTGGTGCCCACGGCAACGCGATTTCCTTTTTGATGGAGTTCGACCGCCTTGAGTTTGTTGAGGCTATTGAAGAACTCGCCAAACTCTACGGGTTAGAAGTACCGAGAGAAAAAGGCCACTTGCCTGTGGTTAGCGAAGAGAAAAAGCAACAGCAGCAAGACGACTACTCACTAATGGAACAAGTTGTTCGCTTTTTTCAACACCAACTTAAACAAGATGAAAATAGCGGCAAAGCCATAGATTATTTAAAAAGCCGTGGGCTTAGTGGCGATATCGTTAAGCAATGGGAAATAGGCTATGCACCAGACAGTTGGGATGCGTTGCTAAAAACCTTTGGCAAAGACCAAGCCCGAGTAAAACAGCTTATCGACTTAAAATTGGTTAATCAAAACGACCAAGGCAGACGCTACGATTTTTTTCGCGACCGAATCATGTTCCCCATTCGGGACAAACGAGGCCGCGTAGTCGGTTTTGGTGGCCGCGTATTAGAAGACGGCGGCCCAAAATACTTAAACTCCCCTGAAACCCGTATTTTTCATAAAGGCAGCGAGCTCTTTGGTTTTTACCAAGCTCGTCAACAGAACCGTCAGCTCGACGCAGTACTCATAGTTGAAGGTTATATGGATGTGGTGGCGTTAAGTCAATTTGGTATTAACCAAGCAACGGCTGCACTTGGCACCGCCACCACGGCTGAACATATGCAAATGTTAGTGCGCGCAACCCCGCATATTGTTTGTTGTTATGATGGCGACCGTGCAGGTCGAGAAGCGGCGTGGCGCGCATTAGAAAATGCCCTGCCCGCGTTAAAAGACGGTGTCAGACTGTCTTTCTTATTCTTACCTGACGGCGAAGACCCAGATACTATGGTAAGAAAAATTGGTAAAGATGCCTTCATGGAAATGCTTGATAATGCTATGCCATTGTCACGCTTCTTCTTCGAAAACCAATTGAAAACACATAAAGTGGGTACACCGGAAGGTAAAATAGCGCTTCGCAAAGCAGCCATGCCATTAATTGAGAGTGTGCAGGGTGACGACCAAAAGCAAATGCTATTAGAAGAGCTTGCTAAACACACCGGTGAATACGATAGATTTAAATTGCAGCAGGATATATCCAAAGCGAACCATGCCAGTAGCAAGCCCGCATATTCAGCGAATAGAAACCAAGTAGGTAAAGCTCGCTTGTCACCGCTACGCATGCTGATTAGGTTACTGCTAGACTCTCCCTCGTTAGCCACACGTTGTGATGACGTGCAACCTTCCGTATTTGAAGGGAGTGACGCAATCGGAATGGATCTTTTATTGGATATTCATCGCTATTGCGCGCAATATCCCCAAGCAACCACTGCACAGCTGGTTGAAAACTTCCGTAATCATCCCCATTCTTCTACTATCGCGAAATTATTGTTACAAGAACATCTTGTTAAAGACGAGGATGCTGAGCGTGTTTACAGCGACAGTTTTGCTCGATTACTCGATTGGCATTTCGATAGCCGCATAGAAACTTTAATTTCCCGCTCTCGGGTTCAGCCACTCACTCAAGTGGAAAAAGAGGAACTGAACTTGTTAATGAAGGAGCGCCAGAAAAGCTGACCATAAGGTCGAGGCTAATAACTGGCTAAAAAAACAGCCGTCAATCTGGTAAAACCATTAGTAATTCTGCTATACTGGCTAATTCGCTGCACGCACGCTTATAAGCATAAATGTGAACAAATTTGCAGCAATGTCAGTAGCAATTATAAAGCCGAACAAAACGGGCAGAACCAAACCCGGGCAGGTGTGCACCGTTTAATATGACGTGACACCGAGCGGAAGCGGCATTGATACAACAGTAGTACTACAGAGAAATAATGTACATACCTCTTTGGTATGGGTATTTCTATTGCAAACTAATTGAATGTGAGAAGTGTAGGTTATATGGCGCAAAGCAAGCAGTCTCAGATTAAACTCCTGATTGCAAAAGGTAAAGAGCAAGGTTACTTAACCTTTGCAGAAGTTAACGACCACCTGCCGCAAGATATTGTCGATTCTGATCAAATTGAAGATATTATTCGCATGATCAACGACATGGGAATTCAAGTTTCTGAATCTGCTCCAGATTCAGATGAACTTCTCATGCAAGAAGCAACCGCCGATGAAGACGCAGCTGAAGCTGCTGCTCAAGCGCTTGCTACCGTAGAAAGCGAAATTGGGCGTACCACCGACCCTGTGCGTATGTATATGCGTGAAATGGGTACGGTTGAGCTTCTTACTCGTGAAGGCGAAATTGAAATTGCCAAGCGTATAGAAGATGGAATTAATCAGGTTCAGTGCTCTGTTGCTGAATATCCTGAAGCCATCACCTATTTGCTCGATCAATGGGACTTGTACGAAGCAGAAGAAATTCGCATCAGCGACATTATTTCTGGTTTTGTTGACCCGAATGATGATCAAGATCTTGCTCCTACGGCCACACACATCGGCTCTGAGCTTTCAGAAGAAGAACTGGAAGATGAAGATGACGACGATGACGAAGAAGACGAAGATGAAGGCGGTGTAGATCCTGAATTAGCCCGCGCTAAGTTTGGTGCCCTTCGTGATCAATACATCAAAGCACGTGACGTTATCGAGAAGAAAGGCCGCTCTCATGCTGCCGCTCGTGAACAAATCAATGCATTGAGTGAAGTCTTCAAAGAATTCCGTCTAGTGCCTAAGCAATTTGATCGTATGGTTAAAAACATGCGTTCAATGATGGACAAAGTGCGTATCCAAGAACGTCTTGTTATGAAGTTCTGTGTTGTTAACGCTAAAATGCCTAAGAAAGATTTCATCAAGGCATTTGCAGGAAACGAAACGTCTTCTGCTTGGTTAACAAAAGCGATTAAAGCTAACGCAGCTTACTCTGACGCATTAGCCGTTAATAAAGAAGAAATTGAACGCTGTATTAGCAAGATGAACCAGGTTGAACAAGAAACTGGTTTGGTTATTGCTGATATCAAAGACATCAACCGTCGTATGTCAATTGGTGAAGCAAAGGCTCGCCGTGCGAAGAAAGAGATGGTTGAAGCTAACTTACGTTTGGTTATTTCAATTGCTAAGAAATACACCAACCGTGGTTTGCAATTCCTTGACCTTATTCAGGAAGGTAACATCGGCCTGATGAAGGCGGTAGATAAGTTTGAATATCGCCGTGGTTATAAGTTCTCAACTTATGCTACCTGGTGGATTCGTCAGGCAATTACCCGTTCTATTGCCGACCAAGCGCGTACTATCCGTATTCCTGTGCATATGATAGAAACGATTAACAAACTTAATCGTATCTCTCGTCAAATGCTACAAGAAATGGGTCGTGAGCCAACACCTGAAGAGTTGTCTGAACGCATGCTTATGCCAGAAGACAAAATTCGCAAAGTGTTGAAAATAGCTAAAGAGCCAATCTCAATGGAAACGCCAATTGGCGATGATGAAGATTCGCATCTAGGTGATTTTATCGAGGACAGCACCATTATACAGCCCCTCGATTCTGCGACCGGCGGTAGCCTTAAAGACGCAACACAAGAAGTGTTGGCAGGGCTTACAGCACGTGAAGCGAAGGTACTTCGCATGCGTTTCGGTATCGACATGAATACTGACCATACACTTGAAGAAGTGGGTAAGCAGTTTGACGTTACCCGTGAGCGTATTCGTCAAATTGAAGCGAAGGCATTGCGTAAGCTACGTCATCCTAGCCGCTCTGAGCAGCTACGAAGCTTCTTAGACGAGTAGAATATTCACAAGTATTAGAACAATTAAAAATCCCCTGCTTTGTCAGGGGATTTTTTTTAACTGAGTTAGCGCTAAGCTGTGGCACAACATGGTCACTTGCCAAAGTAATTACGTTCCATTTGCGGCGCTAATTATTCAGTAGCTCCGCGATTTGTACTGGCCGATAGCAACTTAATGCCAGATACAAAAACGCCCTCAATGTTGAGGGCGTTTTTATATTTAGTTAGCGGTTATACGCGGAACTGCTTTGCTATCAATTCTAAATGCTGTGCTAAATCGGCAAGTTCGTTACACATAACACCTAATTCGCCCGAACGACTAGAAGTTTCCTCTGTACGTTGGTGAATTTCTTCAACGTGCTTCACAATGTCTACCGCCACTGAACGTTGATCTTCAGTGTTGTGCGCAATCTGTTCGTTCATTTGATTAATGCGACCGATTGTACTGGTTATTGTTTCTAAACTAACACCCGCTTTATTAGCTGTTTCAACACTATTGGTTGCTTGCTCGGTGCCGCGAGACATTACTTCCACTGCTGAATGCGCTGCGCTCTGTAGCTGCTCAATAGTGCTCTGAATCTCTTCAGTCGATTGTTGAGTACGTGATGCAAGGGTACGAACTTCATCAGCAACAACAGCGAAACCACGCCCTTGCTCACCCGCCCTAGCAGCTTCAATGGCGGCATTAAGCGCCAGTAAGTTAGTTTGCTCGGCAATGCCTTTAATCACATCGAGTACCGAGCCAACTTTGTTCGAATCTGACTCAAGACGCCCAATCACATCAGCGGTTTCACGCACGTTTTCGGCTAACTGCTGAATACTGGAAACGGTTTGTTGTACAATTTGACGGCCTTCGCCAGCGGCGCTAGTCGCTTCGTTAGCATCACCTGCAGCTTGTGCGGCACTGTGTGCTACGCCGTCTACTGAACCACTCATTGTATCAACCGCGAGTTTGGCGTTTTGTGCAGACTGCTGTTGAATATCAATAGTACGCTGGGTTTCCTCCGTTAGGCCGCGAAGGTTTTGCGCCAAGTTAGATAACGGTAAACTCGCCTCAACCACGTCTTTCACTACGCCTTGCAGTTTGTCCATAAACTGATTAAACCAATACACCAACTCGCCAATTTCATCTTCACTTTTCGTTGCGATACGAACGGTCAAATCACCGTTTTCTTGGGCAATATCTTTAAGCGAGCGCACTACGTCATCGATGCTTTTCTTAATACCTTGGACGATGGGCACCGCGGTAGCAAACAACAACAAGGTGACGACAATAGTCATTATCACACCGGTACTGATTAACGAAATATTTGCCGCGTCGGTTTTCGCAAAAGAAGCATCAAATGCAGATTGCTGCTCATCTCTAAAATTTGTCATTGAAGCAATAACAGCATCGTACGAACCGTTCATCTGCTTAGATAGTTGACCTAAGCGGCTAAAGTCAGCCGTTCCATCAACCATTGACTGAGAAACGTCGTACGCCACTTCAAAATAATCATCGAACCCAGCAGAAATCTTTGATATCGCGGGGCGAAACTCAGGGCTGATTGCACTTATCTCGTCTAGCCCAGCTTTTGCATCTGTGGCCAATTCACTCGCAGCGCTCAATGTATCTTGGTCGCCTGTGGTTACCGCACTACTTAGCGTGTCCCTGACTTTTTGCATATCTACCAAGGTAGAGGCAGACAATTGAAGTGCGGGAAACTGAACGTTTTCAACTTTCTCGAGGGTGTCGTCATTGTTAAGTGCAACGTAAACCGTAATTAAGAGGTAAATAATAAAGCTTAGTGCAGCAATTCCCGGTATCAGAAAAATCTTTGTTGCGATGGGCATTTTTTTTAGAAAACTCATTTTTATCTCACCAGTTACGTCACGTTACTTTAAGCACGGCCACAGATCATGGCTTTATAATTCTATATCTTCACATTCTTAAAAAACTTTAGAAATATCTTAGCCCCCCTCATTACTGAGCGGGGCCTAAACTTTGCTATAAACGAAGACTAGAAAGTGTAGTTAACACCCACTCTCAATAGCGTCGCATCATTCGCGTCGTTTGCATCATCTTCGAACCAAGTGACTTCACCTTTAACCGCGAAACCAGGCTCAACATCGTATCGTAAACCTGCTGTTAATGCAGAAGTATCTTCCAAAGTCGATGCAGCTACAGCTGCAAAGCCTTGATACAACGATGACCATGTTCCGTCAGTAACGGCATCGCCAGTAGATATAGTAGAAGGAACATCGTTTAAGTAAGTTGTAACATCATCAGGATCTGACTCTTTATGTTCATAAGTAATGTGTGGAGTGAACTTACCGAAACGCATTCCCGCGGTAATATACCAAGCATCATCATTTGCGATAGGAGCTTCATCAAATGAAATGTGGGTATATTCTGCACCTACAAACCAATCGTATTTATCTATATTCACGGCAAGTTCGAAGAAACCAACGGTATCATCTTCAATTAAGAAGTTTTTTGAAAACTCAGTGACAGTAGGAACGATCGGAGAAAATTGATTAATGCTATTAGTTAAAAATTCTAGATCTTCATTTGGACTATTAAATTTAGCTTGCGCATAAATAGTACGAATATTGAACCAATCACGAGTGGCCTCAAAAGAAATACCAGTAAGGTTATCCGCCTCTAATGTACCGGATTCTGAACGTCCTGCAAAAAGTTGTGCTCCATATTCCCAGTCACCCGCGTAGTTGCTGTAATCGTAACGAACACCATCAATATTGTTGATAAGTACGCCGTAAACCGATTGTGGCGGTGTTAGCCAGTGGTACGAATAACCCACATCCAAAGAAGCAGAATATTTGAATAATGGCAGGCGAACTCTTCCAGCACTGATACTCGAGTTATTTGAAAGTGCATAAGTCATATATGCCCATTCGAAACTTGCATCGTAATCGTCACTTCCACGACCAACAAGCTGCGCTGTTGCAGAAAGCTTCTCACTAACATCACCACGCACTTGAAGTCCGAAAACACTCGCAGGCTCGAAATTAAAATCGCTGTCGTAACCGTATACCGCTTCGTCATCATCTAGTGTCATACCACCGATAAGGTTGGCGAACCCATTGATTTTTATGTCTGCAACCGCTGGCATGGCGATTAAGCTAGCAACTGATAAAAGGGCAAGTTTGGTTTTCATGTTAAATCCTTAAAAATTCTTAAACTGTGTAATCAAAAAGTGGCAACTACGCGAACGCTTCCGTCTACGGAGCCAGCATCTACATAGCCAATTGCACCTGGGTCTGCAGCAACAGCTGAAACCACCTCGGCGTCGCTACCTAATGCTTTAGGAGGCTGACCTTTCCCAGTAAAAACTAATTTAGACCAAAAAGCGGTAAGCTGAGACGCTGATTTATTCAAAACTTTACCGTTGAATTCGTCTGTAGCGGCCTGCCCTTCAGCAAGTGCTAGCGGTACTACCTTCGTGCCGTTTGGAAAAGCTTTCATTTTGTTAAGGAAGAGTCGGCTGATTGAATCTTTGTCTAATGCATCGCCGTTAGACGGGTGAACTATCACTGCTACATCTGCAAAAGCCATGCTGCTGCACAAACTTGCTGCTAGTATCCACTGTTTCATTACATGTCCTCTAAGTCGTATTTGTTTCGGTAGCGCAATTAAAAGAACGTTAACCTTTAATCTACCTATACCGATGTGCTTATTTTTTATTCTTACTCATACAAATATCTTCTGTGCTTCAAGATTAAGATAAGTATTAGCAAGGATTAGAAAAACTGCCAACTGAGATACAAAAAATTTGCTTTAAATTTCGTTGTGTTCAGCATAGCCCTAATACAGTTGGCGCAGTTTAGGGTAGAGAGGCGTAGAAGCAACTATACAAAAGGATAAAGGTATTGGCAGAACTTATAACTTCATACGTAAAAATAGCAGAGATGTGAAAAACAATTAAATATAGTTGTTAAAATTCAGTTAGATAAAAAATCTCCAGAGTTCTATTTAGGAGTGGCGAACGATATTATTGTATAAAAACATATACCTTAATACCGCCCGACTTTTTGAACTTTTCCGTACTTATTGGTTAAGCACTGAGCAGAATCATAGTAAATGAGTGTCTAAAAACACGATCTTACCCTAGATGTGAGGGCTTAATTTTCTTCGCCTTTACGGTAGGGAATTTCAACTTCTAAGCGTTCTATTTCAACGGTTCTTTGCTGGGGGGAACCTGTGTTTCGAGCAAGCCAACTGTAAGCCGTCGGTACCACATACAATGTCATAAAGGCAGAAACCAGAACACCCGCAGCGATAACCATACCAATTACCATGCGACTTTCTGCGCCAGGACCAGACGCAAACACTAAGGGCAAAGAGCTAAATACCGTAGTAAACCCGGTCATAACGATAGGGCGAAGTCGCTGAGCAGCTGCCCGTCGTAGTGCGTCTTCGAAGTTCATACCTGCATCTCGAAGTTGATTAGCAAACTCCACAATCAAAATACCGTTTTTCGCCGCAAGACCAATCAGCATAACCAGCCCTATTTGGCTATAAATGTTAAGTGTCATACCGGCAAAATAGAGTCCGATAAAAGCGCCCACCAGCGCAAGAGGTACAGTTAACATTATAACTAGCGGGTGTACCCAACTTTCAAATTGCGCAGCGAGAATTAGGTATGTGACCGCAAGCGCCAACAAGAACACATAGATAAACGAATTCCCTTGTTCTTGATAAAGCTGTGACTCGCCTTTGTAGTCGATAGACACATTGTCAGGTAGCTCTGTGCGTACGATATTCTCGAGGTAAGCTAAGCCCTCTCCTAACGTATAGTCGCCGGCTAAGTTCGCTGAAATGGTGACAGCACGCATGCGATTATAACGATTTAAGCGTGAGGAAGTCGCCTGCTCTTCGAAAGTAAGCAAGTTGTCCATGGGAATAAGCTCGCCGCTTCTTGAAGAACGAACATAAAGATTATCGATACTATTTGGGCTTCTAAAATCAGCCTCTATACCCTCGATTATAACATCGTACTCTTCGCCCCTATCTAAAAATGTAGAGACCGTACGTTGCCCTAACATGACTTCTAAGGTACGGCCAATATCACTTATAGACACCCCCAAATCAGCCGCCCTATCTCTGTCTATATTGACCAGAAGCTGAGGTGATGTTTCTTTATAATCAGAGTCGATACGAACTAAGTTTCGATTTTCTGAGGCCTTTTCGATTAGGATGTCACGCCACTCAACTAAGTTCTCGTAGGTATCACCTTGCAATACAAATTGTACGGGCCTACCAAAACCTGCGCCTGAAATACCACTTCGCATAATGGCGAAGGCTCTCACATCAGGCACGGCATCAAGCTTCGCACTTATTTCATCCATCAATGTGAAGGTGCTAAAATCACGCTCATCCCAATCGGCAGAGCCAACAATGGCGATCCCGGCATTGTTGCCAAACCCTGGAGTACGTACCAGTAACCTACCTATTTTACCGCTTTCACGGTAAGGCATTAGGATGTCTTCGATAAGTTTAAGGTTAGCGGCATTACTTTCGAAACTCGCGCCTTCTTGGGCATTCATTAATATGTAAAAGTTTCCCCGATCTTCTTTAGGCACGAATTCACTAGGTAACTTTTCTGAGATTTGTACTAGTGCCACCACTGAAACAATTAGCAATAGCACCATGATAAACGGCTGGTGAATAGTACTTCCCAAGCTTTTAAAGTAGCGGTTTTCGAGGGCATGAAAACGCTTATCCATCCACGCACCAAATCCTACTGAACGCGTCCTTTTTTTAAGAATTTTCGAGGCCATCATAGGCGAGAGGGTTAATGCGGTGAAACTAGAAAACGCCACAGCAGCAGCAATAGCCAGGGCAAACTCAGTAAACAAACGCCCTACATTCCCTTCAAGAAACACTAAAGGCACAAATACAGAAATCAGTACCAAGGTAGTTGCAATAACCGCAAAGCCAACCTCTCTAGCGCCTCGATAAGCGGCTAATATGGGAGGTTCACCCATTTCTATTCGCCGGGAAATATTCTCAAGCACCACGATGGCATCATCTACCACCAGCCCAATCGCTAACACCATAGCAAGTAAGGTAAGTAGGTTGATAGAGAAGCCTAACGCGTACATCACAATAAATGCTGCCACTAGAGACACGGGTACAGTGACTGCAGGAATAAGTGTGGCGCGCACATTTCCCAAGAAGAGGTAAATAACAATTACCACCATAAGCATGGCTATGGCGAGGGTTTCATAAACTTCATTAATCGATGCCTCAATAAATACTGAGGAGTCATAGCTAGGCACAATGAAAATATTGTCCGGCAAGGTTTCTTCAATTTTTCTGATTTGCGCTTTTGCTGAGCGAGCAACATCTAAAGTATTCGCTTTTGATTGCTTTATAATGCCCAAACCAATCATGTTAACGCCGTCACCTCTAAACTCGGTTTCGTCGTCTTCAGCCGCCAACTCTACATTCGCAATTTCCCCTAAGCGAACGAGGTATCCATCGTCCCCTACTGCTACGGTTAACGCCGCAAAATCTTCTGGCGATAAGAACGTACGCGCTACACGTACTTCAAAGTTTCTATCGAGCGACTCAACTTCACCAGCGGGAAGTTCAACGTTTTCAGAACTAATGACACTTTCAACATCGCTTACGGTAATACCACGGGCAGCCATAGCGTTTCTATCAAGAAATACTTTCATGGCATAGCGACGACCACCACCAATTTGAACCCGTGCAACCCCATCGGCTACCGATAGGCGGTCCACTAGGAAGCGCTCTGCGAAGTCGGTAAGCTCCATGGTATTAAGGTTTGTACTACGCAGGTTGTACCACACAATGGCACTTTGATCGGAATCGGCCTTTGAAACTTCTGGAGGATCGGCCTGATCAGGCAAATTATTCAGTGCCCGACTCACTCGCTCTCGCACATCATTAGCGGCAGCGTCGATATCTCTGGATAATTTAAATTCTATGGTGATATCAGAACGTCCATTGGTCGACGTTGAAGTAATATTTTTAATCCCTTCAATACCCGAAATTCTGTCCTCGAGTAGTTGAGTAATGCGGGTTTCAACAATATTGGCCGATGCGCCTGTGTATTTGGTTGAAACCGATACAATGGGCGGGTCGATGTCTGGGTACTCACGAAGCGCCAACATGGAAATGGCGACCACGCCAAATATAATCAGTAGCAGATTGATAACCGTTGCAAATACCGGCCTTTTTACTGAAATGTCAGATAACAACATGGCTTAACCCTCGTTGTTACGGTTAAGAACGTTAACAGCAGATTGATCGCGTACTCTAAGCGTGCCTTCCGTAATCACTTCGTCACCACCTTTAAGTCCAGAGACAATTTGAACGATACCAGGTCGGCGTTCGCCAATAACCACCTCGCGTTGATGGGCAACATCGCCTTCTACCACATAGACATATTGAATATCTTGCACTGGCACTAAAGCTTTCTCAGGAATAATAAGTGTATCAAGCACACGTTTTTCAACCACGATGGTAAGTAGCATGCCCGGCCTTAATCGTTGGTCTTTATTGTCGATAATTGCGCGTACGCTAATAGCGCGGCTGATGGGGTCTAATCGGGTATCAATATGCGTGATTTCACCACTGAACATTTCACCTGGATAAGCCACCGATGTCGCCGAAACCTTCTGGCCTTTTGCTACACTCGCCAATTGGTTCTCGGCAATGCTAAAATCAACTTTTACTACGCTAATATCATCAAGGGTGGTAATAACACCAGCGGGCTGCACCAATGAACCAATACTGACTTGTCGTGCACCAAGCACACCAGAAAATGGCGCGCGAATTTGCAAGTCATCAACCTGCGCTTCAGCGATGTCTAATTGCGCTTCTAATCCTTTTACACGCGCTTGTTGTTCATCAAGTAACTGTTCTGAAGCCGCGCTAGACTCACGTAAGTTAAAAATACGGGTGTATTGGCGCTTTGCTTCATCAATATTGGCGCGCAATTCAGCAACCCGAGCCAGTTCTTCATTATTGTTTAGCTGAATAAGCACTTGGCCAGCCTTCACACTATCGCCATCTTCGAAGTTAACTGAGCGCACGGTTTCGGTAACTTGCGCAGTGACTGCTATCGATTCATTCGCTCTGGCAGTACCGAGGGCTTCAATGGTTATCGCCATTGCGCCTTGCTCTACCAATATGGTTTTCACTGTTGTCGCCAGAGAGCCGCCTTTTTTCACCTGTTCTTCTGCAGGCAAGTTTACATAGACAACCACAGCCGCTAGCAATAAAGCACCTATTAATAATGGAGATAGTAATTTGCGTGAAGACATAACCTTTCCTATTGGTAAATATGCACCACGTGATAAAGTAACCAAGTTGGTGCATTAACGAGATTCAGGGTCGCGTTCAAACCAAATCCTTTATCTACGTTTTTATTATTATTAACTTTTTCTGAATAGTATTTTACCCAAACTAATGAGTATCAATTTTCGCTTATCATCCATTTTGGTAGTTTTAACGCTTTTTGGATGTACAAAGAAGGTGCCTGAAGCACCTTTTTGCCGAAGCACGAATAACGAGGAGCATACTCAAAATGCCGCCGCATGCATCATTAAAGTGCAAAACAAAGCGCTTTTGATCAAACATCGCCTTTCAAACCGTTTAGATTTCCCCGGTGGCGGAAAAAAAGAGGGCGAATCATTAGTTTGCGCAGCCCACCGAGAAACATGGGAAGAAACAGGTTTCAATGTCGAGGTAGGTGAAAAATTGGCCGTTACACAAAATGGTCTCGCGCTATTTGAGTGTACATTAAATGCTGGGGTAGAACACTTGCCAGATGTGTTTGATGCGCCGCCATGGGCAAAACTAGAAGTGATTGAATTGGTAAAGGCCGACCCCTTTTTGCTCACCCATGTTCAACTTCGCTTTCCTGATGATCTAATTGCGTTTCGCGATAGCTTTAATAAAATTAAAGCAAGCCAATCTCAGCAAGAATAACGTGTGTTTGGTTGTGCCAATGCCCTTGCTTTGGTAATTTGATTACCCGCTGTTATTAGAAGGGGTTAAGCCATCATTATCTTCAAGTTTAGCCTGCTATATTTAGGAGACAGGCCATGTATTCATTAGCTCCTCTTAGCCTTAAAGGCAAAGTGTCTGAAATAGAATGGCAAACGCGCGTCGATTTAGCCGCATGCTATCGACTGGTTGCTGATATGCGTTGGGGCGACCTTATCTATACGCATATTTCGGCTAAAGTCCCCGGCACCGACCATTACTTAGTTAACGCCTTTGGGTTAGGATTTGACGAAGTAACCGCGTCTAACCTTGTAAAAGTTGATCTTGAAGGTAATATCCTTGATGACTCGCCTTACCAAATAAACCCCGCCGGATTTACTATCCATAGTGCCATTCATGAGGTTCGTCACGATGCAATGTGCGTTATTCACTTGCACACACTCGCCACCATTTCTGTGGCATCGGTAAAAGGCGGATTAAAGCCTTGGAGCCAGTATTCTTTATTTTCACTTCCCTCGCTGTCGTACCATAGTTATGAAGGTTTGGCAGTAAACGACAGTGAAAAGAAAAGCCTTCAAGATGATTTAGGCGATACCAACCATATGCTGCTGCCTAATCACGGAGGGTTAACTGTCGGCCCCACCGTAGGCGATGCTTTCATGCGCTTTTATGATTTACAAAGAGCCTGTGAAATTCAGCTGGCGCTCATGCAGTCGAACGAAGAAGTTATTGAGATACCGCAGCCTATTATTGACGGTATTTATCAGCAAGCCAGCGTAGTGCACAGTGGTGAAACCGGCGGCCAGAAGGCCTGGCCCGCCATGCTAAGAAAAGCCTACAAGCTCGACTCTGGCTTTTGTGAATAATCCATATTATGCGTCGTTGCCAGTGCCGCTAGCGACGACTACAAACAGACAATAGAGAAACCATAAATGAAAGTAACCAAAGTAGAAATATTTGATATTGAGTGCCCAAAGCGCCCAGCGTGGAACCCTGTTTTCGTACGAGTGTATACCGATGAAGGCATTACCGGTGTCGGTGAAGCAGGCTTAGCTTACGATTGGGGTCATAGTGCTGCAGCGCACATGATAAAAGAAATTGCAGAAGCCATGCTAATTGGCTTCAACCCATTCCACACTGAGCTATTGTGGTCGCGTATGTTACGTGAAGGCTTTTGGGGCTTAGGTGGTGGACCTGTTATTTATGCAGCCATGAGTGCTATTGATACTGCACTTTGGGACATTAAAGGCAAAGCCCTAGGCTTACCCGTTTACGAACTGCTGGGCGGGAAAACCAATGGCAAACTGCGCAGCTATGCCAGCCAATTGCAGTTCGATTGGGATAAAGAAGTCACTAAGCTAAACGACCCGGCCGACTATGCACGCGCGACCGAAAAAGCGTTAAAAGATGGCTACGATGCCGTGAAAGTAGACCCTATTGTTTACGATAAAGACGGTGTCACCCACTTCGATCGCACTAAACTTTTCTCTAAGCCAGAACTAAAGCTATTTAAAGCCCGTTTACAAGCCATACGCGACACCATGGGTGAAGACGGCGATATTATTTTTGAATGCCACAGCTTGTTAGGGGCATCTACCGCCATCCAGCTTGGCGATATTGTTGAAGAAATTGGCTGCTTGTATTACGAAGAACCCGTCAATTACTTGAATTCAAAACTACACGATAAAGTGGCTAAAAACGTAAACGTACCGATTGCTGGTGGTGAACGCTTGTATCATCGCTGGGACGTGCGCCCTTATTTAGAAGACCAGTCTATTGATGTACTACAGCCTGACGTAGGCTTGTGTGGCGGCTTTACTGAAGCGAAAAAAGTATGTGATTACGCCGATATTTATGACGTGCGCATTCAAGCCCATGTATGTGGTGGGCCGGTGGCGACAGCAGCAAGTTTGCACTTAGAAACCGCAATACCTAATTTCTTAATTCACGAACACCACACCTACGCCATTAAAGACTGGAACCGTGAACTTTGTCTGCAAGACCCACAACCCGTAAACGGCTTTATTGAAGCGCCAGATACCCCAGGGTTAGGCATCGATTTGAATGACGAGATTGTTTACCGCTCGCCTCATATGACAATAACTGAACTTAAATAGCGAAACACATAGATTGGGGCAATGGTTCTCCTTGCCCCGACTGTTTTCAAGGATAAGAAGAAGTATGTCAGCCTCGCCTTCCCCATCGACTATATTATGTTCGTCGCCCGTCTCGATTGTTACTTACACGCCAATCGCGTTAACCCGCAAATTCAGTGCGCTTACGCCGTCTTTAACCAGTAAAGTTGAAGAAGCCATGCACCGCCAAGATTGGGTGCTCAATCAAGAAAGTAAACTGGACATGGGTTATGTATCAACAGACTCAGACTTATTAAGCCCCATGTTTACCCCATTGGTAAAACTTGAAATCGATCATGAAAGTCCGGCTTTTCAGCATGCGTTTTCAACCCTAGAAGAAATAGGTCTTCAGCTTCAGGGGTTGAATTTACGGTTATATCAAACCGGCATTGCGACCTTACAAGCTACATTGGCACCCGCATCTGAGGCTCAACTCACTCTGTGTTGGCAGAAAATTAAAAGCAGAGATATCGAACAAAGCCTGTCTTTAATTTTACAAGCGGCAGGAGGTGTAATGATTAACTTGCTGAACACCACCTTCGATACACTGAGTAAACGCTGTAAGTTACTGACCTCTGAACTTACAGACAATGATGCGGTATTGTGGACTGGACGTTGTTATATTACCCGCGTTCCAGAATCTACCGAAGAAGCCAAACAGGTGTTTTCAATTATCCACGAAAACCCACCCAACAATTGTGAGAACAATGAGGCTTTCTTTCGTTCGGGAAATTGCCTATTTTTAAACAATGATATTTCGCTGTCGTTGGATAACCGACGGGTTTTGTTTTTACTTCAGCATTACAATGCTATGTTGTATGCCTATCAACAATCGATGAGCAACGCCTATCATCAGCTGCAATCGCTTAAGGCACTGTCGCCGGGCAGACGCAGAAAAGCCCTTGAAAAGTTGATCCAGCGCATGGTTTCAATTAGAACCCTAGCGTATATTCGATTGGAGTTTTGCGATTCGCTTCGAGGCCTGCAAGGGAGTCGAAAACCATTGGCGAACGCACTCATAGATGCATGGGAAATTATTGCCGTAGAAGACAGTTTACTTGATAGGGCAGCCTATATTAATAACGCAATATCAAGTTACGAGAACCAACTTAATCGTGCTATAAATAAATCGATTGAAGTAATACTCATGTTAATTGGGGGTATTTCTTTGGTAGATATTACCAATAATTTTGTCGCCGCCTCACACTCTGTGAAGCACGATTCGACGTGGGGTATCTACGATATATTCTCGCTAATGTCATCTGAAAACACGGTTAACTTAGCCTTAATAGCGGTGCTATTAATGGCCTTACTATTTGCGAAGAACAAATGAACAAGCGTACTAAATTTACGATTATATTGACACCAGGTTCACACGCTTACGAGCCAGTGAAACACGCGTTAAACGAATATTTATCTACCTATTATGGTGGATGCACACACATTGATTGTGAAGGTTCATGGCGCGAAGATGCCTGCGAATTCAAGCCTCGCTACGACGCCAGTTTGATCACAGAAAAATCACTCTGTGTGTGGTGCGCGGTAATGCCAGATAAAGCAGAGCGCTTTGTGGATGAGCTTCGTGCCTTCCTCACTATATTGAAAAAACAGCAAAGCGCAGAATTTAGCTTTATTCATATAGAAAGCCAGACGGTGGCCGCCCACCATCAACTTATAGACTAATACGAGGCTTAAGGATTTAGCGTAGCACCTTGTAAGCGGGGCTGAGAAGAGTCGTTTAAATATCTACGCCATACCAACGCGCGGTATTGTTTGCCATTAGGCTACACTTTGCGTCAAGGGTAAAATTTGCCAGCATTTTTTCGTATTGTTGCCACAGTGTTTGATAACTGTGGCGCCAGTTAGAAAGTGGGAAGTTACTTGCTAACATTACTCGCGACACACCAAATATAGCGACTGTTTCCACGACCACATTTTGCGCACTGCGCCAATGCCAATCTCTGCACTGCATTTCCCATCCCGAAAGCTTTACCGCCACGCGAGAACACTGAGCAAGTGCTTTCATATTAATACGCCACTGCTTAACGTAGGCAGCTGTAACGGCAGAACTTAATAGTGCCGCACCTGTGTGATTAATAATAACTTGCAGTGTCGGTCGTGCTTCTAATAGCCTAAGTAAAGCATTGACCCCCTTGCTGTCACCCACATCCAATTGGGCATCGAAAGACAACCCATATTCGCTACAACGCTTCAGCGCATGTTTTGTTTTAGGGTGGGTTAATATAGAGGCGGCTTGTTCATCTAAAATATGGCGAAGCCCCGCCACTGAAAAGAACCCTGCTAATATTTCTATATGAGACAAGGTACTTTCACTACACAAATCGATACTTGCAACGCTTTTAAAAGGTAGTTGAGCACGCTGTTCTAAATAACGGATTTCGCGCCAAGGGCGTTGATTATCGAACCCTGCCTCAATATGCACATAACCAGCAAGAGTGTGACCGCTGGAAAGTGTTAAACTTCTCTCACCGCACGCCAACGCAATGGCTTGCTTATCCTGCCAATACGGCGGGTTTTGCGGCTTCAGCCAGTGATAATCACCCGCCTCTTGGGCAAAGAAATGTAGATGACCATCGACGATATTCACTTGGCGGTATAACCGCCATCAACAGCGTGTAAGCTGCCAGTAATAAAGTTCGCTTTTTCACTGCAAAGAAAGTACACCAGTTCAGACACATCTTCGGGTTGGCCAATTCGGCCAATGGGTTGCTCGGCGGCCTCTTGGGCTACGACTGCGGTTTTATCAGCACCTGATGCTGCAACGTACTTGTCAATGGCGTGGTGAAACAAGGGCGTTTCAATCGTGCCAGGGCATACTGCGTTGGCTCTGATATTAAAAGGGGCATAATCCAGTGCTGTGGTTTTTGCCATAGACGCTAAGGCAGACTTTGTTAACCCATAGGCAAAAGAGTTTTGTTTACCCACAAAACACTGATCTGAACCCATCATCACAATAGCCCCGCTTTTTTGTGCTTTCATGATAGGTAATGACGCTTTAATTGCGCCGTACGCCCCCTTAATATTTAGGCTCATCACCTTATCAAGCAATGCTTCATCGGTGTCTTCAATGGTTGCCGACACGTGCATGCCTGCGTTACAGACCAACGCATCTATACGGCCATATTTCACCGCGATATTATCAATAGCATGACGCACCTGTTCCACATTACTGACATCACAAGCCACCCATTCAGCGTTAGTTGGTGTGTCGTCAAAATCTCTTACATCTAGGTTTATCACTCGGTAGTCATTTTCACTGAATGTATGACAAACCGCTAACCCTATTCCTAAGCTACCGCCGGTAACGACACAAACTGATTTTCCGTGGCTCATGAGTACTCAACTTCTTAATACATGGAATTAACTATAGTTATAGGATGCCAGCGAGCTATCGAAAAGCAAGCTTTGGCAAAGATTATGATGGCCCTGTGATATAAATTTAAAGGCGTTGAGTGGTTATTGTACAAATACAGCGATATTATTTTTCATTAACTTTCCCTTAACGGGCTACTCTGTCTATGCTATTTGTGTCTATAATGTGGCAAAATTAAAACACTTGTTTGAAAAGGGAGTCTTCCATGCCTCTGTACCACGCCCCTACTACCGATTTTCAGTTCTTACTTAAGGACTGGTTAGGCCTAGATGCCCACTATGAAAAGTTGGGTATCAGCGATTTTGATAGCGAACTGGCTAACGAGATTATTGCACAAGGCGCTAAATTCGCCATTGATGTTGTTGCACCATTAAACCGTGAAGGTGATGAAGAAGGCTGTAAGCTGGAAGACGGAAAAATCACCACACCGAAGGGTTTTGCCGACGCTTATCAGGAGTATGTAGCCAATGGCTGGAACGCCATGCTAGGCACAGCTGAATATGATGGCCAAGAACTTCCCTACACCATGGCAGTGCCTGTGCATGAAATGCTAAATGCCGCAAACCTAAGCTGGCGTTTAACGACTATGCTGACAGAAAGTGCCACATTAGCGGTGACTAAACATGCTAGCAAGGAATTAAAAGACAAGTATCTCGCTAAACTCATCAGCGGCGAGTGGACAGGTACGATGAACTTAACCGAACCGCATGCTGGCACCGACCTTAGCTTACTTAGCACTAAGGCTGAACCACAAGGTGACGGAAGTTATAAAGTGACAGGTAATAAAATATTTATTACTGCTGGCGATCAAGACTGGAGCAGCAATGTTATTCATTTGGTACTTGCTCGCTTACCCGATGCGCCTAAAGGCGTGAAAGGCATTAGCTTGTTTTTAGTGCCCAAGTTAATGCTTGATGATAATAACGAGCCAAGTACTGCGAACTCGTTATCTGTGGGAAGTATCGAACATAAGATGGGTATCAAGGCGAGCCCGACCTGCGTGATGAATTTCGATGAGGCTACAGGCTGGCTAGTGGGTGAAGAAAACCAAGGCTTAGCCTGTATGTTCACTATGATGAACGACGCACGCTTCCAAGTTGGCTTACAAGGTCTGGGAGCTGCAGAAGCTTCTTACCAAGGTGCGTTAACGTATGCCCGTGAGCGAGTTCAATCTCGTGCGCCGCAAGGCATTCAAAACCCTGACGGAAAAGCCGATCCTATTGTATTTCAGCCTGATGTAGCCCGTATGCTACTCACGCAAAAATCACAAATTGAAGGTAGCCGCGCACTCTCTTTGCTTTACGCAAAGTACATGGACATAGAAAAACTAGGCACTGACGAGGAAAAAGAAAATGCAGATAAAGTGTTGCAGTTTCTTACGCCAATTTGCAAAGCCTACATGACAGATATGGGCCTTGAAACTACTAGCATTGGGGTGCAAGTATTTGGTGGTCATGGGTTTATTCGTGAGTGGGGCATGGAGCAATTGATGCGTGATGTACGTATCGCTATGCTGTATGAAGGCACTAACGGTATTCAGGCATTAGATTTAATTGGTCGAAAATTAACCCGCGATGGCGGGCAAATGATGGAAGCAACTTACGGGGCGTTTGCACAGTTGGTTGCTGATATTAGCGATGCTGAAAACAAAGGGCTGGCGCAAGGTCTACTTGACGATTGGCGTGCATCATCGGCTGACTGCCTAGGTATGGATGGCACTACTGCAGCAGCGGCAGCAGCAGATTACTTAGCCTATTCTGCCTACTCGCTAATTGGTGTGCTGTGGTACAGCATGGCAGATAAAGCGGCGAGTACAGATAACGCGGTGCTAGCTTCTTCTAAGCAGAAAACCCGTGACTTCTATATGCAGCGAATATTGCCGCGTCGCAATGCACATAAGCAAGCATACTCAGCAGGCTATGAAAGCACACTGGCTATATCTGGCAGTGAATTCGATTACATTTAACTATAATCGTTAAGTAAAAAAAAACCGCCGATAAAGGCGGTTTTTATTATCTTATCAATACAACAACAGCAAACTAAAACCCGTTAAGCTCTGGTGTTGTTCCTGCTCATTGGCACCATCACAAACGATGAGCAGCGGTGTTAATCGTGACTCACTATGCTTTGTGCAAACGTATCGTTAAACCAATCTTCAATCATGTTCTTCTCGTAAACCAGATTATCGGTGCTCAGCCTACGATTAACAGTATTCATGAACATCATATCTTTAATCTTAACGTCTTCGCTTTTAAGCACGGTGTTATCACTGCCAGAAAGTACATATGAAAACGACATTCTGGGAATGTCTATTTCCTTAATGATCCTTACATCAGTAGCAGACTGCCCCATACCAACAAAAGATGCAGGCCAGACCTGACCTGCTAAATCTAAGTCTGTTACGGTAATTAACAGCTTTTGATCTTCGGGAAGATTTTCAGCGAGTTCAATAAAAAATTCATCGAGCTCTTTAAAAGTACGCTCTCTAAAGTGCACGCGAGATTCATTCGACGGCTTAACATCTCGGTAAGACTTTGGTTCTTTCCAAGTTACTTCAACCTGTGCTGCTTGCAACACACCAGACATACCCACGCTGGCGAGCAATACCGCACATAAACTTAACTTAGCTATTTTCATGTAACCCCCTACCTTGTTTTTAGAAACCCGGTATTAGTCAGCTACAAAGACTGAGTAAGCGGGTAACGGCGCTTAGTGAAGCATGGTTTCAACCATAGCAATGCTACTACTTTTATCACAACTATATGCTCAATAATAGCACAGGTAGCTGAACGTAAAGTGAATGGCTTTATCTATATACACGGTCAAAATGGGAAGAATTAGAGGACACAAGAAGCCAAGAAAAGAAACAAAGCGTTTATCGCTAATTATTTATCGGGTTCGAGTAACTTTGATTGCTCTATCAGTGTACATAACTGCTTGCGGTTGTCGCGACTAAAGTTAGGGTTTATATCGGTGGTTTCGCAATAAGCGCTATGAAAGCGCGTTACCGTTGAACGACTTGCCAGTATTCTTCGAAGGTAGTTCGCTTCGAATTCTTTTAAAGGAGCCAGCTGCGCCGCGGCCTGATTTCTTAACGTATCCAACTCTCGTTGTTCAGGTAACTCAGAAATAGAAACAAACCAACCTGAGACGGTACTTTGTATATCTGAAAAAAAGTACTGAACAAAAGGCGAGCGCAGCACAATCACCAATAATACAATTTCAGCACAGATGACAAAGAAACGAAGCATTTAAAATTATTCCACTACTACACTTAATTTAAACAACGCAGCTATCGTTAGTTATTTTTAATAAACACTTTCATCAAAAAAATCAAAAAGATAATTACTTGTATAATTTTCATTCGGTATTAAAAACTATTATCGCTATAAGAGTCAACTAGCATTAAGTAAAGGCATACCGATAAAATATAATTTCTGAACTTTCAGTATTGACTGAAAGATAAATAAAGATGATCATTGATCTATGTTAAACACGCTGAAATTTCAGCTGTTATAATGCGCCGCGCAATACAAGAAGTTGGCTAAGGTTTTGAAAAAATGAACGAACAGATTCCGGTTAAAAACGTTACCGCAGTAAAGGTGCACAAACCCGCATCATCCACTGAAGGGAAACGATACGATTCGCGCAGTCGCATTTATGTTCGTGCGGTTAAAGGCCCTCTTGAAACATTCAGGCGTTTCTTTGGTTTGTTTTTCCTCGCCTTATTTGCCGCTATTCCGTGGATTAAATTCAATGGTCAGCAAGCGGTGTTACTCGATATTGTAGAGCAGCGCTTTTCTATATTTGGGTTAACCTTATGGCCGCAAGATTTAACCTTACTTGCTTATATTTTTATCGTGGGTGCATTCGCGCTTTTTTTCGTGACGACCTTTGCAGGCAGAGTGTGGTGTGGTTTCATGTGCCCTCAAACCACCTGGGTATATATCTACACGTGGTTTGAAGAAAAAATAGAAGGCCCAAGAAATAAACGCATAAAGCTAGATGCGCGAAAAATGGACGCGGATAAGTTTGTTCGCAAAATCCTCAAACATACGGCCTGGGTGGCAGTTGCCTTGCTTACCGCACTCACCTTTGTGGGATATTTCACCCCAATCGGCGCGCTCTTTATTGATTTTTTCACCTTCAACACGGGTTTCTGGGCAGCGTTTTCAGTGGTCTTTTTCGCGGTATGCACATATGCCAATGCGGGATATATGCGTGAAATCATGTGTACCCATATTTGCCCTTACGCGCGTTTTCAATCTGCCATGTTCGACAAAGACACCTTTACCGTTTCATACGATGCGAAACGGGGCGAACAACGAGGTCCGCGTCCGCGTAAATTAAGCCATGAACAGGTTCACGAAAAAGGCTTGGGCGACTGTATTGACTGTAATTTATGCGTACAGGTTTGTCCTACCGGTATTGATATTCGTAACGGCTTACAATATGAGTGTATTAACTGCGGCGCGTGTGTAGATGCGTGTAACGGCGTAATGGATAAAATGGGTTACCCCAAAGGGCTAATAAGCTTTACGTCGGAAGAAGAGCTGGCGGGGGGTAAAACACACATTGTACGGCCTAAGCTTATCGGCTACCTTATCGTTCTTATTGTCATGACAGGGTTATTGGTTGCTGACATTGTGACCCGCGTGCCTCTGGAAATTGACATTATTCGCGACCGTAATTCGTTATATCGCGAAACCAATGAAGGGTTAATTGAGAATGTTTATACCGTTAAAGTACTCAACAAATCTCAACAAACTCAGACCTATACCATTTCGGTTCAAGGGCTGCCTGAATACACCTTTATTGGTAATAAAGAAGTGACGGTACAAGGTGGTGAGGTTTATAGCACACCGATTTCGGTTGCAACCGACCCGTATAATCTGGAAGATGTGGTAACAGACATTCAATTCACCGTTACCACTACCACCGATTCAGGTGAAAGTGTAACGGTTAATGAGCCAACCAAATTCCTTTATCGATGAAAGATTTTTCGTTTTCTGGATTAGATCCAGACACTATATTAGATGCCCTGGAAACTCAGGGCATTTTTCTTCAAAGCGGCTTACTTGCTCTCAATAGTTACGAGAACCGGGTTTACCAATTTCAAGCCGATGACAACAAACGTTATGTGGTTAAGTTTTATCGCCCTGCCCGTTGGACAGACGCGCAAATTCTAGAAGAACACAGTTTTGCCCAAGAACTTGCTGATAGCGAGATTCCGATTGTGGCGCCATTAGCGCTAAATGGAAAAAGCCTTCACCATCATGGAGATTACCGCTTTACGGTTTTCCCTTCTGTAGGTGGGCGCCAGTTTGAGAACGATAATTTAGATCAACTTGAATGGATGGGACGCTTTATTGGCCGTATTCACCGCGTATCTCAAGCGAAAACTTTTAAGCAACGCCCAGATATCGACACACAAAGCTATTTAGATGAACCTAGACAGGTTTTAGAAAATAGTACCTTGTTGCCCGATCACCTCAAAACGGCCTTCTTTGCTATTTTGAACCCCGTTATAACTGCGGCTTCCTCATCATATAAAGCCACCGACGTTATTCGGCTACACGGCGACTGCCACCCTGGAAATATTCTCTGGCGTGATGGCCCTACCTTTGTTGATTTAGATGATTGTCGAATGGGCCCCGCCATTCAAGATTTGTGGATGATGTTAAGCGGTGATCGCCAGCAGCAGTTATTACAACTTGATACATTGGTTGAGGCTTATGAAGAATTTCAGCCGTTTAATACTAATCAACTTGCGTTAATTGAACCCCTTCGCGCCATGCGTATGGTGCACTATATGGCATGGCTGTCTCGCCGCTGGGAAGATCCAGCCTTCCCTCGCGCTTTTCCGTGGTTTGCCGACGATAAATACTGGGAAGGTCAAATTCTTGCGTTAAAAGAACAGCTTTCTGCCATGCAGGAACCGCCTCTTAAAATCGGGTATTAGATCGCAAAACCTGAACACACTCGCTATTTATTAGGCACTTAAGCTATACTCCTTCGCGCTTAGGTGCCCATCAATGGGTTAAACGGGAAATCAGTGAAATCTGATGCTGCCCCCGCAACGGTAAACTCAGTGTGAACACACACATTCTCCTAAACACGCCACTGTGTCATCGCTATTTATATCGCGACATGGGAAGGCCGAGAAACCATACATTGTATTGGTGAGTGAGCCCGGATACCGGCCTAGCTTCACGGCAGTTAATCTGCTTACATTCACCCTTGTACTCGGGCGGAGTACATAGCGAGAAATACAATGAAATTTCAAACACACTTTACCTGCACTGCAGTTTATGCTGCCGTGGCAACACTGCTGTCTGCACCCGTTTTAGCGCAAACTCCTGATACCATTGAAACACTTACCGTTACTGGCACCCGTTTACCTGTACAAATAGCCAAGCTACCTGCATCGGTAAGCGTACTAACCGAGCAAGATATTCAAGCCTCAGGCGCAGTACAACTTACCGATTTAATTCGCGGCTTACCAGGTGTGAGCCTTTCTCAATCAGGTAGCCCAGGCGGCCTTACCGAACTTCGTGTTCGAGGCAGCGAAAGTAATCACTTACTGGTGCTTATTGATGGCGTGGTGTCTAACGACATTGGCCAAGGAAGCTTGATAGACTTGGCCCACTTGACCTCAGCGAACGTGGTACGTATAGAACTACTGCGAGGCCCGCAAAGTGCCTTATGGGGCAGTGGTGCGATTGGTGGCGTATTGAGTATCACCACCAAAGCAGGTGAAGGAACCAGCACAAAACCCAGTGTTAATTTAAGTGCAGGAATAGGCACACAAGGTACTTACCACGGCAGCATAAATGCCGCCACCAAAAATGGCGATGTGGCAGTGCGCACCTACGCCAATTACCTAAAAACAGATGGCGATAACATCTCACGCATTGGTAATGAAGATGATGGTTATGACAACATGACCGCAGGCATCAACATCGATTACGCATTGGCAGATGCACACACATTGAGCGCGAAATTCCGCAGCACCCAATACGAAAATGATTACGATGGTACTGACTATGTTACCACCGGATTGCCTGCAGATGCCGACAATGTGACTGATGGTAGCCAACTGAGCACTAAGCTAGCATGGCGCTTCGCACCAGATGCATCGGCTTATGCATCTACTGTGTCTTTCGATTACCGAAAAGATGATAATGAAAATACCACATCGGGTGCCGATGCGGGTGGCACGACTGGCGAGCGACTAGCACTTAACTGGACAAGCTTTTATCGCTTCGACAATTGGCAAGTGGCAGGTGGTGCTGAATACTTACAACGTTTGTTTGAACAACGTGGCCCTGTGGTGTTTGGCGATCCTAATCAAAAGCAACATGACAATACCACCAGCCTATTTGGTGAAGCTACAGGTGACCTTGTTGAGAATGTTTTCGCAACCTTAAGCGCACGATTCGATAACAACAGTGAATTTGATGACGCCGTTAGTTATCGCGCGGGCCTTACATGGCAAGTATCAAAAAGCTATGCGCTATTTTCTAGCTACGGCAAGGCCATTAAAACCCCAACCTTTACTGAGCGATTTGGCTATTTCCCAGATAGCTTTATTGGCAACCCAGACTTAACGCCTGAAGAGAGTGAAGAATGGGAAGTTGGCGTAAAAGCACATTGGAATTCGGTTTCGGCACAAGTAAGCGGTTATAGTGCCCAACTTGAAGATGAGATTAATGGCTTCGTTTTTGACACCACTCAAGGCGTGTATACCGCTGCGAATACAGACGGTGAAAGTAGCCGTGACGGCGTAGACGTTGAAGTAACGTGGCTTAGCGATTTAGCGAAGGTATCGGCGTCGTATAGCTATTTAGACGCCGAGCAAAACGATAATGGTATTGCTAACACCGAGCTTCGACGTGCACGACACCAAGGCGCATTATCGGCATTGTCTGATTTAGGTACCGAGAAATTTAGCCTTTATGCAAGACTGGCCTATACCGGAACACATTACGATACTTATTTCCCACCCTACCCAGCTAATGCAGAAACGTTGGGGCTGTCAGCTTACACACTGGCGTCAGTTAACCTTGGTTATAATATTTCTGAAAAGTGGGCGTTATCATTAAAAGTGAATAACCTTTTTGATAATGACTACGAGGATATCGTAGGCTATGCAGGCCAAGAACGTCGTGCATTGTTATCGGTGAGCTACAACCACCAGTAACTCCGAATATGTCGCTTTATAGACTCAAATAGCGATACTTCATTCGCTTCTTCTTTAAGAAGAAGCGAAACTTTCTGGTCTTATATCATCCATTCGTTGCATTTTTCCGCTCGCTTGTCGCGTAAACTAGTGCCCAATAAAAGCCTGTGGTAACCTCAACACTGATAGATAGATTTGAAATCAAAGGATTCAATTACATGAAGAAGTTTGTAGTATTGTTTGTAATGGCAATGCTTTTGCCATTAACCGCATGCGCCCAAGAAGGCGCAGCAAAGTGGAAAGAAGGTACCCATTACACGGTATTAGATGAAGAAGCGACCAAAAAGCCAGTTATCACGGAATACTTCTCTTTCTGGTGCCCACATTGCTTCCAATTTGAGCCAATCGTAAAACAAATTAAAGAGAAAAAAGGCGAGAACACTAAGTTCGAAAAAGTGCATGTTAACTTTATGCGCTTTACAGGCCCTGATGTTCAAGATGCCGCCACCCATGCCATGTTGATTGCCCGCGCAATGAAACAGGAAGATGCGATGAACACGGCTATATTCAACTACATTCATAAGCAACGCGCAACCATTACCAACCTTAAAGATTTGCGAAACATCTTTGTGGTAAACGGTGTTGATGGCGCTGAGTTTGATAAGTTAGCCACCAGCTTTGGTGTAAACAACATGATTCGTAAGAACCAGCAGCTTATCGACAAGAACCGAGATTACTTATCAGGCGTACCAAGCTTCGTTATTAATGGTAAATATCAGCCTACATTTACTGCTGAAATGACATTTGATGATATTGCTGATTTGATTGTTTGGTTATCTGAACAAAAGTAATTGCTAGGATTATTGAAGTAGGCCCCAACATGCCTATTTCAGTACAAGATTAAATGGGCCGTAGCGGTTAACGCTAAGGCCCATTTTCATTTTTCAATGCGAAAAAAAGCCGGAGCTATTCATGTCGTTTCTACCCGAAGATTTCAGTGCCTTTATTTGCGAATTAGACCAACTAAAAAGCGTTAAACGCCAAATAACCTTGCCTTGTGATGGCGATCGTCAGGAAAACTCTGCCGAGCACAGTTGGCATGTTGCATTGATGGCCAGTACCTTGGCACATTATTCCGAGAAGCCTATAGATGTCGCTCGGGTTATACGTATGATTTTAATTCATGATGTAGTGGAAATTGATGCAGGCGATTTGTTTGCCTTCAACGAGGACTCAGAACACGACGCGCAAGCACAAAAAGAGCTTGATGCGGCGAAGCGTATTTTTGGATTACTGCCCAGTACCTACGCCGATGAATTACTGTCATTATGGCTAGAGTTTGAAGAAGCGAAAACCCCTGATGCCGAGTTTGCCAAGGCGATGGACCGGGTGCTTCCTGTGTTTCAAAACATGCAAAACCAAGGTGGTAGTTGGAATAAACATGCTGTTACCAGAGATAAGATAGAAAAGCGTAACTTACATTTGAAGCATTGTGCGCCTAAGTTATGGGATTACGTCACTCGTCAATTAGATACCGCGGTACAAAATAATTGGCTACTTCCAGCACAAAGCTAAAACGGTAAAACGCGCTGACGTTCACACTTATAAGCGACAAAAAAGGCGCTAGAGAATCTGTTCTCTAGCACCTTTTTTATGAGCTTTTTTGGTGCAACCTGTTGGCAACGCTTAGTTGATGTCGCTTTTTATAAAATCTCCATCAAACACCCTTTGAGCTCGATTAAAAACGCGTACTTGCCCACATCCACAACTTGTTGGCATCTACCTTAGTGTCACCCGCAGAGTAGCTACCATACTTCACCGCGAGAGTGACTTTATCCATCACTTTAGTCACGTACTGCACGTTAATCTCGCTACCTAAATCATCCACTTCTGCGGAAGCTTCATCGGCACTAAAATCATGGTAGGCCAACAACCATTTACCACCGGCTAATTTTCCGGATACCGAAAAAGTAATATCTTGAAGTCCCTGTGCAGGCGTACCTAAGAATTGATCAGTCCAACCGTTAAATTTATGCAGGGTGGCCAGTGGCGTGGCAAAGCCGTATGCACCATCGTCAGAACCCAGCAATTCATAGTCAACCTTTGCGGTAATGCCTGAAAAAGTAGCAGCAAGGTTGGCATTAATATAACTAGCATCATAATCGGTAGCGGTGTCGCCTGAACCTGACTCGCTGCTTTGCGTAGCAAATTCAGCGCCGTATGCCCAGTTCACCGTCTCACCTTTCATACTGCCGTTATAGCGAATACCGTAGGTATCAAGCGCATTATCGGTGTCATTGTCAATTTCTAACAAATAGCCATAAGCGGTAAATTTTCCTACCGCTGTTTTGAAACTTGCGTTAAATAAATGGTCTTTTGAATCAAAGTCGGCGGCTTCTGCGAATATTCGATTTCGCTGGGTGAGGTATCCATAAAAGAAATTCACTTTCTCGTTAAGCGCATAGGTAGCAGTAACACCATCAAAGGTCTGCCTATCTTGACGCCATCCCACATGCCCAACGAATCTGTGATTATCGAGGGCAATCACTTGTCTGCCCCCTTTGAGTGTTAGCTTTTCATTCTTATACTGAATAAAGGCTTGATCCACTTCTGTGGTTTCAGGATCTGCAATCACTGAATACTCACCTACTTTATAGCCAGTAGGGCCTACTGTATAATCGCCCTGCCCCATAACAATACGGCTATCTTCCACTTCTGCGGTAAAGGAAAACCCGTTCAACGTTCCGGATTTAAAACCTAGGCGAGTACGAAGTGTTAATGCGCTAGCATCATCAAGTGCATTATCCTGGTCGACTGATTCATAACGTAAGTTCAAGTCTGCCCATGCAGACGCTTCACTAAGTACATCATGCCAGCTCTGCGCCATTGATGGCGCACTAAAACACGCCAACATAGCACTTGTCAGTGCTGCTTGAGCAAAGCGCTTTTGTACCGGTTTAAGTCTATATGACGGTGCTTCTGTCAGCGATGCTGATGCTTTTATATCTTGCGTATTCATGTGCGTTCCCTTGTTATTAACGATGTTAACGTTTGTTGGTTAGCGTTCTTATTGACGATTTTTAGTTAAGGGGCTCCCTCCCAGTAAAAAATGGGATAAGCACCTAAGGGTTTAAATAAGTTTTAGCGACTTATGTTGTCGCGCTTTGAATTAGCGTTAGACGCCTAACTCAAGCTGCGTCGGATTTACTGTTCGCTTTTTTTGCAGAACCACCTCCAGCTTGGTTAGATTTGATATGGGAAGACACTGGCTCAATTTTTTTTTGCTTATCGTACAAAAAGGTCAGCACTTCATGCCGATAGTGGTTGTACTGAGGGTTGTCAGCAAGTTTAAGTCTGTCTCGGGGTCTGGGCAGCTCAATATCAAGTATTTCACCTATAGTCGCTGCTGGGCCGTTATTCATCATCACTATTCTATCGGAAAGCAATACTGCTTCATCGACATCATGCGTGATCATAATCACTGTATTACCTAAATCTGCATGGATTTCCATCAATGAATCTTGCAAGTGCGCGCGCGTTAGCGCATCTAGTGCCCCAAAGGGCTCATCCATGAGTAAGACTTTAGGCTCCATGGCTAACGCGCGAGCAATACCAACACGTTGCTTCATACCCCCAGATATTTCACTGGGTAATTTATCAAGAGCGTGGGTCATATGCACAAGTTCTAGGTTATGCATGATCCAATCTCGCATTTCCTTTTTAGACTTACCACGCATGGTGTGCTTTACCGCCAGTTCCACGTTTTTATAAACGCTCAACCAGGGCAATAACGAGTGATTCTGAAAAACAACCGCACGTTCTGGCCCGGGGCTTTTTACTTCAGCACCGTCGAGTATGACGCCGCCCGTGGTGGCTTGGTGTAAACCCGCCACAATATTTAGCACGGTTGATTTACCACAGCCCGAGTGACCGATTAATGAAACAAACTCACCTTTCGAAATTTTAAGGTTTACATCAGTAAGTGCCGTAAACGGGCCTTTCGGTGTAGGGAAATCGATGCCTACTTGTTCTAATTCCAAGTGTTTAGCTTGCATGTTCTTTCTCCTTAATTACCGTAATAAGCTGGTTTTGTCCCAGCTCACTGCACGTTGAACCGACAACATTATTCTGTCTAGTATGAAACCAATGGCACCTATAGTGAGCACCGCTACCATGATGCGTGCTAAAGATTCTGAACTACCATTTTGAAATTCATCCCAAACAAATTTGCCAAGGCCTGGGTTTTGCGCCAGCATTTCTGCCGCAATCAATACCATCCACCCGATGCCAAGGGAGAGTCTTAACCCTGTGAATATCATAGGGATGGAAGAAGGTAGTATAATTTTTGTTAAATGAGAGGTAGGCGTTAAACGCAGTACCTTGCTCACGTTAATTAGATCCTTATCGATAGCAGACACCCCAACCGCCGTGTTAATTAACGTAGGCCAAAGGCAGCATAAGGATACCGTGAGTGCCGAGGTAACAAATGATTTTGAAAACATAGGATCATCGCTAACGTACAGCGCGCTCACTACCATAGTTACCAATGGCAACCATGCTAAAGGTGACACGGGTTTAAACAATTGAATCAGCGGATTGATAGCTGCATAAGCTGATTTACTTAGCCCACATAAAATACCGACAGGGACGGCAATCACTGAGGCAATGAGAAACCCCACCATGACGGTATAAAGACTTGTCCATATTTGATCAAAGAAGGTCGGTGAACCGGTGAACTCGCGAGTTTTTGGTTCGTAAGTTGGGTCTTGTGCAACCCGCGCGGCGTTGCGCTCTTCTTGTCTTGTGTAAAACGCGTCAGCTTTATCTCGCTGAGCACTGTGCTCAGTAATAAGCGAGCCTGCCTGCTCCCACACTTGAGCAGGGCCAGGAAATTGCCCGAGTGAGGTATCAATACTTTTTGCCACACCATTCCAAATAGCGAGGAACATCAAAAGGCCAATGAGAGGCAGTAGTAAAGCGGGCGCTCGACTATAAACCGCCCCCATGGTGCCGCTCATTGGTGATTTGGCTGGCGAAAAGCTTAATATATTTGCCATCTTACTCATGTTGTTCTCCGCTAATTGTGTATGACAGTGAAACTGTTAAAGAACAGTTTCACCCTTTAGCCCAATACCAAACTGTTCAAGGTAAGCATTTGGCTTGCTACCGTCGTAGGTAACGCCATCGATAAATTCAGATTGAGGTGGTTTGAAACCAGTTTCAGTGGCAAACGCAGGGAAGTCCGTTGCTTTTGCTTTTCCTTCGGCAATAAGCGCTTTTGCCGCCATCGCGTAAACCTCAGGCTTGTACACTTTGCGTGCCGTTTCTTTATACCAGTCGTCTGGTTTAGGCTCTGAAATTTGTCCCCAGCGGCGCATTTGCGTTAAATACCAAATCGCGTCACTGTAAAATGGATAAGTAGCGTTATAGCGGAAGAATACGTTGAAGTCTGGTACTTCACGCTTATCGCCTTTTTCGTATTCGAAGGTGCCTGTCATGCTGTTAGCCAATACATCTTCATCAGCGCCAACATAGTTACTTTTCGCTAAGATTTTTACTGCTTCTGGGCGGTTAGCATTGTCATTTTCGTCTAACCACATGGCGGCGCGAATTAACGCTTTTACTACACGAATGTGGGTATTAGGATACTTTTCAGCCCATGCTTGGCTCACACCAAATACTTTTTCTGGGTTATTTTTCCAAATTTCGTAATCAGTAATAACCGGAACACCAATGCCTTTAAATACCGCCTGCTGGTTCCAAGGTTCGCCTACACAGTACCCATAGATAGTGCCCGCTTCCATCGTAGCTGGCATTTGAGGAGGTGGTGTAACTGATAGCAAAGCTTCAGCATCAATTTGGCCAGCATTATCGCCTTTGTGAGGTGCATAGTAGCCTGGGTGAATACCACCGGCAGCAAGCCAGTATCGAAGTTCGTAATTATGCGTCGATACGGGGAATACCATACCCATGTTAAATGGCTTACCTGCATCACGATATTCATCAACCACTGGCTTTAAGTAATCAGCTTTGATTGGGTGAACAGGCTTGCCATCTTCTACCGGAATATGGGCTTTCATTTTTTCCCATATTTCGTTTGAAACAGTGATGCCATTCCCATTTAAATCCATACTAAACGCCGTCACAACATGTGCTTCAGTACCAAAACCAATGGTTGCGCCAAGCGGTTGCCCTGCCAGCATGTGAGCACCATCAAGTTGGCCGTCGATGGTTCGATCAAGCAATACTTTCCAATTTGCCTGGGCTTCTAAGGTTACATATAAACCTTCGTCTTCAAAAAAACCTTTTTCATAAGCGATGGCCAATGGCGCCATGTCGGTCAGTTTAATAAAACCAAATTTTAATTCTTCTTTTTCTGGCCAACCCACTTTTTCATCGCTTTGTGCGCTAGCGAGTGGCGCGCCTAAGGTGAAGGAAAGGGCAATCGCAGCGGTTATGCCTGCTGCCATTTTTTTCTTTATTTGTTTGAGCACTGAAACGTTTTTAAACTTGGTCATTTATGTTTCCTTTAGCCAAAAAAAAACCCACCAGCGTAGACGAATAAACGTCGCGCTTGGTGGGCTTCGATGCCAGGCCTGTAATCATTAATTAATGAGATACAGGCGAACTTATTGTTTGGGTGTTGGTTGTTGCTACCAGTACTTAATGTACTTTTTTGTTTTGGTGTCGCTTAATAGTGTATCTACGCCTGATAAAGCAGAGTTCGTGCCAGAACCTTAACCCATTGAATTTACGGGATTTAACAAAATCGCAAATGGTAATCATTCTTTTACATGAACAATAACAGTGCGTTTATTGCACTAGAAGTGTTCGATGCACGGCATAGGGATGATTGATGCACAGCGGGGAAGAGAATAGAAACACGAGGGAGACACCACACTCTCCCTCAGTGCTTTATTTGTCGTTTGAGGCTATAGCCGTTGGGTGAATTGACCAATGGCGTTTACGACTTCT
The DNA here is from genome assembly GCF_019249255.1 of Alteromonas lipotrueae. Taxonomy (NCBI): domain Bacteria; kingdom Pseudomonadati; phylum Pseudomonadota; class Gammaproteobacteria; order Alteromonadales; family Alteromonadaceae; genus Alteromonas; species Alteromonas lipotrueae. Next base: position 49,216 of record NZ_JAESDJ010000001.1, on the reverse strand, counting down.
GAGGAGCCATTTTGAATTTCGTTCATAACTTTGCCTGACTCTGTTGAATACTCAAGCGCTTCTCTTGCTTTTTCCTGCCCCGCCTCAATGAGCTGCACCGCATTTTCAGTGAGCTTTCTGTTTTCATTTACTACACTTACAATTTCTTCGGTGGCAGTACTGGTTCTTGACGCAAGTTGACGCACTTCATCCGCAACAACGGCAAAGCCTCTTCCTTGGTCACCCGCTCTGGCCGCTTCAATTGCCGCATTCAGCGCCAGTAGGTTGGTTTGATCGGCAATGCCACTGATGCTTTTAACTAAATCTGCCACTTTTTGCGACTGCTCATCGAGTTCACGAATACCCTCGCTTGCCGTCCCCATCTGCGAGGTGAGTTCCCCCATAATACGCACCATGCTCCCCACAACCTCTTTACCTTTCTGGGCTTGCTCTCCCGTACCTTCCGATATATTAAAGGCAACATTAGCGGCTTCGGAAATAGCAAACTCCCGTTGCATTTGTTCGGTAATAACGGTGGCAAACTTAACCACTTTGTAAAGTACGCCTTTGTCGTTTCGTATGGGGTTGTAAGATGCCTCTAACCACACTTCATTACCGCGACTATCCACTCGCTTAAAGCGGCTTGAAAACATTTTCCCCTGCGCAAGGTCGCTCCAAAATTGTCGGTATTCTGGTGTGTCAACTTCATCTGCAGGACAAAATATTTTATGGTGCTTACCGACTATTTGCTCTGATGAATAGCCCATAGAAGATAGAAAGTTATCGTTGGCTTTAAGAATAATACCCGTTAGGTCAAACTCAATCACTGCAGTGGAGCGATGCAAGGCCTCAAGCATGTCTCTCATTTCACGGCTTTTATTGATATTTGAGGTTTGCTCTGCCATATACAAGGCAAGCCGTTCGACCGCCCCGCGGTCGTTAAGAATGGGGTGCAGTATGCCTCTAAACCAACGGTCCTCGCTGTTAGCATTAGCAAGATTAATCGCACCATGCCAATGCTGAGCTTGCTTTATCGCAGAAATAAACTCTTTCGTGGCGGCTTGACTCATTACTCCCTGAGGAATGAGACTATCCATAGTTTTTCCATCAAGTGCATTGGATGAAAAATCCATTACATCTGAAAAGCTGTCGTTGACTCGATTGATTCTTCCGCTTCTATCTAATTCGATGTAGAGCATTTCAGCTCTGAGTTCACTTTCCACCGTATGAAATGATTCAACATCTTTGCGTAAGCGCTCCACTTCTTCTAACAATTGCTTATTCTTAAAAAACATCCCGTACTCCTCGACATTCGGATATAGCATCTCGCTCACATAAACTTCTCATAACGCTCATGAGAGCGAGCGAGGATACAAAGTCGTTATTGCTTAAATTGGTTGATCTAAAGATAGCAGAGGATTTACAAGTTACTTAATTATTAGAATAATTTGGAAATGATTTGATTCTTAGACAACAGCATTAACCCCAAATGGCCTAATGCTGAGTGAAGGGTAACGCGGTTTTATCTCGTTGTACCCACAGATTTGTGGCAAGGCCTCTCGCTTCATCTACGTCACAACCTTCAAGTAAAATAAGGTAGCTCACCAAGGTAGCGTGAATAGCTTGTTCACCATAAAGATGCGAAGTATCGCCCCGCCAGACCGCAAGCATATCGCTCACGTTCATTTGCGTATCTTTAAGAGCCATTTTTTCTGTTAACTCAGGAAGTATGATTTCTTCGGTACTTCCATTGCGCGTGACATAGAGTTCGGTTTTTCGTTCACTGTTTACTTCCGGATCTCCCCCATCGCCACGAAAGCACAGCGCTTCGAACGCGGGAAAACTTTCATTCACACGACAATGTTTATGATCAAGGTGCATGTGATAAACCCCCTGCACACAAAAAGGGGCCGACGTCGGGTTCAGCAAGCGCGCCAAGGTATTTGCGCATGAGCGTAACCCAAATACTTCACGTAATTTTATGATGGTATTGAGCGCTGGCAATAAATGCGACAAATCGAGATAAGTGGCACCAAATTCACGCATTTGGCGAGAGGCATCGGCAATACTGTTTACTTCTACAAGCCCCAATGCAGGTAACGCTTTGCTAGCATATAACCGACCCGAACCTGGCTCATGGGCGCCGTGCAGCATAATGGTATAATTATTTTTAGCCAGCACCGCGCACGATAATAGATACCAAGGTAACTGGCGGCGCTTACCGGCATAACAGCCCACATCTAATGTGGGTGTTAAGTTAGCAAGTTCAGGCTCCAGTAATTCACGGCATGCATCAATAAACCCAATGACTTCTTCTGGGGTTTCTTCTCGCGTACGCAAGAGCATTAAAAATGCACCACGTTGATCGCCGGTAACTTGATTAGACAGTACCATTTTCATAGACTCGTAAGCTTCTTGGCGGGTAAGACTGCGCCCACCTTTTTGGCCCTTGCCGATGATTTTTATATAGTTGCTAAATTGCTGAGACATGCTGCTTATTGTGTAAAAGTGATGTATTGACGAGTTGTCGTGACTCTATCACTTTTCCAAAAATAAGTAACGTAGGGCCGCTAACATTGGCGTTAGAGACTATACTACCAATTGTAATCACAGTACCTTCTATCACCCGCTGTTGTGGACTTGTCGCATTTTCTACTGCGGCTACAGGCCAATCATCGGCAATGCCGTGTTTTACCAAAGCATCACATAGCAAAGACAAACGACTCAACCCCATGTAAACCACCACGGTTTGAGAGGCAACACTTTTAGCCAATTGGGTCATATCTGGCCATGTTTCAGGGTTTTGAAAATGTGCAGTAATAAAGCTCACTGCCTGCGCACAGCGCCTATCAGTAAGTGGGATCCCCGTATAAGCAGACATGCCTGAAGCCGCCGTAATGCCAGGTACAATAGCAAAAGGAATGCTCGCTTCTGTCAGCGCTATGGTTTCTTCGCAGGTTCTAGCAAACAATGCAGGGTCGCCACCTTTAAGTCGCACTACACAATGACCTGCCTTCGCTAGCTCAACCACCTTCGCGCTAATCTCTTGCTGCTTCATACTGTGCTGACCACAGCGTTTACCCACATATTCACGTTTCACATGACGGGGAATTTCCGCAATAACATCTTTGCCCACTAATGCATCAAACAACACTATATCAGCTTGTTTGATTAATCTAAGCGCCTTAAGGGTGAGTAATTCAACATCGCCTGGGCCAGCCCCAACAATGTACACTTTGCCTTCTTTCTTGCTACGTGGCGCGCTTTTTCCGTTGCCTAACCATCCACTTAAAAAACCTGATGTGGAGTAGCTAGCAGGTTGCGATAATGCATTGCGAAACAACAGCCCAAAGGTGTTAACTAAAGTGTTCATGATAATCTCTCCAGAGCAAAGTTCGTCGTCGCTCTTGTGATAATAGCTATTGTAGGAGTCACGTTTATGCAAGATGCTTTGCTAGTAACATTGCCAGTAGCATTCTCGATAGTATCCTGTGTAGCCTTCTTATCAGCTACGCGCTTGGTGTTAACTTTCACGAGCGACGTCTTCTACTGGGATGGCATATTCGTTAATTAATGTTGCTAAAGCCGGTTTGCAGGAACCGCAATTTGTGCCGCACTTTAACGAATCGCCCAATGCAGAAACTGATGAGCACCCTGCTGCTACCGCTTTATTAATGGTTTTTTCCCTCACAGAAAAACAACTACACACCACAGGGCCATTTAAAAATTCTTCGTCGACTTCACAGTGTAAAAAATTAGCGAGTTTTTCAGGGTTGAAACTTTGCGTTAATGCGCTGTCTACCCATGAATTTGGTACATCATACTTTGGCTTCGTACTGGGGCTGTGCGCACCAAAAAACGCCATAAAACAAAACGAATCTTGATAAGTACAAATAAGCACTTGGCTGTCGGCGGTTTTGTGTTGATAGCACACCCAAGTTTTAGGTAGTTTTTCTAGCAACCCTTTGATTACTGCTTGCGATTCAAGTTGGCTGGCAATGGATACGCCCAGCCCATTATCGATTAAATATTTAGCCCAGTAGCCGTTATTACTTTCCACTACCTCGCTCAGCACTTTTACGATATCCAATTCGCCATTTGCCACTTGAATGTCATCACTAATATAGAGCTTTCCGTAGCTTGAAAAGTTATGGGGCGTAATGGATACCGCACCATGTTTTAGTTCTGGCTGCCCTGAAATAGGATCGGTTGCCGGCGCATAAAGTTTTGCCAGCTTGCTGTGCGAACCCCACCCCCCAGACCAATGAATAGGAACGAACACATCGCCTTGGCGCTGACGTTTATCGATTTGCACAGGGAAAATACAGGGTGTTTCGCCGCTCACTTTACTGCTGAGAGAAACATAGTCATTTGCGGCCACACACAATGCTTTGGCATCTTCGGGATGAATATAAATATTGGCGTGCGCAGTATGGGCATGAAGTAAAGGCGCCTTGCCTGTTCGAGTCATGGTGTGCCACTGGTCACGCATTCGCCCGCTATTAAGCACAAACGGAAATTCACGCGAGGTAACTTGAATAGGAAGAGAAAACTGCACGGCGACAAAATTTGCTTTGCCCGATGGGGTAAAAAACACTTTGTTATAAAAGGGGCGAACAGCTGAAAGCGTTTTATCGCTATTGGTATTAAGTGGCCATTGTACAGGCGCCATTGCATCATATTGAGCCTGAGATTTCCCGGTTAAGAGGGAAAGGTTGAGCAATCGCGTGCCGTCGTTTTTGTATGCCGTTAACCGGGCGTGTTCATCAAATATTTCGCTAGGGTGAGAGTAGGCAAACGCGCTGGCAAAGCCCATTTTATTAGCTACATCACACATAATTTGCCAATCGTGTTTGGCTTCGCCTGGAGGCGGCATAATGCCTCGTTGACGGGAAATTCTGCGCTCGGAATTAGTGACGGTACCGTCTTTTTCAGACCACCCGGTTGCCGGCAGTGCAATATCAGCAAAGGCAAGGGTATCGTTACTTTGTACAATATCTGATACCACCACCATGTCGCACTTTTTCAGCGCCGATTCAACTTGCTCACGATAGGGCATACTCACCACAGGATTTGTGCCCATTATCCACACAAACTTGATTTGCCCCGCATCCATAGCTGAAAACAAGTCTACTGCTTTTAATCCGCCGCACTCTGGCATAGCCGGAGACTGCCAAAACGCTTTTACATTTTCACGGTGGTTGGGGTTTTCAATATCACAGTGGGCCGCCAGCATATTGGCTAAACCACCCACTTCCCTGCCCCCCATGGCATTGGGCTGACCGGTTATAGAAAAAGGGCCGCAACCTGGCTTGCCGATAAAATCTAACGCAAGATGACAATTAATTATCGCGTTGGCTTTATCTACCCCAGCTGAAGATTGGTTAACCCCCATGGAATAGAAAGTAACTGCAGTGTCAGCATTGATAAACCAATCATAAAAGGTGGTTAAATCCGCCTCATTTAAACCGCACAGACTAGCCACGTCTTTTGCATCAATGGCGTTGGCACTGCTGACGGCTTCATCTAGCCCTTGGGTAAATGCGCTAACGGCAATCTTATCTATTGCCCCATTGTTGTGAGCAAATTGAAGTAACCCATTAAATAACGCAACGTCACTGCCTGCTTTTAGCGGTAAATGTAAGTCTGCGATAGTGCAGGTCTCAGTTTCTCTGGGGTCAATCACCACCACTTTCATGTTTGGATTGCGCAGCTTAGCCCTCTGAATACGCTGGAATAGCACAGGGTGCGCCCACGCAGCGTTGCTGCCTGTGAGCACCAATAATGAGGTACATTCCAAATCGGTGTAATCGCAAGGCACCACATCTTCACCAAACGCACGTTTATAACCGGCAACGGCAGATGACATACAAAGCCTTGAGTTCGTGTCTATATTGGCGCTGCCAATAAACCCTTTCATGAGCTTATTAGCAACATAATAATCTTCAGTGAGTAATTGCCCTGAAACATAAAACGCAACGGCATCCGGCCCATGTTCAGCAATAGTCTGGGTGATTTTATCAGCCACCGCGCGGGTAGCCGTGTCCCAATCTACCTTCGCACCTGCCATGGTTGGATGAAGCAAACGGCCGCTAAGATCGTTTGTTTCGAGCAGGTTTGTGCCTTTTACACACAGACGACCATAATTGGCCGGATGCTCGGGCGTACCAGTAACCTTGTCCAGGGAGGTAATACGCCCGCTAACGTTGCAACTGATATCTACACCACAACCCACACCACAATAAGGACAGGTGGTTTGCTTTTGCCGTAGTCGTGGTTCCAGCATAGTGGTTTTTGGTGTAGCCATATTCATGGATAAACTCTCTTAATAAACAAAACAACATAGAAAAGTGGGTTAGACAGCAACGAGTATTCGCTCACCTTCCACTTTCACGTCATACGCCACTACGCTTACGTCATCACGTTCAATACACTTGCCTGTGGCCAACACGTAGTGCTCTTTATAAAGAGGCGATGCCACCACAATATCATCCGCTATGGAGCCTATAAGGCCACGATATAGCACGTTTGCTTTGCCGATGGGGTCCCAGTTGCTAATGGCGTAAAGAAACTGCTCGCCACCTCTCATCACACTAAACAGTGCCACTTGCTGACCTTCAATAAGTGCACAAACACCGCTGTTTGTTACCACGTCATCAATGCCACACACGTCATGCCAAAGGGGCGCCACTTCTGTATTTGCTGTCATCAGTTTGTTCCTTATTAAATTACGTCAACCGCAATGAGGTTGTCGGCACCTTTAGATTTCTCTAATTCAGTGGCAGGCCTAACTTGACCTCGCTCAGAGACAAACTGAATGTTTGTGTCGGTGCCATCTGTGTTAACGAATTGACGGAAACGTTTACGCGATGCTTCGCTTTCAAGCGTGGTTTTCCACTCACACTGATAAGCACCAACAACGGTTTCCATTTGAGCTTCTAACTCAGCGTTAATGTTAAGCGAGTCATTCATAACAACATCTTGCAGGTAAGCCAAACCACCTTCTAAGTTATCCATCCATACCGATGTACGTTGCAATCTGTCGGCGGTGCGTACATAAAACATCAAGACCCGGTCGATATACTTAACCAGCGTTTCGGTATCTAAATCGGTGGCGAATAAATCGGCATGACGAGGCTTCATACCGCCGTTTCCGCATACATATAAATTCCAGCCATTTTCGGTGGCAATAACACCAATATCTTTACTTTGGGCTTCTGCACATTCCCGCGTACAGCCGGACACGCCGAATTTAATTTTGTGCGGCGCGCGTAAGCCCTTGTAACGGTTTTCTAAATCGATGGCGGTTTTCACCGAATCTTGAACGCCGTAGCGACACCAAGTGCTACCTACACACGACTTCACCGTACGAAGGGCTTTAGCGTATGCATGCCCAGTTTCGAAGCCGCCTTTGACAAGGGCTTCCCAAATATCAGGAAGTTGATCGACCCGTGCGCCAAATAAATCAATTCGCTGACCACCGGTGATTTTGGTATACAGGCTGTATTTCTTGGCAACTTCGCCTAATAAAATTAGCTTTTCTGGCGTAATTTCTCCCCCCGCCACGCGAGGAACCACAGAATAAGTACCGTCTTTTTGCATATTACCAAGATAAATATCGTTGGTATCTTGCAGGGGTAAATGCTCTTGTTTAAGTACGTAATCGTTATACACAGACGCTAAAATAGAGCCTGCTGCTGGCTTACATATTTCACAGCCAAGACCAGTTCCATGCTTGTCGAGTAATTCGTCAAACGAAGTGATGCCGTTCACTTTTACAATATGAAATAGCTCTTGGCGGGTATGATTGAAATGCTCACAAATGGCTTTCGAGACTTCTACCCCTCGCTTTTCAAGCTCACTATCAACCACATTTTTAAGCAAAGCAGTACACCCACCACAACCGGTGCTGGCTTTCGTACAGCTTTTAACTTCGCCAAGGCTGCAACAGCCCTCGTCAATAGCCGATACAATGTCGTTTTTTGCCACGTTGTGACAGGAGCAAATTGTGGCGGTGTCCGGTAATGCATCAGCCCCTAACGCTGGCGCAGCACCTGAACTTGGCAGAATAAGCGTTTCAGGGTTTTCTGGTAAATCAATGCCGTTTAAGGCGTACTGCAATAAGGTGTCGTAGTCGCTGGTATCACCGACTAACACCGCACCCAATACTTTCTGCTGGCTTTCATCTACCACCAACTTCTTATACACGCCTTCAGGCTGGTTAAAATAGGTGTAGCTTTGTGCGCCAGTAGTACGTTCGTGTGCATCGCCAATAGAACCTACTTCTACACCCATCAACTTAAGCTTAGTACTCATGTCGGCGCCAGTGAATACAGTATCACCACCAGTTAACGCACTTACCACTGCGCGAGCCATGGTGTAACCTGGCGCAACTAAACCAAATATGCGGTTTTGCCAAAGCGCACATTCGCCCACGGCAAAAATGTCAGGATCGGAAGTTAAGCAGTTGTCATCGACAACAATACCCCCACGCTCCCCAAGCGCTAGCATGGATTTTCTGGCCAGTTGATCTGATGGACGAATACCCGCTGAAAACAGCACCATATCGGTCTCAAGAAAAGTGCCGTCGGCAAATACCATGCGATAACGTGCTTGCTCCCCAGCTTCGATAACCTGTGTTGCTTTTTGGGTATGAACGGTTACCCCTAACGACTCAATTTTACTGCGAAGTACGTCGCCCCCCGTTTCGTCTAACTGCACGGCCATCAGCTGAGGCGCAAATTCCACCACATGGGTTTCAAGTCCGGCTTCTTTCAACGCGTTTGCCGCCTCAAGGCCCAATAAGCCGCCCCCCACTACCACACCGACTTTGCTTTCTCGAGCAGAGTTTTCAATGGCAATCAGGTCATCAATAGTGCGATACACTAAACAATGTTCTTGATTGTTTCCGGGGATAGGCGGGACAAACGGGTAAGAGCCGGTGGCAAGTACCAATTTATCGTAGGGAAATACCTGACCATCTTCGGTTAACGCCTTTTTTTCGTCGCGCAGCAAGTCAGTTACTATGGCGTTCGTTACCACATTAACGCCCCAATCACGATATACATCAGCGGTTGTCAGCGCTAAGTCATCTGCGCTAGCGCCACTAAAGTAAGAGGATAAATGTACTCTATCGTAGGCCAGTCTCGACTCACCACACAACACGGTGATATCAACGTTATCGCTACTTTGATGAAGCTGTTCAACAAAATGGTGCCCTACCATTCCGTTACCAACGACGAGAATTCGCGTTTTAGATGCCAAAGATGTCATGGTCTCTCCCTTTATTCGGGACAAAAAAAAGCCCGCATCAACTTTCGTTGTTGCGGGCTTCATTGCCTATCAAGCGCTACGAGTTTTCATAGCTATCAAATTTTTGTGAGCTAGGTTGCTCTAAACATACACACAATTTTTCACACTACAAAGTATATCCAATATTAGTGCCATGTCATTACTAGCCTGTTTTATATAGATTTATTAAAAAACCGGCTTTTCGAGTCACCTTATTTTGCACCAAACAAAAGCATTTGCGATATCATTTGGTGCACTCACATTGCTCTACCTTACTCTCCAGCCCTGGCAAGCACCTGAGCATTCACACCAAGGCGATTGCCACCAACTGTTAAGCCAGCTTATCGGTAGCAACACGATAACGAGGATCTTCATTCACGTTAATTTCTACGAACTTGTCAGCTTTACGCAGTAAGTTGCGACACTCGTCACTGATATGGCGAATATGCAGCTTCTTGCCTTGCTGTTCGTATTTATCAGCTAACGTATCTAAGGCATCAATACCTGATGAATCCCAAATTCGCGATTCTTTAAAGTCGATAACCACGTGCTCAGGATCATTGGCAATATCAAACAAGTCTTTGAAGTGGGTCACTGAACCGAAGAACAATGGTCCTTCTAATTCATACACTTTCCAATCATCGCTATCAATGTGGCTCTTAATTTCGATATGACGAGCGTGCTTCCACGCAAATACCAAGGCAGACACAATTACACCCACCACAACCGCAATCGCAAGGTCAGCAATGACCGTTACTGCGGTCACTAAGAACAGAACAAAAGCGTCCTCTTTATTTACACCACGAATAATGCGGAACGATGCCCATTCAAAGGTAGCAATAACCACCACGAACATAACGCCAACCAATGCCGCTAGCGGGATCATTTCAATTAATGGCGCAGCAAAAAGAATAAAGGCAAGAAGCACCAATGCTGCAGTAATACCTGATAAACGTCCACGACCACCAGAGTTGATGTTAATCATGCTTTGACCAATCATGGCACAACCGCCCATGCCGCCAAAGAAGCCATTTACAGTATTAGCAACACCTTGACCCACACATTCTTTGTTGCCACGGCCACGGGTATCTGTCATTTCATCAATAAGCGATAATGTAAGGAGTGACTCAATCAAACCAACCAGACACAGAATGATTGAAGTAGGCAGAACAATCATCACAGTTTCCCAGGTAAACGGCACCATAGGGATAGCAAAAGTAGGTAGTTCACCGGCAAGGGTAGCGCTAGCTTTCTGTGCTTCAGGTAGCAAATCACGCACGAAATCGATAACCGTACGGGCTTCTAAATCTAGCCCGTGCACCATAGCCGTTACGGTAACAATAGCCACTAAAGACGCTGGTACCGCAGTGGTTAACTTAGGCAGTAAGTAGATAATCGCCATAGTAAGCGCAACCAACCCAAGCATCCAGTACAACATGGTTCCTTGCATCCACTCCAACTGACCGAGGGCATTCACTACTTTAAATTGACCTAATTGGGCAAGAAAAATAACAATTGCTAAGCCGTTTACAAACCCGAGCATTACCGGGTAAGGCACCAGTCGAATAAATTTCCCGAGCTTGAACACTCCGCAGAGTATTTGCAGTAAACCGGCTAAAATAACAGCGGCAAACAGATATTGAACGCCATGCTGTGCCACTAATGCCACCATGACCACGGCCATGGCACCTGTCGCACCAGAAATCATTCCCGGACGTCCGCCAATGGCCGACGTGATAAGTCCCATCATAAATGCGGCGTACAACCCAATCATGGGCTCAACGCCAGCAACAAATGCAAAAGCAACCGCTTCTGGTACCAGTGCAAGTGCAACGGTAATACCAGAAAGCACGTCATTTTTTACATTACTATCTCGATTAGTAATTAAATCAAACATGTTTTCTCAGGAGTCTAGAGGTTTTAGGAGTCGTGCGTTGCCAGATTAGCTGTGGATGCTGTAAATCACTGTCATGCACAAATTTTGCGTGCGATTCTACCACTAATAATGCTGAAAATCTTTTAATAGAATGTTAATCGTACAGAGGATTTTAAGCTGACAAGGCTGACTTTCCATGGCATCGTAATAAGCTTAGTTTTTGCCGAGCAATTGATTTGCCATTGATTCATCATTGGCGCTCTCAGTTGTATTCACACTGACTGTTTCAATCTACGTTGCTGATCCTTTTGTTGGCGGCGAGGTGTATTTGACCAACCGATAAGGAGTGGAAGTGGTCCCTTATTTACTCACAATTTTATGCGTGCTGGTGGCCGGCGCTATTCATTGGGCGTTTCCAAAAACCTTTTGGAAATCTACGTTAATGTCTACTGCAGTCATTTTACTGTTTTCTATTGCCGCATTATTTATCTTCAAAGCATCCGGCATGTTAATGACTGAAACCGGTGAAGATCCTGACTTTTCAGGAAAGTTATTGATGATTACTGCTTTGATGTCTTTCTTCGGCCTTCTTATTTCTATTTTTGTTGGCTGGTTTCTCCGAGTAGTAAGGGCGTAATACCAAATATTGAAGTAGGTGCAAGGCTAAGATCATCTCAACTTGCACCATTATTGAGCATCTATGATGAGACGCTCAGTATTGCTGATTAATATTTGCTGGAAAATCCCCCAACATTGAATCAAACGAAAAAATTATTCGCATAAAAACAGTAACTTAAATCAACTTCATCAAGAGTGGTTCGTTAAGGCATAGGCATTGCTTTTGTTAGAAGCTAAGTCCGCTAAACTCCTAGATGTATCATGCAAACAGACCATGAAATAACGGCCACTACGCATTATAGCGATGCCACTAAGCGTTTCTTGCTTGCCGCTAAACGAGCTGAAATTACTGTGCTTGAGCAGCTATCCAGCAACTGCCGCATTGTTATTTCCGTTCGAAACATGGTGCATGCCCTACAGCGGGAGCGTGGTGCCACCAACATTTATTTAGCGTCTAAAGGCGAAAGATTTTCGCAGCAACGTGCTACCCATATTGAAGCCAGCTGTGAAGCCGAATCTATGTTGCGCAGCCAACTTAAATCATTGTATTTAACCGAAAGTCATGACACCGCAAACCCTCGCTTATTAAGCAGCATTACGTTAGCGCTTCAAGGTATTGACTACCTCCCGGTTCTTCGTGAACAAGCGAAAAAACTCACGCTGTCTCCGTTAGACTCCACCCGCGCTTATTGCCGCTTAGTGGCAGGGCTACTTACGGTAATTTTTGAAGCGGCAGACATTGCCAGCGATCCAGTAATTACCCGCCTTTTAGTTGCACTATTTAATTTCATGCAGGGTAAAGAGTATGCAGGGCAAGAACGTGCATGGGGGGCTATTGGCTTTGCAGAGACGCATTTTGATAAACGCCTGTGCGACAAGCTCAGCGCACTACAGCACGCTCAGCAACATCACTTTACCGTGTTCAATGAATTCGCACGGACTTGCCATAAAGACGCCTACGAGCTTTTAGATGACAGCCCTGCCGCACATGATATTAATCAATTACGGAAAATGATTGCACAGCTTGCTGATGGTAGCCCCATTGCGGCTGAAATTAGTGAAGTGTGGTTCGATGTAGCCACGCGGCGTATTGATGCAATGCAAGAAATTGAAAATAAGCTGACCGACAGCTTAACGAAAGAAGCGCAAACCAAAGTAAGTAACGCCCATCATGAAATGAAAAACCATCAGCGGTTAATTGAAAGCTTTACCGATGAACACGCACAAGATGGCTCCCCCCTCACTATGCTGTTCGACCCTAGCATGCCAGGTTTGGTGGAAGACAGTGAGCTCGCGTTGCTACAGACTGATATGACTGGCTCGAGTAAAAATGCTGATATTAGCGAACAGACACAAACCTTGTCTGCACATCGCTCATTTTACGATTTATTGAGAGGGCAAGCACAGTATATTGAAGACATGAGTCGTGAGTTAGAAGAAGCTAAACGCGCCATTACCGAGCACAAGCTGGTGGATAGAGCCAAACTCATTCTGATGCAGCAATTTCAACTAAATGAAAATGATGCGTATCGAAAACTACAAAAGCAGGCCATGAATGAGCATAAAAAGCTGACCGACATAGCCGCGACCGTGGTTGAAATATCAAATAGCGCTAACCAACGCTGAATCTAAAGTAAGTTGCGGCCACGTTACTAGCCAGTTTTTCGTTTTCACCCGCTGGGTAAATACATCGCCTCTAGGATGGCGGGGGTTTATCGAAATCGTACCGGCAAAATTACTTGATAGCCCATAGGGTGCAAGCATATCAAACTTATCGCCCTCTTTATTTGGGCAAAGCCTAATAGCCACACAGGTTTCTTGTTCTATCCAATAGCTAATCGCTTCTTCACAGTCTTTATACGCGTTGTGACCGTGGTGCACATGCATACGAGCCTGATTCTTCACTTGCCAGTGGGCTGAAGGTACCTGCGCAGACAACGCATTTTCTATGTGGAGCTCTGATTCTTTTGAAGTATCTGATGGGTTGAAGTAGATAACATCGATGTCATTTAACGGCGTTGGTTTCTTATAGCCGTGACTATCATCCCATATAGCATTACGCAGAAACCCCGCCGCTAAATAACCTTGGGGTAACTGTAGCGATTTTAATGCAGCCAAGCATTGCATCCGGTATAAGTCGTGAGACATCATACGGATAACGGCTTGCTTAGCGTGTTCTGGGTTTTCTCTAGGATCGCATATGTTCACAACTTGTACCTAGTTTGGTCTTCGTATTGTGGCCGCCCTAATTTCCCCTAGCAGTTTGGCCTTCCACGTCTAGAAAACTAAGGGTTATTTCGAATGCGCAGATTTCTTTGCCATTTAATCACATAAAAACTAAACGCGGCAATGGTTCCGCCACCGAGCCACCCAGCAATGACATCGGTAGGCCAATGCACGCCTAGCTGTACTCGACTCAGGCCAATAACAAATACCAATAGTGTAGTCAGAGAATATACCCATATTTTCAATTTAACTTTTGTAATAGAAAAGCAAAAAAGCCTAGCAATACAGAAGTAAACAAGGGTAGACATCATGGCATGTGCAGATGGAAAGCTTTGCGTTAATACGGTAACTTGATGGCCAGACAGCGGCGGCCTAGGGCGGTCTATACCGACTTTAAGTACAAAGGTAATCACCAATCCTGCAGCTACCGCTATTAATAGCGTAAATGCTTTATTGGGATGCCCGGTTAATTTCAAAAAACCGGCGACGGCAAGTGAAAAAAAGATAAGTACTTCGTTACTGCCAAGCGCAGTGAAATTTTCAAAGAAGCGTTGAATCACCCCGGGCATATCGTCCCACACCAGAATCTGAATGACGGCGTTATCGAAAGGCGCTAGAACCTGCATAGAAGCAAATAGCATTAGCAGCAAAAAGCCCCCCCCTAATAACACCACCTGCACCGTGGGTGTTTTTACTATCTGCAAATACGCGTTTACCGAACTTCTTACTTCCATGTTACCAAGCGCTCCTGTTGGGGCTATAGAAAATTAAAATAAATACTCAATTGAAAAATGAAACGAATATAAAAACGCGTTACGACTTACTGCCACCTAAACAGGCTGGCGAAGTGAGCGCTTCGCCACCTCGCGCCACCCACTCTGTTGGGGTATAAGTATGTAATGCTAGCGCATGCACAGGCCCTTTCAAGGCTTCATCGACCAACGTATTAATTTCACGATGACGGGCAATTAAACGTTTGCCTTCAAAGGCATCCGTGACCACGGTTACCTTGAAATGGCTTTGCGCACCGTCTGGAACGTTGTGCATAAAGCTCTCGTCTTCCACGTTCAACAACGCTGGCGAAAGCGCGCGTGTTAGGGTCGATTCTATAAATTCTTTAACATTCATATGAAAACTACTTGGTTGTAATTAAGTGCCGGAAAGTAAGGTTAATTCTACCACCGATATGTTTAGTCGTCTTAGCAATACCGTGCAGATATTGCGATTGAGTGGTTTCCCCCATGACTAATAGACTACCGTGCTCTAATATTTGGGTAAAACGGGCACCGGTTTCTTTGTGTTTAAACACAAAAGGGCGAGACTCACCAAAAGTGACCGACGCTACCACGGGATTAGGTCCGAGTTCAGGCTCATCATCAGCATGCATACTCATACTGTCTTGCCCATGTCGATACCAATTTGCCAACACACTGTTGAAAGGAATATGACAAACCTCAATGCATTTATCTCGAATGACCGCTAATTCAGGGGTCCAAGGTTGTGGTGCAAGCTTAATACCCGAATATTTATAAAGACACTCAGGATCACCGTGCCAAGCCTGTAACCTAGGCACATCGAGGTATTTTCCATACATACGAATGGTATCTTGTCGCCACGGCAAAGTGCTTTCAAACACACCTTGGTAGTCATTCGCTTGCTCTGAGCTAAGCCATTGCGGATAATAGCGCACCTCAGCTTCTGGCAACGGTAGCGTAATGGGTGAGTTTTTCGCTGCTTTCGCGTCAGTAAAAAGTGGTAATTGCATAACCCCCCGATAACTTTAGACAAGAAAATAATGAATACAGAATTTTCAATGGCAGAGCGCCAGTTTACCTTAATACGCTACCCTGAAAAACATCAGCACAAAAGCCTACAAGCGTGGGATAGTGCCGATGAGCTGCTTATTGAGCATGTAGAAGCGCACCTTGATGCGCTTGTTGAAGCCCTAAATAAAGCCCAAGACGAAAACCAACCTGAAACGTCATCTACCTTGGGCCCCATACTCATTTTTAATGACGACTTTGGTACCCTTGGATGTTGGTTTACGCAGTATAGTCCTATTTGGATTTCAGATTCGTATATTAGCTTGCGATCATTACAAGAAAACCTTAGGCGTAACCATTTAAAACCGGTTATTGATGAGGAAGGTGCGCTAACGTCACCCGTAACCAGTTTAACCAGTGTTGAAAGTCTTACTTTCATGCCAGAGAGTGCCCCAAGCGTTATCATGCTTAAAGTGCCGCGCACGCTAGCGTTACTTGAACAACAGCTTATCGATATTAAACGTTATGCAGCGCCTGGTACGCATATTGTGGCGGCAGGTAAAATAAAAGCCGTGACCAAGTCGGTATCCGCCTTGTTCGAGAAAATCATTGGCCCTGCTAAAACATCCTTGGCAAAGAAAAAGTCGAGATTGGTTTTTAGTACCCTTGATGAAAGTATTGCCCCCATCCCTTCGCCTTATCCTGAAATATGGAAATGTAAGGGCGCCACAGGCCAAACTTTTACACTTAAAAATCACGCGAATATATTTTCTCGTCAGTCATTAGATATTGGTGCCCGTTTAATGCTTGAGCATATGACGGTAAGTGCTAACGAAACCGTGGTCGATTTAGGCTGCGGCAATGGAATATTAGGCGTAAACGCTTTAGCCTTAGCAGGCGACTGCAAGGTAATATTCATTGATGAGTCTTTTATGGCAGTGGAAAGTGCACGATTAAATGTACTTGAGAATTTTCCAGACAAGATTGATCAATGTGAGTTTATGGCCAGTAACTGCCTTGAGAGCTTGCTAGAGCAGCAACAATCGCCTTGGGTAACTAAGATATTGTGTAACCCCCCTTTCCATCAACAAAATGCCATTACCGACCATATTGCATGGCAAATGTTTAACGATTCGAAACACGCGTTAGTAAAAGGTGGCCAGTTAGTGGTGGTTGGAAACAGGCATCTTGAACATCACGTTAAACTTAAACGCATGTTTGGTGGTTCAGACGTAATGGCAAGCGACAAAAAATTTGTTATTTTGGGCACCGCTAAACGATAAGGAATGCACATGTTAAAACCGCTTATAACGGCCTTAATCTTCTCAGCTTTCGTTTTTACGTCTGCAGCAATTAGCCCTAATGCATTGGCGGCTAAAAAAGATGATGGCTCACAAATTCAGCCTGATAACTATTACCCAAGAGTTAAAATTGAAACCACCATGGGTGATATTGTGGTGGAATTAGACCGTCGCCGCGCGCCCATTACCGTGAATAACTTTTTACGTTATGTAGACAAGCGCAGTTATGAAAACACCATTTTTCATCGTATTGTGCCGGGGTTTGTGGTGCAAGGCGGAGGCTATACCACCGATTTTGAAGGTAAGTCTAACTACCCTGAAATATTCAATGAGTCGGGAAATGGGCTAACCAATGACTTACACACCATCGCTATGGCTCGGCAAGATGATCCGCATACTGCAAATCGTCAGTTTTTCTTTAACGTTAATGACAACGAAACGCTAAACCCAGGGCGAGACTGGGGCTATGCGGTGTTTGGCATGATTGTAGAAGGTGAAGATATTGTAGATGCGATGTCTGAAGTAGAAACCGAGTATTCGCTAATGCTAAACACCAACAATGTACCTATTGAACCTATCATCATTAAAAAGGTTACGGTGCTTCCACCGTTCTAACGGCTAGCGAAATCACTGTTGCGCCAGAATAGGGTTTGAACCGGTGTGGACTTATCAATAAAGTAAGGGCCGCGTTTTTCAAACCCTAGCTGGTGTAATAGATGTTGAGAACGTGCGTTTTCGGGGTGGGTAGAGGCGGTAATGAAATGCATATCTTCTTCCATCTCCACCCAATCAATAACCGCTTTAGCTGCTTCTATCGCAATTCCCTGTTTACGCGCACTCGGTAGCAGTGCAAAGCCTAAATCAGGGCAGCTGAAAACAAAGCGATTAATAAGCCCACAAACACCATAAGGCGCGTTGGTTTTCTTATTTCTTATTGCCAATAAGCCATATCCCCACTCATTAACCTGCGCGTTAACCCGGTCAATATAATCAGCGGCATCTTCAACGCTCGCCACCCCACGATGACCAATAAACTGCTTCCATAACGGGTCTTGGTGCATTTCAACTATCCACAGTTTATCTGCTTGCGTCAGTGGGCTTAATTCCAACCGTTCAGTTAGTAACAACATGAATGAGTACGCCTCTGTGTGGGTTGTTTTACCTTTTTTAGCAGCGTGTCTATTTGCGTTAAATGTTGCTTAGAAATAGCGGCGGCTCTCGGGTAAACAGGATTTGATCTGTCATCAATACTAGGGTGATTCCACCCATGGGTGTGTTCAATAAAAGCGGTAGCTTCACTTATTCCACCATGCTCTAAACAGCCCACAAGACAGGTATCAATGTAGGTTTGTGAAACAGGAAAGTCGGTGCTGGGGTGATGACAAAGTAAGGTTTCACATAACCAGAGTTGATGATGGCTTAACGCATCGCGAAGCGCAGGGGTGAAAGAAGGTTGATTGCACAAGGAGGAACTTACATGTTCGATTGCACTGGCTGGTACTTCGACAAAGCGGTAGTTTTTTTCTCGCGCGCGTAATGAAGGGTTTACTTCGGCGGGAATAAGCTGTGCATTTAATTGAGATGCTTTATCGGCAACGGCGCCTACATAGGTTTGCTTTTCTTGCAGACTACGGGTAACCCATGCGCGCTTAAAACCTGAAACACGCACGGGTAAACCTTGAGTATATATTTGGGAGTGACGCTCTCGGGAATCTCGACTAAGCAAACTGCCGTAACCTAGCACAATATGCTTACTTTTTTGGCTAGCTAAGGTAGCTAACCAACTGTCTTTCACTGATTCTTTCACCGATTCTGCCTTTACGTCTACCAAGCGCACCCCGTTTTCGCTGCAATATTAGAACAGCGCACGTACTCCTAGCGTAAGATTACGGCCAGGTAGTGGCGCCTGATCTTTCAAAAATGATGTATGAACGCGAGCCTCTTCGTCTGTTAAATTGTTTCCTTTTGCATAAACAATCCACTCAACGCCTTGGCCGCCAAATTCGTACTGAACACTAGCATCTAACAAGGTATAACCATCGGTTTGTGTCTCGTAAGACGCAACGTCGTCTTGGTCATCATACCAAGTTACGCCAACATCAGCACTTAGCCCATTGCTCACATAACTGATGTTACCACCAAATCGCATAGGTGGCGTTCGAGGCAGGTTATCATCATCAATTTCTGCGTTAATGTAATCGCTAAATACCGTCACGCGTACTTGCGCGTTTATATCGTAGTAGGCTTCGGCTTCTAAGCCCCAGATATCCGCATCAGCTTGCTGGAAGTAGTAGATAGGTGTGCCTTCTTCTTCATGGCCTTCCTCTTCTTCTTCCTCGTGATCTTCGTGCTCTTCAGTTATTGCCAATAACCCAGTATTCGTTTGATAAATATAATCATCCGCTTGGTTATAAAACAATGAAACCGTATAACCCCAATCGCCGGTGAATTTACGGAAAGTAACATCGATATTAGTGCTAACTTCTTTTTCTACGTCTTTTAAGCCTTCTTCAATATGACCGTCTTCATCTAAGTCAAAAACCAAACCTAGCTCGTAGCTTTGTGTGGCCAAATGCTGACCTGCAGAAAACAGCTCTTGTTGGCTAGGCGCACGCTCACTACGTGAAAGTGTAGTGGCAATTGAGCGACCTTCTGCATATTCCCAGTTTAAACCAGCAGATAAAGACGTACTGGTGAAGTCATACTTATTGAAGCTATAAGACGTGACTTGCTCTTCATGTTCTTCGTGATCCTCTTCTTCTTCATGCTCTTCTTCATCAGCATGGGTCACTTCAAGAGATAATTCACTGTCATCGGCATCGTATTCGGTGTATTCAACACGACCACCTAATTCGAAGGTCACATCACCCACGACTTTTTGCTCTACAAGGTAGACAGCATAGTTAGAAGAGGTATTTGCAGGGGTAAAGGCTTCTTCCCCCTCTGCTTCATAATCACTGTGTTGGAATTGAACACCTAGCACACCATGCCAGCCATCCACTTCTTCGTGCGACACTGAAGCGCGAATATCGCTAGATTTGTTAGTGAAGATAGTCCCTTGCTCGCCATCTTCAATTTCAACATGTTCGTAATCGGTATAAGCCGCGGCAAACTTCGCATTGGTTAACCCTCTGATAGGTGAATGCCATTCGCCTGCCGCTTGATAACGTGTCATGTCTACGTCAATCAATACGCCTTCTTCTTCGTGCAACTCTTCATCATGATCTTCTTCATCGTGAGCTTCGTCGTCATGATCTTCATCATCGTGCTCTTCTTCATGTTCGTGACTGTGACCAGGCACGCCATAACGGTTATCAAGTTGCTCTACCGCAAAGCCAAAGTAACCTTCCTCACCAATATAAGACAAGCCAGCCGTTATATCGCTGGTTTCCATCGCAGTGCTTTCTAATACACCGTATGCTTCGTCTTCATCAGGCTCTACTGAGGCATAACCAGGAATATCAGTGTCATCTGTGTTACGAGAGTAACCATCGATATGCCATGCAAAGTTACCGCTGCCACCAGTGATATCACCGCGAGCGTATTTACCGTTATCTACTGTGCTGTAGCTAACTTCAGCCTCGCCTTCAACACCGTCCATTTGATGTTGCACAATACGCTTATCAACAATATTAACCACACCGCCAATGGCGCCGCTTCCATATTGTAATGTTGCAGGACCACGAAGCACTTCTACTTGTGTGGCACTTGCCAGGTTGCTCGTGACGTTGTGGTCAGGGCCAACACGAGATACATCAGAAACATCTAACCCGTTTTGAACAATTTTAACCCGTGGGCCATCGTTACCACGAATAATTGGGCTACTTGAAACTGGGCCAAAGTACGTGCTTTGTACCCCAGGCGTATTCTTTAAGGTTTCGCCTAATGTAGGCGCTTCAATACGTCTAAGGCGCTCTGCTCCAATCACGGTAACGGGCGTAACAGACTCAAGCACTGAAGATTGTAATGCAGTAGCCGTCACAACAATATTTTCAACTGACGAAGGGATAAGTGAAAAATCAACGGTTTTGTCACCCACGATTTCACCAAGGTCGTTGTCACCATGAATATATTGGCTTGAAAATACGTGAAGATGTACATGAGTTTGCTTAACATCGCTAAAACGGTAAACACCATTTTCATCGGTGGTAACGACTCGGCGAGTACCTTCAATGCTAACCTCGGCACCTTCAACGGGCTGACCTGATACATCGGTAACTTTACCGCTAATAACAGTCGCAAAGGATGGAGACGAAAGTAGACCTGCTATCGTAAGACTTAGCAGTGAACGCATTTTCATAACGGTTTCCCTAACAAATTTTTATTCATTTTGACCATTTGCATGGTCACTTTTGTGATGTTATAACATTTTGTAGGTTAGGGCGTTTATTGTCAATGGCAACTTGTCTATGATTTAACTTCATTCAACGACAATGTTTATTATGTAAATAAGTAATTGATTAGTGTACGCAGCGCTCTGGGTTAAGCGGGTACTGATAAGATCTTGAACCAATAATATCTGAGACTGAAAATAAAAATTTACGCCCTACTCACTGGAAAGTTAAGCACCTCTTTAATATGCGACGCGCCTAATTTAAGCATTAACAACCGATCTATACCTAACGCTACCCCTGCGCAGTGTGGCAAGCCGCTTTTCAGCGCAGACAAAAATCGTGTATCAATGGGCTTTGTAGGCTGGCCATTGCTGCGACGCTTTTGATTGTCGTGCTCGAAGCGTTGCTTTTGTTCCGAAGCCTCGTTTAATTCATGAAAGCCATTCGCCAACTCTGCCCCTTTAAAATACACTTCGAATCTGTCGGCAGTACGTGAGTCTTGTTTATTGATACGGGCAAGAGATGCTTGTGAAGCAGGAAACCCAAACACAAAACATGGCCGTTCTTGGCCAATAACCGGTTCAATCGCCGTTGAAAACAGCAGTTGTAGTTTACTGTCTTTATCAAGCTGTTCAGGGCTTGAAATATCGATAGTGCAGTCAGCCATTTTAGCCAGAAGCATCTCATCTGTAGCGGTTAGCGGGTCAATACCCAACTGAAATTTAAACACATCTTGATAACTGATCATCTCGCCGGTATCTGTGCCTAGCGTTTGTATTAATAACGCATCAACTTCCTGCATTAGGGCATGATGGTCGAAGCCCGGTCGATACCATTCCAGCATAGTGAATTCAGGGTTATGCCAGCGCCCTTCCCCTTCGTGTCGAAATGCTTTGCAGATTTGATAAATAGCACCACTTTGGTCACACAATAGGCGCTTCATAGCAAATTCAGGTGAAGTCTGCAGGTAAAGGTCTACCGGTGCGCCATCCTGCGAATGATTGAACTTTGTAAGGAATGCATCGAGATGTTCATCGGTTACCGTGCCGCTGGACAATAATGGCGTTTCTACTTCTAGCACATCTCGGGTATAGAAAAAGTGTCTTATGCTACGCAGTAAATTGGCTCGCGCAATTCGAGAATCATGTGATGAGGTAGGGTGCCAGTCGTTCATGAACAGAGGTGTCTTTGCTTATTAATAAGGATGATGACAAATATGATAAACAGCTTTGGGGCTATCGATTAGCAAGCTTTATTTGGCGAATAACGCATAGGAAAAAATGCGTAACAGTAAGCGAGTTACCGATGCCAAATACGGCATCGGCTAACTGCAGCTGTTTCTTATTTCTAACTTACTTTTGTTACTTACTTTTGCGCGCGAGACGCATACTCACCAGAGCGAGTATCTACTTTAATCACTTCACCTGTTTGCACAAACAAAGGAACACGTACTACTGCGCCCGTTGTTAGTGTAGCTGGCTTACCACCTGTACCCGCTGTATCGCCTTTAAGGCCTGGGTCAGTTTCAGTAATTTCAAGTTCAACGAAGTTGGGTGGCGTTACTGTAATTGGCGTACCGTTCCACAAGGTGATAACGCACACATCGTTTTCTACCAACCACTTAACACTATCGCCTACTGCTTTTTCGTCAGCCGCGATTTGTTCGAATGTTTCGTTGTTCATAAAGTGGTAGAATTCGCCGTCGGTGTACAAGTAAGCAAGCTCAGTGTCTAAAACATCTGCGCCTTCTACTGACTCACCAGAGCGGAAGGTTTTTTCTAAAACCTTACCTGAAATAAGTTTACGAATTTTAACGCGGTTAAATGCCTGACCCTTGCCCGGCTTCACGTATTCGTTTTCTAAAATGTTACAAGGTTCACCGTCCAGCATGATTTTCAGGCCGGCTTTGAACTCGTTAGTGCTGTAATTAGCCATAATTCCTCTGTCTAAACATAAGGTACAAAAAATTTCGTGGAACAAATAATACCTAAAAAAGCGATTTCTGTAGAGCATAACTGGCAAAAAGAATTAGCTAATAGCTTTACCAGCCCTGAAAAGCTGTTGTCTTTTTTAGATTTACCTAGCAAAGATTACGAACAAGACAGTAAAGCACGACGCCTTTTTCCTATGCGTGTTCCTCGGCACTTTGCCTCGTTAATGGAAAAAGGAAACCCGAACGACCCGCTTTTTCTGCAAGTGATGCCGCTTAAACAAGAGTTTAGTATTGAACCGGGTTACACGAAAGACCCATTAGAAGAACACGACACTGCTGGTAAAGGTTTGCTACATAAGTACGACTCTCGCGTATTATTAATGGTACGTACTGGGTGTGCGGTTAATTGCCGTTATTGCTTTCGCAGACACTTTCCTTATGCCGATAACGCGGTAAATAATACCCAGTGGCAAGAGGCATTAGAATACATTGCGGGCAACCCAGCGATTAACGAAGTGATTTTTTCGGGCGGCGATCCGCTAATGGCAAAAGATGATCACCTAGCCGCATTAGCAAAAGAAATCGCCGCAATACCTCATATTAAACGACTTCGTATTCACACCCGTTTACCGGTTGTACTACCCGAACGCCTCGATAATGCTTTTTTTGACTGGTTTACTCAGCTGCCTATTCAAAAAATACTCGTGTTGCATGTTAACCATGCGAATGAAGTATCACCAGCACTTAAGAGCCGCTTAGAGAAATTGCGCACTCACGGTGTTACCCTGTTAAACCAATCGGTGTTACTAAAAGATGTGAATGACTCAGCAGATGCATTGTGTGAATTAAGTGAGCGTTTATTTGATGCGGGGGTTCTGCCCTACTATTTGCATGTACTTGATAAAGTACAAGGGGCAAGTCATTTCTATGTAAGTGACGACATGGCAAGACAGATTATGCAAGAAGCGATAAAGCGCCTACCAGGCTTCCTTGTGCCTAAACTCGTTAGAGAGATAGGCGCTCAGCCTGGCAAAACGCCTATCGACTTACATTTACATCCCTGACCTTAAGCGAAAGTATCTATATTTGCGCCTACCGCTGGGTTAGAAGATGTTGATTTTGGTACGTCAGCTGAATTTTCTAATAGCTGAAGCGCCGCTTTTCCTTCTTGCTCTTGTTGCCCTTTGGCCAACTTAAGCGAAGCGAGTTCAAGTGACGCACCGGACGTTCCAGAGGCACTAGCACCTTGTAGATCCATACCGTTTTCCTTTGTTGCTTGAAGCAAAGTAAAAAAATAGGCAAAATTGCCCACCTTCGAGGTTATCGGCTCAGTATGCTGAAACTTTAATCTAATTTTACACTGCTTTTTAGGCAAAATTTGTGAGACGTCTTTTTGAGGCGCTTTTTGAGGATATATATGCAAGCTATTCACCAGCAACTTCAGGATACTATCCAGACCCTTTACCGAAAGGCGGTAGATGCGGATCAGGCATTGGATCGTTTGCAAAAAGACAGTCAAGGCAAGTTTGCCGCCATATTTGCTGAAGATAGTCCGTTCACCACACAAGCAAAACGCTTTGGCCCTTATGTAGAAGAGATTGCGTTAGATTGGCAAGCTTTGAAAGACATGACAGAGGAAGAAGCAAAAGCAGCTCTGCCCGCACTGATTAAAAAGATTGAATTGGCACTCACTACCGTATCTCAATTTCAGCAGTCGCTAGCAAGTAAATAGACGAGCATTTCAATGCTGAAAATACCGATGCTGTCTTGGCTCACATCTAAACTAGCATGCTTGTTTTTAGGTTTGGGGGCTAGCGCAAGCTATTAGTGTTCCCCGACCTCACCCGCTTCAATTTGATTTATTAAATTCCCTTCAGCATGCGCCTTCTGATACATAGGCACTTGTTTGATAAGGCGCTTAATCTCAGCCACTTCATTTAAATAAGCTTCACTGTCTACACGTCCATACTTCTCGGTAAACGCTTGCTTACTTAATCCTTCAGGAAAGGCTTTTATCGCTGGAACAATATCGGAATCAGATTGGATTCGTGCCACAGCATTTTGCGTACTTTCGGCATGCTCAGGCATGGTCGCCACTCGGGCAAATTGTGAGCCCGACATGTCGGCACCTAAATCCACAAAACTGTAGCCTGAACCACCTGTGCCTCTGTCCATTAACTCTTTAAATTCACCAATTGCCCACGACATGTCTTGCTCGGCAAGTAACTCTAGGGCGGCGGAAATAATGAAATGACGGGCTAAGTCGTTACGCTCTAGTAAAATAGCAGGGGCACGAGGCTTTAATGCTTTTGTCGGATCGGGCTGTAAGTCGCCCACTAAGCTACCAATACGATAGTGCCCCACATACGCTGCAAGAGCCAAAATCACCGCTTTGTTATGTAGAGCAGCCTGTTGTGCAGAATTACTCTGCTCTCTTGCACGGGCCATACCTTCCCGTAAGTACTCAATAAGAGGCACTGGCTGCTTTGATAGCGCTAAATCTCGCCCTGAGATGTAACGCAAATAATAAGCCGCAAGGGTTTGAAGCTCTGTTTCTTCTTCTACGCCCATATTGTTAGAAACCACGGTAAGCTCTTCTAACAAAGAGGCCAGTGGCGCAGTATGTAAAGACACCTCACCGCGGCGCATCGTCACTTTTTCAACCCGCGTCAGGGCAATAGTGGCAATTTCAGACTTTGTCCAATAATTTATACCCTTTTCAGCAAATGCTAGCATGAGAGGCCCAGACAAAGACAAATCGCCCACACTAATATAATCAATTTGCAGGCTGTCGCCGGGTAAAATCAATGCTGATACATTGAAATATAAATCAACACTACTGGGTGAAAAGGTAAAGGTAATAGTACTGCCCACTTCGGTAACGTTCACTACGCCACTAAAATTAGGCACGGCTCGCTGCAATACGCCTACTAAGCTTTCAATTTGGGTTTCTGTCAAATGAATAACGTGGTTAGAACTGCGCTCAGTGAACGCATTTTGTAACTGAGACAGTAAGTCGTTCACGCTATCTGCGCCATCTAATTGGTTTGGTGCACTAGCCACCACTAACGGCGAACGCTGAACCACAGCAACGCTCACCCCTATCAATATGATAAAAGTAACCACGAATACAGTAACGATAACACCAAGAACCCAACGACCCACACTTCTCATGATTTAATCACTTCCCCAAACACCATGAATACATACAACCGTGACATTACCAGCACGCTACGTTGTGAAGAATAGAAATAGTAGCTAAATCTAGTGTTTATGACTAGCGACCTGTGATCTCTTGTTCCACCCATAATTGTAAGCTTTCGTAACGGGAAGTGGCGTTGGTAAAATCGTGGGTAGCCGATTGCGTAGTAGGAATAACTACACACGCTAATTCAGCCGACAACGCCGACTGCATGCCAGTGTGAGTATCTTCAATGGCAATACACTGGGCTGGGGATACACCTAACTTCTCCATTGCTAACTGGTAGCAATCGGGTGCAGGTTTACTGTGAGTAACATCTTCTACCGCCACCACACATGAAATGTAGTTAGCTAGGCCATAATCAGTCAATGTTTTTTCAACTGATAATGTACTTCCCCCCGTTACTATCCCTATGGTGTACCCTGCATTTGCGCACGCCTTGATGGTTTCAGCAGCGTGTGGCATAAGTGGGAAAGCTTGCTGAGAAAGATACGCTTCAATTTTTTCGTGTTTCTTTTTGGCCAATTGCTCAGGGGTTTCGTCTAATGAGAAATGCTCAACGACATCTTTGGCATTTTGCTTAACCGGTATACCCGCCATTGCTTTGCAGTAAAATTCATCTGTTAGCTCTGCACCATAACTGGCCACTATTTCTTGCCACAGTGCAAAGTGGACGTGTTCTGAATTAATCAAGGTACCATCGTGATCAAACAATAGCGTGGTAGTGTTATTGGAAACGGAAGAATTTGCCATCGGTTCACCTCGAATATGAACAAATATTAAAACGACTTTTCGACTTCTTGCGTGAAAGATTGTTGAAAAATGTAGTGGTAACTGTACTTGAAAAAAAGAACCTCCAATCAGGAGGTTCTAGATAGATTGTCAGACTAAATACCTAACGTGTTAGCGTTCGGATTAACGATGCCCGCAGTTTTTTGGAAAACAAAATATCTCGTTTAGTCCACGGTAAGCTTTGCTCACCATCAACTTCACTCCACCGCTCAAAAGACGCACGTGGCGATAGCATGCCTTGTTCGTTAACGCCTTTTTCCGGTTTACCAGCCCAGTGTGTTATTTGCGCTTCGGGCTGTCTAAAAATATACAATCGTGCTTTGGCTAATTCGTAGTTCATACGAATTAGCATCACGCCTCTTACATTTTCTGGGTCTAATGTCTCTAGCCCTGTGTACTGGCGAATATCTTGTGTATGCAGAATCACATCAGAGGTGTCTGACTGAAAGACTTTATCGATACGCTTTAGTTGCCTTTTATCATAACCATCATCGTTACTGAAAAACCACTCCCCATTAATAAAAATGGCCGCCCCGCATGCGGTGAAATCTCGCTTTACGTCTTCTAGGAAAGCTTGGGTTGCTTGGGCATCTTTCAAGCGAAGCTTATGCGTAATGGCGCCAACCTTCTCGTCCAAAGATGTCAGTAATTGCAGGCGCTTTTTCGATTTGTGCGTGGAGTACACCATAGAAAAATACTTAACCAGCATTTCAGCTTGATGGCGCAATTGCGCATCAATGTGCGATTCGGTGCTATTGTGACAGGACACTATGCCCCACAGCTTACCGGTTTGAATGATAGGAATAGAAAATGACGTAGCCACCCCCATATTTTGCATGTATTCGCCATGAATTGGCGACACACTTCGTAAGTCTGAGTAAGTTAAGTTTAGCGGTTGTTCTGCTTGATTCAGAAAGTGAGCTGGCGGTGTAACACTGCTAGCAATATATCGTGACGGATTCTCATAATACATTTGACGGGCAATAGCAGGTATGTCCGATGCTGGAAATTTTAGTCCGAGATACTTCGCTGCCCCTTCAATCACCTTTTCGGCCACGACTTCGCCGCTCCAAAGCTCATTAAAGCGATAAAGCAGTATACGCTCACAGGGCAAAAACTCATCAAGGGTTGAGATAAGTTGCTCCCAAAAATCTTTATCTTCCCAATGCTGTTCGATAGTCGGAAGTATTGAGGATCTTAATTGTAAGTACTGACGCTGAGAGACGTTGGTAATACTAGATTCTATCTCAATTAAAATACCTTCGTCGCTACGATGGCTTCTAAAATTCATCACATCATCGTTGACGGGCTCGTTAAAGGCATAAGCTCTGTCGCCAGGCTTTGACCCTAAGTTATACAGTAAACTTAACGGCAACCAGTCGAGTGATTTTACCGGGCAGCCCACCAGTTCAGAGGGCGAAAGTTGAATGAAACGGGCCAAATTACTGCTAGCCGCAGTTACCTGTAGGGATTCACTATCGATAAAAAACGCACCACCAAATTGCTGTACCTTGCCACTTAAGTGCAAAGCCTCTTTTTCGCAATTTTCAACCAAGGTGTCCATCTCAGCATCGTGTTTATTTAGGGTAATCGTATCAGTGTTCATAATCTTGTTAGCTAATTTTTTTATTAAGCTCTAAGCAAGTAAGCATAGGTGAAAGAACCAGCCCCTGTACCACATCGCACCCGATATCTCGTAAGTATTCGAGTTGTTGTTGAGTTTCAACTTTATCCGCGATGATTTTAAGGCCTAGGGCTTTTCCTGCATTAACCAATGCTTGGATGAGTTTGTATGTGTCTTTGTTGTCGCTAGCGTCGGCCATTAATCGGCTGGAAAGCTTAATTTCACTCGCACCGCTTCGCTGAAGCTGAGATATCGCACTGTTGTACAGACCATAGTCATCTATACTGATCATACTGCCCATGGCGGCCAAAGTCTTCAACCGATGGAAAATTCGCTCTTCACCACTTTCAATATCTTTTTCTGATACTTCGAATTTAAATAGGCCTGCGGTTAGTTCATAACGCTCAAGTACTGCCACAAAGTTTTTAATAAAATCAGATGTAACCAACTGCGCTCCAGATAAATTAATCGCTATGGCGGGCAGTTTACTACCAAGCTGAATATATTGAGCAATTTCTCGCGCTACCAACTCAACCGCATGAAAGCCAATTGTTTCAATCAGTTTTCCACGCTCGGCAATATTAATAAATGACTCAGCATTGAGTACTTCACCGTCGCTATTTTTATAGCGCAACAATGCCTCGGCGCCAACTATGACGTTCGAAGTAGACTCGTACTGTGGCTGGTACACCATAGAAAACTGTTTACCTTCTAGCGCCACTTTAAGCTGTTTCTCAACTTCTAACCGCGCCAATGCCTGTTCTTTCATCTTAGCAGTAAAGTACTGATATTGGTTGCGACCAGAAGATTTTGCTAAATACATGGCTTCATCTGCGTGCTGCAAGAGTACTTCTGAGCTGATCCCATCAGCAGGGTAAACGGCGATACCAATGCTCGCAGAAACTGAAATAGAATGGGTAGATACATCAAACTCGTTTTGAACCTGACTGATAATACGCTTTGCAATATCATCAACCTCGTCAATATGAGATGCCGATATTAGGGCTACAAACTCATCGCCACCTATTCGTGCCAACATATCTGTGTCGCGAATACATTGTTGCAGACGCTTCGTGACTTGCTTGAGTAGCAAATCGCCTACCTTATGGCCCAAGTTATCGTTAACCGGCTTAAAGTTATCTAAATCAACAAAGAGTACACCGCATAATTGTTTGCTTCGCTTCGCCCCACTAATCATTAATTCCAGGCGTTCAAGCAACACGGTTCTATTGGGTAGCCCTGTAAGCTCGTCATGGGTAGCGAGATATTCAATACGGCGCTGCATATTCTTTATTTCGTCAATATTACTATAGGCCGCCACGTAGTTAACAATATCGCCATTGGCACCTTTCACCGCATTAACCGTTAACCACATTTTTACGTGGCTACCATTTTTAACTTTGTTAATGACCTCACCTTGCCAAAACCCTCGTTCATTCAACGAGGCTTTCATTGCTACAAAGAAATCTTCGGAGTGCTCCCCTGATTCCAGCATTTTTGGCGTTTTGCCAGTTAACTCTTGCTGAGAAAAGCCCGTCAACTCAGCAAACGTTTCGTTAGTGGTAAGAATGCGCTGGTTTGCATCGGTGACAAGAATCGCTTCACTGGTACGTTCAAATATCTTGCCGGCTAAACGTAATTGTTCATTGGCATGTAGCTCTTTTGAAATATCAGTTGCTTGTGTGCAAATTGATTTAATCGTGCCTTCGGCATCAAAAATAGGGAATCGCACACTTTTTATAATAACTTTACCGGCCCGTAAGGTGAACTCATCAAGGGTTTCTACCGGAGACAAGTTACGCATAGTATCTAAGTCTTTTTCACGGAACTGACGAGCCGTATCTCGCTCAAAGATTTGAAGGTCGGTTTTGCCAATCACATCCTCTGCGGTTACGCCAAAGACGTCCTCAAACCGCGAGTTAACAAACTCATATCGGCCCGCATTATCTTTAAGTGCAATTAACGCCAATGAGTTATTCATGATAGATAGAAGCTGCTCTTGGCTTTTTTCAATTCGCTCGTGGGCAATAACCAACTCTGAATTATCAATAATAACTAAAATAGCCCCAGTGATGCGGTCTCGGTTGTTTAGAATTGGCGTAATGAACACATTGTAAGTTTCTTGGCTAGATGGCTTGATCACCATGCTGGTATTTACCCCATTGCGCAGGGTTTTACTTAAACGCTTTTCAATGTCTTCAAAATAGTCAGGGAAATTTAGCGAGTACATCGGCTTTTTAAACGAACCGTTATTCAAGTGAAAACGGCGATTGGCGGCGTCATTAGTTCGGCTTAAACAGGTATCAGTATCAAATACCAAAATTGGAAAATCTAACGTGTTGTAAACGCTCATCAATTCACTGTTTATCGCCCCTAAATCAGCAGACTTACGCATGCTTTCTTCATTGACGCTAATGAGTTCTTCGTTGGTAGCCTGAAGCTCTTCATTAGTAGCTTCAAGTTCTTCGTTATTCGCTTGTAGCTCTTCATTAGCAGCCTGCACTTCTTCATTAAGTGCCTGCATTTCTTCTGCAGAGGCAGCCATTTCTTCGGTAAGCGTTTGTAGTTGCTCACGGGCCGCAATCAACTCAGCCACATCAGCCTCATTGTTTGCCACTGCCTCTTTAGGCTCGACATCAATAATAGTGTCGTCTTCGTAAAAATTAACCAAGTAATGCTGAGGACTTTGATTTTCCAGAGGCAGTACCCGTAACTTCCACAGTTGACTGTCATCGTCAGCCAATCGCTTAGCTCGGCTTGTCGCTATTTCACCTGTTCGACTTGCCTTATTTACGCAAGAGATTAAGTCTGCGGCAAAAGGCGCAGCAATCAGTTTCGATAAGTTAAGATCGGGCACCCCAGATGGAAAAGTAATAAAGCGTTGTAAGTTGCCATGCGAGTGCAAAATGGCAAATCTTTCACTTATTAGTAAACTTGGGCCAAAACTATCTAGAACGGAACGAGTGAAAATATTTTCGTAGCTGTTAGTGATAGCCGTTTTCGTTTTGGTGATATCTACATGGCTTTTTAACATTTTCGGGAGTGCGGGAGGCTTAGACGCCTCGCTTACTTTAAAAACTCTACTGCGCCTATCAAGGGCAACAAACATATCTTCTGTTGAGCCAATCGATTCAGACTTACCTAGAAATAGAATACCTTCTTTGGTTAGCGAGTAGCGAAACAGCGATAAAACCCGCTGCTGCAATTCGCTGTTAAAGTAGATAAGTACATTTCTAAACGACACCATATCAAGGTGTAAGAACGGCGGATCGCGAGTGATGTCCTGACGAGAAAAGGTGATCACATCACGCAGTCGCTTTTGCGGATAATATGCATTGTCTGCATATCGAAAGTATTTGTCGGTTAAATCCGATGAAAGGCTCGCTATGGCTTGAACAGAATAAGCACCTTTACGAGCAACTGAGAGCGCATTTTCGTCGATATCAGTCGCAAAAACCTGTAAGTTGGCATCAATACCCTGCTTCTCAATAGCTTCTAGAAACAAGATGGCTAATGAATATGCCTCTTCCCCTGTAGCACATCCTGCTACCCATAACCGAATAGCGTCGCCACTGTTTTTACGCTCTACAATACTCTCAATATGTGTATTGATAGCTTTAAATGCCGTGTTATCCCTGAAAAAGTCGGTAACTGAAATCAGTAGCTCTTTCGACAACGCAATGACTTCGTCAGCGTTATTATCTAAATAAGCCAGATAAGACGGCAAATCTTCAGTTTGTGTGGCAATTAAACGGCGGTTCACTCTGCGCAATAAGGTCGACTGTTTATAAAAACTGAAGTCTATTTTTGTAGCCGTTCTTATCTTTCCGTAGAGCTCACTCATTAATTCACTTCGAGTGTCTTCCTGCACAGCTAAGAAATTGCGTGCTATGTTCTGAGAAATATGTGCTATTTCTTGCCCCATTTCTTGGGGCTCAAGAATTGAATCCAGAGCCACATTTTCGAGAGCTGCTTTGGGCATGCCATCATACTTTGCTGAGGCAGGGTCTTGTACAAAGGCAAATCCACCCACGCTTTTAATAGCTTTCAGCCCTCTGGCACCATCGCTGCCAGTACCCGATAAGATAACGCCAATTGCGTGATCGCCAATTTCATCAGCTAATGATTCAAACAAGAGGTTTACGGAGGGCTTAGGAGATAGTTCATCCGGTGATTTATCGAGGTGTAAATACCCCTCTTTGTATTTAAGGTGGTAACCCGGTGGGCCCACATAAATGGTGTTTGCTTTAATTTTGCAATGCGGCGTAGCCTCAACCACAGGGTATTCAGTTTCTCGCGCCAATATTTCCGTCATTTGGCTTTTATGGGTAGGAGATAAATGCTGAGCAATAATAAAAGACGCATTGATGGCTTTTGGTAATTCGCTTACCAAGTTGATTAATGCTTCTATTCCACCCGCTGAAGAGCCTACGCCAACAATAAAAGGAGCTATCTCAGGCTTAGTCACCCGCGATGACGGTAAAGATTCCATACTACATTTAGCTCCGTTTGAGTTAACTGAATGCCAATGCGAACACTCAGTAATTGCGGCATCTTCACCGCATCTAATACGCTTACTATACCAGTAACTAGCACTCCAGAAATATACTAAAGTCTAATATTATTACGTTAAATAAAACGTGTTATGCGCCTAAAAGGTTCAAAAACCCCAATGTTGATGCTGAAAACTAACGTAAAAATCACGATAACTCGCTGGTCTTAGATAAATAATTTATCAATATTATTTGATAACTATTTCATCACGTTAAATATAGTTTTGAACTCGAGGCGCTAAACAGGAAGATATTAGTGAAGGGGAGCAGCAAAGAAGCTTGAAAGTAATGGGTAAATGCATACTTATTGATAGGCGAATTGCTTGAGGAATTAATACGTGAACAACGAAGGGTATTGGACAGAGTAAAGCCATATCGATACCGATATGGCTAACAGGCAAGTAAGAGTTAAACCCCGACTTCCGCCATGTTTCCTTTACTTTCAAGCCAGACTTTTCTGTCGCCAGAACGCTTTTTAGCTAACAGCATGTCCATCAACTCTAGCATTTCTGCCGAGTCTTCTATAGTGAGTTGAACCAACCGACGGGTATTAGGATCCATCGTAGTTTCACGAAGCTGCAACGGGTTCATTTCACCTAGCCCTTTAAAGCGTTGAACGTTTACTTTACCGCGTTTCTTCTCGGCTTCTATACGATCTAGTATGCCTTGTTTTTCACCTTCATCGAGGGCGTAATATACTTCTTTGCCCACATCGATACGAAATAGAGGCGGCATGGCTACATAAACATGGCCTTGGTCGACTAGCGTTCTAAAGTGCTTCACAAACAACGCACACAGCAAGGTAGCAATATGCAGTCCGTCGGAGTCGGCATCCGCTAATATACAAATTTTACCGTACCGTAAGCCAGATAAATCGGTAGAATCTGGATCGATACCTAACGCTACTGATATATCGTGAATTTCTTGTGATGCTAATACCTGTGAAGAGTCTACTTCCCAGCTATTTAGGATTTTACCGCGAAGGGGCATGATAGCTTGGAATTCTCGGTCTCTAGCTTGCTTGGCAGAACCACCTGCTGAATCTCCTTCCACTAGGAAAAGCTCAGAGTAGGAAATGTCTTGAGAGGAACAATCGGTTAATTTACCTGGCAGTGCTGGCCCTTGGGTGACCTTTTTACGCGCCACTTTTTTGTTTTGGCGTAAACGGCGTTGTGCATTGTTAATACACATATCTGCCAAGGCTTCTGCCACTTCGGTATGCTGGTTTAACCACAAGCTAAACGCGTCTTTTACCACGCCAGATACAAAGGCAGACGCTTGGCGTGACGATAAGCGCTCTTTGGTTTGCCCTGCAAATTGTGGATCTTGCATTTTGGTAGACAAAATATAAGCACATCGGTCCCAGATATCATCCGGTGACAGCTTCACCCCACGAGGCATTAAGTTTCTAAATTCACAAAACTCGCGCATAGACTCTAACAAGCCTTGGCGCATACCATTTACATGGGTACCGCCTTGGGCAGTAGGGATAAGGTTAACGTAACTTTCGGT
Organism: Alteromonas lipotrueae; assembly: GCF_019249255.1. Taxonomy (NCBI): domain Bacteria; kingdom Pseudomonadati; phylum Pseudomonadota; class Gammaproteobacteria; order Alteromonadales; family Alteromonadaceae; genus Alteromonas; species Alteromonas lipotrueae. The sequence continues at coordinate 14,212 of NZ_JAESDJ010000001.1, read as the reverse complement.
AGTTAACTCACCACCTTCAGGCAGCCACATTACCGCCCAATCAGCGCCTTCAGTGTTACCTTTAAAGCTACCGACAAAAGGGACATCAGTAGGCAGTGTTTCGTATTCTTGTACCGCTTGATACAAGTAATCTTGCAAACCATCTTCGTAGTACCATTCTTGTGAATCTTTGGCGATTTTATTGTCAAAACGAATACGTAAACCTGGGCTTAGTACGGCCTTTGCACGAAGATTATGAATAAGACGGCTGGCTGAGAATTTTGCTGAATCGAAGTATTGCGGATCGGGCCAAAAATGTACCCGGGTACCAGTGTTACGTTTGCCGCACGTATCTATTACCGCGAGTTCTTCAATTTTATCGCCATTGGCAAAGGCAATTTGATACACGTTACTGTCACGACGAATAGTGACTTCTACCCGTGTGGAGAGGGCGTTAACCACTGAAATGCCCACACCGTGTAACCCCCCAGAAAACGCATAGTTTTTGTTGGAGAATTTTCCCCCAGCATGTAGCTTACTTAAAATAAGTTCTACACCAGAGATTTTCTCTTCTGGGTGGATATCCACCGGCATGCCACGGCCATCATCAATGACTTCAAGAGATTGGTCTTCATGCAAGATAACTTTAATGTTGGATGCATGACCTGCTAGGGCTTCATCCACACTGTTATCGATAACCTCTTGGCCCAAATGGTTGGGTCGAGTGGTATCGGTATACATGCCTGGGCGGCGCTTAACCGGGTCGAGACCGTTTAAGACTTCAATTGCATCAGAGTTATATTGATTTGACATAGTTATGGTTATTATTTAAGCCAGCAACAAGGGTTAACGTACGCAGAAGACAACTGCAACGCAAGATAAATTGATGTTACCAAGGCTAGCCTACCCTCGCAATGAAAAGGCGAAAGTCAGCAAGCTTGGTGGGTACGATATGACGCTAATACTGCTAAAATTAATACTACAAGTAGTAACGCAACAACGAGAAGCACGACTTCGTTAACGGCTTCTAATCGTTAAGTAGAAAGTCTGCAATAGCGGGCAAGTGATTTTCAAAGCCAATAAAGCTGTGATCGCCGCCTTCTTCAACGACTAGCGTGCTCGATGCGTATTTGGTTTCTGCTAAACGATAATCTAACGTTTCGTCTTCAGTTTGCAATAACACTTTATACGCAGGTGCATGCCGTAATTCTTTAGCGTCTAGCTTTTCTATTACAGCAATATCGCTTTCAACGATGTGGAACACTTCACCCGTATACGGGTTGGTATGTTCACCAATAAAACCTTGCAGTAATTCATAAGGTTTTACAGCAGGGTTTATCAATACTGCTTTGCCCGAGAACTTTTCAATCAAAAACGTAGATAAATAACCGCCCATAGAACTGCCAATAACACGCAGCCCATCATTAATTAACGCGGGGTTACTTTTTATCAGTGCCATTAACTGGCTTTCTACTTGGCTTGGGTAATTCGAAAGCGCGGGAATATGCAAGGTAACATCGGGATGATGCTGCTTGAAATAGGCTTTGGTGGCCTGCGCTTTTACAGACTTTGGTGAGCTTAAAAAGCCATGAAGATATAACACGTGTTTCATTTTGTTTTTATTCTCTTTATGTCGCAGGTTAACGTTCCATCGCCGTGTAACCTAATTAGTTGATAACCGGGCTGTTCATTACTTACCGCAAATTCAGGCGTCATTTCCCACTGCCAACAACTCGCAGGGCAGCCCATCACTGGTACCGGATTATTTGTACCAAGCGTATAACGAAGGGGGGAATGAACATGGCCATGAATAATCGCCGCTAATGAAATGCCCTCCTCTACCCAGTTTAAAAACTCACCGGCGTTAGACACGTCGTGTTTATCCATCCAACTCTCTGATGGCGAAGCATGGTGGTGCATAGCAAGTAAATGATGGCGATGAGAATTTTCAGCTACCTGCTTGCCTATAGCCTTAAGCTCATGAATATCTACTTGCCCCCTTGCACCTTCAAAACGTGTATCTAGGCCGTGAATTTGCCAACCATTTAATTCAACAGGCACGCCAGCAACAAGGAGGTAAGCAGATAATGTATCAAAGTGAGGGTTATTATCATGATTGCCCGCAATCACATAAACCGGTGTTGTGACGTGGTTTTCCATCAAGGTAGTAAAATGCTGATAGCTTGCTAAGGAATCATCGCCGCTAATATCACCGGTTACGATTACCGCGCTAATATTTTCGCAGTGCTCGAAAGCTTCAATCAATATTTGTTTTAAGCTGTAATAAGGGTTAATTGCGCCGTAGCCTTGGCGAGTGGTATCACCAAATAAATGGCAGTCGCTAATATGCAGCAGGGTACTCACGCTAGCGAGGTTACCTTAGGACGCAATTTGCGGCAAAAATCTAACCACTCAGCAAGGAAGATATTCACCATTTGCTTTTCATTGCGCTGGCGCATTTTTAAGTTAGGGTATTCGTAAGAGGGTTGTAGAGCCCCTGTATTTTGGCTATTTATGACTTCGGCCATTCGGGCATCGTGGTACAAACGTACCGTCATTGATGGCGTTAAATAACTGGGCATATCGTCGGACGTTTGTTTAAGGCTTAACGTACTGGTGTAACGTGCAGACTCAATAATCTTAATTTCGTACGTAAGCGTGTCGCCCACGGTAAATACGTAGTTAAGTTCCTCGGTATCACAATCTGGCAAAATACGAAGAATGTGCGCGTAGTTTAGCTCGCACAATGCCTGCATTGTGGGTAGATGAGGGACGTATTTTCTGTGGGTACGTTGTGTCACGATATCTTCCATTGCTCCATTAGCGTGGATTTGTTCATAAAGAACCATTGTAGCGCAATTACTGCGGCAGCGTTGTCTATATGGCCGTTTTCCAGCCATTCAAGGGCTGTTGCTTCAGGCACTCTATGAACTTTAATATCTTCCGATTCGGTTTCTAATCCGTGAATGCCGTGGGCTTTTTCTGCATTGGTTTTTGCAATAAAGATGTGAATACGTTCGGTCGTGCCCCCAGGGCTAGATAAATAACTCATTGCTTTAGTGAGATTTTCAAGCTCAATACCGGCCTCTTCCATTGACTCTCTATGACATACGTCTACTTCGGTTTCCCCTTCGTCAATCATGCCCGCAATTATTTCTATCAACCAAGGGGTTGAAGATGTCGCCAACGCCCCTATTCTAAATTGCTCAATAAGCACAAATTCTTTCAATACAGGATCGTAGGGCAATACGCCTACAGCATGACCGCGTTCAAATAACTCTCGTTTCACTGTACCGCTATGGGTGCCGTCGAAGCATTTGTGCGTAAACAGATATTCTTGCATGGTAAAAAAACCACGATAAACCGGTTTTACACTCGTGATTTCAACGTCGTTTGAGGTAAATGAAAGGATTTTCTTGCTCATCTGCAGACACTTTTGGTTTGAAACGATTTATCATGCATAGTACATAGACATACAACTTTTGTATACGCGCCCTAACCGCGGACGAAAGCATAAAAAGTTAACACCGAATTTTCTGAGATAAATGTGAATACTTGTCGATGAACAAGGTCGATCACATATTCTGTTACAGTTAAAGCAATACTGTTACGACTGTACTGTTTCGGTTTACGAATAAAATTTATACACTTCACATATTATTTATAATTATTAGCAGTCACTTAGACTCATCTAGACATAACAGGAAGACGTAAGCATGAATCGAAAACTTCTGTCGCTGGCAATCGGTTTCTCAGTAACAACCGGTGCCCTTGCCGATGATCTGACGCAAGTGTATCAACAAGCACTGGCCAATGACCCTTTGGTAAACCAAGCGAAAGCGCAGCGTGATGCTGCATTTGAAGGGATCAGCATTAGTCGTGCAAACCTTCTTCCTCAAATTTCTGGCTCCGTGTCATACACCACCTCTACCACAGAGAGTGCACAGACATTAGGTACTAACGCAGACGACCTACAAGTAGTCACCTTTGAGACAGACAATGACAATATCGATTACGGTATTTCGTTGTCTATGTCGTTGTACGACCACGCAAACTGGGTTGGCTTAGATCGTGCCGAAAAAGTGGCAGAACAAAGCGATGCGCAATTAGCCGCTAGCATGCAAGACCTAATTGTACGTACGGTTACTGCTTATTTTGATGTATTGCGTGCACGAGACAGTGTTGAATTTGTTAATGCAGAAAAACGTGCCATTGAACGTCAGTTAGAACAAACTCGTCAGCGCTTTGAAGTTGGTCTAACTGCTATTACCGATGTTCACGAAGCACAAGCTAATTATGATAGTACTGTCGCCCAAGAGATTCAGGCTGAAAACCAGCTAGAATTTGCCCTTGAAGCGTTACGTGTGATCACCGGCAAATACCACGACCGCTTGTTTGGCTTAGATAAAGAAACGTTCTCTGCCACTATGCCAGTGCCTGCGAAAGTCGATAACTGGTTAGAAACAGCGCAAGATAAAAACTTAGCATTGTTGGTTGACCGTTTAGCGATGGATATTGCTAAAGAAGATATCGCGGCTGCCCGTTCAGGCCACTTACCGACCCTTGATTTATCGGCAAGCGTTGGTCGCTCGAAAAATGACGTAGACTCGCAAGTTATTCAGTACGAAACGCCTTACCTTGATAGCCAGTCAATTGGCCTATCAGTGTCAGTACCTATTTACTCTGGCCACCGTGTAAGCTCGCAAACTGACCAAGCGAAATACCTTTACGTCTCTGCCAGCCAAGCGGCTGAACAAACGTATCGTGAAACCGTACAGTCTATTCGCAGCTCGTTTAATAACGTAAAAGCGTCAATATCAACCATTCGCGCCCTTGAACAGTCTGTGGTTTCAGCTAACAGTGCATTAAAAGCAACTGAAGCGGGTTTTGATGTAGGAACGCGTACTATTGTGGATGTACTTGATAGCACCCGTAATTTGTTTGATGCACGCAACAACTTATCTGGCGCGCGCTACGACTTTATTCAATCGGTTGTTACCTTAAAGCAAGCGGCTGGTACCTTAACCGGTGAAGATGTGGCGATTATCAACCGCGGCTTAAAGCCCTTGGAAGACACTGAATAGTCATCGGCAACACAAACTGAATAAAACTTGGCGATTTAACCAGTGTGATTAAAGAAGGCGGCATTAGCCGCCTTCTTTGTAAATGATATAATGTCAGAACATAATGGCAGGCACTTTAAGCCGGTAATACAATTTTACTTGCATCAAGCACAATGCACCGTCCATGATGTTGCCCCTTTTTTTATTATCCCTAAATAAGCCTATTTATCGTAAATGATTGGCAGCGCTTATTTGTTTGTAATGTGAGCAAAGAAAAACATGCAAGCTTCTGAGTTACAAAGTCGATTTGAACGCATTCGCGCTAATAAATGGTTTGAAGCCTTTGTGGTTAGCGTTATCGTCATCTCAGCGTTATTAGTTGGCGCCAAAACCTATGAACTGCCCGCCGGTTTTGGCAGTGTTACCCTGCTACTAGATTGGTTTATCAGCGCATTTTTCTTAACTGAAATTACTATTCGCTTTTTAGCCGAACGACGAAAACGAGATTTCTTTAAAAGCTTCTGGAATCTTTTCGATACCTTAATTGTCATCATTAGCCTTATTCCTGCTGATGATGCTGAACTTGCCTTGATTGCACGATTAGTTAGGGTATTTAGAGTGCTGCGGATGATTTCTATCATTCCAGAACTTCGCATACTGTTAGTATCGCTGGTAAAAGCATTACCTCAACTGGGCTACGTTATGTTGCTCATGTTTATCATTTTCTACATATACGCCGCGGTTGGCAGCACTTTGTTTGGCGATATCAACCCAACGCTTTGGGGCGACATCACTATTTCGTTGCTTACGCTGTTCAGGGTAATGACGTTCGAAGATTGGACCGATGTTATGTACGAAACCATGGAGGTTTATCCGCTAAGCTGGGTGTATTACTTAACCTTTATCTTCTTTACTGCGTTCGCCTTTTTGAACATGGTGATTGGTATTGTGGTAAACGTGATGGAGCGTGAGAACGAAAAAGCCAGGGAAGAAAAGGAAGCACTGCTAAGAGCAGAATTAGAAGCTGAAGGCCATTGTGAACCTACACTACAAGACGTAATGGCAGAGCTCACCGCTATTAAGGCCAAACTCGAACCAAGTTCGAAAAACAATAACCTGTAGTAATAATTAACAGCCAATAAAAAAGCGCCCAGGGAAGATATAACCTAGGCGCTTTTTTCGTTTTTATTAGCTTAGCTTTAGTTTGGCTATTAGCTTTTATGGTAACGAAAACCCTTTTATAACCCGAAGCGCGCTTTTAGCGTTTCTATACGCTTAAGTGATACTTCTTTTTCGAACGCTCTACTTGCTAGGCGGCGTTTAGCTAACGCACTTTTATCCATCTGCAATAACAGCTCTACGTGATTAAGATAAACCTCTTCGTTCGATATAGGCCGAGTTGCAATATCTGAATACAGCGTAAGGGCGGCTTCTTTATCACCTTTGGCAATCAGTATTTGTGCGAGCGTATCTACTGAATCTGCATTTTCAGGTTGTAAAGATACGGCCTTTCTCGCCATGGCTTCAGCTTTATCTAAGTTTCCATTTTGAAAACTTAAAAACGCTAAGTTATTCAACACCACAAAATTATCTGGGGTTTTAGTCAAAATAGTTTCGTAGGTTGCTATAGCTTTTTGCTTGTCGATACCAATTTGGCGTTCAGCTAATAGCATGGCACTGCGTACATCGTTTGGCGTGTTATCCACATGCTTTTCAAGAAATGAAAATGCTTCGGCTTGCTTACCTGTCATTTCATAAATGGCTACCATCAACAAGGCCATGTCTGAGTTAGGCGTAGCATCATAAGCCACCTCTGCATGCTCCAATGCTTCTTCTGGTTGCTTATCGATAACATACAGTCGTGCGAGAATACCGCGTACGAATGGCAGTGCTTGTACCTCATCAGAGGTATTATTGATAACCTCCCATGCCGGTTTACTTTGCCCCATCATGGCATGGAAATACGCTTTTAATAGACTAATCTGGGCATCCGGACGTTTCGCCAATACTTTTTCAGTAAGCGCTAAACCGTCGCGGTAGTTGTTCTGAGAATCTAGGATAAGCAGCATGCCCAATACCGCGTTTTTATCTTGGGGGTAAAACTCAACCCAACGTTCAAACAACGCTTTAGCTTTTCCAACTTCGTTTGCACGAATCAGCCCTTGGCCTTTTAAATTCCAAAACGCCATTGGGGTGCTTTCATCACCATCCACAGAGGCTAGCAAGCTATTGTTCTTGGCTACTTCACCCATTCTCGAATAAATACGCGCCAATAATAAACGCAAATCAATATTGTCTGATTGCTTTGTAAGTTGCTTCTCTAAGTAATCAACCACTACCGCATCATTTTTATCTCGTGCTTCTAGGGCATACCACATCGTTAACGCTTGCACGTCAGAAGCGTTGTCTTTTATATGAGACTTCACAAGCGTGATAGCATCTGCAAACTGCTTCTGGGCAATTAATAACTTAACTTTTGCATACGCGACTTCTTTTTCAACGCCGTCTAGTTTTTCGGCACTATTAAGTAACTCATCCGCGTTAGAAAACTCTTCTTGAACAATTGCAATGCTGGCTAGATAAACCAACGGCAAGGCGTTGTTTGGCGCTTGGTCACGCCATTCGTTGGCAGCAACTTTGGCTTTTTCAAGCTCCCCAGTAGCGATGTAAGCGCGCAGCAAAGTATTTTGAGAGGCTGTAGATTCTGGTGCTCGTTGAACCGCTTCTTCAATATTTACCAACCCGGTCACATCGTTTAATGAAAGTTGTAGCACGCCTAAACGGGCGAGGTCTTCTGGAGAGGTATCCACAACCGCTTCGGTTTTTTCAACCATTTGTTTAGCACCAAGCACGTTACCTTCACGAAGTAATTGATACCCCGCTTTTGAAAATAACGCTGCGTCTGTGGTCGTACCGCCTTCTACTCGGTTTAATACGGCAAGGGCTTCGTCATTTTCACCCAGTTGCAACATGCTGTCTGCCAGCATTCTTAAGCCTGGGTGATTTTCAGGTAACCGTGATGCCACCATAGTAAGGTGTCGTTGGGCCGCTTCAAAATCTTGAATTTGATATGCGCTGAAACCGGCAACCAATCGCACCACTTGATCGTTACGACCATTTTGCACTGCGGTTTCCAAATGCGCTAAGGCTTTTGCATGATTACCATTAGCTGATTCAATTATGCCTTTAAACGTATTAAGCAATGGATGGGCTTCATTCAGCGTTAATAGTTCATCCACCACTGGCTCAGCACGTGCTAAATCGCGTTGCTCTATTAGCAAAGCAGCGTAAGCGAATTTACTGGTCACGTCTTTAGGAAAGGCTTTAGTGTAATCTTCGTAAACATCAATGGCCTCTGTTTGCTTTTGTTCTAGCAGATAAAGGCGGGCAAGCTGTAGTAAAACATCTTTGTTGCTTGGTGCTTGCTCTCGTAGTGTTTCCGTGGCGATAAGTGCTTGTGCATAGTCTTCTACAAGCACAAATTGGTAACTTTCGATTAAGCCCTTATACACAGACTGGGTATCGAGGGTAAGCAAATCACCGAGTAGCGCTTCTGCCTCTGTCAGTTTTTCCAACTGCACTAAGGCTTGAAGTTTATAAAAACCCACTTCGGCAGATTCTACGGCGGTCATGCCCTCTGCGCGGTAATCAACTTCCCCTAATGCGTTTTCCGCTCCCGATTGTTGATAGGCCACAGAGAGTAAAGGAATGACATCACTGGCTGGGTGTCCTAGCTCTAACGCTTTATTTAATTCTTTTTCAGCTGACACATAATTATCATTTTGAAGGTATAATTTACCTAACTCAAAACGGGGTACCGCTGCATCAGGATCTACCTGAATGGCATTTTTGTATTCAACGATTGCAGCAGCATTATTTTGATTTTGTGCATAAGCACGAGCGTCCTCTAGGTGAGCATCTATCGACTTATCACCGCATCCACCTAACAGACTGCTCAAAAGCAGGACAGCAATGGTAGATCGCTTAAAAATCTGCTGTGGGTAATTCTTATTCATTGTCGTTCCTTTGCCCTACATCATTTGAATTTCGAGGTATACCCGAAGTTTACACTATCAATTGTGCATTTTTTCGTCATTATTGTGCAATTTCGTGGCAACCTGACCATTATTCGAATATAATAACGTTTTTTGCAATACCGCGAGCACACTCCGACGTTTGAAGGCGTCCTACAGTATGCCGCACCCTCCTTACTTAAAGCATCAGGACCCTTAATGACAACAACTGTCGACATGACATTTAAAGATCTAAAACTACCAGAACCTATCTTACAAGCCCTTGAAAAAGTTGGCTACGAGAAACCGTCACCTATTCAAGCCGAGAGTATTCCATTACTGCTTGAAGGTCACGACTTACTCGGTCAGGCCCAGACAGGGACAGGAAAAACCGCAGCGTTTGCCCTTCCAATGTTGGCAAATATCGATCCTGAGCAACGTAAGCCGCAATTACTGGTACTAGCACCTACTCGCGAATTAGCGATTCAGGTAGCAGAAGCGTTCCAAGTGTACGCTAGTTTCAGCCATAAAATTAAAGTACTGCCTGTTTACGGCGGTCAATCTTACGACAACCAAATTCGCCAGCTTAAGCGCGGCGTTCAAGTTGTAGTAGGAACACCAGGTCGTGTTATCGACCATATCAAACGCAAAACGTTGGACTTAAGTGAACTTAAATTCCTCGTACTTGATGAAGCCGACGAAATGCTACGCATGGGCTTTATTGATGACGTTGAGCTTATTTTGAGCCACGCGCCAGCTGAACGCCAAACGGCGTTGTTCTCGGCAACCATGCCAGGTCCAATCAAGAAGATTACTCAGCGTTATCTTAAAGATCCTAAGCACGTAAAAATTGCGTCTAAGGTAAGTACTGCAAGTACTATTCGTCAACGTTACTGCCAAGTAGCGCCTCATCATAAGCTTGAAGCACTTACACGTATCATGGAAGTAGAGCGTTTTGACGGCATGATTATTTTCGTGCGTACTAAGACAGCTACTGTTGAACTTGCTGATAAACTTTCTGCACGTGGATACGATGTTGAACCGCTAAATGGTGACATTCCTCAGAACGCTCGTGAGCGCACTGTTGATAAACTTAAGCAAGGTAACATCGATATTTTAGTGGCAACTGATGTTGTTGCACGTGGTCTTGATGTTGAACGTGTTAGCCACGTTATCAACTACGACGTACCTTACGATAGTGAATCTTATGTTCACCGTATTGGTCGTACAGGCCGTGCAGGTCGTACTGGTGATGCAATCCTTTTCATCTCGCATCGTGAAAAGCGTATGCTTTTCTCTATCGAGAAAACGACTAAGCAGCCAATTGAAGCAATGCCAATTCCTTCAATTAGTGAAATCAACGAAACGCGTTTAAGCCGTTTCAAGCAATCTGTTATTGAAGCTACGCAAGATGACAGCATTGAAACACTTATTCCATTAGTTGAGATGATTAAAGAAGAAGCTGAAGCTTCTCCTGAAGTGCTAATGGCAGCATTGCTTAAGATTGCACAAGGTGATGAGCCGCTTATCTTAAAAGAAAGCGACCGCCCTGACCTTCACAGCAAGCCACCTCGTGACAGCCGTGAACCTCGTGGCGACCGCAGAGATGGTGGCCGTGACGGTCGTGAACGTAAGCCTAGAGCACCTCGCACTGGTCGTAAGCCAGAAGCAGGTATGCAGCGCTTCCGTATCGACGTAGGTCATACACACGGTGCTAAGCCTGGTAATATCGTTGGCGCAATCGCAAACGAAGGTAACATGGATTCTAAGCACATTGGTGCTATCGAAATTTATGATAACTTCAGTACTGTTGATTTGCCGGAAGGCATGCCAAAAGAGACTAAAGACAAGCTTCAAGGTACTCGCGTAGCGGGTCAGCGTTTGTCTATTCGCGAATGGTCAGACACACCACCAGCAAAGCGTGAACGAGGCGACAACCGCGGTGAAAACCGTAGCCGTGATAATCGCGCACGTCGCAAGTCGTAAGAACGAAAAACAAGCAAATTTCACCTTTATATAACATTAGTGAATATAAAGGCTGATTTCGTTGTTTATAAATAAAAAGAATTAGCGCAAAATAGCGTTAGTTCTTTTTTTTTATGTGCCCCTTAATGGATTACTTTCCCCTATTTTTAGATGCTCGCTCTCTTCGCTGTTTAATTGTTGGCGCTGGAGAAGTCGCTGCCCGCAAACTTGAGCTCATCATGAAAACTCCTGCCACCATCACTGTGGTGGCGCCGTGGGCTTGCGACACCGTAAAACGTTTGGCTAAAAACGAGAAAGTAACGCTTATTGAACGGGAATTTATCGACAGCGATTTAACCGATAAAGACATGGTTTTTATCGCCACCGATAAATCTGAAACCAATCAAGCTATTCACGATTTAGCGCGCGAACAAAAAGTGCTCGTAAATGTGGTTGATAACACGCCACTTTGCCAATTCATCACCCCTTCTATTGTAGACCGTTCCCCCATCATAATTGCTATGAGCAGTGGCGGCGTAGCCCCCGTATTATTGCGCTATTTACGCCAAAAACTAGAAACCGTATTGCCCGCTAATTTAAGTAAACTAGGTGCCTTCTCTGAAAAATTCAGAGAAAAAGTAAAGCAATCTTTGAATGGTGTTACTGCTCGGCGATATTTCTGGGAAGACGTGTTAGACGGTGATATAGCTGAAATGGTTGAAAAAGGCCAAGACAGTAAAGCCGATGCGGCGTTTGAGACTGCGCTAACGGCAGCGGCTGAAAATAACCAAGTTCAAGGTCAAGTTTATTTAGTTGGCGCAGGCCCTGGCGATCCTGATTTATTAACCTTTCGCGCATTGCGCCTAATGCAAAAAGCCGATGTGGTGGTTTACGATAGATTGGTGTCGCCACAGATTTTAGAACTCGTTCGCCGCGATGCCGAAAAGATTTACGTTGGTAAAGCGAAGAGCAACCATAGCTTGCCGCAAGATGACATAAACCAGTTAATGGTTGATGAAGCGAAAAAAGGTAACCGAGTGGTGCGCTTAAAAGGCGGAGACCCGTTTATTTTTGGTCGTGGCGGCGAAGAAATTCAAACCCTTATTCAACATGGAATAGAGTTTCAAGTTGTACCAGGTATTACCGCAGCTAATGGCGCTTCAAGCTATGCAGGCATTCCTCTAACCCATAGAGATCATGCTCAATCTGTGGTGTTTGCTACAGGCCACTTAAAAGATGGTACGATTGATTTGAATTGGCAGTCGTTAGCGCATAAAAACCAAACCATCGTGTTTTATATGGGATTAACTGGCTTACCCATTATCTGTGAAAAACTGATTGAAAATGGCCTTACCCCAGATACGCCAATTGCCCTTATTCAGTCGGCTACCACTGAAAACCAAGTAGTGGTGACAGGCACGCTAAGCGATATCACGCTAAAGCCTGCTACGTCAGAATTAAAACCACCAACGTTAATCATCGTAGGCACTGTGGTGAGTTTACATAAACAGCTGAATTGGTTTGGGGACTAAACCAGCTAGCTAGCCAAAGTAGCAATGAAACGTCTTAACGATTTTGTTGCAATTTGCTCATCCATACGCATACTGAAATAATCGGTTGACCACAAATTGGCATTAGCAAATTGGTAGTAGCATTAAGCTGTACGTTTCCAATAAAGACGCAAATAAATAATGCTAGTAAGCAAGCACAATTGCTGACTAGGACTGTTCTCACTTCATTTATATTGCCACTACTTTTCATTTTGCTTCTGCTTTGTATTTACCCTATTAATACTTACGCGTCACAACTCTCTTTTCAGAAATCGGTTTCGCCTAGTGATATTCAATTTACGTATCGCTGGTTAGATGCTGACGGGGCCGAGCAAAACGTTGAATTTTCGTTGCCGAGCGAAGCATTACATGTAGCCCCTACCACACAGGCTAACTATAAACCTGACATAGCTCAGCGGTACGTGACTGTCTCATTGATGAAAGAGGCAAAAAAGATAAATCCCCGCGAGGCGATTGTTTCAGTAAAGCAAAAAAACGATGACATCACCATTAGTGTTAAATCGACCAAGCCCAACATGAGCGACCAGATACTTAGCCAATTAAAAGACGTGCAACGAACTGCCTATAACGACTACCTCGAAAAACACTACTACACTCGATTCACTACATTATTTAACGAGCAAGCGGTTAAACCCGACCATCTTCGCTATATTGCACAAACCTACGAAGCAATGCGACCTATCTCAGAAGCGTTTTACGACAAAATCGGTCGAGTGGAAAATAACCGTGCATACTTAACATTATTACTTGGATGGATACAAACTATCCCTTACGACACACTGGAAGACCGAGTGGCTAGTAATGGTTCGGGTTTCGCGCCACCTCTAGGGCTATTGACGCAAAATAGGGGAGACTGTGACAGCAAAGCTGTACTCACTGGCGCGTTAGTGCGCGCATTTCTGCCAACCGCTCATATAGTCATGATATTTTTACCTCACCATGCCTTGTTAGGTGTAGATATTAATGCCATCGACAGCGATGAAAAATTAGAGATTGAAGGTAAAACTTACGTGCTATTTGATCCAACAGGCCCTGCACTTATTCGCTTTGGTGATATTTCTGATGATACTAAACGCTATATATCCACCGGCCGCTATCAAGTTGAGCATATTGACTAGTATCGGGTAAAAATCATCCTCATTAAATGCAAAAAGGCGCACTCTCAGTAGAATACAGAATGCTACTGTAACAAGACTACTGTAACAAGACAGGCACCTTAAGAAATGGAAAAGTGGCATGCTTGACGACTCTGAACTAGGTTATTGATGCAGATAAATTTATCTGTTTTGGAGATTGTCATTAAATCTGGATGTGAGCGTAAGTCTAATTTTAACTTAACGGTATTTATTCCTTCACTCGCGTGAAGTGGCAATAGATCTAGCTGCTCAGGCGCAACGCTACCCCAGTAACCGCCTAGCACTTTGTCGCCCCTGAACCCGTTGCTGATATTGATTGTGGGCATACTGTTCAAGGTGTATCACTTTGCCAGCGGCATGTTTAAAGCAGGTTTCAAATTGCGTGGTTAAAATTAGCCATTGTTCGAGTACTGTAACAAGACAGGCACCTTAAGAAATGGAAAAGTGGCATGCTTGACGACTCTGAACTAGGTTATTGATGCAGA